>JAEXGH010000010.1 GCA_023450935.1 Verrucomicrobiota bacterium | reverse complement strand
GGGAGAATAAAACACGAAGTGTTTTACCCGTAGGGCGACCACGTTTACGTGGGAAGCTTTGCCGTAGGCAAAGAGCCGAGCGAAGCGAGTGCCGAGACATTTGTGAAACAAATGCGAGTTCAAAACAACGCGGATTTTGCGCAAGCAAAACCAAGCGAGCGAGTTCAATCCGAAATAAAATCGAATGATGCCCGAGAGCGTTTCTTGAGAAAAGTTTGTCAAATTGGGCTTCAGGGGACGGCTTTGATTTTCGAGGCGATAGGAGCATACTTGAGTATGTGACTATTGCCGAAGAAAAGAGAAACGTTCCAACTTAAAAAATGAGTTGAAAATAACAGAACAAAAAAGTGCGAGGCTCGAGACAGGATTTGTGTTTTGGCGAGCGTAGCGGGCTTAACGCCCGTAAGTCGAAGCCAAAACCAAATGATGCCCGAGAGCGTTTGCTTCGAAGAGTTTATAAAACAAAAGGCGAAACAAAGGTTTCGCCTTATCAATAAAAAATAAACTCGTCGGCGAAGCAAACGCGCCCTCGCGCTTTTTTAAATCGAGTTGTAGTAGGCGCGCGCCGCCTTGTATACCTCCGAAGATTTGTCCTTGGCGCGGCGGAAATACTCAAGCAGCGTCGCATTGGCGTCGCGGCGTTGCCCCATCGAATAGAGGGCTTGGGCGTCGTAGTAGTAGGCGCGGCTTCCCCAGTATTCGAACCTAAAAAACGCCACAAAAACGCGCTGGAAGCAGACGTGCGCATCAGCCCAAAGCCCCTGCTCGAAAAAACAAAGCCCCGTTTTGTAAATGGCTTCGGCAATGGGTTCGCCGCGCGCGCGTCGGTTCATGTAAAGCTTCATATACTCGTCGATTGCCTCGGCATATTTTTTCTGCATTCTGAAAACGTCGCCTTTGGCAATGAGCGCGCGGAAGTGTCCGAGCGTGTCGGGCGAAGACAGCTTGAGCGCGTCGTTTGCAAAAACCATGGCCTGCGCATAGTCCTTGGCGTCGAGCCTTGATTTTGAAAGCAAAACGGCGGCGCGCCACGCGAACGGAGAGTCGGAATTTTCGAAAGCGGCGCGGGCGAGCGCGTCCAAAATTTCGGGAGTCGGGGTCTGCTCGGCAAGGATTGTCTGGGCGAGGAAACTGATTTCGCCGAAAGACTGGTTGATTTTTCGCCCCGCCATAATGTCGGCGCGCGCAATGCCCGCGGGGGTCTTGGGAGTGAAATCGAGCTTCAAGACGGCCGCAAATTTTTTCTTTTCCAAGACCGCTGCAACGAGCATATCAGCACCCGCGGAGGCTTTGTCGTCAAATTCGGGAAGAATGCAGGCGAACATTTTCGCCGATTCCTTCTTCTTGCCGAGAAAATACAGAGCCTGCGCTACGTAGAATTTTCCGCGGCCGCCGAGCAAGTCGGCGGGAATTTTTTCCGAAAACTCCACAACTTTTGCGTAGTCGGAATTGGCGATGAAAAAGCGCGCCGCCTGAACGAACGCGTTGGAGCGCGTCTGCGGTGTCTGCGCGTTTTCAAGTGCGAGCGCAAAGTTCTTTTCCGCCGCCGTTGCGTCGCCCTCAAAAGCGTAAATCGAAGCCAGATAGTAGCTCGCCAGAGCCGAAAGTTCCGTCTTCTGGGGGGGGATTTGGGCGAACATTTCCCTCGCGGCAGGATAGTCGCCGCGCAGATAGAATTCGTAGCCCTTTGTAAACACCGCGCCGAAATTTTCCACATCGGCAGCTAAAATAGATATTGTTAAAAACAGATATATTATGATTGTCCGCATAATAGTTCCTTTAGTTCGGATAAAGTGTTTATGTCTTTCATACGCACGCGCAGGCGTTTGAACCCTTCGGCATTTTTCAGAAAACACATAATCTGGGTTTTTATGAATTTGATGTTGTCGGGCGACGCCTTGTCGAAACCCCATTCCGCCGTTGTCTTGGCGTAGCGCAGGGCAAGCGCGGCGCGCTCGCGCGGCGTCGGCTCTTCGAACGGTTCGCCGGAAACGGCAGCCTTAAGACGGCGGAAAACCCACGGATTGCCCAGCGCGGCGCGCCCGATACTGAAGCCGGCACACGCGCTGCCGCGCAAAAAACCGACATCGAGCCTTTCCGCAGAACCGTTTCCCCAGAGCGGAATTTCAAGCGCGCGGGCGGTTTGCTCTATAAGCCGCCAGTCGGCGTCGCCGCGGTATGCCTGCGCCTTCGTGCGCCCGTGAAGACATATCATTTTCGCGCCCGCCTGCTCGAGTGCAACGGCGGCGTCGGGAACTACAATGCTTTGGCTGTCCCAACCGGTGCGCATTTTTGCGGCAACGGGAATGTCGAGACTTTCCGAAACCTTTTTTACAATGGCGCACATACGCGGAACATCCTTTAGCAGCGCCGCGCCCGCACCCGCGCCGACCGCGTTGGGGGCGGGACAGCCGAAGTTTATGTCGATAAAATCGGGCGAAAGTCTTTCGCGGATAAGCTGCGCGGCGTCGGCAATCTCGGAGGGGTCGTCGCCGAAAATCTGGATTCCGACGGGGCGCGCTCCGTCTTCGAAAGCGAGCTTTTCAAGCACCCGCGCAGCCCCCTTGAGAACCGCTCGGGAATAGACGAACTCCGAAACCGTGGCGTCGGCTCCGTATTCGGAGAAAATCGACCTGCACGCGGCGTTCGTAAAACCCGCCATGGGAGCGAGCGTAAAAAGCTTTCTGTCGGCGCGCGAAAACATATCAGCCCACAAACCCCTGAACCGCCTTGGCGGCAAAAACGCCCAAATTGTAGGTCAAATGCGCGCACGCGCACGGAATAATTGAGCGGTTTTTGTTGGCGGGGACAAAGCGCAGTGCGTAGAATAAGAGTGAACAGGTAAAGATGGAAAGCGTGGCATTTATCGGCTGGGCGGAGAAATCGAACTTCCACTGCCCGCCGAAAACCGACGCGCCTTCGGGGACGGAATAGTCCCACATAAACGGGTGCCCGAGAGCGAAAACGAGCGAAAAAACGATTATCGACGCAACCAACGCCGCCCTGCCCCTGTTTGAAACAACCAAATATCCGCGGAAAATGAACTCCTCAGTCCACGCCGCGCCGACCCACGAAAACAACGCCCACGCCGAAACCGACGTCTGTTTCTGCTCTACGCCCAACGCAGTTTCGACCGCAATATGAACCGCAAGCAGCGCGGCGGCGGCAAGC
Source organism: Verrucomicrobiota bacterium (assembly GCA_023450935.1). Taxonomy (GTDB): domain Bacteria; phylum Verrucomicrobiota; class Verrucomicrobiia; order Opitutales; family Intestinicryptomonadaceae; genus Merdousia. The sequence continues at coordinate 42,173 of JAEXGH010000010.1, read as the reverse complement.
GCGGCAAAAACCCCAAACTTGGGCGAAACGGAAGTCGCGCCCGCAAAAGCCCCGTTGCGCGGCGCGCCGTTTGCGCGCCAAAAGCGGAAATCGCCAAGCCACATATGGAAAAGGCAGGCCGCAATGGCGAAATTTACAAGGGCGAAAGTGGGATTGTCTTGAAACATACGCGCCAACTAACAGGTTAATCCCCAAACGACAATGGCGCATTGCAGAACAAAAAGCACCGCAGCCAAAATGTAGACAAACACGAAAAATTTGTCGGTTTTGAACTTATTTTTTTGCATATCGGGCTATGTTGCCTAAAAAAAACAAACTCTCAACACAAAAATGGAGGTATCCGACAACGCCCGCCGATTCGCCCGCGCGAAAGGCTATTCCGTTCAAAATTGTATGTTTTCCCCCTGAATTCGAAAAATAGCAAAAAAAGTGTTGCAAGAAAAAAAATCCGTCAAATAATGCGACTTTAATTTTTATTGCTAAACCCATAAAGTAAAAAGGAAATAAAATGATTAAAGTAGGTATCAATGGTTTCGGACGTATCGGCCGCATGGTTTTCCGCGCTGCCGTAGAAAACTTCTCGAAAGATATCCAGATCGTCGGCATTAACGACCTTCTCGATCCCGAATACTTGGCTTATATGCTCAAGTATGACTCGGTTCACGGAAGATTCAACGGCGACGTTAAAGTCGAAGGCAACTACATGGTTGTTAACGGCAACAAAATCCGCCTCACTGCCGAAATGGACCCCGCAAACCTCAAGTGGAACGAAGTCGACGCAGACGTCGTTGTAGAATCCACGGGCTTCTTCCTCACAGAAGAATCGGCGGGCAAACACCTCACAGCGGGCGCGAAAAAAGTCATTATGTCGGCTCCCTCGAAGGACGCAACTCCGATGTTCGTATACGGCGTTAACGACAAGACCTACGCTGGTCAGAAAATCATTTCGAACGCTTCCTGCACGACAAACTGCTTGTCGCCCATCTGCAAAGTTCTCGACGCAGAATTCGGAATCAAGCGCGGCTTGATGACGACTGTCCACGCTGCTACGGCTACTCAGAAGACTGTTGACGGCCCTTCCAAGAAGGATTGGCGCGGCGGTCGCGGTATCCTCGAAAACATCATTCCGTCCTCGACGGGTGCTGCAAAGGCTGTCGGCAAGGTTCTTCCCCAGCTCAACGGCAAATTGACGGGTATGTCGATGCGTATCCCCGCTTCCGACGTTTCGGTTGTCGACTTGACTGTCGAACTCGAAAAAGCTCCCGCCGCCGATAAGGACGCCGCATACGCCGCTATCTGCGCCGCTATGAAGAAATACTCCGAAGGCGAACTCAAGGGTATCCTCGGCTACACGGAAGACGCCGTTGTTTCCACGGACTTCCGCAACTGCTCCAAGACTTCAATCTTCGACGCCAAAGCCGGTATCCAGCTCGACCCGACTTTCGTCAAGGTTATCTCTTGGTATGACAACGAATGGGGCTATTCCAACAAGGTTTTGGAAATGGCTCGCGTTATCGCCAAGTAAGTTAAATTACATTGCAAAGAAAAGAGGTTCGCTTGAACCTCTTTTTTTTTGCGCCCCACTATTCCGCGCCCCGAAGTTGGTTGACATCAAAAAGCGGCGCATTACACTTGCCCTATCCTGCGAAAAAATAACCTGTATAGAAACGGACGAAATATGAAATTGTTAAAGAAAATCATACCCGCTTTTGCGGCAATAATGCTGGCGGCGTGCGCGTTTGCGGAATCTGTCGATTTAACATTGACCTACAAGAAAAATAGAATCGAAAAAAGCAAAATCGAACTTTTGCGAATGCCCGACGGAGCAAAACGTCTCGTTCTTCCGGCAAAGTATATGAACAAAGACAACAACCTTGTCTTGACGGGAATAACCTCGCCCAAGTGGAACGCAAAAAAAGGGGACGAAGGCTGGTATTTGTTCGCCCCCGTTGAATTGATTGAATTCAAAATGGACAACGGCAGTTTTGAAGCGGGCAAACATCTGACGGCGTTCGGAATCAAAACCCCGCAAACCTCCGCCCTTGCAATGTTAAAATCCGACGCCTACGACTGCCGAATTGCCGCAACCGCAAAAGACGGAAACTACTCTTTGCGCATCTACGTCAAGTCCGGAAATATCAGCTGGGTCAAAAAAGATTTGATTGTGGATTTCTACGATATGCCGAAAAACGCCACCTACGCGGATATGGCAAAAAGATACCGCAAATACAAACTGGAGGTTGAAAAAATCCCGACCCTGCGCCAGCGCGCGGCGGAACGTCCGGAAGTTAAAAAGACAGTGGAAACAATGCTCGTGCGCGTAAAACACGGCGTAAAACCGTTTCAAAAAAAAGACCTTACGCCCGAAACCGACCTCAAGCCCCGCATATTTAACACGTTTGAAGACCTGAAAAACTATATTCATTGGTTCAAGAAAAACGGCATTGAAGAACTTGACGTGCATACCGTAGGGTGGAACAAAGGCGGGCACGACGGCTGTTGGCCGCAACTTCTGCCCGTAGAACCGATATTCGGCGGCGAGGCGAAATTGCGCGAAGCCGTAAAAGCCGCCCAAGACGCAGGCTACCAAATAACATGCCATACAAACTACACCTGCTTTTTCAAACTTGCAAACAACTGGGACGAGCGCGCCGTAGGCCGCCGCGAAGACGGGAAACTCGATAACACCGGTTTCTGGAGCGGCGGAATTTCCTACCGAACCTGCGCCAAACAGATTGTAAAATACCGCCTGCGCGAGGATATGGATATAATCGAAAACCTCGGGTTCCACGGCCTGCACCATATCGATGTCATCTCCTGCATCACCCCGCAAATCTGTTTCTCGAAAGAACATTACTGCGGGCGCGAGGAAACAATCCAAGCCTGGAAAACCGTTATGAAAGCCTTCCAAAAACGCTTCGGCGGTTTCAGCTCCGAATCGTCGTTCGACTTTGCCGCGGAATATTTGGACTTTGCATTCTATGTTTCAGCCTACCCGAAATTCGCCCCGCGCAAAAACGAAATGATTACAAAACTAGTCCCGTTCTGGCAGATTGCCTACCACGGAATAATCCTGAGCAACCCTTTTTGGGGGACTGTCGATCCCACATACCCGCATTCGCCAAAAGACGAATTTTCGTTCCTGCCCGACATCGATACGCGCGTGCTGAAAGTGATAGAATTCGGCGGACGCCCCTGCTTCTATTTTACCAACTATAGAAAATACGGGCTTGAACCGGTCAAAAAGATGTATGAAATCTACCAGCCCGTAAAGCATTTACAGTGGGAATTTATTGAAGACCACAAAGAGCTTGCCGAAGGCGTATTCATGACGGCCTATTCAGACGGAAGCCAAACCGTCTGCAACTACACCGACAAGCCTTTCGTCTACAAGGGCGAAACGGTGGAACCCAAAAACTTCCGCCTGTATAATCCCTCTGTCTGGCAAAAAATCGGGAACTGGATTAAAAACAAAATATAGCAAACTAAATTCGGCGTGCCGGCAACGGCGCGCCGTTTTTTTGCCCAACGCAAAAAGTTGTTGCAAAAAAACGAAATGTCCGCACAATTGTCCGAACATTTTTAACAAAAAACTAAGGATTATCAATGGACAAAAAAACTCTCCGCGATGTGGATTTAAAAGGCAAGAAGGTCGTAATGCGCGTCGACTTTAACGTTCCCGTAAAGGACGGCGTTATTAAGGACGACACCCGCATAAAGGGCGCGTTGCCTTCAATCAAGTATGTGCTCGAACAGGGCGGCAGCCTCGTTTTGATGTCGCATATGGGTCGTCCCGACGAAAAGGGAATCACGCCCGATACCACTATGAAAATCGTGGCCGACTACCTCTCGAAGATGCTCGCAAAACCCGTAGTGTTCGTCCCCGACTGCGCGGCCGCCGACAAGGAAGTTGCGGCAATGAAACCCGGCGATATCGTAATGCTTGAAAATACGCGCTACCACGTCGAAGAGCAGGCAAAGTGCAAGCAAAAAGACGGCGAAAGCGACGAAGATTTCAAAGCCCGCAAGGCTGCCCTCAAAGAAAAGCAGAAGGAACTTGCAAAGAAACTTGCCTCATACGGCGACATTTTCTGCAACGACGCCTTCGGCACGGCGCACCGCGCGCACGCTTCAACGGCAGTCATCACAAAATACATCGGAACGTCTGTAGCGGGCTTCCTGATGGAAAAGGAAATTGAATACCTCGGTTCGGCAGTGGAAAACCCCGTCCGTCCGTTCGTGGCAATCCTCGGAGGAGCAAAAGTGTCCGACAAGCTCGCGGTGGTAAAAAATCTCCTGACGAAAGTCGATACGCTCATAATCGGCGGCGGTATGGCATACACGTTCCTGAAAGCTCTGGGCAACAACATCGGCAACTCGCTCTGCGAAAACGACCAGATTGAATACGCAAAACAGATGATGGAAACCGCCAAAGAACGCGGCGTGAAATTCCTCCTGCCCGTAGACAATATCGCTGCCGACAAATTCGACCCCAACGCCAACACGCAGGTTGTTGAAGGCAATTTTCCCGACGGCTGGATGGGCTTGGATATCGGCCCGAAATCAATCGCGCTTTTCTCCGACGCAATCAAAAACGCAAAAACGGTTGTGTGGAACGGTCCGATGGGCTGTTTCGAAATGGAAAAGTTCAGCAAGGGAACGTTCGGCATTTGCGAAGCGGTAGCGCAGGTGAAAGCCAACGGCGGCATCTCGATTATCGGCGGCGGAGACTCTGTAGCCGCGGTAAACAAAAGCGGCTTGGCGGACAAGATGTCGCACGTTTCCACGGGCGGAGGAGCGTCGCTGGAATTCCTCGAAGGCAAAGAGCTTCCCGGAGTTGTATCGCTTCAGTCAAAATAACTTCAATCAATAACAAATAAAGGATATTATCATGTCGCGCAAATATTTTATCGCGGGAAACTGGAAAATGAACAAAACGGCGGCGGAAGCCGTCGCGCTTATCGACGGAATCAAGGCAAAGCAGGGTTCGCAGTCGAAGGTTGACGTGGCGGTTTGCCCCACGTTCACGGCTCTCGACGCAGCAAGTAAAGCTTTGGCCGGTTCCACAATCAAACTCGGCGCACAGAACGTCTATACAAAGGCAAGCGGCGCATATACTGGCGAAATCTCCGCCGATATGCTCAAGGAATTCGGCTGCGCCTACGTTATCCTCGGCCATAGTGAACGCCGCGAATACTTCAAGGAATGCAACTGCTTTATCAACGAAAAGGTAAAGGTTGTGCTGGCAAACGGAATGAAGCCCATTCTCTGCGTCGGTGAAAAGCTTGAAGACCGCGAAGCCGGCAAAACGATTGACGTCGTTTCCGAACAGACAATCAAGGGCTTGGCCGACATCTCCAAAGAAGACGCCAAGAACGTTGTTATAGCCTACGAACCCGTATGGGCAATCGGCACGGGCAAAACGGCTACTCCCGATATGGCGCAGGAAGTCCACGCCGAAATCCGCAAAATCCTCGCAAACCTCTTCGGAAGCGAAGTTGCGGAGGGAATGCAGATTCTCTACGGCGGTTCGATGAAGCCCGAAAATGCCAAGGATTTGCTCGCCCAGAAAGATATCGACGGTGGACTTATCGGCGGCGCGGCACTCAAGCCCGATAGCTTTGTAGCCCTCATCGAAGCGGCACAAAACGCCTAATTAAATACAAGTAAAATTCAAAAACGGGCTGGAGAGTGAACCCAGTCCGTTTTTTTTGCTTTTCCTAGACTAATCATAAAGATCAAAGGCGGGAATTGACTTTGCCAATCCGCCGCCACTTATATTCGCCCCGCTTCAATAAAAGATCAAAGGCGGGAATTGACTTTGCCAATCCGCCGCCACTTATATTTGCCCCGCTTAAATGAAAGAGTAAAGGCGGGAATTGGCTTTGCCAATCCACCGCCACTTATATTTGCCCCGCTTAAATAAAAGAGCAAAGGCGGGAATTGGCTTTGCCAATCCGCCGCCACTTACCAACATATAAAATATTTAGAAGAGGGAATAAGATATCGTAAAGCCCGCCATAACAATGGCAACCATGCTCATTAGCTTGATGAGAATGTTTAGTGAAGGGCCGGAAGTGTCCTTGAAAGGATCGCCTACAGTGTCGCCGATTACCGCAGCCTTGTGGGCGTCGGACCCCTTGCCGCCGAAATTGCCCTGCTCTATGTATTTCTTGGCGTTGTCCCATGAACCGCCGCTGTTTGCCATAAATATCGCCAAAACAAAGCCCGAAGAGAGCGAGCCGCAGAGCAGCCCCATGACGCCCGCAACGCCGAAAATCCAGCCCGTAAGCACGGGGGCAACCACCGCCAAAATCGACGGGAAAAGCATTTCCCGTTGTGCGGCTTTTGTGGAAATGGAAACGCAGCGCGCATAGTCTGGGTCGGAAGTGCCCTGCATAATGCCGAGATTTTCGCGGAATTGGCGGCGAACCTCGTTGACCATCTGGTTTGCCGCGCGGCCAACGGCGTTCATCGTAAGCCCGCAGAACAAGAACGACATCATCGCCCCGATGAACATACCAAGCAATACTCTCGGGTTCATCAAATTTACGCCGTAGACGTTCATAAAATCGACGAGCGAAGCGTTTGCCACGCCGCCTATTTTCTCAAACTCCGCGACAACCTTGCCGACAGCCCGCGAGGGCGATGAGGAAGCCGAAGCGTTTACCAAGCCTATGCGCAATTCCTCAACATACGAAGCCAATAAAGCCAATGCCGTGAGCGCGGCAGAACCGATTGCAAAGCCCTTGCCCGTTGCGGCGGTCGTGTTGCCGAGAGAGTCGAGCATATCGGTGCGGCGGCGAACCTCCTTGCCAAGCCCCGCCATTTCGGCGTTGCCTCCGGCGTTGTCGGCAATGGGGCCGTAGGCGTCGGTGGAGAGCGTTATGCCGAGAGTCGAAAGCATTCCTACGGCGGCAATTCCTATGCCGTAAAGTCCCTCCGACATATTGTTAATGTCGCCGCCCGCGGAGAACCCGTAGGCGAGCGCAGTGCCGATTACAATGGCAATGACGGGATAGAACGTGGAAACCATGCCCGTGCCGATGCCCGCAATAATCACTGTGGCCGATCCCGTCTTTGACTGTTCGGCTATGGCGCGCGTTGGCGAATAAGCCTCGGAGGTAAAATACTCGGTAATCTTGCCAATGAATACGCCCGTGAAAAGCCCGACGATAATAGAACCCCAGTTGCCGAGCCAGTTCGGCATTTCCAAAAGCCACAAAACGAGAGCCGAAACAACTGCAATCAGGAGCGAACTTATGTTGACGCCCCTGCTGAGCGCGCCAAGAAGCTGCCTGCTGTCGGCTCCCGGTTTGACGCGCACAAAATAAATGCCGATAATAGATAGCACGACACCGATTGCGCCTATAATCATCGGGGCAAGTACCGCCTTCATCTGGACCTTGGGAGAAGTCATATAAGCAGCCGCGCCCAGAGCCGCCGTAGCCAAAATGGAGCCGCAGTATGATTCGTAGAGGTCTGCGCCCATGCCCGTAACGTCGCCGACGTTGTCGCCGACATTGTCGGCGATTGTCGCCGGATTGCGGGGGTCGTCTTCGGGAATGCCCGCCTCTACCTTGCCGACCAAGTCCGCGCCGACATCAGCTGCCTTGGTGAAGATACCGCCGCCTACGCGCGCAAACAACGCCTGCAACGACGCGCCCATTCCAAACGTCAACATCGTGGTTGTAATAACAACCATCTTGTGGGCTTGGCTGGCGTCGTCAATAAGCGTGTTGAGGACGAAAAACCATACCGAAATGTCGAGCAGCGCAAGACCCACAACAACAAGCCCCATAACCGCGCCCGAACGGAATGCTACGCGCAGCCCATGGTCGAGCGAATTTTTCGACGCGAAAGCAGCCCTGTTCGACGCGTATGTCGCCGTCTTCATTCCTAAGAATCCAGCCAAACCAGAGAAGAATCCGCCCGTTATGAACGCGAACGGAACCCAGCCGTTTTGCACGCCCAACCCGTAGGCCAGAAACGAGAAAAACAAAAACAGCAGGAAGAAAACAAAACCCACTATTTTGTATTGCTGAACCAAATACGCAATCGCGCCGTCGCGGACGTGGCTTGCGATTTTTTTCATGATGTCGGTGCCTTCGTCCTCGCGTTTCATTCCCTTGTAGAAAAGGAACGCGAAGCACAGCGCGACTATCGACGCGACCGGAACGAACCAGAACGCGGGGTTTATTGAAACGTTCGCCGCACTTGCGTCGGCAATCAGTGGATTACAGGATATATTCATTGTAATAAGCAGTGGTGGATTGCAAAAAGTTCCACGAAAAATCAGACGAAAATCCGATTTTTTCAAGCCATTTTTTTGCGTAAAAACGACTATTTCCACAATCGGAAAAATACCCATAAATACCAAAATTTCTAGCCGCGTTTTCGTTGGAATTTATGCGGGGATTTTTTATTTTCCAATCCGCCTACCCTCCTCTTTTTGCGGTATCGGCTTGACTTGAAAGCGCAATGCAATTTCAATTGCGAACTTCAAAACGGTAATTACATCATGGCAAACATAAAAAATATTCCACCATTTGCGTCGGCGGTCTTGACACTGTTGCTGGCCGCGTGCGCGTCGGCTCCCAAAGCCGAAATGCCCAGCATAGTTTCGAAAGACGGCGCAAAACTATACGAATTCAGAGTGGGTAATTCCAAATACCTGCTCAATCCCGAAGAGGGTGCGCAGGTGCTCACTTGGAACTACACCCGTCCCGACGGCTCGGTAAGGAAAATACTGCACTGGCCCGAAGGCGCGGTAAGGGGCAGTTTCGGAACAACACCGGCAGTCTACGGCGGCGCGCCCGTGTTTTTTCCGTTCTGCGGAATGTCGCACGACGGCGCTAAGCCGAATTTCTGGAAAGCCCCCGACGGACGAAGCCTGCCGATGCGCAAGTTTGGGTTCGTAGACAACGGAAAATTCGAAGTGGTTTCGTTTTCCAACGACGGAATTTTACTGAAATTCATTCAGAACGACGACAGCAGGAAATCGTATCCTTTCAAATACGATTTCTACGTCCGCTACCGCTTCGGCGAAAAATCATACCGCACCGAGCTTATCCTCAGAAACAACGATGACATCGCCCTGCCGTGGGGTCCCGGCTACCACCCGTTCTTCAATATGCCGTGGGTTGCGGGCACAAAGCACGCCGACTACAGACAAATTGTAGACTGCGCCGCAGCCTATCTTGTTTTGAACGACAAGGGTTTACTGCGTCCGGTGGCTTTCGACGACATGTCGTTCGGCAATGCCTCGACCGCGCGAATCCACGCCGACCTGCGTTCACCCTGCGTGAAAATTGTCTGCGACAAATCCGACGAGGAAATTACCATGATTTTAAACGGCGGAAAGCTCGAGCCGTATTTCTGTCTCGTCAACTGGGGTATCCCCGACAAAACCCCCTTCTGGGCGGCGGAATTTTGGGTTGTCCCGCCGTTTGCCGCAGGCAGAAACGCGCCCAAAGTAGCCCCGCATTCGACGGGCGTTTACAGCGTGGAAATACGCCTGTAGGCCGAAACGCAAATTTACGCAAACGGCGGGGTCTTCGAATTTCCGCCGTTTTTTTTGCGGGCTAATTCGGGTTGCCAATGCGTACCGCCCGACCGAATACTTCGCCGAAAAGCCGCCGCGCCGACACAAAAAATCCCGCCTAAAAAGCGGGATTTCGGCAAAAACTTTCCGTCTGCGCGCCCGATTATTTCACGAGTTCGCGAAAATTTTCTATCTGCTCGGCAATCAATTTCGGGTTGGGCATACCTATTCCGCGACGCATTTCGAACGCGCGTTTGAGGTCGAAAACCGAACGCCATTGCTTGTCGGCTTTGGGGCATATTCCAAAAACCTGTTCGTCGGAAAGCTCGTTGATGGGCGTGCCCGTTCTTTCCGAAAGCGCGACAATTTCGCCCACCATATGGTGCGCGTTTCTAAACGGCACGCCGCGCATGACAAAGTAGTCGGCGAGGTCGGTTGCGAGCAAAAGCGGGTCTGACACTGCGGCGGCGCACTTGCGTTCGTCGAACTTTATCGACTTTACGCATTCGGCAAGAACGTCGAGACACATCGAAACCTGTTTGAAAGAGTCGAACACAGGAGGTTTGTCCTCCTGCAAGTCGCGGTTGTATGTGAGCGGCAGACCCTTCGCCAAAATCATTAGCGTGTTGAGGTTGCCGATAACCCGCGCCGCCTTGCCGCGCGCAAGCTCGAACGAATCGGGATTTTTCTTCTGCGGCATAAGCGAAGAGCCCGTTGTAAACGCGTCGGGAAGCTTTACGAAGCCGAATTCCGACGTGTTCCAAATAATGACGTCCTCCGCCATTCTGCTGAAATGCACCGCCATTGTAGCGCACGCAAAGGCGAATTCGAAAAACACGTCACGGTCGGCAACGGCGTCCATCGAATTGCCCGTCAAAATCGGGTTGCCGTCGGCGTCGCAAAAGCCCATATACTTTGCGGAAATGGCCCGGTCAATGGGGAGTGTCGTTCCGGCAATCGCGCCGCTTCCCAAGGGCGAAACGTTCGCGCCGTCGAAGACGAAACGGAAGCGTTCGATGTCGCGGTAGAGCATTTCGCACCAAGCCAGAATGTGGTGCGCCGCGCTCACGGGCTGGGCGCGCTGCAAATGCGTGTAGCCGGGGATATAGACTGCGGCGTTTTTCTCCGCCAAGTCGAGCAGCGACGAAATCAGACGCCTTATCCTGACCTCGAGGTTTTCGGACGCGAACTTGAAGAACAGGCGCATATCTGTGGCTACTTGGTCGTTTCGGCTGCGCGCGGTATGGAGCTTTGCGGCGGCGGGAACGTCTTTGGTCAACGCCTGCTCGATATTCATATGGACATCCTCGAGCGATTCGCTCCACTCGAATTTTCCGTCGCGTATTTTCTTGAGGATTTTCCGCAAGCCCGCGACTATTTCGGCGCACTCCTTTTTCGAGATTATGCCTGTGTCGGCGAGCATTTTTGCGTGGGCGGTAGAGCCTTGAATGTCGAATTCGGCAAGCGCGCTGTCGAACGAAACCGACTCCCCGAACTTTAGCATAAGTTCGCTGGGCGCGCCCGTAAATCTGCCGCCCCACGTTGCCTGTGATTTTTTCTGGATTTTCTTTTCCGATTTTTTCATTTGATTCCTTTAAATTAGAAGATGTCGGCGGGGTTCGCGTTTCTGAGCTTGCGCGTCGCCAAAAGCCCGGCAACAACGCACATCGAAACAGTGAGCGCAAACACGAGCGCAATTCCCGACAACGACATATACGTTGGCATATTGGCGATTTCCCGCGTCAGCTTGTAGAGAACCGCCGCAAGCAATGCCCCCGGGACGAACCCCATCACGGAGAGAATTACCGACTCCTGAATTATAGTCCATACAAAAAACGAGTCGCCAAAGCCGATTGCCTTAAGGGTTGCGTATTCGGGAATGTGGTCGGAAACGTCTGTGTAGAGAATCTGGTAGACAATCACCGCGCCGACGAAAATCGCGACAGCCATGGATGCGCCTATTACAAAACCTATCGGCGTGCGAACCGCCCAATAGTCCTTTTCGTTTTGAATGTATTGGGACTTGGTCATCACGCGGACGTCGTCGGGCAGAATTTTCCGAAGCCGCTCGGCGGCAAGCCCGGCGTCCGCGCCGCGCTTTAGTTTTATTGCGCCGACGTCCACAATGTCGGCACTGGAGTTCGGCCAAATATCCAACAGTGTGTCGATGCCCATCAAAACATTGCCGTCGGCGGCGAACGTTGCGCCGATTTCCACGAGATCGCGTATTGTAACGGCGCGCCCCGAAATTTCGGTTTTCACCGCGCCCGACTTGCCGAAGGCGGCGACTACGTCGCCGTATTGCCGGCGCGAAAGGGAGTCGAAAGCCACGGTGCCGCGCATTTTCAAATCGGCGGCGGCTTTGTTGATGTCGGGAGAAATAAACGTTTTTTTGGAGGGGTCGAAGGCAATCAGAAAGATATCGCGCTCCCTGCCGTCGTCAACGTTTTTAAACGACGCGCAGCCGAGCTTAACGGGGGCGACTGTCTCCACTTCGTCCAACGCCGCGCACTGGTGCAGACGGACGGCGGGCAACCCCTTGCCCACCCCGAAATACTCGTAGTGGTAGCCCACAACCACAACGTCGCAATCAAGCAGCGAAAGCGGCCCGACTACCTGTTTGAACAACGCCTTTTGAAGCCCTGTCTGGAAAAGCATCATGGTTACGGCAAACGTTATTCCAGCTATCGCCACGGCAAAGCGTTTGCGTTCTCCCGCAAGCTGACGCCACGCGAGGGGAATGCCCAGCGGGACGAGCCTTTCGAGAAAACTTTTCTTCGAGCCTGCCACAGCTACCTTGTCGCAATTCTGACGTTAACCTGCGAGCCGATAAGGCGCGCGAACGCATCGGGTTTGTCGAGCTTTATTTTTACGCGCACGACTTTCAGATTGGAGTATTCAGAAGGGTCCGTGCTGAACACGCGGTTGCTTTTTACCGCACCCGAAATCGCCACAACCTTTCCGCCGAACTTTTCGCCGCCCAGAGCGTCGCACGAAACCTCGGCAACGTCGCCGACTGAGACTTTGGAAATGTCGGCAACGTAGACTTCGGCTTCGACGAAAATCTCGGAAGTGTCGGCAATTTCGCATACGCCCTCCATCGACACCGCTTCGCCCGCCTTAACGTGCGTATCCAAAACGCAGCCCGAAATGGGAGACTTCAAAAAATACGCCGCGTGGGCGACTTCCGCTTCCGCCAGGGCGGCCTTCGCCTCCGCTACGATATCGGCGGCGTTTTTCTTGATAAGAACCGCAGTTTCGCGCGCAAAGGCAAGCTTGCGCAAAAGGGAGGTGCGCTGGTATTCAAGCTCCTCGCGCTCGCGGCGCGGAGGGTCCTTTTGGGTGAGAACGTCGGAAATCTGCCGAAGTTCTCCCTCTATGTCCGCCGCGGAATTTGCTGCTTCGGCCGCCTTTATCTTGCCGGACGAAACGGCGACTTCCACCGCCGCGCGCGCCCTTGCAAGGGCTGCTGCCGCAGCTTTTTGCCCCTCCATTACAGCCACAATGTCGCCTTTTTTTACTATATCGCCCGCCTTGATTTTAAGTTCGCCCACCACAGCCTGCGCGCCCGTGGGGGAATGAACCGCAAGTTTCTGGACGCGGTCTTTCGGGGTAATCCTGCCAACGCACGCGACAAAGTCGGCTGCGCTGACTGCCGCCGCGAATGACGCCGCAACGGCGAGTATCGACAAAAACTTTTTCATAACAATCCATTCAACACAACCGCGCGTTTTTTTACAACAAAGAAATTGCGAAATTTTTTCTTGAAACGCGCCTTTAAATATCGGAAACTGTTCTCCCATGAGAACACTTGCACATATCGGAATTCCGTTAAAACAAAAGCCCGCAAAGGCGACATATCTCGAGGAGGCGAAGCTCTACATTACAGACCCCGCCGACTCCAAAAACAACATCGAATTTCTTTTCTTCGAGCCCGAATGTAAAATGCCCGAACTGATAAAGGATTCGACACACATAGCCTACTGCGTTGACGACATCGACGCGGAGCTCAAAGACGCCGAAATCCTTGTTCCGCCGTTTTTGCCCCTTCCGAACGTCAAGGCTGCGTTCATAAAAGAAGACGGTCTGCCCATAGAATTGATGCAGATTCTCAAGTAGGCGTTTACGAGCGCGACGGCGTTTTGCTTTGCGCCGCCGCTTTTTTTGTCTTTGCAGACTGTCCGCGGGGCCGGCTTTCAAAACCCGCGTTTGAGCGGGAAATGATTATATGAAAAAATTGGGGATTTTCTTTGTCGGACTTTTTTTGTGCGCAACTTTGCGCGCGCAAAATACGAAAATTTCGAACGGCGTTTTCAGCGCGGAATTCGACGGAGGGAAAGTCGTTGTTTCCGACGCCGCCGCGCGTCCGCTTTTCGCGCTTGGCAAGCTGCAAATCTACTTCTGGGGAAAGTTCGGCGAAATAGAAAACTGCGCCAAACAAAGCGAAACCTCGCTGTTGCTCGACTATAAACTGGACGGCGGCAAAAACGCCAAATTTCGGACGCTGCTTTCGCTTGAAGGCGACGACATCGTTCTGAAATATTCGCTCGAGAATGCGGGCGGCGGAAAAATTCAGGGGCTTACCCAATACATCTTCGGCGTTGCCCCAAATACCCCGCAAATCCGCGACACCGTTTACAAACACGGCATTTGGACGCGAATGGAAGGCGGAACGCCCTACGAAAAAAAGGGCGCATACGTAAAACTTTTCGAAGCGCAGTCCAAGACGTTTGCCGTAAACATAACGGGCAACCAATTCTTCTGCGGCAAAAACCGCTGCACAGCGGCGTTGAAGGACGTCGGCGGGGGAAAACTATCGGGCGAAATGCGCATAGTATCGACCGACCTGCGCGACTTCGAAATAGCAGCAAAATTCGACGCCCAAAAAATCGCCCTGCGCCTCTCCACCGAAAAGCCCTTCAACATTTTCGAAAACGGCGCGCCCGAATTCAAGCTGGACGCGACAGCCGTAGACCCCGCCGCCACAAAGGCGGAATGCGCTGTAAAGGCATTCGATTTCGACGGAAAGCAAGTCTGCAGCTGGAGCGGAACGCTCGATTTCCCGGGACAAAAGACGTTCTCAAAAACGTTCACCCTGCCCAAGGACAGGCGCAACATTTTCTTCATCGATGCCTCCGCAAAAACGCCGGACGGCGCGGAATATTTCACGCGCACGAACGTCGCAATTTTGCCGCCGCACAAATACAAAAACATCGAGACCTCGCGAATGGGGCTTAGCGGCAACTTCGCCGTGGAAAAATATCCCGAAGTGGCGGCGTTGTTCAGGCGTCTGGGCGTGCGGCTTATCCGCAACGGAGACAATTCCAAAACGTCGCCGCTCGGGATTGTAAGCTTTGTGTCGGAAAACGCCGCCCCAGACGTTCCCTTCGACGAGCAAAAGCACCTGCCCGAAATCGCCAGAATGCTCGACCGCGTTCAAAAAAGCAACGCCCCGTGGTTCGAATTCGGCAACGAGTGGTCAACAAGCGGCGCGGCGCGGCGCGATATGAATCTCAAGCGCAAACGGGCGGCAAACTATGCAAAATGGCTGCGCGCAATCAGGGCGGAAATGGCGAAGCGCAAAATGGACGGCGTTAAGGTGATGTCGGTTGCAACGGGCGGCGCGGGCGGCGACACCGCGTTCTTCCAAATGCTGCACGACGAAGGCGTGTGGGACTTGCTCGACGCAATGAACTTCCACCCCGGTCGCGGCGCGTGTTTCGCCGACAAAACGGGCGGGGGCTGGACATACTTGGGCGGGGTGCAAAATATGCAGAGGAAAATAGCGGAGCTCGGCGGCAAACCGCTGTTCCTCACCGAAACATATGCCGTCTGCATGCCCAACAACGCTCGGAGCGACTCATACAGGCTCGCCGCCGACAACGTTCTGCTGACGTTCGCCCTCGCATATGCGGAAGACATAGCGGGCAATTTTCTGTTCAAATTCAACGACGGAATCTCTTGGGACATCAACGGCGCAAGCGACACCGACCGCGAATTCCACTACGGAATCATGATGCGCGACTTCTCCCCCAAGCCCTCCATGATGGCATACGCCGCCGCCTCAGAACATCTCGACGGGGCGAAATTCGTCAGGAAGGTGGAATTTTCGGAATCTCCCGCATTGAAAGTCTACGAGTTTTCGTCGCCGCGCGGAACGTTCCACCTGCTCTACGACCGCACCGACGGCTACTCCATGCCGAAGTTCAAAGTCGGCGAAAACGCCGTCCACAAAGAGCCGTGGATTGACACCTACACCGCCCGCAACGAATACGAATTTTCCGCAAAGGCGGGCGGCATTTGGGCGTTCGACTCAATCGGGCGCGGCAAAAAAATTCCCGTAAAATTCGGGAAGGCAAAACTCGCGCTTACGGGCGCGCCGATTATCGTCTACGGTCTGGATTTCACCAAGAACTAAAACTGAACAAAAAACTACAGTCTATGAAAAAAACACTACTACCGCTTGCCGCGCTGTTTTTTACGGCGGCGCAGTGCCTTGCAATACAGACGGCTACAATCCGCACGTCGCTGAAAGACAACCGCGTGTTGGAAAGGAAAATCGACCTCGAAAAGGTCGCGCCCGACACCTACCGCGCTAAAATCAAAAAAGAAGACATTGCCGACGACGTAAAATTCGTCGATATTCTCGTGCCCGAAGCAGTCGCCAAAACGGGCGAAGACGGCTACTTCGTGCTGCCCAACGGCAGGCTCGGCTTCTTCACCCGCAAAAACGGCGCGGCATACGACGGCCTAAACGCCGTGAAATTTATGGGCGTCAAAAAAGCGGACGGCGCGGTTGCCATAATCGTCAAAGGGCTGCAGCTTGAATACACTTCGACTGTAATCGCCAAAGACGGCAAATACGAAGTGTTCCCCCGCTTCAATATCGAACGCATTGAATTTAAACCCTACGAAGACATTGTAGTGGATTTCGTCGAACTTAAAGGCGACGACGCCGACTACTCGGGAATGGCGAAAGCCTACCGC
The DNA here is from genome assembly GCA_023450935.1 of Verrucomicrobiota bacterium. Taxonomy (GTDB): domain Bacteria; phylum Verrucomicrobiota; class Verrucomicrobiia; order Opitutales; family Intestinicryptomonadaceae; genus Merdousia. Next base: position 25,642 of record JAEXGH010000010.1, on the reverse strand, counting down.
AAATGGCAGCTCGACCGCGGCGAAGTGCGCCCGTTGAAGGAGCGTGTCAAAGACCGCCCCGCCCTAAAATACGCCGTCGATACAATGACTATGCGCGTAAAACACGGGGTAAAAAAGCACTGCCCAGACGACGACCAAATTCCGGGGGTGAACGAACCCGACGTAGTTGTTTCGCACACGTTCCAAGACTTGGCGAATATGATTCGGCAGCTAAAAAAAATGGGCGTCGAAAAACTCGAGGTCTGCACCGTTGCGTGGAATAAGGGCGGGCACGACGGCCGCTATCCGCAGCTGTTTCCCGCCGAACCGAAATTCGGGGGCGAAGAAAAGCTCAGGGAGGCAATAGCCGCCGCAAAAGAGGTCGGCTACCAGATTTTCGCCCAGACAAACTACACCGACGCCTACACCTGCGCCGACTGCTGGAGTTTGGACTACATCTCAAAAATGAAAAACGGCAAACCGCGCCGCGGCGGCGTTTGGAGCGGCGGAAGGGCGTATCTGGAATGCCAAAAGGCGATGCTTGAAAAATTCGTCCGCTCGGATTTCGAAAGAATGAAGGCTCTCGGGTTATCGGGGACACACCACATCGACGTGCTCTCGGCGGTAACCCCGCCCACCTGCCACGACCCGAAACATATTGCAACGCGCAAAGACAACGCCGTTGCAATGAACACAATCGGACTTTTGGCGCGCGAATACTTCGGCGGATTCGGCTCAGAATGCGGCGTAGACCACGTTGCGAACTCGCTCGACTTCGCACTGTATACGTCAACATACCCGCGCTGGGGCGGCTCGCTTGAGCTGATTGACAAACAAGTCCCGCTGTGGCAGATAGTCTACCACGGGATAATCCTGAGCACGCCGCACTATGCGGCCATTGACTACACCTCGCCGCGCGTGAAGAATTTGGAAAACGGATGGCCGTGGTTCGCGCTTTCAAAGGAGGAATCGCGCCTGTGGCTCTACGAGGCCGGCGGCCGCCCCACTTTCTACTGGGACGACTACAAAGACCTCAACAGAATCAAACAGGCATACGACGAATACCAGCCGTTAAAATACCTGCAATACGAGTTCATTCAAAAACACGAAGCAGTGGCGGAAAACATAACGCGCACGACGTATTCCGACGGAAGCGAAGTCGTAACGAACTTCTCCGATAAACCGTTTGAATACAGAGGCGAAATTGTTGCGGCAAAAGACTTCAAACTTTTTAAGCCTACATTCTGGCGGAAAGTGAAAACGTTCTTCGGCGCGAAAATCTAAAAATTTCCGATAGGATAAAATTAAACGAACGAAGCGGGGCTTGGAAAACCCAAACCCCGCTTTTGTTTTTTCGAGAAAACTACAATAGCCCGTATACCCCTTTAACCAATATCCAAACACCCATTGGCTGCAATAATCAAAGACTAATTGCCCGCGCCAACAGCCGCCCCTTTCGGAAACGTAAAAAATAGCAGCCGTCCCCGAAAAGTTAAAAAATTCTTGATTAGAGGAAGCGGTTCGATAAGATGGGCGGATAATTTTTTAACATCAAAATAGGAATGAAAATGAAACCAAAAAAAGTTGCAATTCTTACAGCGGGCGGCTTGGCTCCGTGCCTTTCAAGCGCAATCGGCGGGCTTATCGAACGCTATACGGAAATTGACCCCTCCATTGAAATTATATGTTATGTGGGAGGTTATAAGGGGTTGCTGTTGGGTGATAGCATAAAAGTGGACGCTAAAATGCGCGAACAGGCACACCTGTTGCATCTCTACGGCGGCTCGCCAATAGGCAACTCGCGCGTGAAACTCACGAATGTTAAAGACTGTGTCAAGCGCGGATTGGTAAAAGAGGGCGAAGACCCGCAAAAAGTGGCGGCGGAACAACTTGTAAAAGACGGCGTTGACGTCCTGCATACAATCGGCGGCGACGATACAAATACCGCGGCGGCAGACTTGGCGAAATTCCTCAAGGAAAACAACTACGAACTCACGGTTATAGGCCTGCCCAAAACAATCGACAACGATGTCTATCCCATTAAACAGAGCCTCGGAGCGTGGACGGCGGCGGAAGAGGGCGCAAAATACTTCAGAAACGTTGTCGGCGAACACGGCGCAAATCCGCGCATGCTCATCGTCCACGAAGTTATGGGCAGAAACTGCGGCTGGCTCACGGCGGCTACGGCGTTGGCATACCGCAAACTCCTCAATCAGGGCGAATGGGCGGACGGACTCGGGCTTACGAAAATGCGCCGCGATGTCCACGCAATCTATATCCCCGAAATGGAGCTGGACATTAAAAAAGAGGCCGCGCGCCTGAAAAAAATAATGGACGAAAACGACTGCGTAAACATCTTCATCTCCGAAGGCGCGGGCGTTAAAACAATAGTCGCCGAAATGGAAGCGCGCGGAGAGGAAGTTCCCCGCGACGCGTTCGGGCACGTCAAGCTCGACGCCGTAAACCCAGGCAAGTGGTTCGGCAAACAGTTCGCGGATATGATTGGCGCGGAAAAAGTGCTCGTGCAAAAGAGCGGCTACTTTGCGCGCGCGGCCGCGGCAAACGCCGACGACTTGCGCCTGATTAAGAGCTGCACCGACCTCGCCGTTGAGTGCGCATTCAAGCGCGAAGGCGGCGTTATCGGACACGACGAAAACGCCAACAACATTTTGCGCGCCTGCGAATTCGAGAGAATCAAAGGCGGCAAGCCATTCGATACCACGCAGCAGTGGTTCAAAGATTTGCTCGCGGCAATCGGTCAGGTCAAATAATCCCCCAGCGCAACAACGCTCCGATGCGGCGTAAAAACAAAACACGGCTCGAAAGAGTCGTGTTTTTTTGCGCGTCGCGTATTTCGCCCATTTACCGAAATACTACCGCCGCAGACGCGTCCCGACGCACTTCGGCGCGGAGGAGCGTAACGGAAGGGCGCATTTTCCCCGCGCCGCACCGCCCCTTCGACATTCGGCTAAAACGGCTTTGGCATGAAAATTCCGCCGTCGGGATTTACCAGAATGTAGCTTACGGGATTAATCGAAACGCCATTGTATTTGAAAGGTTCGGCGTTGTAGTTGCACACAATTACGCTTCCGTCCCCGTATTTTACGGAAAATACGTTCGGTGAAATTTCGTTGTGGGAAATCATTTCGTATTTTTGCAAATGGCGGACGGGCTTGAACTCGTCCCAAGCGCGTTTTATACGGGGAACGTCGGCGAATTTGTATGTGTAGAAAATGGGACGCCCGCCGAATTCCACAATTTTAAGAGACACTTTCGGGTCAACAATTCCGTCGCCCTCCATCCAGCGCGGGTCGCCGCTTTTTTCAACTTTGTAAAGACACTTCCCACGCGTGTGGTTCTGCGTTGCACGGTCGGGATTGTAGAGAATTATGCCGTGGTAGACAAGCTCCCAGAGCGGATACACGCCCGCAACAAGCCCGTTTTGACGCCCCTCCCAGAGAAGCTTGATGTCGCGTTCGATGTAGTTGATGTAGTCGATATTTCCCGCGACGTGGTCGTAGCCCGACTCCGACGCAGCGCCGCCGAAAAGCCGCTTGGACTCCGCCAAAACCTTGTTTTGGAATTCCGCCATTTGTTCGGGTGTTGCGGGGTGATTGGGGTCGGCGCAACGGTTGGGATACGTCGCAGAATACACGTCTATGTAGTGCGGACCTTTTGCGCCGAGGTCGCGCATTTTCTGAAGCTCGCCGCGCACCCAAGAGTTCCAAGAGCAGTTTTGGCAGACCAGATAACAGTTGCCGCCCACCCAAAGTCCGCCGACATCAAGAGAACCGTCGGCGCGCTTGCCGACCCAGTTTTTGTCCCACATGGGGGAGACGGTGTAGCCGTCAGTGTTCGTTGCGTGCAGCGTGAATTGAAAACCCAATTCCTGCGTTTTCTTGCAGAGCCTGCGCAAACCCGCCTCGCCGCCAACAGTCGCCTCTACGGGGAAATGCGACGGCGTGCGGCCATCGTATCCGCCGTTGTTCCAGCCGGCGGAAACTATTGTAGCCTTGTCAACACCCGCGTCTTTTATAGCCTTTACAAACTCCTCCGACACACCGAAGGGCAGATGCGCCTCAATGGGAAGTTCGGTCTCTTTCGTAAAATCAATGCGTTTTTCGGAGATTGGTTTTGCGCAATGCGTTTGGATACGGACTACGATTGATTCGCACAAATAGTCAAGCTGGGGGAAGTCCTTCGCCCTGTCGGCAATGGTGCGAACCGCGCCGCGGTCGAGCTGGTATTTGCGGTATGCCTTCGCCATTGCGTTGTAGTTTGCGTTTTCGCCCGAAAGCACGTTGAATTCAAGAACGATGTCGTCGTAAACGGGGAAAAACTTCCGGACTGAATCGAACCTAAAGCGCGGGAAAATCTGATATTTTCCGTTTTTCGCCTCAACTACGATGTCGGAGTCGAAGCGGTATGTTAGAATGTGCCCCCAGAAGAGTTTGTCGCCGCGCTTGATTCCGAAAATAGGCATAAGATGACGCCAACGTCTGTATACGCCGTTGTCTTTGTCGAATTTGCCGTATGTGCCGCGCGGCATAATCCAGTAGCCGTCGTCGCCCTTGTCGGCTTTGCAGAATTCGGGAACGATGTCCAGATACTGCATATTGTCGGCAATCGACGCCTTGGGAATAACGATTCTGAATTTTTCGGGCGAAATTTTTTCAAGCTCCGCGGTTTTGGTTTCGACGGTCGTATTCTTGCCGTCTTTGTAGTGAATCCTGATTTCCGCGGTTTCGGCAAACGCCGCCGACGCCGCAAGAACAGCCGCCAGTATGGTTGTTAGAGTCTTCATTATTTTTCTGGGGATTGGTAAGATACAACAGAATAACACACGCCGCGCAAGCCCAAAAAGAAAAATCGGGATTGGTTGCCCAATCCCGACGCCCTTATCAATAATAACCTATATATGATTAACTAACTAAACTAAATTCAACTCGGGAACTTTGTCTGAACAAACAGACGCCGCAACCTCAGCTTTTAATGGCACGATATTTCCCCAAAAATCCACATTTTGTCAATAAAAATCTTTGATTTTTTTGTTTTTGACCGCGCAGACGCAAAAAAACCGCCGAAACGGCGGCTTAAATATTTCACGGTAAGAACTATCCTACAACGTTCGTGGTGTAAGCCGAATTTATTTTTTATCTGCGGCAAAAGCGTGCCCGCGTATTCTTTCGAACGTGGTTTCCGCAAAACTTTCAACAACCATATCAAGCGCGCGTTTTTCGTCGAGCCCGCGCTGGAACATATAGAAAAGTTCCTCCTTGTCTGGTTCGGCAACGGTGCAGCCGTGCGAGCACATCACATCGTTGGCGGAAATCTCCAATATCGGCGACGCCTGCGACTTCGCCCTGTCGCTTAGCAGCAGCGAACGGCAACTTTGATACGCTTCCGTTTTCTGCGCCGCCGTGCAGACGTCAATAAGCCCCGTAAAGGCTATGGCGGAATCGTCGTAGAGGGCGGCTTTTACTTGCAGATTGCTTTTGGAGCTTTCACTGTGGTGGATTTGGCGTGTGCGCAAGTCGGCGGTGATGTCGGAACGCGTCTTGAGGAAGACGCGGCTGTCGATGTCGGAGCGTTCGCCGAGAATTTCGAAGTTGCGTTCGCTGCGCGAGTGCGAAAGCCCCGTCTGCGCCATTGCGTCGATAATCCCGCAATCGGAGGCGACCGAAAAATCCTCGCGCTCGAACATGCGCGCGCAGGCTTCGGAATCTTTCGTCTGCGCATAGACAAGGCGCGCGCCGTCAGACAGGTCGAAGCCGAAGCGGGCTGTCGAAAGCGAACCGCCGAAAGCGAGCGTCGTCTTTTTTAGCGAAAGCGTCGCCCCCCTGCCCAGCGCGAAAAACGCGCCGAACGCGCTCACGTTGAGCCTGTTTACAACCGACATTTCAAGCGATACCTCCGCGCCGTCGGCGACTTCAACAAACACGCCGTAGTCTGCGCGCGCCGCCTGAAGAACGTCGAACTTGCCCGAGGCGGATGCGAAAAACTTTTCGATTTTTTCGGGGTATTTTCCGGCTGCTTCGCGCATAGTCAAAATGCGCAAGCCCGAAATTTGCGGAATATCGAGCAACTGTCCGTCGGCGACGCAAAGCTGCGCACCGCCGCAGACGCTTTCGTCGAGCGAAGACTCGCCCTTACGCGGCTTGGAAGAGCAGAAAAAGTCAAACACGCCGTCGGCGTTCCACGCTTTGAGGTCTGCAAAACGCCAATACTCGTCCTTCTTGTGGGGGAAAGGCAGCGCGGCGAATTTTTCCTTGGCGGAGTCAGTAATTTTTTTGAGAATGTCCATTATCCAATCGACCCTTCCATTTGGAGTTCAATCAGGCGTTTAAGCTCCACGGAATACTCCATCGGGAACTCCTTGACCAAATCGTTGACGAAGCCGTTTACCGACAGGCTCACCGCCTCCTGCTCGGTAAGCCCGCGCTGGCGCATATAGAAAATCTGTTCTTCGTTGAGTTTGGAAACGCTCGCTTCGTGCTGGACACTGTTGTTTTTGCCAGCACAGACAATGGCGGGATAGGTATCGGTGCGCGAGTTCGTGTTGATTAAGAGGGCGTCGCATTCGGTGTTGTTTTTACAGTTTTTAACGTTCTTGGGCATATACACAAGCCCGCGATACGACGCGCGCCCGTCGCTTATGCTCACCGATTTCGACGTAACGTTGGAGGCTGTGTTGTCCGCCAAGTGAATCATTTTCGCGCCCGTATCCTGATGCTGCTTTGAGTTTGCAAGGGCAATGGAGATTACCTCGCCGCGCGCGCGTTCGCCCTTGAGGACAACCGCGGGATATTTCATCGTAATGCCGCTGCCCACGTTGCAATCGATCCATCTAATCTGGGCGTCCTCCTCGGCCATACCGCGCTTTGTAACGAGATTGAAAACGTTGTCCGACCAGTTTTGAACCGTTACATATTGGATTTTCGCGCCCTTAAGCGCGACAAGCTCCACCACCGCGGAGTGCAGCGTGCCCGTTTCGAACTTGGGGGCTGTGCAACCCTCCATATACATCAATTCCGCGCCTTCGTCGGCAATAATGAGCGTGCGTTCGAACTGCCCGAAGCTTTCGGCGTTGATTCTGAAATACGCCTGCAAGGGCTGCTGGACTTTCACGCCCTTGGGAACGTAGATGAAGCTTCCGCCCGAGAAAACCGCGCTGTTGAGCGCGCTGTATTTATTGTCGGAAACGGGGATTATTTTGCCGAAGTATTTGCGGAAAATTTCGGGGTATTTTTTAAGCCCCTCGGTGGAATCGACGAATATCACGCCGTCCTTTTCGAGGTGCTCTTTCATATTCGAATACGCCGATTCGGAGTCGAACTGCGCCTCCACGCCCGCCAGAAACGCACGTTCCTGCTCGGGCACGCCGAGGCGTTCGAACGTCTGTTTTACATCGTCGGGAACTTCGTCCCAAGAGCGTTTTTTCTTCGCTCCTTTTGCCAAGTAGTAGCGAATTTTCGAAAAGTCAAGCTCGTCCAAGCGCGGCGACGCCCAATGGGTGGGGTTTTTCATCGAATTGAACGCCTTGAGCGCGGACAGGCGGAAGTTCAACAACCATTCGTCCTCGCCCTTTACCTGCGAAATGTAGCGGACAACGTTTTCGTCAAGCCCGACGCCGGCGTCGTAGGCGTAGTCTTCCGCAAAGGAAAAGTCGCCCGCGCTTCTGTCGAGATTCAAAGACTGCTGGGAGTTTTCGTCCATTTTACTTCAACCAATCGTAGCCTTTTTGCTCAAGCTCCAAGGCAAGCTCAGGCCCGCCGCTTAAAACGATTTTCCCGCCGCTTAAAACGTGGATTCTGTCGGGCTTGATGTATTCCAAAAGCCTGTTGTAGTGGGTAATTAAAAGCATGCCGACGTCGGGGCTGCGCGCGGAATTGACGCCCTCGGAAACTATGCGCAAAGCGTCGATGTCCAAGCCGCTGTCGGTTTCGTCCAAGACGGCGAATTTGGGCTTGAGCATGAGCATTTGCAGAATGTCGCAGCGCTTTTTTTCGCCGCCGCTAAAACCCTCATTTACGCTGCGGTTTGTGAAGCTTCTGTCCATTTTAAGAAGCTCCATTTTTGCGTAAAGCTCCTTGTAATATGCAACGGGATTTACCGTTTCGCCCTCGGGCAGACGCGCGTTCAGGCACGCCCTGATGAAGTTTGCAATACTCACCCCCGGAACGTCCACCGGATACTGGAACGAGAGGAAGAACCCCTTGCGCGCGATGACATCGGGCGCAAGGCCCACAATGTTTTCGCCGTCAAGCAGAACTTCGCCGCGTGCGATTTTATAGTCGGGGTGTCCGGCAATGGCTTTTGACAGGCTGCTTTTGCCCGTTCCGTTCGGCCCCATTATCGCGTGGACTTCGCCCGCGGGAATGTCGAGATTAAGCCCGTCGATTACCGTTTTCTCGCCGATTTTAACGGCGAGGTCTTTTATCTGTAAACCTTTCATTTTATACCTTCTTTTTCTTGGGCAAAAACGGCTTTACGAACGCGTCCTTGAAAGAATACCCGCCGTAAAAGTCCTCGATTTTATCGTCTTTTGAAGTAGCCAAAACCTGCGCGTCAACGAGATTATAGACCACGTTGCCGAAATCGGCGCAAGACTTCACGCCCCAGCTTTCAAGCAGCGTTTCCGCCATCGGGCCGAAGCTTTCCAGCGCGAAAACCCGCAATCCGTCAAGAAACTCCTGCGCGGTGAGGTTTCTGTCCTTGCGCTTTTTGTCGTTTTGGGCAAGCAACTTTATTGTGAAGTCAAGCCCCATTCTGACAAAGATATACGCGCCCGCCGCATAGCGGGGGTCGTCCCTGACTATAGCGTCTACTGCCTTCTGTAATTCGCGAACCTTGCCCATATCAAATCGTCGTCCGAATCCGAAACTTTAGCCCTGCGCCGACTTTCTCTTTGCGTCCATTTCGCGCTTGTATTCCTGCAGCGACTTCACCTTTACGGGATTGTTGCGCAACGCCTCTATGCCTTTCAACGCAGCATACGCGCCCATAATTGTGGTAATCATACAAGTGTTTGTAAGCAGCGCGGACTCGCGTATTTTGTTTTCGTCCAAACGCGGATTCATTCCCGAGGGCGTATTTATGACTATCTGAATCTGCTTGTTTTTGAGCATATCCACCACGTTCGGACGCGCGCCCTCGCTGAGTTTATATGTCTTTGTAACGGGAATTCCGCGCGAGGCAAAGAACGCCGCCGTGCCCGCCGTCGAGAACAGTTTGTAGCCCAAATCTACGAACTTTCGCGCTATTTCCGCGCCTACCTCCTTGTCGTGGTCTTTGAGCGAAATGAACACATTGCCCGAAGTCGGCAGGCTTGAATTTGCCGCCATTTGGCTCTTTGCAAAAGCCATTCCGAGATTGTCGTCCAAGCCCATGACTTCGCCCGTAGAGTGCATTTCAGGCGTGAGCATAATCTGCGAACCGAGGAAGCGAACGAACGGGAACACGCTCTCCTTGACGGCAATGTAGTCGGGCATAACCTCTTTTGTGAAGCCCAGGTCTTTGAGCTTTTCGCCCGCCATCACGCGCGAGGCGAGCTTTGCAAGGGGTATTCCTATTACCTTTGAAATGAACGGAATTGTCCGCGACGCGCGCGGGTTGACCTCGATGAGGAACAACTCTCCCTTGCGGATTGCGTATTGGACATTCATAAGCCCCACGACTTTCAGCTCTTTTGCAAGCGCGTATGTTGCGTTGCGGACTTCGTTCAAAATCGATTCCGAAAGCGTGTGCGGCGGAATTACCATTGCAGCGTCGCCCGAGTGCACGCCCGCGTATTCGATATGCTCCAGCATACCGCCTATTACAGTCGTTTCGCCGTCGCTTATTGCGTCAACGTCAAGCTCTATTGCGGCCTCCAGGAATTTGTCGAGCAAAACGGGCTTGCCGGGGGCGGCGTCGAAAGCGTCGCGGATAACGCGCTTCATCTCGTCCATATTGTAGACTATGAACATACCGCGTCCGCCCAAAACGAAACTGGGGCGCAGCAGAATAGGGAAGCCGATTTTCCCCGCAAGCTCATACGCCTGTTCGGGCGTCGTGGCCGTCGCGTTTACGGGCTGTTTGAGGTGGAGCTTTTCGAGGATTTCCTTGAAGATTTCGCGGTCTTCGGCGGCGTCGATTGACTCTGGCGAAGTGCCGATTATGTTAACGCCGTTCGCCTTCAGCTCGCTTGCGAGGTTAAGCGGGGTCTGTCCGCCGAACTGCACTATTGCGCCGTCGCACTTTTCCTGATTGTAGACTTCCAGAACGTCCTCCAAAGTCAGCGGCTCGAAGAAAAGCCTGTCCGAGGTATCGTAGTCGGTCGAGACCGTCTCGGGGTTGGAGTTTATCATAAGCGTTTCGTAGCCAGCCTCGCGCAGCGCGAACGACGCGTGCACGCAGCAGTAGTCGAACTCTATGCCCTGCCCGATTCTGTTGGGGCCGCCGCCTATAATCATAATCTTCTTTTTAGTGGACGGGCGCAACTCGCTTTCAACGCCGTATGTGGAGTAGTAGTAGGGCGTAAACGCCTTGAACTCCGCCGCGCACGTATCGACAAGGCGGTAGACCGTTTTTATGCCGAAATCTTCGCGCAGCTTTTTAATGTTGCGGATTTTCGTTGAGCAGATTTCCGAAATTTGAAGGTCGGTAAAACCCGCCTCTTTGGCGCGGCGCAAAAGGTCTTCGCCGAGGTTGAGAATGCCCGCCGAGGCGAGCTCGCGCTCGATGTCGAAAATACCCCTAATTTGCGCCAAGAACCATCTGTCGATATGCGTAAGTTCGTGGATTTGCTCTTCGGTAAAGCCCGCCAGAAACGCGTATCTGATGTAGAACAGACGCTCCGCGGTGGGGCGGACAAGCCCCTTCTTGATTTCGTCGTGATCGGTAATTTCGTTGCCGCCGAACTTGCCGCCGCCGCCCAATCCGCGCGTGCCGATTTCCATTGAGCGCAACGCCTTTTGCAGCGATTCCTTGAAGGTCCTGCCGATTGCCATCGCCTCTCCCACGCTCTTCATCGACGACGTAAGCGTATTGTCGCTGCCCGCGAATTTTTCGAAAGTGAAACGGGGAATTTTCGTTACAACGTAGTCTATGGTCGGCTCGAAACTTGCGGGAGTCTCGCGCGTGATGTCGTTTTTAAGCTCGTCGAGCGAATAGCCGACCGCCAATTTCGCCGCTATTTTGGCTATGGGGAATCCCGTAGCCTTCGACGCCAACGCCGAAGAGCGCGACACGCGCGGGTTCATCTCGATTACTATCATTCTGCCGTTTTCGGGATTGACCGCAAACTGTATATTCGAGCCTCCCGTTTCCACGCCTATTTCCCTGATGACTGCGAAAGAGGCGTCGCGCATAAGCTGATATTCCTTGTCGGTAAGTGTAAGCGCGGGCGCAACTGTAACGGAGTCGCCCGTGTGCACGCCCATCGGGTCGAGATTTTCGATGGAGCAGATTACAACGCACTGGTCTTTGTGGTCGCGCATAACCTCCATTTCGAATTCCTTCCAACCCAACAGGCACTCTTCAACCAAAACCTCGCCCACCGGCGACGCGCTCAACCCAAACGCCACCATTCTCTCGTATTCTTCGCGGTTGTATGCTATGCCGCCGCCCGTTCCGCCGAGCGTATAGCTGGGACGGATAATGACGGGAAATTTATTCCAGTTTTCAATCCAGTCAACCGCATCTTTCAAATTATAGACAACGACGCTCTGCGGAATATCCAAGCCGATTTTAAGCATTGCCTCGCGGAATTTCTGGCGGTCCTCACCCTTTTCTATCGCCTCCTGCTTCGCGCCGATAAGTTCGACTCCGTATTTCGCCAAGATTCCCCTGCGCGCCAATTCAAGCGAAAGGTTTAGCCCGGTCTGGCCGCCGAGAGTCGGCAACAGGGCGTCGGGGCGTTCCTTTTCTATGATTTTTTCGAGCACTTCAAGCGTGAGAGGTTCGATATACGTTACGTCGGCGAAGTCGGGGTCTGTCATAATCGTGGCGGGATTGGAATTGACCAATACTACCTTGTAGCCCTCTTCTTTCAAGGCCTTGCATGCCTGCGTCCCCGAATAGTCAAACTCGCACGCCTGCCCGATTACAATCGGACCCGAACCGATAATCAAAATTGTTTTAAGGTCTGTTCTTTTAGACATATCTGCATATCTTTCCAAACGGATACTTCTCCGAATAAAAATTTAGAAGAACTTAGATTATCGCACAACCCCGCGCAAGCTTTTTTTCCGCTTTAATACACGCCTTTTCGGCAGATTTATTTTTCGGCGAAATTTATGCTTGACTTTAAATTTTTATCAGTAATGATTCTCGATAAAAAAACCTATGGAACAATTTATTTCGCGCACTGTCAAAATTTAATATTGACGCGATTGAGAAGCAATTTTCAAAAAACGACCAAAAAAAGGAAATCTATGCAACTAAAAGGCTCAAAAACCGAAAAAAATCTACTAACCGCCTTTGCGGGCGAATCGCAGGCACGCAACAAATACACTTTCTATGCGTCGAAAGCAAAGAAAGACGGGTTTGTCCAGATTGCCCAGTTATTTGAGGAAACGGCCAACAACGAAAAAGAGCACGCAAAAATCTGGTTCAAGCTCCTTAACGACGGAATCAAGGACACTGCCGCCAATCTTCTCGACGCGGCGCAGGGCGAAAACTACGAATGGACCGACATGTATGCGAACTTCGCAGCGGAGGCAAAGCAAGAGGGATTCGACAAGATTGCATTCCTGTTCGAGGAAGTCGGCAAGATTGAAAAAGAGCACGAGATGCGCTACCGCAAGCTCCTTGAGAACGTCGAGACCAAGAAAGTATTTATAAAGGACGACATTGTGGTATGGGAATGTTCGAACTGCGGGCACATTCACGTGGGGAAAGCCGCGCCGCAAGTTTGTCCCGTCTGCGACCACTCGCAAGCGTATTTTAAGCTCAACGCCAAAAACTACTAACAAGTGGCGCAAGGGGCGAAGCCCCTTGACCTCCGCCGCTCTGCGGCGGCCTGTATAATACGGCAGTGTTAACCACACTGCCTTTCCTGTTTGTATCCGCATTGAACTTCGTTCAATAGCTTATTCGTTCTAAGTCGGAAAGGGTTTCGGGCGAAGCCCCTTGACCTGAGCGTTCAAAGAACGCTCATTGTGTTATTCGGCGTTTCTTAAATGACTGTTAAAGGCGTATTGAACAACGTTCAATCGCCGCCTCTTTCGAACATGTAAAAAATGCCTTTTCTGTTTGTATTCGCATTGGCTTCCGCCAATAGCTTGATTGTCCTAAACACAAACTTTAATGAATACACAAAGCGGAATTGAATGAAATTCAATCCGCGCTACTTTAGGAAATATAAAAAAGGCAGAAAACAAGCGAGGCGCGTTTGAGATTTTTTGCGTAGCAAAAAAGACCCCGAATGGGCGCGATGGGGCGTAGTCCACGCGTCAATTCGTGTTTTGAAACTTTAATCAGAGAGTAAAGGCATATCGGCAAAGCCGATTGCCGCCTCTTTCGGAAACGTAAAAAATGCCCGAGAGCGTTTCTTGCGGCGGCTTTAATAATCAACGGCGATTGAACCTTGTTCAATCGCCGCTACCTTAAAATAGAGAAGCCGCCGCCGAAAGAAACGCGCCCTCGCGCTTTTTAAGGAGAAGGTTTGTCAAATTGGGCTTCAGGGGACGGCTTTGATTTTCGAGGCGATAGGAGCATACTTGAGTATGTGACTATTGCCGAAGAAAAGCGAAACGTTCCATCAAGCCCAATTTCACAAACCGATTATCGAAAGTATTTCCGAGTGCAGCTCGGGCGTGCACGAAGCAATAAGACCGCCCTCGTGCCCGATGTTCTGTCCGCCTTGCCAGTCGGAATAAACCGCGCCCGCACCCGCGAGGGCGGGGAGAAGCGCAGTGAAGTCCCAGACTTCGAGGAGGGCGTCGCACATAACGTGCGCCAGACCGCGGCAAAGGAGCATATAGCCGTAGCAGTCGCCCCAAGTGCGGGAAATTGCCGCCTTGTTCTCGAGAGCCTTCCATTGCTTCGCCCCGTGCAAGTCGGCGCAGTAGCGGCTGTCGGAGGTAAGCAGCGTCATGCCTTCGGCGGTTTTTCTGTCGGAAACGCGAACGGATCTGCCGTTAAAAAGGCACGTTTTACAGTCGCCGACTATGCGTTCCTTGAGAATGGGCTGGTTGATTGCGCCCACAATGGGCTTGCCCCGAAATTGCAGCCCGATGAGCGTTCCGAAAAGCGGAACTTTTGTTATGAACGACTTTGTCCCGTCAATCGGGTCGAGAACCCAGACAAATTCGGCGTCTTCGTTGATGTTGCCGAACTCCTCGCCGATTATTCCGTGCGAGGGAAATTTTTTCTGAATGGCTTCGCGCAACATAAGCTCGGTATTTTTGTCTATTTCCGTTACGGGAGAACGGTCTTTTTTAAAATCGACGTCGATATTTTTGCCGAATGATTTTGCGATGTAATCGCCACTGAGGTCGGCAAGCTCGTTAATAAAAATCTTGAAATTTTCAGTATCCATATCCGTAATATTTGCACAGAAAAAAAAATGGGCAAGATGAAAAATATAGACCGTCCGATATTCGCGATTGATTTCGAAGGCTCGAAAACAATCGGAATAGTGGAATACGGAGTGGTGAAAATTCTCGGGGGCGAAATAGCCGAGTGCGCCACGCGCATCTGCGCGCCCAAAACGTCCATTCCAGCCGCCGACGCCAAGTTTTTCGACATAACCGATACGCGCGCAAAAGCGTTCGCACCGTTTTCAGCCGACATCTCCGCGTTCTGCCGAATGCGGACGGAGGGTATTTTTGCGGCGCACAACGCCGTCGCTGAAGACACCATGTTGCGCAATGTCCTGCCCGCGCCGCCGATAGTGGAAAACCCCCTCACGCGGCGGCAGTGCGCAAGCTGGTCGCCGTATGTCGATACCTGCGTGCTTACAAAACGGCTGTTCAGGCTCGATTCCGCAAAGCTTTCCAACGTTGTCGAAAAATTGGAACTTGTCGGAGAGCTTGAGCGTTGCGCCGAAAAATTCTGCCCGCCCGACAGGCGCAAATACCACTGCGCGCTTTTCGACGCGCTCGCCTGCGCGCTTGTGCTCGTAAAAATATGTTCTTTCGACGGCTTCGAAAACGTTACGCTCGGCTGGCTTTTGAAACAATCCGACGCCCAGGCCGACACCCAACAAAATCTGCTATGACGCGCACAGACACCAAAAATACGCCCGCTGTTTCCGCCGAAAAATACCTGCTTTTGAATGCCCTGCTTGCGGGAACTTCGCCTCTCGGACGCGAGACATACGCGCTTGCAACCGATGGGGTGCGTTCGGCGCTCAAAGACGGCGCAAACGTCCCGCTTGCCGAGTTTGCAAAACGGATTATGGCTGTCTACAACCCCGACGCGAAGATGGAGTTTTTGGATTTTTCCGGCGAATATTTCGCGCCACTTTTTGCCATGCCGGAACTCGCCGCGGCGGCAAGGCGACTTTCGGGCTACCCGCAGGCAATACTGGTTGTAAACGGGCTTTCGCAGACGCCGCGCGGGCGACGACGCACAAAAAAACTCGTCCGCGAACAGACCGCCGACTTCGAGTTTGTAGAGGATTTTATTTCGGGATACCGCAAAACTTTTCCCGCGCTCAAAGTTTTTTTTATTTGAAAAAACGCGGCGTCTTGAAAAAATCGACAACATGAAAACTTTATTCCAGAAGATTCTGGCGGGAGAAATTCCGTCGAAAATAGTCTACCAAGACGACTATTGCGCCGCCATAAACGACATTAACCCACAGGCGCCCGTCCACGTTCTGCTCTTCCCCGTCAAGCCCATCGAGCGGCTTTCGCAGGCCGGCGAAGCCGACGCCGATATCTTGGGGCACCTGCTTTTGGCAGCCCCGAAAGTCGCCGAAAAATGCGGGTTAAAAAACGGCTTCAGGGTTGTGATAAACAACGGCAAAGACGCCGGAGAGACCGTTGCGCATATGCACATACACATTCTCGGCGGCAGACAGCTCGGCTGGCCGCCTTGCTGAGCTACCGCCCGATTTTCGAACGCAAAGCGTCCACGTTTTCGGACGCTTTTTTTACGATTTGCGACATATCGGAAATAGAGTCCCTTATGTCGTCCAAATCCTGAACCGACATATCGAAGTCGTATGCGGGCGAAATTTTGCCGCGCAGCGACGAGAACACCGACGCCACGACAGTCCCCACGCCCGAAACCGACACCCACGACGTGCCCGAAAGCGCGTCGGCCTCGCGCGAGTGTCCCGCGCAGGAATCGCCGCTTTTTATAATCTGCATTATGTCGGACTGCGTTTCCGAAATTATGCGCGAAATTGCGGTCTCCGCGTATCCCATATCCATAACCGACACCGCTATTTGGCGTGAAACAACGCGGATTTGCGCCGCAAGCGTCTCCACGCCGGCGGAGTTGTCGCCGAGTTTGCTTGCAATCACCGACAGATTAAGTCCGAGCAAATTGAGCTTGTCGGCAGCGTCGGAGAACGCCTCCGAAACGGCTGCCACTTTGCCGAATACGGCGCGGCACTCGGCGAGCTTTTCGGAAACCGAATTGGAAACGCCTGATATGGACTCCATATTTTCCCTGAAAAGCGCGATTGATTTGCGCGTATTCTTGAGGTTCTTCTCGATTTCGGAAACGACTACCGAACAATCGCTGAGCTTTTGCGTTTCCTGAACTACGAAATCGTAGTCGCCCTTTATCTGTTTGTTGGCGGCGGCGAAGGTATCTTTGATTGCGATAAACAGTGGGGTTTTCGTCGCCTCCATACCCTTGAGCATCAAACTCAGGCGGTTCGAGATTTTCGCTATGTTTTCGCTTGTTTCCACAAGCGTGCCCATGTAATTGAGCAGCGCGGAAAGCCCGTCGTTGATTTCGCCGAAAGACGATTTCGATGCTGTTTCATAGACTTCGCGCGCACCGCCAACATTGCCCGAAGCCGCAAGCAAAACAATCTCCGAAACGCGGGAAATTCCGCGCAAAATCGAAGCATATATAACCCCCGCCGCCGCAAGAACGGCAAGCAGCCAAACTGCGAACTGCCCCCAAAACGCCGTCTGAGCTTCCGCCTGCAACGTCTGTTTGTAGCGCAACATTTCCGAGAGGTTCTTGTTTGTCAAAACCCACATTTCGAAAACCGCCGCCTCAAACGAATCAACCTCCGCAAGAATTTGCTCGCGTGTGGAAACGCTCTGCGCGTATCCCGCAAGAAGGCGTTCAATACGCATTATGACGGTGTTTAGTTTGTTCGTTTTTTCGAATATCTCGGAGTCGATTTTGTAGTCGTCCGAAGACGGCGCGTTGCCCAAGCGGTAGTTCATTGCGCGGGTCTGTATTGATATTCTCGAGAACAAACCCGAAACCTCCGACGCTTGTTTGTTTTCCGAAAAAAGCAAAGCCAAAAACGAGCGCAACGCAACAGTGTCCGAGAAAACCGACGGCAACGCCGCGCCCGAAGTTTCCATCAAAATTCTCACTCCCGTGCGGGAATCGGAAAAAAGCGACGCGTGCTCCGTAATTACACCCGCCATTTCGGTAACTACGTTAGGGCGCATTTTGCGCTGCTGGAACGCCCCCAAAGCCGACTGGGAAAAGAGCGATTTGACTTTCGTATTTTTCGCCGAAAACGACTCGTAATAACCAGACAACTGCGCCGCGGCCTTGCGCATTTTCGAACTGTCGAACGCCAATTTGTTGTCTTTTAGGTAGACGCAATTTGCAAACTCCGCAACGGAGTCGAGCAATTTCACCGCTACAATCTGATTCGCGCACTTGTCGTTTCTGCGCGAAAACAAATTATAAACGTAAAAGCACGGAAGAGCCGTAGCAAAAACTGAAACAACAACCAAATATGCAAGTTTGGCTTTTATCGTCTTATAAATAGTCATCGTTAAAACGCTACTTTTGGGGGAAGATTTAATCAACAAAAAAAGATTTTGCGCGGGCACAAAAAAAGCCGACGTTTTCGTCGGCTTTTTCGAGAGTGTCCAAACTACTGGTTGGAGGACGTTACAACCGTGTTATCCGGAATAACCGCATTGTCGTCCGAAGCACCGCCGCCGACCTCATTGGGAACGAGATTGGAGTTTACGAGGTTCGAAGCGCCCTGCGCGGCTTCCGTGCGGGAGATTGCAACAGTGTTGCCCGCCGCGTCCTTAACAGTAATATCGCCGTTCGCCGAAATTTCCGTGTTTACTGAGAAGTCCTGCGAAGTGCCGTTTTGCGCAACCTTGGAAACGCTACCCGTAGTGGAAACGCTGCCGTCGTCGGCAAACTTCGAATTCGTGTTTGCAGTGAACTTGTCGCCCGCAACCAAAACTTCGGCTTTCGTGACGATTTCGTTGGTGTCAAGCTTGGGCTCGAGAACAACGTTTACCGTAATGTCGCCCTTAGCGGGAGCGTTCGGGTCGGAGAGGTAGGCTTTGATGTTTGCCATAGTAGCTTCCAGAGCCTTGGCGATGTTGGAACGGACACCCGCCTGTCTCAAAGCGGCCGCGACTGCCTTTTTGAGGGAATCTGAAGCGGAATCCAACGCGCCAGCCTTGCCCGAAGCCGACAAAGTAATGACGCCGTCGTTAACGGAAACATTCACAACGAAGTCTCCGTCCTTCTGGGCGGCCTGCTGCGAAGCCTGTGTGGAAGCCGCATTCTGCGAAGCCGTTTGTGCGAACGCAACGCCGGCAACAGAAGCCGCCACGATAAATAAAGCATATCTTGCAATTTTCATAGTGATTACCTGTTTTTGTTGGTTAAAGTATTATGGTGAACCTTTAATTGAGCACTATTATTGTTTTTGTTTTTTTGAAAATCAAGCTTTTTTTCTATAAATATCGAGAAAAAAGAAATTGATTTAACTTAAAAACTCATTTTAATAGATGCCCATAATTTCAGCAAGGCTTTGACCGCAGGTTAAAACCCTGCTTTTTTAACCAACAAAAAATCGAAAAAAATGCCAGAAGACACAAAAAACAATACAAACGAAGTCGATTTGAGCGAATTGTCCAATATTGAATTCCAAACGGCTTGGACTCCGAGCTCTAAGATAGAGCCGGCGCGCACGTTCGCCCCCAGAGGAAACTTCAAAAAGCATTTCAACAAAAAGCCGTCCGACGGCGAATTCCGCCAAAAACGCCGCCCGAAATTCGAAAACGGCGAGGGCGGGCAGAGACAATTTCCCGAAAAAAAGCCCTTCAACAAAAAACAGAAACATTTCGACAAAAAGCGTCCGCAAGCCCCGTTCTCGTTTACGATGGACGTCCAGATTTTTCCGGAGGACGCCCCGTTCAATAAGCTTTGCGACATTATAAAAGAGTCTAAAAGGACGTATCAGTTGTTCGAAATAGCCCAACTTGTGCTTGAAAAGCGCGAGAGAATGGTAGTTCTCGCCAAAAACCTGCCCGACTCCGACAACATCGTAAAGCCCCTTTTTTGCGCGCAACCGCTCAATATTCCGTTCGAAGACGAACAGTCGGCAAAAAACGCGGCGGTGGAATACTTTTTGAAGGAAATGTTCGCAACGGAGCAAGTCGAAGCCGAACCGCCCAAAGGGACGTTCCTTGTGGTAAACAAATGCACGCTTTCGGGCGACCTTCTCGGCGCGCCAAACTGGCACAAATACAACGAATTCGTCCGCGAATACCACAAGAGCCGCTTCCCGAAAATGTCGTTCGACGACTTTCTGAAAACGATTGAGTCGGTCAAGGGCGAAGAGGCCGTCAACGAGTGGCTCGAGAAAATGAAGACCAAGACGGTCTACAAACTCAAAGAATCCGCCGAAGGCGACCCAGAATTTTTCGAAACCTCCGACGCCGCCAAAGCGTTTATCGCCTCAAAGAAGGAGGGGGAACTTGTCAAGGTATACGAACAAGTCAGAATGAGCCTTGCCAACATCGAGTTTATGCCCTTCGGCAGAATCCGCAGAAACATAGAGGAAACAGTCCGCAAGGAAAAACGCTTCCCGATAAACACGGCGAACAATATGCGCGGCAAATTGCGCCGTTGCGGGCTGTCGGTCTATAAGCGCGGGAGCAAGGGCTTTGCGTTTGTTTCGCTGGTCAAGAGAAAGTTCCTTACGGAAGGCGAAACGCTGGCGGAATTGCCGCAGAAAATTTTCGATTTCCTGCTGGTCAACCCCTCGGTGAAATTTTCCGAAGCCCCGTTCAAAATTCTGGGCTTGGAAGTCCAGCCCGCCGAAGAGCAGAAACAACAGCCCATCGACGCCGAGGCGGCGCAGAGTCCCGTTCAGGCACTTCCAGAATCGTTCACGCAAGAACAGAAACAGCAGCTTAACGCCGTCTACAGCGAGCTTATGTGGCTGATTTCCGAAGGCTACGTGGTTGAATACGCCGACGGATCTTTGCAGGCAAATCCGTATATGCCCAAGCCCAAAGACAAAACAGCGCAGCCCGAAGCCAAGACCGACGACGAGCCCGCCGCGCCCGCGTCCGAAACGGCTGCCAACGAACCCGCAGTCGCGGAGAAAGCCGAAGCGCAGGAAACTGCCGCGGAAGCTCCCGCTGAACAGCCTGCGCAGGCGCAGCCCGAACAGCCCGCTGAACAGCCCGCCGAAACTGCAGACGAACAAAAATCGGAGTAGCCGATAAAAAAACAAAAACGGGACACCCGCAGGGTTTGTCCCGTTTTTTTGCGCCGACGGCAAACCGCAACTTGCCGCAACGCCGAATCAGTCGGCAAACAACCGCTCAAACCAGTTGCGCCTTACGAGCCTGTTCCCGCAGACTACAATGTTCGAGGTTGTTGCCCTGTCGATTTTAATGGCGGGCGCGTAAATGCGCAAGACGCCGGGCTTGAGCCACTGCATACGCTCTTTTACCTGCGCGCCGCGCGGATTGTTGAACCAGTTGTGCGTGCCGGAATCGGAGCCTACACAGTCGGCTTTTGTGTCGTATGCCGACACGCAAACCATGTGGGAATTCTTGTTCGGAAAGCCTTCGGGATAGTCAACAAACTTGAAATCCACATACGTGTTTTCGCGTTCGGCGAAATTCGAGCCTACAACCTCGACCAAGCTCGCGAGCGGATCTGTCGCCCAATCCCAATCGACATTGAAGTTTTCAAATTTCACGCGCTCGCAGTTCGTGAAATTGAAATTGTTTGTCTTCTTCTTTTTGAAAACGAAAGTCGAGCCGCCTCCGTCGAAACTGAAATCCTTCAAGCCCTCGAAGTTTACGGCAACCTCCTCGAAAATTTTATACGTTCCCTTCGGAACGACAAGCTTCGACGCCCCCGTCTGCCTACACTTGTCAATAGCCTTGTTGAGGACTGTGGCGGCGTTTGTAATCGATTCGTTCAGGCCGAAATCGGCGGCGTTTATTACAATGCCGTTTGCGGGTCGCGGCAGTTCCACCGAAAATTCCGCCGCGCCCCTCGGCAGGTCTTTTGCCGACAATTCATACTTTTGGGCGTCGGCAAAAATGCCGTCCGAAACCGCTCCGACAGCGGCAAACGCGGGAAGACATATCAATATAGGTATATATCTTCTCATGCGGAGCATAATTAACATTTACGCGTTTGAAAAGCAAACCATAAAAAAAGAGCCCGCCTTTGGGCGGACCCTTTCCGAATTTTCAAGTGCACAATGCTACCTGTCCCGACCCTTGCGGACAAGCTCGATTTTTTCGGGGTTGGCGAACTCCACTTGGCAGTAGTCGCGCACCCAGTGGTTCGACTTCCACGTTCCGTCGGCGAATTTTTTCAGCCACTGCAGGCGTTTGCCCGTCTCCGGCATATCGCGAATCGTGTAGTCTACCGGCCAGATGGAAAGTATTTCGCCCGCGGGGTTGTGGGGACAATCCATCAGGTTTCTGAGCGACGCGTAGAAAACAATTTCTATTTTGCTTTCGGGGTTTTTCACGAAATCGGTTATGTCGAGCTCGTATGGGGCAAACTTGATTGCGCCCGCGCTTTTGCCGTCAACAAGCACTTCGGCAACGGGACAGTCGAGATTGCCCAATCGCACAAACAGCTTTTCGCCATCGCGCTTAGGCGTTTTGAGCGTTGCCGAATACGCCACCCTGCCCGCGTAGAAAGGCAGACCGCGAACAGTGGCGTCGCCGAAAGAAAGCGGCGCGGGATTTGTCAGCGCAAGCGCGTCTTTCGATATTGCAACGTTTTTCGGCATCTTTGCGTTGTATGAAGCAAAACGCTTCGATTTGGAACGCGCGCCCGTATCGACCGAACGAACGGAGAAATCCCCCACAAGATAGACGCTTTCGATTTCCGTGCCGTATCTGCGCCACTGCGGCTTGTAGGTTGCAAGGTCGCCGTATTTGAAGTTTTTGTAGAAGACTTCCACGACGTTTTCGCCGCGTTTTACAAGCCCCGTGATGTCGATGGGCAGCCATCTGAAATCGCGCCAGAACGGCAGCCCCGCATACTTAATCGGCTTGCCGTTGAGCTTTATTTCGAGCCTGTCGGCGTATTCCACAACCAAGTGCAGCTTGCGCGATGCGTCGAGATTTTCCGCATTGAACTTGTAGAAAACGCGCACGTTGCCGTCGTATTTGAGGTCGTTTAGCGCGTTCATAATTTCCAGCACGGGAACTTCGGTGTCGATTCCGTCGCGCCCGTTGTCGAAGCTAAACGAGGCGTAGTCGAGAGTAAGCGAATTGTCGTCGAGACGTTCCACCTTCCAGCCCGAAATTTTTTCGGCCGCCAAAACCTTGCCGAACGCGTCCGGCGCCGCCTGCGGCTTTTCGTTCGACAAACGCAAAATCACCGCCTGAGACTCCTCAACTGAAATCGGCAAACGCAGCTTTCCGCCCGAAACGTCGGCGGACAAGTCGGCAATTTCGCCGTTTTCGGTGTTCAAAAGCTGCGCGCGCGTCCACGCGCCGTCGGCGCACAAAACGCCCGAATATTTTTCGAACCTGTCGAGGTTGGCAAGCATAATCAGGCGCGAACCGTCGTTGAGGTTGCGGATATGCGCCCACAATTTCCCCGCAACGCCCGACTTCGTTTCAAGCGCAATCATCGGCGCAACCGCATTATTGACCGCCGCGGGCAAGTCTGCCGCGGAAACGCGTTTTACTTTTGCGAAAAATTCGTCCAACGCCGCGCTCTTTTCGCCGTCGAGAAATTGCGGTGCTTCGCCCGACAAAATCACAGTGCCGCCGTTTGCCGAAAATTCCTTCAGCTTGGCGAGCGTTGACGGGCGCATTGTAATCATTGTGGGAACTACGACAACGCGGTATGACATCTGCGCAATGCCGATTTTTCCGCCGCGCACAAAGCCGTCCTCCTGCAAAAGCTGCTCGTCGCCGAGGTCGAATGTCAGCTGCGAGGCGAAAAGCGCGTTGATTACGGCATCTACGCCCCCACTGATTTTTGCGCAGTCTTTGCGCGTCTGCGCGGAGGCATCGCGCACGCCCGCGTCTTTGGGTTCGGCTATCCAAGCGGCGGCCGCGCTTTCCTGCGGGCTGAGAACGAGAATGTCGGCGGCGTATTTGCCCTGCGCCATTGCGTAGCACGCGCGCGCAAGCGGAATATCGACAGCCGCGTTCATCTTCCACCAACTCTGCTGGACGTTGATGTTCTGGGGGAAGTCGCGCTTGCGGCAACCCGCCATACTGAATAGGCTAAGATGCGGCACAAACTGATTGACGCCCAAAACAAGCTGGTAGTTGCCTATCCAGTAGCGGTCTTCAAACGAAAGCGAACCGCCGCTTACACCGTAAAGTTCCGAAAGCATCCGCGTCTTGCCGTATTGGTTGCAGACGCTCTGGCACTGCTTGCCGATAATCGGCATATAGACATTGCGCGCAAGATGGTCTATTCCTGGGATTCCCATGTGGCGGTAATACGGCATAATCCTGCCGCTCCAAAGCTGTTGGCTGTATGGCCCCGCCTCCGCCATGCAGTGCCCCGTGAGGGAGATTCCGTTCGCCCTGCACTCGTCGCCGATGTTCTTCATGAAATTGCGCTCGAAAAGCTTGTTTGCCGTCCGATAGTATTGCAGGCGGAATTTCATTGCGCCTTCTCCGTTTGTAAAAAGCTTGTAAAAATGCGGAACGGGGTCGAAGCCGTAGTCGGCCTTAAACTGCGCGACGAGGTCGGACGAAAACCCCACCGAATTGCCGAGCACGTCGCTTGCGTAGCGCGAAACCTGCGCGGGTTCGTCGGTAAATTCCGCAACTACAACATTTCCGCAGAACGGCTTGTAGCGTTCAAAATACGACGTATACGAACGCTTTTTGAACTCGTCCATTGCCTGCTTCGACATAGTGTCTACGTAGGAAGTCCCGTTGAACCACGCGTTGCACTGCGGCGCGCGGTATTCGAAAACCTGAATGCCGCCGACGGGCGCGCCTACTGGCTTGGCTTCCGGAGGCATAGCCGTGCCCACGGGACGCGCACAAAGCGACTTCGCCGCAAAATCGACATTCGCCGCAAGAACGTCGCCGCCCGCGTAGCCGCTCGGCCACTTGTCTTCGTCGTAAAGCCAGACATACATGCCGAGCTTCGCGCTTTCGTCGATGCACGCGTCAACCGCCTTGAACCAGTCTTCGCCCAGATAGTCCGTCAAAAGCCCCGTTCTGCTGTGAACCATTGAGCCGCCCCAACCGCCCTGCTTCATTAAATTCAGCTGTCGGCGGATTTCCGCAGGCTCCATGACCTCGTTCCAACTCCAAAACGGAACAATGCGGAATTGCATCGGCGGATTCTTGAAATCGGCGGGCGAAAACTGCGATGTTTTGTCGAAATCGACGCGAATGGGCGGATGCGAAACCGATAAATCCGCGTCGTTGCGCGCGCTGTCCGCACAACCGATTAACGATATAGCTGCCGTAGCGGCAAACAAATTAAATATTCTCTCCATATACATAGTTTAATGAGTTAGGATTGGAGAGACTAAAGAATAACAAAAATAAATCAAGAAATAAAAAGAATATCGTGCACAGCGATAGCGTGATTGCGTAAAAAAAAAGAATGATGAGAAGAAAAATGGCTGGACAAAACGGAAGAAATGAGTAAAACAGTCGAACTATTATAAAAACGCGGGCGTAGCTCAATTGGCAGAGCGCGAGCTTCCCAAGCTTGAGGTTATGGGTTCGACCCCCACCGCCCGCTGTTTAAAATTTATTTCTTATTTCGTCTTATTTAATAACTTGCGCAAAATTAGGGCGCAGTTAACGCTCTTCATAATTTGCGACAAAATTGTCGTTTTTAGGTGTAATCTGGTACCAGGCGCCAGTATTTGGTACCGAAAAAGCTTGCGCTCCTGCTGTGTGCCGAAAAACAGGACAGACTTGCAAGGGGTAGATTGATTTGCAAAATAGGAAGGCAAATCAAATGGGCAATAGACGCAAAAAATACACGGAAGAGTAAATCACGCAAATACTCAAGGAGGCGGAGGTGTCGAACAACGTTTCGGATACGCTGCGCAAGTATGGGGTCAACGATTCGTCGTATTACCGCTGGAAGGCAAAATACGGCGGTATGGACTCAAAGAGCATACAAAGACTTCGAGAGCTCGAGCGCGAGAACGCACACTTAAAGCGCATAGTCGCCGATCAGATGCTCGACATCACAATGCTTCGGGACATCAACTCAACAAACTGGTAAATTCCGAAGTCCGAAGAACCGCCGCCGTATATCTGATAGCTATGGAGAAGTGGAG
>JAEXGH010000011.1 GCA_023450935.1 Verrucomicrobiota bacterium | reverse complement strand
CTGTTCCAGCGCGTCGGCGCGCGTTTTTGCGGAAACCGCGCGCAGTTCAACCGCCGAACGCATGATTTTTTGCGCGTCGGCGTTTTCGCCCGAAAACGCGCTTGCGCAAGCTGCAAAACAAAAAATTAAAGCGGCCGTGGGTCTCATTTTTCGATTTTTATTTTTACAAGTTTTGTCTCGTTGAAGCCCTCCGCCAAAACGGAAACCGTTTTGTTTTTCGACGCGCGCGCCTTTTCAAGCAGCGCAACGGCGTCGTCAAAGGTTTTTACGGGCTGCGAATTCACCTCCAAAATGCGGTCGCCCTCCTCCAGATACGCAGCGTTGTCCGTTTCGGCCGAGCCGTTGGGCTTTACGAACTCCACGGTTGCCCCGCGCGCGGAGGCGTCCAAAATTCTGTGGGCGAAGGCGTCTTCAAGAACCAGTTCTCGCACGGAAAAACCGAGTTTTTCGAAGTATTTAACCCTGCTACGGCGCACGTCGGCGGGGAATCTGCCAAGCTTTACCTTCACGCCCTTTACCGCGCCGTTTTCAAGCACGCCGAACTCGGCGGCGGTGTCCGCGCCCAGAAGCGCGAGGGTGTCGGTAAACGTCTCGAGGGTATCGGCGTCGGTTAGCATGCGGCGCAAGGGCTTGCCGTCAAGGGAAACGATTATGTCTCCCGCCTTAAGACCGGCTGCGTGGGCCGGCGAATTTTTGAACACCTCGCTTACGGCAACCGCCGCGTCTTTAAGCCCCATAAGGGTTGCCGCCGAACGCGAAACTACCGACAGGTTGCCCACCCCCAGCCAGCCGCGGTTGTCGGCAAGCGCGGTTTCGGGGACGCGCGCGGCTATTTTCTCCACGTCGTCTGCCGAAATAAGAACGTCTGCCTTGAAGGAGCGCATCGCGGCGGTAAGCTCGCTTCCGTTTTCAAGCTCCAAAACGACGGGTTCTGACGAAGACGAAACGGCAAGCCCCACGAATTTTCCGTCGGAATCGAACACTCCCGAGCCGTGTCGGGCTATTGCGTCTGAAACGAATATGCGCACAACCGAACTTTCGCGCACCGCCGAAACGTGCCCCTGAGCATAGTGCACAATGAAACTGTTGTCCTCTATCCCCGTAATAAAGCTCCACAGCTTTGCGGCGATTTCCGTCCGCGCCCGCCCGAACGCCGAAAGCGGGACGACCTCTTTGGGCGCGCCGCCTTTTATCCGGACGAAATTCATTCCCGAAACGGGGTCGCTTCCCAGAAACTCGGCGTCGATTCCGTCGGCGGGACCGCCCCTGTAAAACGCTTTAAAATTCTTCAGGCAATCCAGACGGGCGTCGTCGGGAATGTCTCCGGGAGCTATGAGCGCAAGACCGCTTTTGTCCCAGACGGAAGCCACCGCCTGCAGCTTGATGTTGCCGTCGGGGCGCACAAACATAAAATCCACAATCACCGAGCTGCGCGAACGGGACTCGAACATTTCGGGAAAATCCCCGAAACAAACCGCCGCGCAAAACAGAACCGCCGAACATAAAAACCGCCGCATAAAGCCTCCTACGCAACAACCCAGTTATAGTGGAAATTCGAAAGCATTTTCGCCCCGTATTTGTCAACGACCACGTTGTCCTCTATTCTGCAGCCGCCGATGTTCGGATAGTAGAGGCCGGGTTCGACCGTAACGACGTTGCCGCGCCTCAAAATACAGTCGGCCCTGCCCAGCGACGGCGACTCGTGCACTTCAAGTCCAAGTCCGTGCCCCGTGGAGTGGAAGAACCCCGTCCACTTCCCCCTTACGGGCTTTGTAGAATACCCCTCGGCTTCGAAATATCCCGCAACTTTTTCGTGAACTGCCGCCCCAGAAACGCCCTCGCGCACGGCGTCGATTGCGAGCGACTGCGCGTTCAAAACCGTTTCCACAAGACGCGCCTGTTCGGGAGACGGCTCTCCTTTGAGAAACGTGCGCGTCATATCGCCGAAATATCCCGAAGAGCGCAGGCGCGGAAAAATGTCGCATACGATGAGCGAATGCGGGGCTATTGCGCCGCTTCCGACTTCGTGGGGGTCGCAAGCCTGAACACCCGAGGCGCAGACGGTATCGAGCGCGTCCGCGCCGAGCGAAACGGCGAGCTTTTCCATCTCCGCGCGCAGAAACTCGCTTGTGAGGACTTCGCCCGAATGGAAAAGTTTTCCGCCGCGTATTTCCGAAGAGCGCAGAATTTCCTCCAATAGGCAGAAGCACGCCGCCGCAACATCGTTTGCCTTTCGGATTTCGTCAAGCTCCGTTTGCGACTTCACTTCGCGTTCGGCGAAAAATTCGCCCTCCACAATCTCCATATCGAATCCCGCATCGGCAAACTTTGCATACAGCGATACGGGAAAATACTCGGGCACTTGCAGACGCCGCACGCGGCGCGATTTCAATATGCGACAGACGGCGCAAAAGTGGCTTTTTTCGGATTTTTTCGGGAGCGAGGCGGCTATTTCGGAATAGTCGAAAATTCCGTCCAGACACGACTTGCGCCTGACGCGCCCCAACTCCAGCGGGCTTACGAGCGCGCAGCGTTTGCCGTCGAGAGAAAAGCAGAAAAAGTCGTCGTGAACCGACACTCCGCAAAAGTAGAGAATGTCCGCGCTGGTGCGGGTGTTGCCGTAAAGTAAAATTTCGGTTTTCATCTGCGTTTTGAATTTATTGTTGCAAAAGTCCGCATTTGCTCAAGTGTAAACAATATGTCTTTAAACAACAAAGTCGCATTTTGGGTATCGGCGTGCTTTTTGCAAGCCTTGATATTAAATCTTTGCGGCTGCGCGCAGCCCGAGCCAAAACCGTTCGACACCGTTTTCGAAATCTCAGCGGGAGGAAAAACGCTGTCGGCTCAGGTTGCGGTGTTCGACGTCGAAAAGGCGCGCGGGCTGATGTTCAGGAAATCGCTCCCCGAAAACGGCGCAATGTTTTTCGTAAACGAACCCCCTCAGAGGGCGTCGTATTGGATGAAGAACACCGAAATACCGCTCGACATAGCCTTTGTGGCTGCCGACGGAACGATAACCCAGATAGCAAAACTCTACCCGCGCGCGCTCACCCCCGTTGATTCGGAGCGCGACGACATCGCCTTTTGCGTCGAAACAAACGCGGGCTGGTTTGCCGCAAACGGCGTTTGCGTGGGCGATAAAATAGACGTTTCGGCACTCCTAAAGGCGGTAAAACAAAGGCACGGAAAATGAGAAAGACGCCCATAAAACGCAAACTCGCCGCGCTTTGCGCAAGCGCGCTTTTCGGCTTGGCGTGCGCGGGCAGCTGCTACGCCTACGAACTCGGCAACATGACCGAATGGCAGCGCGCGCGCGAAATCGACTTCGACAAACAGACCGGTTCTACCAAATTCCGCGCCCTCGTGCGCGCGGCAAACGTCGGCGGAATCGCCTTTTGCGCATCGGCGATACTCACATACAAACTTGCAGCAAAATGAACGACACCATTGTAGCACTTTCAACCCCCTCGGGGGAATCGGCAATAGCAGTCGTGCGCCTGAGCGGCGCGCAGACGGGAAAGCTCGCCGCCGAAATTTTCGGGGCAACGCCCAAACCGCGCGCGGCAACGTATGCAAAATACACCGACCTCAACGGAACGGTTCTGGACGACGTTGTGGCGGTGTTTTTCAAAGCCCCGCATTCGTATACGGGCGAAGACTGCCTCGAAATTTCCACGCACGGCAACCCGTTCATTGTCCGCGCCGTGATAGACGACCTCATCGCGCGCGGCGCACGGGCGGCGCAGGCGGGAGAATTCACGCGGCGCGCATTCGAGAACGCGAAGATGGATTTGAGTCAGGCGGAGGCGGTCGCGCTTCTTATCGGCGCGCGGAGCGAACGCTCTTTGAAGGCGGCGCGCAAACAGCTTTCCGGAGAGTTGGGCAGGCGCATAAACGATATGTCGGCAAAACTTCTCGACGCGCTCGCGCTGATTGAGGCGTATATCGACTTCCCGGAAGACGACCTCCCCGAAGAGGACAAAACCGCAGTTGAAAAGTCGCTTTGGCAGTGCGCCGAAGAAATGCGGCGGCTGATTGCCACGGCGAAAATCTCGCCGCTCGTTCACGAGGGCATAGACATCGTGATTGCCGGCGCGCCGAACGCGGGGAAATCGTCGCTGCTCAACGCGCTTCTGGGCGGCGAACGGGCAATAGTAAGCGACATAGCGGGCACCACGCGCGACTTCATATCCGAAAAAACCACACTCCGCGGCAACATAGTCCGCCTCACCGACACCGCGGGGCTGCGCGAGGGCGGCGACGACATAGAGTCAATCGGAATCCGCAAGGCAAAGGAGAAAATCGCCCACTGCGACATCTGCCTTTTCGTGGCCGATTCCTCCGCCCCCGATTTTTCCGAATTCGACGGCGGCGCGTTCTCGGAGCGCAACGCAATCATAGTTCTAAACAAATGCGACATCGCCAAAGCCGTGCCCGACGCGCGGTTCGATAAATACGAAAAAGTCGAAGTCTCCTGCAAAAATTCCGAGGGTCTTGAAACGCTGCTCGACACCGTCGCGCGGCTCATCGACAAATACCACATAACGGCCGCCGCCGACGACATTCTCGTTTCGGCGCGCCATGCGCAATCGCTGGAGGCGGCGCGCGGCGCGGTTGAGTCGGCGCGCGACGCGGCGCGCGCGGGCACGGCGTGCGAACTTATTTCCGCCGACTTGCGCGAAGCCCTCTCGAACCTCGGCGACATCGTGGGCAAAACAGACAACGAAGCCGTGCTTGAGCGCATATTCTCCAAGTTTTGCATAGGCAAATAGATTGTTGACACGCCGCCGTTTTCTGTCATCCTCTACACCCAAATGTGGTATTATCAAAAAGACGACAAATCAAAGGAAGGACCGATTGCCGATCCCGCCCTTAAGCGTCTTTTCGAAAAGGGAATCGTAAAAACAACAACGCGCGTTTGGACGCAGGGGCAGTCGGAATGGAAGGAATTCGGCAACACGCTGTTTTTCAGGAAAATCACCGCCCCACATCGCAGCAGAAAAAAGACCGACTTCGTTTTCAAAACGCGCATTCTGCGCGCAATAATAGGCGCGTTGGCCGTGTTTTTGGGGGTGCAGATACTCCTGACGCTCCAGATGGTAAACATCTACCAGTTCGATGTTCCCACAATCGGGGACATAGACGACATGTCAAAGGCGTTGCTCTACAACGAAAAGATTTTGACGCTGAATATGTCGGAGCTTATTTTGAAGGGGCTGTATGTTGCGCTGTTCGTAATGCTGGCGGGCTGGGTTGTAAGCTTGGTGAGAATAGCGAAATCGTATTCAAGCAGCCTGCTGCTTTCGTCGAAACTGTCGGCGTTGGGGTGCTTTGCGCCGATAGCCAACATAGTAATAGTGCCGGTGGTTCTCAGAAAAGTGTGCCAAAGCCTCGAACGCTCCACGCGCCGCAGACGCACGCTTGCGGCGTTTGTGTGCGTCTGGAACTGGACGTTCCTGTGGTCGGTAATGTGGCTTTCTATATTTGTGGCAAACTATTTCGCCCCGGCGGTTGTGGGGCTTTACGTAAGAACCGAAGTCTACGACTTCGCCGTATACAGCAAGGTGTTGCAGATTGCAACTTGGCTTGCGGCGGCGGGGCTTTTTACGTATCTCGAAAAAATGGCGGTTGCCGGAAAAGCGCCTAATTTAAATCGACGTCCACGAAAATAGGTCGGTGGTCGCTCCCGCCTCCGTGCGAAACGACAGTCGCGCGCGGCGCGAACGGAGCGAGGGCTTCGGAGACGAGGAAGAAATCGTAGCGGTAGAAAACGTCGCGCTTTAGCCAGTGGTATGTGTAGGA
Source organism: Verrucomicrobiota bacterium (assembly GCA_023450935.1). GTDB lineage: Bacteria > Verrucomicrobiota > Verrucomicrobiia > Opitutales > Intestinicryptomonadaceae > Merdousia. The sequence goes on along the minus strand of JAEXGH010000011.1, from coordinate 40,820 downwards.
TTGTCCCACTGAATCCGACTGCAGCAGAAGTTTTACGCCCGAAAAGTTGCGCAAAAGCGCGGGAGTTGGCTCGTCGTTGAAATCGCCCGCAACAAGAAACATTTTCCCGCCCGCAACCGAATTTATGCGCGAAGAAATCGCGCGCAGTTCCGCAAAACGGAACGGGATAAACTGTTCGTCCTTCTTTTGGGCGCCCACCTTGCTTTTCAGATGGACGGCGAAAAGAAACAACTCACCTTTAAGCGTGCCGAATTTCACCCCCAACGCGCCGCGCGGAGAATAGGCCGATTCCCCTTTTACGCTGATTTTTGTGTCGGAAAAGTCGAACACGCCCTCGGGATTTGTCTTGGAAATCACGGCGAGCCTCGAAGGCAAATCGAACTTGGAAACAACGGCGAAGGGATAGTTTTTCCCAACCTTTTTAAGGCGCGAAGTAAGGTCTCGAAGGAAGGTGATGTCGCCCATTTCCTCTATGAGGACGACATCCGCGTCGATTTCCGCAAGAACTTTGCACACGGCGTCGCGCTCCGCCTCGGGCTTGGGATACGATGTCCAACGCCCCTGCGCCTTGCGCATTGAAACGTTGTAGTTGCGCACGTTCCAAGAACACACGCGCAAATGTCCCCCGAGCTTCGGAGCACACGCATCGACAGGCGTTTCGGGGTTGCTGGGTTGGAGCATTTCGGGGAAGAAGACCGACAGCAACAGCACAACGGAAAACGAAACCAACGCCGCAGCCGCGCGCCTCCGCGAAAGGCGGCGGAGGGGGCGTTTTCTCAATCTGCGCGCCTTCATTACGGCTGATACGGCGACTTGTCGCGGTTGCCCGTGGCTATTTTTTCGACGTATTTTGCAAGCAGATCGAACTCCAGATTCACGAATTTCCCCACCGCGCAGTCCGCCAAATTGGTGACTTCAAGCGTATGCGGGATAAGCCAGACCGCCAAATATCCGTCTCCCGCCTCGGCGATTGTAAGCGAAATTCCGTCTATTGCAATGCTGCCTTTGTATACGCAGTAGCGCGCGAATAGTTCGGGAACTGCCACGCGCAGGTAGAAGTTCTTTCCGCGCCGCTCGAACACTTCCACGGTGCTGCGCGCGTCAACATGCCCGCTTACAAAATGACCGCCCAAGCGCGCGCCCGCGGATAGGGGACGCTCCAAATTTATGAGCGCGCCCTCTTTGACTCCCTCGAAACTCGTCAACCGAATCGACTCCTCGAGAAGCTCGAAACTTGCAATGTCGCCCTCCATATTCACGAGCGTCAGGCAGCACCCGTTGCACGCGAGCGAATCGCCGACATTGAGCGAATCAGCTATGAATTGCGGCACTTTCAGCCGCAACAACCACGCCGCCTTTTCCTCCTCGAACGACACCACCCTGCCGGTAGCCTCCACAATTCCTGTAAACATACTCTCTCCTGTTTTGCGTTTTAAATTAACATACTTCCGCCTAATATAAATCGCAGCCCAAGTCAACCTCCAAACGTCCCCGCCCGTTTCCTGACAACGCCGTTTCGACAAGCGCAAAATTCCGCCTCCCGATTTTTACGCCCGCCAAATTTTTTGCAATCAACGCAAAAACCCAAACCTTACCAAACGAATCAAACAAATCCCGACGCCCAAACGAAAAAAGCTTTAAAAAAGGACATCGAAAGATGTTGACAGAATTTAAGACAATTTTTAGGTTATTAATCAATTTTAGATTTATATGAAGTTTACGGTAGGATATCAGGCTGACGATTCTCTGGGGGAAACCATACTCAGACATAGGGACTCGGTGGTCGAAATATACTTCCCGTGGGAGGGCTTTACAAGCGGCAGAGGCGTTGTCCAAGACAGATTCGCGCAACGCAAAATGGAGGCCGACTTGGAAAGATTCGCGCAGGAGGGTCTGGCGGCAAACCTGCTTCTTAACGGCAACTGCTACGGCAGATACGCGCAGGCGCGCTCGTTCTTCCAGTCGGTGGGCGATACGGTTGCGGAATTGATTGACCGCTACAAACTCGGTTCGGTCACGACAACGTCGCCGTTGATTGCAAAGTTTCTGAAAGCCAACTTCAAGGATATCGAGGTTCGCGCGTCGGTAAATATGGAAATCGGGACTACCGAAGGGTTCGGCTACATAGCACAGTGGTTCGACAGCTACTACCTGCGCCGCGAATTTAATTACGACTGCGACCGCCTTGAAACGGCGAAAAAATGGTGCGAACAAAACGGTAAAAAGCTGTATTTGCTTGCCAACAGCGGCTGCCTGAACTTCTGCTCCGCGCACAACTTCCACGACAACCTCGTGGCGCACCAGCACGAAATAGCCGAAATGGACAACGCCTACGACTTCAGGGGAGTCTGCCACGACTTCCTCGCCAATCCACAAAACAGGGAAAGCCTTTTGCGCCACACAAACTTTATCCGCCCCGAAGACGTTCCGCTCTACGAAACGCTTTGCGACGGAATGAAACTTGCAACGCGCACAAACCGCAACCCTTCGGCTGTCGTGGAGGCGTATTGTTCGGGCAAATACAGCGCAAACCTGCTCGATTTGACCGAGCCCAGCCACGCGGGGCATTTGTATCCGTCGGTAATAGAAAACGGAAAAATCGCCGCCGATTACGCACAACGCCGTCTGCATTGCGACAAGCGTTGCCAAACATGCGGTTATTGCGATACTGTCCAGAAAAACGCCACTGTAAACCTCGAGCAGATAGGCTCGGTGAATTTCTACGCGGATCTCGACGCCGACCGCCCAACACCCGCCGATTCGTGCAGCTGTTGACGGCAAACAAAACCATAACCCGCTCCAAAACGTTTCCACCCGACAAAACGTATTTGAGGCGAAAACCGAAGTTCTTTCTCAGTCAAAAAAAATACGCTCCCCGACGGCGTTCGAACCCAACGGAATGCAGCGGGGGGAAAACGGATTTTTTTGCGCGGTTTCGCGCCCGTAGCCGGCGCGAAAATCCGCTTCGGACGCCGTAGGCGCGTGCGAATGCAAAAATAATTTGAGTGCCCGACCGCGAAAGCGGAAAGGCAGTCAATCAATTTCGACCGGACAACGCCACGCGTTTTCCGGCTTGGAATTATAAAACACTAAAACCCAACTCTTGAATATAGGAGGTCAATAAATGCTAACAAGTGAAATGGTAAAGAAAGCGGCTCTCGCAGCGGGCGCCGACGCCGTTGGTATAAGCGATATGTCTCGCTTCGACCACGCGCCGAAGGAACTCGACCCAAAGCAGCTGTTTCCCGAAGCCAAATCTATAATCGGTATGCTCTTCCGCATTCCCCGCGGTTTGCAAAGAGGCATAGAAGAAGGAACGCAGTTCTACCAGTATCCCTCGATGGCATACGGCGGTATTAACGAAATATCAGCCCCCGCCGTGTTGTATCAGGTAGGTAAACTAATAGAAGACCACGGCTATGAGGCGTTCGCGTATCGCAATACGGGAGCGCGCGGCTGTGTGTCGGACATGGACGGCAAACCCGGCAAGACGGTTTCGCCGGAAGAACACGCCGAAATAACGGAACTCATCAATAGCGGCGCGCCCCTCTGGAAGCACGACTACAACCGTTCGGCTATGGCGCGTCCCGCCCGCCCCGGACAGGTTCCGCCGGACTTGCTCATACACTTCCGCTTGGTCGGTGTTGCGTGCGGCTTGGGCGAAATCGGCTGGTCGAAAATGTTCCTGAGCCCCCAGTTCGGTTCCAGACAGCGTTTGGCGTTCATCTTCACCGACGCGGAACTCGAACCCGACCCGATGTATTCGGGCAAGCCTTTGTGCCGACGTTGCTATGCGTGCGTGCGCGAATGCCCCGGACACTGTATCAGCCAGACGGAAAGCATCAAGGTCGATATCGGCGGCAAAATATGCGAATGGGGCAAGCTCGACGAGTGGAAATGCTACGCATTCTACACGCACGGCGGCCCGAAGTTCAACCCCTTCGTTCCGAAGGAAGTCTGGGATAACGACCCCAATGGCGACCTGGACCTGCTCAAAGACAAGAAGGCGGCGAATGTCGAAGAGTGCCTGAAGGCATACGGAAACCTCGAAAAATACTTCCCGTCTTGGGTGGGCTACAATATGGCAAAGTGCGGCGGCTGTCTGCGCGGTTGCGAAAGTATGCTCGAAAAGAAGGGCGGCGTGCTCTATCAGAAGTTTGAACACCCGTTGCGCAACAGACCCAAACCGTGGGCAATGGACAGATAATAGGAGGCGAATATGATAAACGCACAAATTATTAAGCAAAAAGCCATTGAACTCGGCGCAGTCGCGTGCGGAATTGGCGATATCAAGTATTTCGAAGGCACGAACCCCCAGAGAGACCCGAAGTCAATCCTGCCGTGGGCGAAATGCGTAATCGGCTTCGCTTTCCGCGTTCCGAAGGCGCTCTACCGCGTTATGGAAGAGGGCAAGCAGTTCTTTAATTACACCCAGCTGGGCACGAAGTTCATCGACGAGGAAATGTCGGAAATCTTCTTGCTTAAAATGGGCTCTTTGATTGAGGACGAGGGCTACGACGCTTGCCTGCAAAGAAACATCTCCAATTTGAGAATCAAGGGCGATAAAACGACCAATCCCGAATTGAGCGACACCTACGAACTCATACACGTCTCCCCCGTCGAGGAGGGCAAACCCGCTCCCGAAATCATTATGGATTTCGCGCAGGCGGCGCAAATCTGCGGCCTCGGCGCAAAAGGCAAAAACGGACACGTAATTATGCCGAAGTTCGGCCCGTATGTCCGCTTTGTGTTCATCGTAACCGACGCTCCGCTTGAATGCGACGAACCCTTCAAGGGCAACCTCTGCGACGGCTGCGACGAATGCGTAAAAGCCTGCCCCGGCCATGCGATAGCCGAGGACGGCACAATCAACACGTGGCAATGCGCAGTGTATTACCGCGGCGCGCACAAGTCGAACCCCTTTATGACCGACGACTTCCTCAAGGGCGATCCCGAACGCGAGGCAATCATCAACGGCGAAAAGGTTTTCGACAGGGAATCCGCCCGCGAAATCTACAAAAAAATCGACTTCCTCCCCTGCCACCCCACGGGATACTCTCCGTGCCTGTGCGGTAAGAAGTGCGATACTGCCTGCTACAAACACTTAAAGGGAAAGAACGTTCTATGAGTAATTTGAAAAACCGACTTATTGAAGAAATCAAGAAGGCGGGCGCGGACTTGGTTCGTTTCGGCAATGCCGACAGATTTCGGGATAAAAACGTGAAGTTTTTGTTCCCGAACGCCAAGACCGTAATCTGCATTGCGGCGCGTTCGTTGCGCGGTTCCAGACGCGGCGTGGAAGAGGGCACGACATACCACCACTTCACGACCGTCGGCTTGGAGACAATCGAAGAAACAATCCTCCCCACGGCGTTGTTGCGCGCATGCAACCTGCTTGAGGACGACGGCTTCGAGGCTCTCCCGCAGCGCAGGAACCAGTTGGTAATGTCGGAAACCGACAGCACCAATCCGGAAGTCAGCTACAAGAAAATCTACCGCGGCAGAACGGCGGAACACACGCTTGATTTCGAGCAGTGCGCAATCGACGCGGGTCTGGGCGAAAGAGGCTTCCACGGCTCGATTCTCACCGACGATTTCGGCCCGTTCCAGCGTTTCGCGTTCGTTATTACCGACGCGGAAATCGAACCCGATCCCATCGTCGAACCGCATTTGTGCGACAAGTGCGGCGAGTGCGCCAAGGCGTGCCCAGGACATGCAATCGACGAAAAATCGGGCAAGCTTGACGTTTGGCAGTGCGCAGCGTATTATGTCGGCGCAAACGGCACTAAAAATCCGTTTATGCCCACATACGCGTTTGAAAACGAGCCCGAACGCATGGCAATCATCAAGGGTGAAATCAAGCTCACCCCGCAGAGAGCGCGCGAAGTCATCGATCAGGTGAACTTCTACCCGCCCATTCGCCACGCGTATTGCTCGAGCATTTGCGGCAAAGCCTGTGATACCGCCTGCTATATCCACTTGGAGAAGAAGGGCGCGCTCAGCAAAAAGTTCGAAACCCCGTTCAGAAAGCGTCCCGAGTGGCACTTGTCGGCGGAGGATTTCGAGCAGAAATAAGACGCAGTAAATCGGGGGAGCGTCCGAAAAGTCGGACGTTCCCTCCTTTTTTAGGCGGAGCAAAAACCGCCCATACAAAAGAAACGGAGAACACACTAAATGACTGATTTCGCAAGCACTTTAACAGACAAGCAAAGAAAAAAATACCGCATACTCGCCTACGCATCGACGTGGTTCGGAAACTTTTCCGACGTGATGATTGACAGTAGCGCAATCCTAATCCTCTTCTTCACAATGCTGGGAAGTTCCGACTCAATGGTGATGCTTACCACAAGCCTTGTCGGACTTACGGCTATGTTTCTTTTCGTGCCGTCGGCGGGAATTGTAAACAAACTTGGGCCGAAAAAGGTTGTTGAATATTCCTGCTACTTGGGAACGGCCTCGCTGCTGTTGGTGGCGGTAAGCCCGTTTTTCGGAGCCGCCGTAGACCAATATGCGGCATTCGTGGGTTGCTTTTTCTATTGCATATCCAAGGCGATATGGCCGCCCGCGTGGTATCCGATTCTCAACAGTATTCTTTTGCCGAAAGAACGCGCGGGATTTTTCGGATTTTTGCGCTTTAGCTACTTTATCCTGACGGGTTCCGTGTTCTGGCTTATCGGACACTTTATGGGGAAAAACCCGCCGATGCTGTTTTTGCAAATCGTAATCGGCGTAATCGGCATCATGGTTATGGGCAGACACTTCTGCTTGGCGCGCATTCCGCTTCCCAAGATGGAATCGGCATCGTGCGATATTGTAAAATCGCTGAAGGAAACGGTAAAAAACTCGTCGCTTGTGGGTTTTTCGGTCTACATCTGCATTCTGCTTTTCGCGTTCTCCCCCGTGTTGCCGCTCGCGCTGAAATACCTCAAAAGCGGGCTGAATCAGGGCGACGGCTTCGTTCAAGAAGTCTCGGCGTTCGGCATTGCGGGTATGGTTCTGGGATACCTGCTTTACAGCACGATTTTGCGCCTAATAGGAATGAGGGCGTTGCAGCTTTCCGTTCACGCGCTGTATTTCGTCGTTCCAGTGGGCATATTTTTCCTCGGGGCAAACCACATAGCCGTCACCCTGCTGTATTTTGTGGGCAGCTTTGCGTATGCGTGCTTCTGGTGCATGATGTCGCAGGAAATTCTCGCGCTGGCAAACCCCAAGAACTTCGCAATGAGCAGCGCGCTTGTGCAGACATACCAAATGATTGGCATGGGGCTTGGGCGCGTTGCAAGCTCGGTTCTGCTCTGCGGAATGCTCGCGCCCTCGTGGGATTGGAATATCGATTTGTTCGGCTGGGCCGCGACACTTTCAATCAGCCAATATCAGACAATATTTTTGTTCTGCGGAGCAATAAGCCTGTTGTCGGTCATATTCCTCATATGCCTGCCGAGTATCGTTCCCCAACACGACGATTATTACAACCCGTAATTTGAAAAACAATCTCCCTGAAGCCCGACGTGTTCGGGTTTTTCGGCGGACGCAAAAAACGCGTTTTTATAAAAAATAGCTTGTATGAAATAAAAAAAGTCATACAAGTAGTCCGAATATATTTATGGGAAATTGGCGCAAACGGCCTTTTCGGCGTTTGCGCTCTAAAACACACACATTAAACGGGGGAACTCCCACACACACTACATACACTATGCCCAAAATCAGTAAAGAACAGGCTCTGAACTACCACAGTTCCGGCAAAAAAGGTAAAATCGAAATAGTGCCCACCAAACCGCACTCCACACAGGAAGACTTGTCGCTGGCATACACTCCGGGGGTCGCCGAACCCTGCTTGGAAATACAGAAAAATCCGCAAGACGCATACAAATATACGGGGAAAGGCAACCTCGTGGGCGTAATCTCCAACGGCACGGCGGTGCTCGGATTGGGAAACATCGGCGCGCTGGCAGGCAAGCCCGTAATGGAGGGCAAGGCGTTGCTGTTCAAAATCTACTCGGGCGTTGACGCGTTCGACATCGAAGTTGCGGAAACAAACCCCGATAAATTTGTCGAAGCCGTGAAGGCAATAGCCCCGACCTTCGGCGGAATCAACCTTGAAGACATCAAAGCGCCCGAGTGCTTCGAAATCGAACGCCGCCTGAAGGAGGAACTTGACATTCCCGTCATGCACGACGACCAGCACGGCACGGCAATAATCTCGGGCGCGGCGTTGCTCAACGCCCTCGAAGTTGCGGGCAAGAAAATCGACGAAGTAAAGGTTGTTGTAAGCGGCGCGGGCTCTGCGGCCATTTCGTGCTCAAAAATGTATATCAACCTAGGCGTCAAGAAGGAAAACATCTTGATGTGCGACAGCAAAGGCCCGATTACGACATCGAGAACCGACCTCAACGAAGCCAAAAAATTCTTCGCCGTTGACAGCAATGCAAAATCAATCGCCGATGCGGTTAAGGGCGCGGACGTGTTCCTCGGCGTTTCGAAGGCCGACATTCTCACGCCGGAAATGCTCCTTTCAATGGCGGCAAATCCCATCGTGCTGGCGTTGGCGAATCCGAAGCCCGAAATCGAACCCGAACTTGCGGTTGCTACACGCTCCGACATCATCTTTGCAACGGGACGTTCCGACTATCCGAATCAAGTCAACAACGTGCTCGGCTTCCCATACATCTTCCGCGGCGCGCTCGATACAAACGCAAAGTGCATCAACGAGGAAATGAAAATCGGCGCAACGCGCGCGCTTGCCGCCCTCGCCCACGAGCCGATAACAGACGAAGTAAAGAAAGCCTACGGAATCGACAATATCGAATTCGGGCGCGAATACATTCTGCCCAAGCCCTTCGATAAACGCCTTATCGTGAAAGTCTCCTCGGCAGTGGCGAAAGCCGCAGTGGAATCGGGCGTGGCAAGAAACGTTATTACCGACTGGGACGCCTACGAAAAGCGACTCGCCGAAATTTCGGCAAACTTGAAGTAGCATTAAAAATTTTTCGAACCAAGACCGCGTTTTGCGCGGTCTTTTTTTGTGCCCGAATGTTTCGTATCGCCCCAACCCCGCGCAAGAAATGCTTGACTCAACCGCAAACATGTAGATAGTATATACCCAATTACACAAACAACATAATTGTCAAAGGGGGAAAGTTGTCGGTCGTAGGGAAAAACTCCGCGAACGGGAACGAACCACAACAACTACGCGTAAAAAAAGCTAAACGCGCCGCAAAAAGCACGTTTAGCGGCGGTAAAATTCTAATCTAAAATCAAAAAAAGGCAACGAAATGGACTTGAAAAAAATTCTCGCGGGGAGTTTCGCGCTTGCGCTCTCCGCCGTTGCGGCGTCGGCAATCAGCGACACCGCAAAAATGGTAGTTGAATGGAATAACGGCAAAAAAACCGAAGAAAACATAAAGCTTGAAAAGCTCGACGCCGACACGATGCGCCTGCGCGTCCCTTTCACGAAGTATTCGCGCGGCGGCTGGCTTAGAATAAAGTCAATCAGCCTCTTTAGCGACGATGCAACCGCCGCAAAGGGCGACAAGGGCTACTGGGTTCTCGCCGACGGCAGAATGGGCGAATTCACCCACGACAGCGGACTCATTGAAGAACCCCGCAACCCGATGCAAATGTGGGGCTTCAAAAAGGGCGACGAGGCGTTCGTGGCAATAGTAAAGCAGCTTAAATACGAATTCAAAATGGTGGTTAAGGTCGAAAATGGCGTCTACCAAATGTATCCCGTCTTCGACATCGCGGGAATAGGCATGCCAATTTACCAAGACATTGTAATAGACTTTACCTACTTCAAAGGCAAAAACGCGAACTACTCTTCGATGGGAAAAGCCTACCGCAAATACCAGCTCGACCGCGGAGAAGTGCGCCCGCTCAAGGAGAGAATTGCGGGCAATCCGCGCCTGAAATACACGTCGGAGGCGGTTTTTATGAAGTTTATGATGGCGACGTTTATGCGTCAGGGCGAAACGCACCTCAACCGCGGCTATCACTGGAAAGACGTTGACGCCCCCAACATTCAAATTATCAGAAACTACGACAATATGATGGGCGTGGTAAAAAAGCTCAAAGAGCTGGGTATCGACAAAGCAGACATCATTGTAACCAACTGGAATTGGCGTTCAAACGGCCGCTGCCCGATTTACGGCGTGGCGGAACCGGAGCTCGGCGGGAACGCAAAGTGCCGCGAACTCACGGCATTCGCGAAAAAAATGGGCTACCAGATTTCGCCCCATATTCTGCATACGGAAAACTACACAGTCTCTCCCGCCTTCAATAAAGACGACCTCGCCCTGCAAAAGAACGGCGACTACAGCCACTACGACGGCATGGGGGGCGAAGCCTACAATCCCTGCTGGCATCAGGTCTACTACAAACAGGTTCTTGAAAACTACACGAATATGCAGCAGCTCGGCTTCAACGGCCCTATTCATATCGACGTTACAAGCGCAATCAGCCCCTACCGCTGCTTCGACCTCAACCACTTCTGCACGCGCAACGATACCGCGTTTTATATGAACCAAGTGGGACTGCTCTCCGACGGTTTCTTCGGCGGCTGGACGAGCGAATCCTCCTGCGACCAAACCGCCAACACGCTCGACTACGCCCTGTATGTGAGCGCGTATCCGTCGTATCTTGGCGCGCAAAACAAACTAATCACGCGCATGATTCCCATATGGCAGCTCGCCTACCACGGAATCATTTTGAGCAACCCGTTCGCGTCTACAATCGACTACAACGCGCGCTCGCGCCCCTCGAAAGGCTGGGGTCCTACAAATTCGTTCACGCCGCAAACGCGCAGGCTCAAATTCGTGGAGTTCGGCGGACGCCTCACCTACTACTGGAATCTCGCGCACGACTCAACCCTTGAAGACGTGGCAAAGGCGTATCAGGAATACAAACCCCTGCGCTATCTCCAGCTTGAATATATGGACTTCCACGACGAAATTGCCCCCGACGTGTTCCTTACCGTCTACGGCGACGGCAGCGAGATTGTAACGAACTATTCCCAAAAACCGTTCGCCTACAAAAAACAGAACGTTCCCGCTATGGAATACAAACTCTTCAAGCCGACAAAATAATTCAATTATCACAATTTTATATTTCCTAAAACAGCGCGGGATTGGCTATGCCAACCCCGCTTTTTTATTTTTTTAACTTTCCGAAAGCGGCGGCGCTTGCCGCATGCAATACGCCTTTGACTATTTCTTAAAGTAAAGCTTAGAACCCGCAAGCTATTGAACTTTGTTCAATGCGGGTGTTCAACCGCGCCGATAACACAGACCGCCGCAACGCGGCGGAGGTCAAGGGGCTTTGCCCCTTGCGCGTCATCATAAAAGTTGCCGCAGGCAAGCTTTTGGGAAGTATAATTGCGCAGCAATTACCCCGCAGGGGTGAAACGTTGAATTGCGCCTTTATTTCATCGGCGCAAGAGAAAACACTCTTGTGCGAGCGAATACAAATTGCGTTTTAGCCAAGGCGTTGCGAAATATTTTACGTTTCCCAAAGGGGCGCAGATTGAATTTCATTCAATTCCGCTTTGTCTATTCATTAAAGCCTGTGTCTCTTGAGAACGCGTTAAATTGCGTTTTAGGCAAGGCTTTGCGAAATATTTTACGTTTCCTAAAGTGGCGGCGATTGCCACAGGCAATACGCCTTTGACTATCCATTGAAGTCATTATCTTTTAATAGCGCGTCAAACGTAGTTTTAGGCAAGGCTTCACGTTTTTGTTGCGTAGTAAGCGTAGTTAACCTACTGCCCCACTGCCGATTGTTTCGCGAAACGCAGTATAAAATGTAATTTCACGCGTTCTCAAAAAAGCGTTGACAAAATATAGAGTATACCCCTATATCCTATATTAATAATAAAAAAACCGCGCTCTCCCTTTTATGAAAAATAAACAAACAAAACAAACCACACATACCGTCCACTGCCGCACGGAAGAGGAAAAACAGAAACTCTGCGCGCGCCTTCACCGTATTGAAGGACAAATCAGGGGAATAGAAAACGCGATAAACGCCGATACTCCGTGTATCGACGTTCTCCGACAAATCAATTCGGCGGCAGGCGCGCTCAAAGGCGTGTGGCTCGAATTTTTGGAGGGACACTTGAAACACTGCATAGCGAACTCTCTTGTCAATAAAGACGAATCGCTTGTTAACGAACTTATAGCGCACCTGAGAAAGGCAAAATGAACAAAGAACATCATTGCTGTTGCTGCGGCGCACAGGAAAACGAAAAAAACGCAAAACATTCACGCACTCACGAAGAACACCCGCTCTGTTGCGGACACCGCAACGACCGAAAAGGCAGCGGCTGTTGTAGCGGAGGAGGAGACGAAAACTTCGGCACAAAACTTGTCCTGTCGGCTGTATCGCTTGTTGTAAGTTTTGCAATATCGCTTGCTGAGAACAAAATTCCGCTCTATCCGTGGACAGACCCCGCGTGGGTGGCTGTTTTTTTCTGCGCGGGCGGGATTTTCAAAGACGCAATCGCCGACTTGCGGGCGCATAAAATTGGGGTTGCAATGCTTGTGAGCCTCGCAATGGCGGCGTCGTTCGGGCTGCAAATACTGGAGGCGTTCGGCGTTGATACCGGCGACGCCCACTGCCATAGCTATATTTTCGTTGTCGCGGAAATATCGTTTTTGATGCAGCTGGGCGAATGGCTCGAAGGGCGCACTGTCGCCAAGACACGCGCGGGGCTTGGACGTCTCGCGGAGCTTATGCCGAAAACTGCCCGCGTTGTGCGCGGGAATTCGGTGGAAGAAATACCCGCATCGGAAATTGCGGCCGGCGACATCGTGGAAATCAATCCGCACGAAATGATTTCAGCAGACGGCATAGTCGTGGAAGGCGCAACAACGGTGAACGAGTCTAATATGACCGGCGAAAGCGCGCCCGCAGAAAAGCAGAAGGGCGACTCCGTCTTGTGCGGAACGTTCAACGAATCGGCGCGTATCCGTATATGCGCAAAAAGCGCGGGCAACGAAACGTCGCTTGCAAAAATGGTTGAGCTTGTAGAAGAGGCTGAGGGAACGAAATCTCCAATCACGCGCACTGCGGCGAAGTGGGCGGAATACATAGTTCCGTGCGCGCTTGCGCTGTCGGTTATAGTGTTCCTTGCGGCAAAATTCGCGCTCGGTGCTACTGCGGCGGAGGCGTTGGTTCGGGGGGCGACAATACTTGTTGTGTTCTGCCCGTGCGCGTTCGTGCTTGCCGCGCCGACTGCCATTTCGGCGGGAATGGGCAACGCGTCGAAAAACGGGGTTCTCGTCCGCAGCGGTGAGGCTCTCGAAGCGTTATCAAAAGCGACAAAATTTTTCTTCGACAAAACGGGAACACTGACCGAAGACAAAATGCACGTTTCGAAATTCGAAACATTCGCCGGAAACGCCAGGGAAACTCTGGCAAAAGTTGCCGCCATTGAAACGGCGTCGAAACACCCGACGGCAAAGGCGGTTGTTGAATACGCCAAAAGCGCGGGTATAACCGCCCTGCCCGCGCCCGAAAACGTGCGCGAAGCCGCGGGAGAGGGAATATCGGCGGAGGTAAACGGGCAAAAATACAGAATAATAAAATCCAACGAAAAATGCGACGGACAAACAGCGTCGGACGTTTTAGAAAACGGCGCGCTTGTGGCGAGAATAAGCTTTGCCGAAACAGCGAGGGTATCGGCACTGGCGGCTGTGGACAGCCTGAAGGCGCAGGGCTGCTCAGTAGCGATACTCAGCGGCGACAAGCTTGCCGCAGTCAAGGCAATGGCTGAAAAACTCGGCATTGAAAACTACCGCTCCGACCTGCTTCCGCACCAAAAACTGGAGGCCATAAACGCCGCCAAAAACGGCAATACAGTGTGCATGGTAGGCGACGGCGTGAACGATTCGCCATCTCTTGCAGCCGCCGACGTTTCGGTTGCGGTAAACGTCAAAAACGACATCGCCCTCAATACCGCGCAAATCGCCATTCTCGATTCCGACCTCGGCAAAATAGCCAAAATGCGGACACTATCGCGCTCGGTGCTCAACACGATTTACGCGAACATAACAATATCGGTTTTGGTGAATATAACGTCCGTTCTGCTCGCGCTGTTCGGGATAATCACGCCCGTGTGGGGCGCGTTGATACACAACGCGTCGTCTGTGGGCGTCGTGGGAAATTCGGCGCGGCTGCTGAATTCGAAGGCGTTGAAAAAGTAGCGCAAAACTGAAATGCGAAACGGGTCGAAGCAATTTCGACCCGTTTTTTGTGCGGTCAAAATCCGCCGAGGCTGCAGGCCTGACTATTTGAAATAGCGGTTAAGCAAGCCCCCAGAACGCCGAACACTTGCCAATTCGGCGAATGCCCGCGCCGAGATTTATTCCAGTGTTATCTCCATCTTTTGCGGCTTGTCCGCGCGCGCAACTTCCGCCCCGTCAACAAACACTGCGAAACCGCGCCCCCTGCCGTAGCGCGAACCGTCCGCGTCCCACAAAACGGAGACGTTGCGGTTTAGCACGCGCAAGCCGTCGATTGCAAAAAAGCCCCACGAATCGGGCGCGAGCGGGTCGATTACCAGCCTGCGCGAGCCGTCCGGCATAACGCCTACAATGTCGCGAATGACAAGTTCGGCGAAAAACGAATGGTTGTAGTCCTTGCCGCGTTCCACTACAATTGCGCCGCCGCTTGCGCCCGCTTCAATCCTACCTTTTATGACAGTGCGCGAAATCCAGTCGCCAGTATACGGGTGAATGTTTTCGTCAATCCAGAAAACGCGCCTGCCGTCTTCGCGAACGCGGTGGTGGGCTTTGGCGTATGTGGAAAGCGCGTCGTAAAAATCTTTTTTGGTGAGGACATTCTGCCCGCCCGCGCGCAAAAAGTTCGCCATTCCCGAAAGCGTAATCGACGTTGCATACGGCCATACGGGGCCGTTCCACTGGCATTCATGCCCCACATAGTTGAGCTGGAAAAGCGGACTGCGGCGTTCAAGCGACATCAGCCCGAACGGAGCTTTGAACCCGCGTTCGTCCAAAACCTGCCTCCACGCCTCGGCGTATTCGCGCGGGGCGAAATTGAAATACCACGGCGTGTATCCGTGGAGTTCGCGGTGGGGCGAGAAATCGCGCGCCATGCCGTTGGCGGGGCGCACCATGTAAAATTTCTTCGAGGCGTCCCACAGTTTTTCGTTGAGCGCGGTTTTGAGCGTGTCTGCCTTTTTTGCGAAAACTTCCGCATCGGCCTTTTCGCCAATCATTGCGGCAATCTTGGAAAGCGAATGGCACTCGCTTGCCATATAGCTCTGGATTGTCGCCCTGTAGCCGCGCCCGCGCATGTTCAGCTGCCCCGACGCCGAAAGCTCCATGCCGTCTCTGTCGTCTATTTGGTGGAAAAGCCCGAGCCCGACGTTGAAGTTCGATTTCTCCCACGCAAGAAAATTGTCCTTCAACGGGCGGTAGCGTTTTTTGAGCGCGTCAAAGTCGCCGTCCGTCGAATAGACATCGAGCGCGGAAGTGGCAAGCCACGACGAATACTGGCGTTTTCTGTCTCCTTCCGCAAAGCACCAATAATCCAAATATTGCGACGCGTATTTAGGGTCGCGCAGCCAGCGTGCCTCGCGCAGTTGCAGCGACGCGGGGCAGACTATTGCATTATATTTCCCGCCCCAGGAGACTTTCGGCATAAATTCGCTTATTACCCAACCCACTTCCGAATAGTAGCTAAGATGCTTCCTAAACGACCACCAGCGGAAATAATACACGTCTTTGAGCTCCCCGTCCGGACAGTCGAAAAGCGGCACGTTTTCAAGAAGGAATTTTTCGGCGACATCATTGGGGAAGTCGCCCTTGTAGAGTTCGTTGTCGTCGGCGTTGAATTGCGCAACGCGCGCCTTTAAGTAATCCGCTCCGATTTTTTTCGGAAGCTCCGCCGCCGCAGACATTGCAAGCGCAAAAAGCGGAAAAACCGCAAGCGCGTATTTTACTATTGCATACTTTTTTATGATTGAATTTCCCATTATGTATATATGTGTTGTTTTTACGAAATCGGGCGCAAATCCGCCCGAATGGAAACCGCATTCTCTTCCCGAACAAACTACCGAGAACCTTCGCCATTGCAACATTAAAAAGTAGCGCAAAACCGAAACGCGAAACGGGTCGAAATTGCTTCGACCCGTTTTTTGTGCGGTCAAAATCCGCCGAGGCGGCAGGCCCGACTATTTGAAATAGCGGTTAAGCAAGCCCAAGAACGCCGAACCGTGTCGGGCTTCGTCCTTGCACATTTCGTGGACGGTGTCGTGAATGGCGTCGTAGCCCAGTTCCTTGGCGCGCTTTGCCAGAGCCAGTTTGCCGGCGGTTGCGCCCGCCTCGGCATCTACGCGCACGGAGAGGTTTTTCTTGGTATCGGCGTCTACGCATTCGCCGAGAAGTTCCGCAAATTTCGAGGCATGTTCGGCCTCCTCAAACGCAATGCGCTTGTATGCCTCGGCCACTTCGGGATACCCTTCGCGGTCGGCTTGGCGGCTCATCGCCAAATACATTCCTACCTCCATGCACTCGCCCGTAAAGTTTTCGCGCAAGCCCTGCACGACTTCGGCGTCAAGACCCTTTGCAACACCGATTCTGTGTTCGTCGGCCCAGACCACTTTCTTGGTGTCTTCGACTGTTACGAACTTCGATTTCGGAGCTTTGCACTGGGGGCACACTTCGGGAAGATTTTCCGAATCCATTACATATCCGCATACGCTGCATATTACTTTTGCCATTTTGTTTCCTTTGTTTATTCAGTTAGGGTTGTTGCGCGCGTGCGCGCGCGTAAATTCATTTTTCCGAAACGCGCCGCTCTACCATGTCGGCAACTTTGAGATAGCATTCGCGCGGAACGCCGTGGCGCGCCTCGGGATTGACTATCAGGGTCTTTTGTCCTTTGAGATTCGAATACATCGCAAAGCCCGTTGTAGGCTGGCAAACGTCGTCGGAGAGGTCTATTGTAATTATCGAAGGGGCGTCGATGTGGCGGGCGAAGTTCATTCCGTCGAAATACGGAATGGAATCAAGCCAGCTTTTGTCGATATTGTTGTAGACGCCGTTTTTGTCGGCTCTGACATAATGCGGCCAGCCGCTTACGCGGCCTTTAACAAAGCCCGACATATCGCAAAGCGCGGGAACGAAGGCGCACACAAGCGACACCTTGTCGGAAAGCGCGCCCATTGCCAACGCCTGTCCGCCGCCCTGCGATGTCCCGAAAACGACGAGGTTTTTGCCGTCCCACTGCGGTTGCGCCATTGCAACGTCCAACGCCCTGAGCGCGCGCAAGTAGATTGTGCGGAAAATATTTTTCCGTCTGTCTTTGGCGTCTTTGTATGGATAACCCTTGAAGGTCTTTTTGTGGGCTTCCAAGTCGGCGGACGTGCCGTCGCTGTCGAGCCCGAGCGCGTTGAAATCGATTGCCAAAAAGCCGCGTTTTGCGAATTCCGCCGCGCCCGCGACCCCGCCGAACCTGCTGTAGCGCACGCCCGCTCCGTGGGGAATAACTATTGCGGGAAGCGATTTCGGCGCGGCGTTCTTGGGCATAAGCATATATGCGTCAAGCTTTCCTCCGAACGTATCGGCTTTGACTATGAACAAATCGAGTTTTTCCGAAAGAGCGGGGGGCAGCCTGTTTTGGCGCGGCTGCACTTTCATATTAAGCGGAATATCCGCCAAAATCTTTTTCTGCGCGTCCCAAAACTGCGCGAAATCGGCGGGCTCGGGAACGCTCGGGGAAATCGACATCGGCTCTACCGCCGCGCCGGCAAGCATTTCGACGCGTTTTTCAACATCGGGCAGTTTCACAAAAACTTGGCATTTTACAACTCCCGCCTGAGCAAGCGAACCCGAAAAAGTCTCCTTTGCCGACGCCGATTTTTTCGACGAACGCACAAGCGGAGCAACCTCGTCCTTCGAAATTTTCACGTCCAAATCCGCGCCTGCAAAAGGCTTGCCCAACTTGGATACATCGAGGACAAAGTCGATTTTTTCGCCCGCTTTGTAAACGGCGTCCTGCCTTGTCGTCTTGAGCGTTATGGAGTAGTCGCCGACCGTTTTCGTTTCGGCAACAGCCGAGAGCGCAAATGCACACAGCGCAAAAAGTATTTTTGTTGTCGTCGTCATCTTCATAAGCGGCATACATTATTATGGCGTATACAAAACACAAGTTTTTTATAAACGCAAGCCTAAATAGTAATAATTACCGTTTAGCGCGCGAATGTCTTGACAAACCGACGCCAAATCAAAAAATACGTACTTAAAAATCACAAAAATGCAGGCAATAGTATTTCCCCCGTTAAACCTCTCGCCAAAGCGAGAGTTGAGCGAAATCCAAAAGAAGATTCTCGAAGCCAAAAAGCGCAGAAACGCGGTAATTTTGGCGCACAACTACGTGTGCAGGGAAATACAGGAGGTTGCCGATTATGTCGGCGACAGCCTTGGGTTGTCGCGTCAGGCAAAACAGACGGACGCCGACGTAATAGCCTTTGCGGGGGTCGATTTTATGGCGGAAACCGCGAAAATACTCAATCCCTCGAAGACGGTTGTGCTTCCAGACCGCGCTGCCGGCTGCACGCTTGAGGAACTTTGCGACCCCATTGAGCTTGCAATTTTCAAAAAGCGGCACCCCGACGCCCTCGTAATTTCCTACATAAACTGCAGCGCGAAAGTCAAAGAGCTAAGCGACATTATCTGCACGAGCGGAAACGCCCTCGAGATTGTAAAGCAGATTCCGCCCGAACAAAAAATCATTTTCTGTCCCGACCAAAACCTCGGTTCTTGGGTGATTGAACAGACGGGTCGGGATATGATTCTCTGGCACGGGTATTGCTGGGCGCATACGCAATACAAGGCGGAGGAGCTGAAGGCGCTCAAACGCGCGTTCCCCGATACCCCGCTGATTGCCCACCCCGAGTGTCCCAAAGATGTCCGCGATGTCGCCGACTGCGTTTGCAGCACGGAAAAAATGATAGCTTTCTGCAGGCAAAATCCGTCGGAAAAATTTATTGTGGCGACTGTCGTTGAAATGGTTCACCGCCTGCGCAGGGAAATTCCCGACAAAACTTTTATAGCCGCAACCGCGTCGGGCAGACCCTCGCAGCACTGCAAAAACATGCTTATGAACACGCCCGAGAAGCTTCTGGCGTGCCTTGAAAACCTCGAACCGAAAATCGAGCTTTCGGAGCAGACAATCAAAAAAGCTGCTGCACCCATTGAAAAAATGCTCGAGATGTCGGCGAAAATAGGTTGCAAAAAATAGCCGCAAACAAAACGGCTAAATTCAGGCGCGGGCTGAAATCCGCGCCGTTTTTTTCGGCGCACAGAGCCGCTGGGCAACAGCGAAACGCGCTCCGACGGCGGGAAGGCTATTCGAACGAGGAAATCGCGTAGCGCGCCGAAACCTTCCCCGTGCGCGAATCGCCGGAAAAGGACACTTCTTCGATAGTCGCATACGGGGCGAGCTTTGCGACGAGGTTTTCGAATTTCACGATGTCCGCCAAGTTTTGCGGCGACGTCGAAAGCGTGAGTCTGTTGACCGAAAATCCTCCCGACTTTGCGCGAACCGCGCTTGAGAGCGAGTATTCCAAACCCGAAGCCTTGGCCGCGCTTTCTATTTCAATCTGCAGCTCGTCGGCCGAAAGCGTCTTCGACATGTCCACGCGCTCTCGCGCCGCCTTAATTCTGGCTTCAACGGCTGGTTTGAGAGCTATCGTAGCCCGCGCCACATCCTCGCGCTTTTGAAGCTGCGCAAGCTCTGCGTCCTGCCGCGCGCGCGCCGACAAAACCGCCGAAGCCCAGACCGCCAACGCGCACCCGACAACCCCCGCAAGCATAAACCGCTCGCGCTTCGAAAAACGGAATGATATTCTACTTTGCATATTTCGACAATTTTACCGAAAAACGCGTTTTGCCGCGCGCGGTATCGGTTGTGAGTTCCACGGAAAAGTTTTTTGCAAGCGCGTCGGCGAACTCCTTGACCTTCGCTATTGAATCGGCTTCGCCCGAGACGTAAATTTCGCCCGATCCCGAAAACTTCGCCCGAGCAAACAAAACGCCGTCGGGGCGCAGCGCGTTAACCTGCGCGAGCGCGGCGACGGGCTCAATGCGCCCCGCAAGCACGTCGAGAAGTTTCAGCGCGTCTGCATTCGCCGCTTCTATCCGCTTGGCCACAGGCTCTAGTTCCGCCAGCACGCGCGTTTTTTCCCCAATATCGCGCGATACAACAGCCTCGTTCACAGTTGCGCAGACAAGCCAGACAAGCGCGAGCGCAAAAGCCGCGCAACCGGCCTTGACCGCCGTCCGAACCCGCGCGGCGCGCTTTAAGGCCGCAATGTCGGCGGGCGGTCGCAATTCGGCATCGGCAAAGAAGGAAACGTTTTTGCGCGCCGACAGATGCTCCACAGTGCCGTCGGGCAGCGTCTTTTCGAGCTTTATTTCGATTTTTCCCGCGCGCTCCGCCACCGACTCCACCGCGAACACTGCCGCTGACGCACGCGCTTGGGCGTCTATCCCCGCAAGTTCCATCGCGTTTTCAAGCGCGTTTTCGCCGCAAGCCGACGCCGCCTTCTTTGTTTCTCCGAAGTCGAAAACGCAAACCCCCGCCCCGTATTTAAACGCGCAAACACCGCCGACTTCGAACGCCTCAAGCAGCGCCGAAGCGGGAATTACAAGCCGTGCCGTCCGCGCCCGCGGCGGCAAGGCGGATTTTTCGCACACATACACAACGCCCAAACGCGCAAAAGCAAACAGCGTCTTTTCGGGCGGGAAAATGGAGCACTCCATGGCGGTCTCGCGCGCAAAAGAGCGCGCGTCGGCGCGCGAAAGCGACTCGGGGAAAGCAACCCCCTTCCCGAACAAAGCGCAATCCTCAATCAAAACAACCGACATATACAGATTCAACGTTTTCTTTCGTTTCCAGTTTCCGAAAAAATTGTTGCAACATCAACAAAAAAATGCGAAATACTCGCGCTATGGCAGTAATAGTCTATTCGGGCGGACTTGATTCCACCGTTTTGTTGCATTTGCTAAGGCGCGAAGGCAAAGCCGACGCCGCGCTGCTTTTCGACTACGGGCAGAAACACAAAAAGGAACTGGAATTTGCGCGCAAAAATTGCGAAAAACTCGGCGTTCCGTTCGACATTGCCGACCTGCGTCCGATTACGCGGCTTTTCGGTAAAAACTCGCTCACCAACGCCTCCGAGGAAGTGCCCGACGGCAACTACGACGACTCGAACATGAAATCAACGGTCGTTCCCAACCGCAACATGATTATGATTTCAATAGCCGCCGCGCGGGCAATCGCGCTTGGGGCTAACGACGTAGCCTACGCGGCGCACTCTGGCGACCACGCCATTTACCCCGACTGCCGCGACGAATTCGCCGACGCGCTCGACGGCGTTCTCGCGCTGTGCCACTATGAGCCCGTAAAACTCCTGCGTCCGTTTGTGGATATGTCGAAAGCCGACATTGTGGCTCTGGGGGCGGAACTGGGCGTGGATTTCTCGCAGACGTGGTCGTGCTACAAAGGCGGCGAAATCCACTGCGGCACTTGCGGAACTTGCACCGAACGCAAAGAGGCGTTCAGGCTTGCGGGCGTGCCCGACCCCACTGTTTACGCCAAATAGCGCACAACGCAAAAACGCCGCGCGGGCAAAAACTAGAAACCCCGTCCGCGGGCAAACCGCAGGCAACGACTACCTAACCTGCAAAATTCCGCCCTTTGTAAGGACTACCTCGCGGTCGGTCATTTTCGCGAAATCGGGATTGTGGGTTATCAAAAGAAGCGCGGCGGCGTTCTCGCGGCAGAGCGAAAGCAGCATACCCATAACCGACCTTGCCGTGTCTTCGTCCAAATTTCCCGTGGGCTCGTCGGCGAGCAGAACTTTTGGGCAGTTGAGCACGGCGCGCGCAATGGCCACCCTCTGGCGTTCTCCGCCCGAAAGTTTGCTTGGCAAATACTTCGCGCGTCCGCCAAGCCCCACCTTTTCAAGCAAATCCTTCGCGCGCCGCGCCGTCGCCGAATTGTAGCCGCCCGAAATGCGCGCGGCAAGTTCGACGTTCTCAAGCGCGGTAAGCTCGGGCATAAGACAGTAGTTCTGGAAGACGAATCCGATAAAACCCGCGCGCAACTTGGTCTGAGCCGAGTTTGTAAGGTTGTCAACGCGCCCGCCGCGCCAAAATACCGAACCGCGCGTTGGCGTTTCAAGCCCCGAAAGAATGTTCATAAACGTTGTTTTGCCCGCACCGCTTTCGCCGCGCAACGAAACGCTTTCGCCCGCGCCTATTGCGAGCGAAACGCCCCTGAGCACTTCGATGGAACTGCCGTCGGGAGCTTCGAACACCTTTGCAATATCCGACGCTTCAAGCACCGCGCTACTCATTTCTCATTGCCTCCGAAATTTTAAGACGCGCCGCCCTGATTGCCGGAAACACGCCCGCAAGCGTGCACAAAACCACGGCGAAAACGCACGCCGAAAGCGCGTCGGACAATTCGTATTTAACGGGCAAATGCGCGAAGTGGTAGAACTCCACAAGCGACTCCCTGCCCACCATAAGCTCCACAAGCGGCTCTCTGAAATGCAGCACAAGCACCGTAAGCGCAATTCCCGCAACCGAGCCCAGCACGCCTATTATCAGCCCCTGCAAACAATACGTCAGCGCGATCTGATACGGCCGCGCGCCCATCGCGCCCGAAAGCCCTATCTCGCGCGTTTTCTTGAGAACCGAAGTGTAAAGCGAAATGCAGATTGAAAACGACGCCACAATTATTATCAGGAAAATTATCAGAGACATCATCACTTTCTCCATTTTTATAACGCGCAAAAACGCCTCGTTCGCCGACAGCCAAGTTGAAATTCTATACGGCACGTCGCCCGAGCGGCGCAGCTGCCGCGCGAAATCTTCGCAATCCACACCCAGCTTAAGGCGCAAAATTATTGAATGAACTCCGCCGCCGAGCGAATACAAATCCGACATTCTCCGCAGAGAAACAAGCGCAACCGTGGAATCGACCTCGGAATAGTCGGTATTCAGCAGCCCCACAACGCGCAGGGAGGCGGGCATGGGAACTTCGTCTTTCTTGATTTTGTCGAGCATTGTGGGAGAATAGATTTCCACAAAGTCGCCCACGCCGATTCCGTTTGCCGCCGCCAGACGCTGCCCCAGAATGATTGAGTCGTCGTCGAGCTCGTCGATATTGCCGAACTTGACAAAGCCGTTTTCGCGAATGGGCAACGCCGACTCGTTGCGCACGGTATCGTAGCTGCGCAACATGGGGAATACGGGAACTTTGCCCGCAAGCATCATTACGGGTCCGTTGGCCGCCTCCTCAACCGCGGCGACCTGCGGATTTTTTTCAAGTTTAACGCGGAGTTTTCGGGCGTCCATAATGGGGCGTCCGTAGTTGCGTATTATTATGTCGCCTGAGGTTGCGCGCAACTTTGCAGCTATCTGGGAATGGAAACCGTTCATCACGCTCTGCGTTCCGAAAAGCCCCAAAATGCCGAGCGCAACGCCCAACACCGACACCGCCGCAAAAAATGAAACAACCTTCCCCGCCGGGAAAAGCTGCTTCAATGCGATGTAAAACCACCACGGCATAGCTACCGCTCCGTTATTCGGGACGCAACGACGGGAACAAAATAGTATCGCGTATGTTCGCCGCGCTCGTAAGCAGAATTACGAGGCGGTCTATGCCGATGCCCATGCCGCCTGCTGGCGGCATACCGTGTTCCATGGCGACAAGAAAGTCTTCGTCGAGATTCTGTTTTTCCTCGCCGACTTGCGCCTCGAACATTTCGCGCTGAATGAACGGGTCGTTCTGTTCCGAATACGCGGGGGCAATTTCCTGCCCGTTGATGCACAGTTCGAACACGTCCAAAACGGTCGGGTCTTCCCTGTTGAGTTTTGCAAGCGGGCAAAGCTCCTTGGGAATGTGCATTACAAACGTGGGCTGAATAAGACTCGGCTCCACAAGCTTGCCGTAGACGTTTTCGGTAACCTCGTAATCCTCCAAATTGGGGTCTACCTGAATGCCGAGTTTTTCACAGGCTGCAAGCTTCTCCTCGCGCGTGCGCGAGAACCAGTCTTTGTCGCCGGAGGCTTCGCGAACCAAGTCGCGGTAGTCTGCCTTGCGCCATTCGCCGCCGAGTTCGATAGTGCCGCCGTCGGCGCGGGGAATCGACGTCGTGCCCAAAACCTTTTGGCAAAGGCGCGTAATCAGCGAGCGCACAAGCTCCATCATTCCCTCGTGGCTTGAATACGCCTGATATACTTCAAGCATTGTGAACTCGGGGTTGTGCTTGCGGTCGAGGCCTTCGTTGCGGAAAACCCTGCCCATTTCGAAAACCCTGTCGAACCCGCCGATGAGCATTCTCTTGAGGTAAAGCTCGAGGGCTATGCGCAGATAGAACTGGCAGTCTAGCGCGTTGAAGTGCGTGGTAAACGGACGCGCCGCCGCCCCGCCCGCAACGCCGTGCAAAACGGGCGTTTCAACTTCGGTGAAGTCGCGCTCCCAGAGGAATTCGCGGATTTCGCGGATAATTGCGCTGCGCATTTTGAAACGCCTGCGCGACTCCTGATTCGTAATCAGGTCGAGATAACGCTGGCGGTAGATTTGCTCGCTGTCGGTGAGCCCGTGGAACTTTTCGGGAAGCGGGCGCATGCTTTTGCAGAGCATTTTGAAGTCGCTTACGCGCACGGTGATTTCGCCCGTCTTTGTTTTGAAGAGCTTGCCCCTCGCGCCGATGATGTCGCCGACATCGATGTTCTTTTTGAAGTCGTCATTGTAGACTCCATCTGGGAGGCCGTCGCGCGAGACGTAGAGCTGGATAATGCCGTCGCGGTCGAGAATTTTCAGGAAGCTCGCCTTGCCCATGAGTCGGTAGAAGAGAATGCGCCCCGCAACCGAGACTTCGTGCTGGGTATTTTCGCCCTCGGGAAGCGAGTTGTCGAACGATTCAATCGCCGTTTTGCTTGTATGGGTCTGGTCCCAATTCGCCCTGAACGGGTCGAAGCCCGACGCGCGCATAGCGTCGAGCTTAGCCTTGCGAACAGCCCACAAGTCGTGGCTGTTGTCTTGAATTTTATTGTTTTCGCTCATTTTGTAAAAAGTTTCCGTTCCCTTATTACATACAATTGGACACATGGCAACATATTTTTGGAATCAACACATAAAAAACGGAACGCCCGCACAAAAACGCCGAACGCACCACTTCAAATATCAGGAAAGCCAAATTTTTTGCGGCTATTTTCGCGCTTCCACTACAAAACGCGCGGGGTCTACGATGTCGCCGAAGACCGCAACTGCGGCAATTCTGCCGTGGAAGAAATTGCCCATTCCGCGTTTTAGCAACACAGAGCCGACCGTAAAATCCGAGCCGTTGCTGCGCATTCCGTCTGGGAAATAATACGGATTCTTGCGCTGCACAAGCCCGTTCGGGTAGCCCGCAAAGCCCTTTGTGTGCGCGATAAGTTCTGGTTCGGAGGGCGTGAATTTCCCGTCGAAGAACGATTTTATCTCGCGCCCGTCGAACGTCATTGCCGCCTGCACCCACTCGCCCACGGGGACTTTCTCGGGGCTTGTGCTGTAGTCTACCGAATACGGGAACGGCGGCGTAGCCTTTCCCGTGGAGGAAATGTGCCCGCAAACTTTGTCTGCGCCGTTGTAATACGGAAGCGAAACGAAAAGCCCGTATTGGCGTTTGCCGCCGTCGGAGTGCTCGTTCCAAAGTCCCGCAACAAAACAGTTGTGCTTGCCCGACGCGCGTTTTACCCACGCAACCACGGTAATTTTCTTTGTGATGTCGAGTGCGCCGACTTTCTCCTTCGGCAGAGTCAAATACGAATTTTCGCCGTTAAACTCCAGACACGACGCCCCGAAAACACCGTCGCCCGCCACGCGTTTGACACTTCCCGAGGCGTCGCTCAAAACGAAATTTCCGCGAGCGTCGGCAAAACCGCCGTCCGCTTTTTGCGGTTCGGAAAAATCCCAAAACGCCACAAGAGATTTCTCCGCCAAAATTTCGGAGCGAACCCGAGCCGCGCTATTTTCGCCGTTTTCTTTCAATCCGCAACACGCGCCCAAAAGCGCGGCGGCGGAACACAAAATAAATCCCACAGTTTTTCTCATTTCCACAGACTACTTAACGCGCCGTTTTACATCAACAAAAAAAACGGATATACCGCTTAAAAACACCTCCGACAACTTACGCGCAATGTAGGGGAAAACTACTTTCTGCGGCGCACGGCCGAAAAATCCAAAGCCGCCGCGCCGAAAATTGCCGCAGCTGCCGCAAAGAGTGCCGTCTTTTTGATATTCATAGCAAACCTAACTTTTATTGTTTTTTAGTGCGGACGGGGAAAATTAAGCCCGCAAAAGAAGATTGCAAAAAATATTCCGAATAATACTATGACTGCAAGATGTTTGACTAACCGACAACATTGTTATTCTTGAAAATTATGAAGACGAAATTTGCTTTTGCCTGCATTTTGTTCCCGCTTTTAGCCTCTTTTGCGGGACACATGCAGTCAGACGGAAGGGGCGGTTTCTGGCTTCCCAACGGAGGTGGACACATTGAATCGGACGGGCGCGGTGGGTTCTGGTTGCCCAACGGTGGCGGACACGTGGAGTCGGACGGCAAGGGCGGATTCTGGCTTCCCAACGGAGGCGGACACATGCAATCAGACGGCAGAGGCGGACATTGGCTTCCCAACGGCGGCGGACACATTGAATCGGACGAGCGCGGCGGATTCTGGTTGCCCAACGGCGGCGGACATGTGGAGTCGGACGGCAAGGGCGGCTTCTGGCTTCCCAACAAATAAAAGCCCGCAATTTCGTTCCACAACCCGCAACCCGAAAAAATCCATACCTTCTCCGATGCCGCCTCGACTTAACAATGCGGCAAAGTTATTCCAAAATAACGCGCTCCATGGGAGCGGGAGCGTCGTAGCGTTTTGTTTCGGGCGTTTCGGTAAAGACGTTGCGTATCGCGCTGTCGCACAAAGGGCCTTTTATCCAGACGGCGACCCTGCGGGCTTTGTTCATGCGCGGAATTTCGACGGAACGCTCGCCGGTTTCGCACGCCTTTTTTATGGCGGCTTCTATGCGCGAACTGTCGTCGCCTTCAAAATCGTTGGGTGTAATCAGCGATTCGCCGAATGGAAAACGAAGATAAACGCCGACGCCAACGCCGTTTTTATAATGTTTGTTTTTAGCATTTGTAGTTATTTCATATGTGTTATTGATTTAGGATTGTATTCGGGGAAAATCTATATCCGTGTCAACGCTTCCGTTTTTTTGCGCGCAATAACGGCGTTCAGCGTTTCGGCGGAAATTCCCGTAATGCGCTCGAAAATTGCGGCGTCAAAATTCGGAAGCGCGAAAGTCGCTTGCAGGTCGTCGATTTCGGCGGATTGAAGCGACGCGTTCAAATCGCCCTTCTGAAGCCACTTCGGTAGCCTGATTTCCGAAGCGCGCAACCCCGCGGGTTTGTCGAACATATACGCGGGAGGTTCCGCAGTGTTGAAAAACCCGCAGCTGTTGTTGCAGACGTTCCACTTGCCCGAATTGCGGTTGCCGCGGTTGAAACTTCCCGTATTTGCATGCCCCGTATTGTAGTCGCCGCTGTTGAAACTGCCGCGGTTGAAACTTCCCGTGTTGGAATGTCCGATGTTGGAAGAGCCCGAATTGAGGCTGCCGCAGTTGTCGTTGCCTACGTTGTCTATGCCCGTGTTGGAATCGCCGGTGTTGAAGTCGCCGGAATTTAAATTGCCTACATTTCGGCTGCCGATATTGAAATCGCCGACGTTGCAGTCGCCCTCGTTTGAACGCCCCGTGTTGCCGACGCCGATGTTGAATTTGGCGTCGCCCGAATCAGCTGATACTTCGCGCAGGAAACGGATTGACTCGCAGCACGCCTGCTTTTCCACGCCGTTGAGATCTTCGCGCCGAATCCCCCTGCACTCCACCTCGAACACGCGCGCGCCAGCCGTCCACCAAACGCGCCAGTGCTTGGAAACATAGTAGCCCGCGCCGCGTATTTTGGCGGAGGGGATTGGAGGAAGCCACTGCCCCGCTTCGCCGCCGCGCGGCAGATACGGAGTGTAGTCGAAATTTTTCGTGGGCGATACCGACGATGGTAAAATTACTTTGTAGTATTTTTCGTCCATATTAAATAGTTTTTAACTTCGAGATTTTTTCGGCGAATTCCGCAAAGAGTTCGGAATTGAGAGTCGAGATGGCGATGATGATGGCTCGATTTAGGTTCTTTAGCCCGACATATTCGCAGCGTAATGACAAGCCTCCAAACTGCGCCGACACCGAGCAGCCTAAAAACAACCGTCTTTTCATAACAGATGTGTATTGTAGAGACATAAAAAATGCGGTCAAGATAATACTGGAAAGGCGTAGTCAGACGACACGAAATAAGGGGAGAAGAAACGCTCCGACTGAAAAAACGAGTGAAAATGAGGGATAAAAAACAAAAGTGAAGAAAAAGAAAAAATATAGTTGACACACGGATAGTGAACGGGCAGTATGGTGGAATAATAATCAATTGGGGTGGTAGTTCAGTTGGTTAGAACGCCTGCCTGTCACGCAGGAGGTCGCGAGTTCGAGTCTCGTCCATCCCGCCACTTTAAAAGCCGCAAGTTCAAAGACTTGCGGCTTTTTTTGTTTCTAAATTTCGCGTCAAACCCAGTATCTACGCGGTTTGCGGGGTTTCGATGCCCCGCAAAGCCAGTATTTAAGCCACTTGCGGCGGAATACTCGTCCGCCCGAAAACTGCCAAAATTGGCGTTTTGTTGGTGTTTTTTCCAACAATTCACCAACAAAAATCCAACAGGATTTTGAGGCGTATTTTAGACCCATTTTTTCGCTTTTTCAGCGTTCGCGGGCGAACATATTTTTGATTCGCGCCCAGAGGGTTGGTTTAAGCGCGGAGATTCGCTCCAAGTAGATTTCGGAGATAGGCTCTTCAATCTGCGGACATTCGGCTTTTACCGCAGCCTCATACGCCGAATAGCCGTCTTGCGATATGGCGTTTGCAAGCAAGGCTTGTAGTTCTTCGTGCTTTGAGCGCGAAACTTTTATCGTAGGTGTTCCCTTTTTGGGGAACAAAGACCTGTCGAGAAAGTGGTGCTTGTCAGGCGTTGCCAATCCCGCGCCACTTTTACCAATGTAGACTTTCCGCGTTCTAAGTTCGTCGGGAACTTTCGTTTTTTTCGCCGCCTGTTTTATGAAGGTGTCATACGGGTTGTTCATATCGAATCTGTCCTTGTGTTTGTTGAATGTTGCCAGTTTCATTTAGTTCCTTTCGTATGCGATTTGCTTTGCCGCCATCAGGCGCGAAACGTGCCGAAGCGGTAGCTGAACGACTCCTTCCATTGCGAAAGAAAGTTCGCGGTTTCTGCGGCGGTATGATATATACCTGCCGTCGCGTTTGTATTTTGTGTTGCTTGTATCTTCTTTTTTCATATTTTTTAACATTGCGATAAAATGTGTATTAGTCTCAAAATTTATCATCTGTGTTGAGTCCGTGCCAATGCGTTCCGCAATTCCGATAAGCACTCACGTTCGACATCCAGTGCCGTGTGCACCCTTTTACGCGGGGCTTCCACAAACAGTCGTTCGAGCTTTACGGCGCAAGGCGTGCAAAAGCCGTTAGCCAACTTGACGAATGCGTATCCCCGCGGCAGATTTTCGGGTGAAGTAAATTCCTCGCGCATTTCTGTATCATCAGCGTTGAAGCCGATGTTGGAGTGCGAAGGCGGCGCATAATCCGCGAATTCTACAAGTTTGGCGGCTTCGGGCTCGGACGTTCTAAACACAAAAAGGTTGTTGATGTTTGCGAGCAGATGGGCGCATTCCCTTTCGCCAATCGCCAAGTCGAGAGCCACAATTCCCTGTGTTGCGGCAACGGCAAAACCGCCTTTGCTGCGCATTGTTTGGAGGTTGTATGCATCGCTTGAAATGTCGCGACCGCCGGTTACAACAAGTGGAAATTCGTCCATTACAATTCCCGCAAGGCGGTTGTCGGGAGAGTCTCCGCGAAGCTGGATAGTCCTGTAAAATTGGGCTTTTGCGAGCTTAGCCACGATTGCCGCCGCGAATTGGTTTGTCGTTGCGGGGAACGTCAGAACGACAATATTTCCGAGCCTTGCGATGTCGCCGATGTCTAAAAGCTTTTTGCCGCTTAAAAAGTTTCGGGTTGTCCGATTTTCGAGAAGCGCGAGAGTGTTTGTCATCGTGCTTGTCTCGTTGCTTTTCGTGCGCGAATCGAGCTTTTGCCACTCCGACAGGTCGGATTTTAGCTGCTTTGCAATGCGCTTTATCTGCGCCCAAGCCGCATTCCTTTTCGATTTGTCCAAGACTTCGCACCGGCAGATTTCGGGCAAAGAGGCAGAGATGAATTCCCGCCATTCGTCGATTTTATCTGAATCCAGAAAATCCCGAAATGCGTCGGTAAATCTGTCGAAATCAATCGAATCGTGGCGGAAAAGACAGAAGTTCAAAATTGTATTCAGCCGCTTGCGGAACGCCATCGTCCAATAAGCGTTTTCGCCAGTGTTGTCGCCGAATGCCGACATCAGGAAATCTACAAGCTCCGATACTTTCGCTGGCGAGTTTACTTCGGCAAAAGGATTGATGTAGTGCCCGCCTCCCGAAAAGTCCACAACATCACGCAGCCTGCCGCATTCGCGCGCCCACTTTTTGATTTTGTAAAGAGTGCCGTCGTTTTTGAAATCGAAAAGCAGCAAGCCTATTTTCCGCCTCTTGTCGTCCGCGCGAAAGGCAATCAATCCGCGCAATAGGGCGTTTAGCGCTGTTGTCTTGCCGCTGCCAGTGCTGCCAATAAAAAGCGTGTGCTTGCAAAGGGTATCGGCAGTCAGGGCGATTTCCCGACCGCCGCCGTTTAGTTTTGTTATAATTTCGTCTCTCATGCGAAAATGTCAATTGGCGTCAAAATTTCCTCGGCGGGAGTTAAACGGGCGTTTCCGAATCGTGCCCGCCAAAGCCTTCCCAACTCTTCTTTTGCTTCGAGGTCGTAGGCGTTCTCTAAAATTTCGCGGAACTTCTCCTTAGTTATCCGCCTGAAAACGCCCTTCTCTTCGAGAACAGGCAGAAGGCTGTTCTCCACCATTACAACCTCCGCCCAGACATCTTCGGAGAGCGTCAATTTCCGCCAAAGCGATTTATCAAAATTCCGCTCCGCAAACAACGATGCTGCGATATCGTTTTGGGCAATCATATACCCATCGGAAGCAAGCCGCCCCAAGGCAAGATAGGCAAGCTGGTTTTGGCGTAATAACATTACAGGCAAAAGCGAATGCTCCCTGATGAACGCGAGTATTTCCCCGTTCAGCGCATCGCCGTTTTTGTCAATCATTTCAAGTAGTTTTAGATATAATTTATTCATGCAAACCTTTCGTTGAGTTAAAAACGGTTTGCATTTACGTCTAAAAATTTACCTGAACGAAGTTTGACGGGGCTGCGAAATATTCTTCCGTAGCCAATAAATTGCATTCATCTGAAAAATTATAGAGTGCAGACGATTATTTTGCAGGTGCTAATCACTTTTAAGTTCCGCTCGACGATATCAAAATGCCGAGCCGCGGCGGGATAATTCACCTACGCGCATGGGAACTGCAAGACGCGCTCAAATAGCGTCATTTTGCCTTGGCTTTTTCTTTTCCCAAAGCTTTCTTATTTTCGCGTTCCTCACCGTCCGCTTGTCTTTTTAGAATTGTGCGCAAAGTTGTCTCATCATCAATGTCGGAGGAAAATTCCTTGAGAACATCGGCGAATTCTACGGAAGCGTATTCTTTAACGAAGCTGTCGCGAAACTTTTTCAATGCCTGCTCAGGCGTATGATTTTTTCGGTCATATAATGCGAAAAAATGGTGTTCGTATTTGCTTAATTCCGAAACGCTATCCCTGTCGTCGTTCGAGTCTGAAATACAATTCGGGTGGCACGCAAAGACAACGGCGATATATTTGCCGACGTTGCCGTTGTATTTTAGAAATTCGACATTGCGGACAACCAGCCCGTAAAGGTGGCGCGGAAGCTTTGTTCGCTTGTCGGGTGAAATAATCTTGCGCCGAAGCGGAATTTTAAAATCCCTTTTCAGAATGCGCGTAATCGAAGAGGGCGGATATATCGCCTTTCTGTCTTCGGATTGAGTTTTGCCAGTGGACTGCTTTGAATTTTTACTTTGGGATTTGCTCCTTTGCTTTTTAGAAGTCCATTTATATCTGCGCCCGCAAATGTCGTCGCGGCATTTGTTGAGCTCGCCGCAGATTTTTGAACGCGTTTGAATTTCACCCGACGTTAGACACTCCAAAATGAGTTCGTTGCGGGCTTTCAAGTTCGACGCCGGCGGCCGTCCGCGCCCGCAATACGGTATGTCAACGTAAAGCCTATGCACTTCTTCATCCGAATCGAAGTCTCTTTCTTCGCGGATTATTTTTAGCATTCTGCGGATATGTGCGGGCTTTACTGGCGAATCTTTCAACTCAAGCTTTCGATACGCATACCCGACAGAGCAATTCCCCAAGGATTTTAGAGAGTTGTACGTTTTCTCGAAAATTGTTGCATTTAAAGCCATTTGATATTTTATATAAACATATGTTAAACGAACTGGAATTCAAAGCTTTTTTACAAAAAGAACTCAATCGGACACCCGATGACGACCAAATGGCGGTTCTTCGCGAAATCGCGCGGGTAGCTGAGTCAAATGAGGCGTTGAATTATTTTAGGATTGGCGCAAGCGCGGGCTCGGGAAAAACCACACTGATTTTATTTGCCTATTTCCTTCTCACAAAATTTTACGGAATACCCGCCAATCAAATCGCAATCCTTACGCTTAATACACGCATCTCCAACAAGATTAACCTTTCAATTAGGGAGATTGAAAGCAGGCTGTCGGATATCGAATTTTCTGACATTTGCGCATACACATTCCACGCGTTTGCCATGAGGTTTTTGAAAAAAGCCTCTATGAAAAAAGGCGATATATTAACGGAAAATGCTAGTGTCTATCATAAAGATGTTTCATACAAATTCCAGAATTTTATAGGCAAGAAATATCTTGACGATGAAAAGTTCCGAAAAGAGATCGACAGTCTCGATTTTCTTGCGCACTCGGAAGCGGACGGTTCGACCGAAAAATCAAAAAAAGTGAAGTTGTCGGAGAGACTGTCGGACCTCGGAATTTCTAGCAACGGAGAGCTGCTTCGCGGCGATATCAAAAGACGTTGCTCTAAGGAATTTCAGAAAGATCGTACGCTGCGCGGTGATTCGTTGTTGTCCGCTGAGGGGAATCCGCTACCGCAAGCCTTTCAAAAAAGAATTTGCGACATCGCAAACCGCCTTTTCCTTTGGGACATAAACTACGACCTAAAAATTTGCGACGACCGCGCGATAATTTCAATTATCGACAACTTCGATTTTGGGAAACGCCAGTCTGCCGAATCGGTAAGGCGAAAATCGTATATCGAAATTGTTGACGGAGACCAAGACGACAATATGTTTTACGGCTCGCTTTTGGTAAACGGCAAGTTTTTGAAATCCTTGCCAACTCAACCTACGCCCGAAGATTGGCTAAAGTTTTCGCCCGAAGAAGTCCCGTCTGACATCGAGGAATTGAGGGAATTTTGCAACGAATGCAATGCCAATACGGAAGGGCAGAAAATTAAAGACCTTTCCGGCCTCACATACATCGGCAAGGACGAACTATCGAAGTTCCTAATGGAAATAATAGAACGCCTAAGAGCCGAAGGGAAGATAAGCGTTGTGCCCAAATCCGGCAGTATGAAGGCAAAGATATATGTGGATAAAATATTAAAAAAGTATTCGTCGTCGAATGGTAATGGAGGATCGGGGAGTAATTTAATAGGAGGGGACTCGAAAACGCGCGCAAAAATCGAAGCTTTTTTCAATGTCCTGTCTACTACCTTATGCGAGCTCATTGACGTAAATTTCGAAACATTTTCCGCTGTTATGGAAAAGGCGGTCGGGGAAAGTCCGTTGTTGAATAGGGCCAAAGAAATGCTTAGCAATTTGCGTTTTGTGTTTGTTGACGAAGCTCAGGATATGAACAGCGTTTTTGTGGATGTTTTAAAGGAAATTAGAAAGTGTGCTCCCGCTGCCAACTTTATATCGGTAGGCGACCCGGCGCAGGCAATTAACAGGTTTATCGGCGCACATCCTACGCTGTTTTTGAATTTGGCAAATCCGTCGAAGCCTAAGGATGTTTCAAAAGGCGGAGCGGACACAGGCGACAGCACCAACCATACTTCCCAAGGACAGGAAAACCCGTTCGGTAATTTCAAAGTGAAGCGTTTCGAATTGCCCATAACATACCGAATGGATTTAAAGCTTGTTAATGCCGCCAATACTTTCAAAAATTTCAAACGCGTAAAAAACGACAATTCAAATTCGCCCGACATGCGGCTATTCGGCCTTGCAATGCGCCCGTGTCCCGGAAAAACAAGCGAAGGAAACATTGAGGTTCACTACATCGCGCGAGAGGTTTTGTCGAAATTTTCAAAAAAATTCTACGACACGCTTTGCGGAATAATCGAAAAGGAACTGGCGAAAAATGAAGACGCCGATTTTGCGTTGCTTGCCAGAACAAACTTGGTTGACCCGATAGGCGATTTGGAGCTGATTCGCCAAAAAACGCTGCTGATATTGCAATCAAAAGGCGTGAAACTCTCCCCCGCGAAATTGAGAGCTTCAACAGTCCACAGGTACAAGGGCGAAGAATCCGACTGTGTCGTAATTCTCGATGCGACGGGCGAAAACTACCCGAAACACTTCGATGAAACGGCGCAGAAAATCAAGCAAATCCTATTCAAGGATTCTCCGAATGCAGATAATGACGATTCGGTAAACTTGTTCTATGTCGCCATAACGCGAGCCCGACACTCGCTGCATTTCATTTGCAACGCCAACCCAAGCCCGTTTTTGACGAGGGCGGGAATTTTGACCGCACGAGCTCGACCCGAGGAACGGGAAGTTTGCCAAGACGTCCGCTGACAAATTTTGCCGCAAAGCGCGAAGTGCAAATCCGCCTGCGGCAAAGTCTACTCCTCTTGTTTTTTCGAAAGGTATTTTTCGGCGCAAAGCGTTTTTTTACGTCTGCTCGGATCGGATTTTATCGGAGTGATGCTTTTGTATTTTTCGTCGGATGCAACCGCCGCAAAATTGAACTTAGCCTGCATTAGCAACAGATTGTTTTCGGGAGGAATTTCCAACGCTTTCCCAATGCGGCATGCGGTATCGGGAGTAAACGCGCGCTTTCCATTCACCAAGCGCGAAACGACATCGGGCGTCAATTTCGACTCTTTGGCGAGCGTATATATTGTTATTTTTCTGTCAGCAAGCAAGCGCGCCAAGAATTTGTGCGGGGATTCAGACTGGTTGACATCGTGATTTGCGTTCATAACGATAAGAGAATTAGGTTGTTGTATATATAGTTGCTTATTGATATACTATTTGCAAGCAAATAATATTGCTATTTAAGTTCACAATACGTGCAATTATAAGCCCCCCCGCGCCAAAGGACTGCGCGTATATATCATAAACGCGCAATTGTGTCAATCGAACTTACAATGTTTATATTCTTGCTACCAAGAAGGAAATTCCCCAAGAAAAAGAGATACTCCCCTAATCCGAAAGTATCTCCTGTATATGCTAACTTAATCGGAAACGTTAACGATCATAATCATAACCGCGTTGAGTATCTCGCGCAGGTTGGGCTTGCCCTGTCCAACTGCGTGGTGGCGGATACCCCAGCGGCTGGCCCATATGTTGTTTTTGAGTCTTTTGTTGGTTCTTTCCGCAGAGGAAAATTTCCATATCTATTATGATTTTCAAAAATAGTCTCATTAGACTTTTTGTACTCGGAGCGAAAATTGCATCCCACGCTTTTTGAAAACCAATCAATGCCGAATTGTATCCAAGTTCTTTTTGTAGGCCAGGATATATGAGCACAATTCCTTTCGCAAATTCTGAAAGCTTATCTTCTGATTCTCTAAGTTTTCTGTTAATTTTACTATTGTTTGCGAGAAATCTCTTATAATATTCATTCGGACATCTTTTAGAAGTTGATTCAGTTCCTCCCGATGTTTCTCGTAGAATTCCTCCTGCATTTTCATCATTTCCGCGCACGCCCTGACTGCTATTCTCTGAAAGCCCCAGAGAAGAACTCTGTGAATCTGCGAATCGGGATTTTTCAATTCGTTCATGAGGATTTCCGCAAACGGCGGAATCATCTGATACTGAATTGGCGTTGATGTCTTTGATATGTTGTCCGATGTTGTTTCTTTGTTTTGGATATTCATAATTTTTTAAGTATTTATATTTGTTTTTAAGACGCGCGTAGCGCGTTTGGGAAAGCTCTTTGTATCGTTCGTCAACATTTACGCCTTCCGAATCAATCGCATGCGTGTTGCCGTTGTTGCAAAGATTACCTGTAAGTTTTATCTTCGTATCTCCCGATTTTACGGTTATTGAAGTGTCGGTCTTTCGGTTTATGATAAAATTGCTTTGCTTCAAAAACCTTTCGAAATCCTCGCGGTTGTTTATCGGTTTTCCATATTCCGACATCTCATTTTTCAGCCTGAGAAAAAGCGACTGCTGCGACGAATTCCAATATTTGTTTGCATCGGCAAGTCCCCGCCTGACCTCGGGTGAATTCGGGTCGGTGAGTTTCGGGTATTTTTTATGGATATAACGCCCGAATGCCTCGAAGTATTTCCTGTCGTATTTGTCAAAATAGACGGGGAAATATCTCCCGCCGACACTTTCCGCCGCAACGAAGTTTAATTCGAAATCGTGCTTGGGATTGTCGTGCAAGATGAACAAGTGTTGAAAGTTCGACTTGTCCATATTAGGATAGAATTTCTCCAGAATGTCGTCCATTAGCGAAGCAAGAAACTTTGATCCGCCAAGCTCCGCAAGCGGCTTTTTGTCGCGATAGCAGAACGTCACATAACCTTTCTTTTTGCTGGATTTTTGTTCGATTTCGCGCATAAAACTGTCGTAACAGCCGCCGACAATTGTTGAAGGACGTTTGCGTCCTTTCGAATCTACATCGCCAAGCAAGTACTTTAACGTAGAGGGTAAATATTCTATAATCATATCGAATTCTTTTTATGTAAATACTCCATAATCACATCCCGTAATTTGGGGTCTCTTTCGAAGTATGCGAATATTGCCAGTCGTTCGTCGCCTTTCTCGATTCTGCGGGCGCAATCCTCTATTATAATAGCCTCATTCAGAATTTCCACAAGCTTAGCCTGCGTGTTTAATACATCGATGGGATTTCCGTATTTAAGCGCAGAATTCAGATCTCGCGCAATCTGGTTGAGATTGTTTGAAAGCCTGCTGATTGCCACAATACGTGAGTGCTCAATTGTCTCTTTCCTGACGAAAACAAGATCTCGTATCTTCCCGAGAAAATCCGCAACGGCGTTGCGTATAAGCTCGCCGACACTGATTTTCCGCGCTTTCGCCTCCGCGTTCCACAATTTCTTTTCATTTTCGGGAACGCGAAATTCCACTCGTTTATCTTTTATTTCTTTGTCCATAATTACAATTTTCCTTAAGAAACGCGTAGCGTTTTCGGGGGTGTCCAGAGGGGGTGTCAACCACCCTCGGCAAGCTGGGGTAATGTCCGTGTACGGACAATTCCCCTATGCTTGCACTGCGAAACCCATATTGGTTACCTTTCAATATACCCCCCTTCCTGTCTTCGTGTTTTGACCTTTTGAAGTTTCTTTGTCGCCTTGGGAGACTGGGCTTTCAACTGCGCTAATACCGGCTCCGCTTTTTGAGTTAAAAATTCCAAAGCGTTTTCCAAATCGGTAATAATCTGATTCGATTCTGGGGATAAGCGTTTTTTCGCCGAATCAATAGCGCGCTTATAAAATTTCTGCGATTTGGTAAATCCGCTGAAAATGTTTTTTACTTTCATCGAGCGCGTTTGTTTTTCTCCGACAGCTTTCGGTTTCGGCGAAGACGGTATCTTCGGTGTGCCAGGAGTTAGAGTTTTGCATAATTTTGCAATTTGTTTTTCTACGGGTATTGCTTTGTTCGCCACGCTTTTTATTTTCGTATACGAAAGTGTTTTGATTTTGTCCAACAACTGATTGTCGTTTATCGCATCTAACAGTTTCTTAACTTTCGCGCATTTGTAGAATTCGCTACGCGATATGAGAAATTTTTCCGCGTTCGGGAACATCTCCTTAAATTTTGTATAGCAGTTGATGTTTCCCTTTGATTTCCCGTCTTGCGGGACAATCTCTGGATTTTTCTGAAAAATTCGCAACGTCATTTGCCCCTTACCAGATTCTACAAAATCCTTGATTCGTTTCGCGCTTTCTCCGAATTCGATAATCGCCTTGCCTAAATCACCTCCGTTGTTTTCGAGATATGAATCTATACAGGACTCAATTTCGGCAAAACTTTCTGGAACTACTTTTTGTGAAGTGGCGTTCTGGTTTGACGTTGTCGGACATGTTTCTTCGGCAATTTCCACCTCGTCGATTTTTGCTGAGGGATCTCTGCCGAATGTATTTTGCATTTCTGGTAAATCAGGTTGTTCCATTGTCTACCTTTCCATTTGGGGTTGAACGAAGCGGTGGTCGTATTTAGCTTTGAGAATTTTCTCTACGCGCAATACCTCCGATTTTACATAGGAATGTGGTTTTCCAATGCACCGCATTTCGGAATACTTTTTCAGGTATTTCCCGAATGTCCTTCGCGACATTCGCAATATTGCGAGCGTCTGGTGAATGTCTATCAGTTCGACTCCGCAATATTCCGACAATTTTTTGTCACTTAATTCGGCGGTCGTCCTGATTGTCTGCGCTATTTTAAGTAGCGACTCTATTTCTGAGTTATTTATTTCTATTTTCATTTTATAATTTTATTAATTATTATTATCAAAGTTTTACTGGGTAAAAATTTACGCTTTCGAATTTTCCGTCGATTCCTCCGCCAAGCTTTGCGGTGTGATGGAGAAGAATTTCTTGGCATCATCGGAATTTGCGCTGCCCATGTAGTGCTGAGCCAACGTGGCGTAGCCACGAATGTGCCCCATGT
Organism: Verrucomicrobiota bacterium; assembly: GCA_023450935.1. GTDB lineage: Bacteria > Verrucomicrobiota > Verrucomicrobiia > Opitutales > Intestinicryptomonadaceae > Merdousia. The sequence goes on along the minus strand of JAEXGH010000011.1, from coordinate 1,708 downwards.
CGGCAACCGTCTTTTGCGGCCCGTATTCGAAATACGCGTATGTGGCGAAAGTATGTCGCAAAACGTCCTGCGAGAGGGCAACCGGTAACTTGCGCCGCATTTTCCGAAACGTCCAATACGAGCCTTTAATTATGTTTCCTTTCCGCTCGTTCTCGGGAACGGCTTCCAAAAACGCCCATAAGTTTTCCGAAACATTTTGAGTGGCACGTTGCTTGCGCACCTTCGATGTCTTCCCCTGAATCGTGATAACCCTCGACTTGAAGTTGATGTCCGACCACTGCATAAAACGCTTCTCGAAATTGCCAATCAGTTCTCCCGGGCGGACTCCGTAAAACGTCATCAACGCAAAGCCTGCCAGATACTCTTTCGGAACTGATTTAAGCAGCGTTTTGACCTCTTCGACCGACAGAATTTTCGCAGGCATCGTGTCGCTATACTTGCGCTCAAGCGTAACCTCGGCGGCAGCGTCTTCCGTAATATATCCCTCACGCTTGGCGAACTTGAACAACGCCTTGATTACTTTGAGATTGTTCTTCTGAGACCCGCTCGAACCTATGTAAGCTTCGATTTCGCTTTTGAGAATTGTCACAAAATTCCGAGTTCCCTTGAAGTATGGGATAAATCGGACTCGCAGGTATTGGTCGTATTCTTTGAGCGTTTTGTCGCGGAGATTTATACGCTTACTGTGCGCCATAAAGTTGCGCACGCAGTCTTGCACCAATACAACCTTGTTGTATGAATTTAACTCGACGCGCCTGATGGCATCGTTGATTACAATCTCGGTGGACAGCCCGCGCTTGTGGCATTCCGTGTTGAGTTTTAAGACGGCCAAACGAACGCCGCTTGGAATTATCATATCCTCTGGGAGCGAATACTCGCTCCTAAGCGAAAACATAAAAGATTCCGCTTCGCTTTGGGTCCTAAACGACCTTGATTTTATTTTGCCCGCGTCGGGATAAAACACATAATAAGGCGATTTGCGCCCGTTGCGATACTCCAATCTGAGTGAATTTTTCTTCATACAAGGGAATGTGTTCCGCGGATAAAATTTCCGCCAAAACACCGAATCCCTTGATACGTGCGTAGCACGTCCCTCTTTGTGAAAATACAAAAGCAGATTAAATTACGGCGCTAAAAGTGCTCTTAGAAAATGATATTTGTAGAACAAATCGGGAAAATTTTGATTCCGATAGCAAAAATTTCACTACAATTTTCAAACCCTTCCTTATGTCAAACGACCAAAGATTCACTGTAATCATGATAGTATACAAAACAATAATAGAGTAGTTATGACACAAAACGATCAGATTACTTCCAAATGGGAAATCAATGTGCGGTGTGCCCAAAATTAGGACAGGAAGCTAAGGGAGTAAATTGACTTGGTTGATGTTATTGTCGCTTGTATTTATTGATTCAGATAAAATTGGTTCGTATCGCCCCCCCATGGAGGCGGCGACTTTTTCTTGACTTAGAGTAAATAAAATTTTTACGATAATAAACGTAATAACGAGAATCGTTATTGTATTTTCAAAGTAGAAATACAAATGATTTTCTTTTAAAAATCTAATACACAAAAGGAACTAAATTATGAAATCTATTACAACATTGGACTTGCAGTACGCCCACAGGTTTTATGGTTTTAAGGGAGAAGCTCAATATCTGCACGGGCATACTGGCGTTTTGACAATCGAAGTTGAAGACAGCGTAA
>JAEXGH010000006.1 GCA_023450935.1 Verrucomicrobiota bacterium | reverse complement strand
AGTATTATGAATACGACGAACGAAGAATACAAAGCTGCCAAGCGCATTTTACAGGGTGTTGACGTCTCTATAATTGACGCCGCACGCCTGATTAGAAGCATTTTAGACTGCAAGAAATCGGCAACTGGCGACCTCGAATACTGCGCGAAGGTAATCGACGCGGGGCGGCGCAATGTGCGCGACTGCGAAATGTCCCTCCTGCGCGGTTACGAAATTTTCCTCGAGAGCAAACGCCATTTGCGCCCCGACTCCCTGCGCGACATTCGCTGGATTTTCGGGAGGCTGATGCGTTTCAAGCCGCAGTTTGCCTCGAAAAACTTTTCGGAATTTTCCGCGGGCGAGTGCGCCGAATGGCTCGGGATGTCGTTTTCAACCGCACCGCAGCACAACAAGGCGCGGGCGATGTTGCACGCGTTATTCGAATTTGCCCTGCGCCGCGACTGGTGCGGGCGCAATCCGATAAAGTGTGTTGAACGGAGGAAAATCGTCGAGCGCGAAATTGTCCCGCTCGAGCTTTATCAGACGCGCAGGCTTGTTCAGACTGCCAAGCGCGCGGGCGATGACTGCGGGGTTACCGCCGCGCTTTTGGTGTATTCGGGAATCCGTCCGCGCGAGGTGCGCAGGCTCACTTGGAGCGACATCGACACCGACGAAAACATCATCACCGTGCGCTCGCAATGTTCCAAAACCGGCGGCGTGCGGCAAGTCGAGATTCCGCCCGTGCTCGGCAAAATTTTGGGCACTTCGCACGTTCGCGCCAAGGGCGAAAAAATTTGCCCGCGCGACTGGGAGCGGCGTTGGCGCGAGATTCGCGACAGTTCGGGCTTTCGCGGACGCTGGGTCTGCGATGTGCTGCGCCACACCTACGCGAGTTTCCACGCCAAGCACTACGCCGACCTCCCCAGACTCCAACTCAACATGGGACACCGCGACCTGTCTTTGCTCCGCTCCCGATACGTCAACATGCACGGCATATCCAAAGCCGACGCCCGCGCATTCTTCAACGCCTGACACCTCAAAAGCGCGAGCTTTTTACATGTTGGTAAGCGGCGGCGATTGCCGTAGGCAATTCGCCTTTGCGCGTTTATTAAAGTTTTTTAATCCTCTCAAAGTGGCGGCGGTAAAAGTGAGATTATACCTGCGAACAAGAGTATGTTTCGTAGCGTTTTTATAGTGTATATTTTTTGTTGTCTGAATTCGACGCTTGCAAAGTCCGCGCAAAACCACCGCAAAAAACAAAAAGTGCGGCAACAAGCCGCACTTTTGAATTACAAAAATCTCTTTATTGGGCAAACGCTATATCGGGTTCGAGCGCGATAGTTATGCGGTATTGGGCTCCGGGACGCATTACCATTGCGCGGTCTCGAGCGTAGACTTGCAGGTAGTGGATTTTCCCCCAATACGAGCGGTATTCGGGGTCTTCCGAAACGACCTCGGTATCGAGCCAATTCGCCTGAAAATCGTCCTTCTCAATACTGACGCCCTGCCCGTTTTGTCCGATTGCGTATGTCATCGGGACGTGGTATTCGGAATGCGGCGTGCCGTAGGCTACAACCAATCTGAATTTGTCGAGCGAAATCTGGTTGGGAACTGTGTAGATGAAGTCGCCGACAAGCTTTTTCGCGCTGAACGTCCACGAAACTTTGCACGAGCCCAGCCCTTTGACAATCTTGCCGTCTTTGGTTACGAGTTCGGGCTGTTCGTAGCGGAAGAAGAAGGAATTGCGGAAGCCGATTCCCGTCATGCAGCGTTTGCCGTAGTATGAGGGCGTTGTTATATTTTCGCCGAAGGTAAGTTCCGGAACGAGAATTGGCAGATATTTGTCGGCCGGCCAGTCGAAAATTCCGGGGATATGCGGGAACGCCAGCGAAGACGACGAATTCGCCTCGTTTGGGGCGACCAGCGGCAGGCAGGTGTGCATTGCCGACTCCACGTTTTTATAGACGAAAACGCCCTGCTCCTTGCGGTTGGAATTATCGAAGGAAACATATTTGTTGATGTTTTTTTCGGCGATTGTGTCGCTGCTCATCTTGCGGCCGATTGTTTTTGCCAAACGCGCCCACTGGCACAGATAGCGCGCGGCGTCGAAATTCGCCATGCGCGTGGTGCACGAATTCTCCGCGCTGCGCTGGGCGTCGCGGATAACCAGATAGCCGTTTTCCTGATCGAGGAACGTCATGAAGAAGAACTGGAACAAGCGGCGCAAAACGTCGGTGTATTCGGGCATTTTGTCTTCCGAAATCCAGTTGTCGCGCATTGCCTGCAAAATCATCGAGATGCAGTGCATCTGCCCGTATGCACCTATTCTCCTGCCGTATGCCCAACCGAGGCCGTCGCTGCGAACCATATCGGGAAGCAGGCGCAGATACTTTTCGGCAAACGTGCGCAGACTTGGAATTTTCCTGTCGCGCAGGTGCATATTTGCGTGCAGTTGCAACGACTGGCGGATAAACACGAACGCCACAACGCCGAAGATGTCGAACGCGCCGTCGAGCATTGCGTTGTCCGTGGGCTTGTCGTCAAAATAACCCGTGGAGGTCTGCTGGATTCGCTCGAGGAATCTGTCGATTAGCTTGCCTGTTTCGTCCTTTTTGCTAAGCCCCATGCTGAAGCGCGCAACGGCTTTTGCGATGTTGAAAACCTGAAAAAAATCGTCGTAGTCGGTTCTGGAAAGGAGGCGTTTTTCAAGGTTTTTACGCGTTTCCTCGGAGAGCTTGTCCCAAACGGAATTTCTGTCTTTGGAAGGTCCGAATGCGAGCAACCCAAGCGACATATACGCCAAACCGTCCTCCGTGTATTCGGTGTTGTCGGACTGGGCGGTTATGCACTTAGCAACTAAATCGACAATGTCTTTTCCCCCGAGCGATGTCGAACCCGTTGCGCGGTAGTATTCGCCCAACGCCATTGCCGCGTGCCCGGGTTCGCAGTCTAACGACGGCTCGTTGTCTACTGGAGTTATTGAGCCGTCCTGATTTATGGAGTCGATGTTTTTGCCCAAAATTGATTGGGCCATATCCAAACATTGTTCTGAAAAATTCAGCATTTTTTACTCAGGTTTCGATTTGGTATAGAAATAATTCTACATTACGCAACAACGAAAAAACAAAGTCAAGAATTTTAGACGGGCAAAAATAAAGCTTGATTTTGCGGGCGCGTTTTTCGATATTCTCGGTTGTAGAATAAAATGCGTCGGGGGGTGTTCCGGAATTCGACTGTCGATCGTAGTTTATGTCTGCGTGCCGAAGACGACACTTGGCTTCGTAAAAATGTGTCAAAAAAACTAATAAATGGCGAAGAATACGCTATTGCTGCTTAATTATCGCGGCACGTCCGCTCTCTGATACCCGATAGGAGAGAACGGGCGACGACATCGGGAACAGGGGGTATCGTCGATTCTGCGGGGCGGTGCCCGCCGCAAACCGGAGAATGCCCGCCGCGCGGCTGTCCGAGCCCAACGCGTCGGAAAGATTAAGTCGGGACTACGCATGTAGACGGCATATCCGAAAGTCTTCAGGACAGGGGTTCGACTCCCCTCACCTCCACCATTTTAAAGCCCGCAGATTTACAACGTCTGCGGGCTTTTTTGTTAGTGTTCGCAAAGTCCGTTTGCGGCGCGAAATAAACACAATCGATGGTTGCTACGCCCCCGAACGAATCGACAAACGCTGTAAAATACGTTCCACAGCGTTTCACGCAAAGCCGAAAAACTGTCCGCAAATTTTGTTGCGGAAAATTCGGAAAATTCAAATTGCAACGGAAGACTGGGTGCTTTAACGGAGAAAAGCGTAGTATGAAAAATGCTGCAAAAAAAATACTGTTTGTAATTTTGGCGACACTCGCATTTTCGGCGTGTTCAAAGTCCCCGAGCGATAACGGCGAGATTTGTCAGATTTTGTTTCTGGACGGCGGCAACGATTCTGCACGCTTTGTCAATTCCGAATTGCGCGAATACTACGATAAGCTGAAAAATGACATTGCCGAAGCCTACAAAAAGTGGGAGGCGGAAGCCGAAGAGCTGGGATTCAGAAGCGCGCTATACCCGTCATTCGACGCCTACGGGCATGTCTACATAAACAACCAAAATTTATTTTCCGAACGCGTCAGGTTTTACTCATTCTGGGGTGGAGCACACGGAACGCTTGAATACCGCGGCTACAATTTTCTGTTCAGCTGCTCCCACGGAATGTTGACCACGCCGAAGTCGCTGTCGATTTCTGACGTGATAAAAGAGGGCAAGCTGAAGGATTTTCTCGAACGCGCAGTGAAAGAATTGCCTTTTGAGATGCCCGAAAGCTGCGCCGCCGACATCGCCAAGCTTAAAGATGAATCCGACTTCTACGAATTCTACAACCGCAACATCGACGGCTTTGTAATACGCGCCGACGGGCTTGAAGTTTTCATACAAAACTACGGCTTCGGCGGCGGAAACGGCGGCTACGGCGTTCTTCTGAAGACTGAGAAAATAACCGACATTCTCGACGCGCACATTCTCGAAATCATCAAGGACGCCGCAAAAAACGCGGCAGAAAGCGGTTTTTAGTTTTTGCAAAAAGAATAAAATCACATCGGCAATTTATTGTTTACATTTTGTGACGAAAAATTACTGTGTGTCCATGAAGGTTCGTTGCGGTATGGGCGGACGAAGAGTTCGTTCCGTGCCGTTGAGGCCTTCGACAGTAAAATCCGCCACTTCAAAAGGAAAAATATGAAAAACATTTTGCAGATTTCAATTTTCGCGCTTGCCGCGGCAATGGTCGGTTGCACGGGCGTATCGACCACCGAAAACTCGCCCGTTCCGCACGTTGCAAACATTGGCGCGCAACAGACGCGGCAAATTGTAGCCACAAACTACGGTTATTATCTATTCAACTGGATTCCCATTTTCAGCGGAGGAAAAGAAGAGGACTCCTTCGCGCTATTCTCCGACACTGTAAACTTAGATACCGCAATGCAAACATTCAACCAAAAGTGCCGCGAGCTGAACGTCGATAAGGTATGCGACATTCAAACCGACGGCAATTCCACCTGCTTCTTTTCTTGGATTCCCTATTTCGGAACGACATTCGGGCTGTATTGGTATAAGGAAATTCAGGTCTCTGCAGTTGTTGCGCAGTCCGAAAACAAAACCGTCAACACAAACTCGGAGGAAAAATAAAATGAAAAAATTTGCGTCGATTTTAGCTGCCACCGCCGCGCTACTTTGCGGATGCGCAACTACGGAAGTGGCGACTGTCGAAAACGGGGCGGTAGTCGGCGGCGAAAAGCCCGTCGCCGTTGTGCGCGCGGAAAATTACGGCTATTATTTGTTCTCTTTCGTGCCCCTGTTTGCGGGCAATCCAGACAGGCAAAACGAAAACACGCTCTCGCTTTTCTCCGACACTGTTTCCATTGAAAACAATCGGAAAATGATAGCCAAAGAAGCGGAAAAAATCGGGGCGGACACCATAACGAACGTCAACAACAAAGTGTCGTGGACCGGCAGCTTTTCGCTGTGGATTGTCTGGCGCGAGGTATTGACATCAAACGCCACCTTATTGAAGAAAAACTTGTGAGGACGACGCCTCTTTGCGAAAGAATTTCATTCTTTTGAAATGAAAAATGCTTCGCATAATTAAACTTCGCAAAGAGGCGTCTCGCGGCTTATGGAGAGTTTGTTCGGGCGGAATAACCGCAAGGTTAATTCCGCCAACTCACAAACATCTCCCTAAGCACACGCCTCACAAGTTTTTTTCGGCGGAACACAATGTGGATTCGAACTTAAACGCGAGTAGTTAAAAAAATTCTTTGTGAGTTCGAACCCGCTTTGTGCAAACAGGACAAATTCGCGGGGTTCGCACTGGGATTTGCGTTTTTGAGTGGTGGGATAGTGCTTGAGAACAGACCACCCGAACAAAACCTCCATAAGCCGCGAGACGCCTCTGTTGCGTTTTTAAACGCGAAGCCCTTTCTGTATTATAACAAAAATCACGCAACGGAGGCGGCGTCCCCGCATGTTTTTTAAAAACTTGCGAGGTTTGAGCGAAAAGTCGCGTTTTGTGAACCGAAGCATACTTAGGTATGTGAGGTGAAACAAAACCGTCTTTTCGACAAAAGCAATGCGGGCAATTTTATTGTCGGTATTTCAACTATAAATACCTATTGCCCGCCCGCATTGCGTCCTCGCAAGTTTTTACTTCTTGATGAGGCGATAATCCTTGGCAAACAGCGGCTTGCCCTCGAACTCTACGGTTATATCGTTGTAGTTTACAACAACCCTGTCGCCGTTGGCGTATGTTGTCTGGAACACGCCGTCGGCAATTTGCTTGTGGTCTTCCATAAGCTCCATTTGCAGGTAGGCAATCTTCTGGTATTCGTCGTAGAGCGGCTTTACGTAGTTTGCAATATTCGTTTCGCTGAGCCAGCCGCCGTAGTAGACGGGGCGCGAACCGTATTCGGCCATGCGCAGACGAATGTCGGGCCAATCCTTTTTCCTGTTAAATCCAGTGTCGCTGAAGAAGGGCATTGTGGGAACTGCGCCGTGGTAGACAAGCTGCCAAGTGGGAACGAACCTGTCGAACATCTTGGGCAGGCGCATTGAGTGGTTGATGTAGAACGCCCAATCGAGATACTTTATGACGTGATCGAAACCGCATTCGGAAGTAAACCCGCCCGAAACGTCGTGCCCGTATTTCATTATCTTCAAATACGCGTCCGACCACTGGCGGCGGTTGAGCGGGTGGCGCGAGTCGTGGCAGATGCGCGGGGCGATTGCCGAAATCACGTCAACGTGCTGAATGCCGTTGAAGCCGAGCCTGTCGCGAATCATCAGATAGTCCTTTTTGGGGAACAGCTCGAAAATGGCCTTGGGGCATGGGGTAAAAGCCTTGCCGCCCGACCAGCAGCCCACATACATAAGCGAACCGTCGGCGCGGCGGGCGATGTAGTCTTCGCTCCAGCAGTCGGCTATTCTGTAGGCGTCGGTGTGGTTGACGTGCGCGGAAATGTTGTAGCCGAGCTTCTTGGCGGTTTCGACAGTCTCCTTGAGCTTCTCCTCTCCGCCGATTGCGGGTTCTACGGGCAGCAGCTGCGGATAACGTCCGTCGTGCCCGCGGATATTCCAGCCCACTTCCTGCAAATCGACATAATCGCAGCCGTATTTTTTCAAAAGCTTTATCGAATCGGTGGCCTGCTGGCATGTTGCGGCAACGTTCATTTTCGGTTCTGTCGCAAGAGTCTGGTCGGCAATGATGCGCTTGCCGTTTTTGTCTTTCGGAATGGGCTTGCCGCCGTGCTGGACGCGGCAGACAATCGACTTCGCCAAACGCTCTAGCTTGGGGTTGTTCTTTATGCGCTGCTTAAGCGGAATAATCTCGCCGCGGGCGAGCTGGTATTGGCGGTATTTCTTCGCCATTTCGGGATACGACGCGGCGGACGGAAGTTCGTAGAAATCTACTATTGCGTCCTCGTATGCGGGCGTGCCCTCCATGCGTTCGATTTCGAAACGCGGAAAAATTTTGTATTCACCCTTTTTGGCTTCGGCGACCATACTGAATTCGAGATTCAGCCCCTTGACGATTGCAACCCAAGTGTGGCGCGGATTTTTCGCCCCGAAGAACGCGACGTGGTTGCCGCCGAACGAAGAATAACTGCCGTTGTCGAGCCTGTATGTGCCGAGCATGCTGCGCGTGTTGATGAAGAAGCCGTCTTCGCCCTTTTTGGCTTCGCACGCGGGAACAACGATGTCTACGGCTTTCAAATCCTTGTCGGCATTGAGCTTGTCGCGGCTGATGAACGCGCGCCACGCGCCGTCCTCCTGTCGGGCGAGTTTCACCTTCTTTGTCTCCTCGCGGTTGTCCTTGTATTTGAATACGAAAACCGCGTCGGAATACGCGGGATTGTCTACCAGTTCGGTTTTCTTATCGTCTACGGAGCAACCCGCAGCAAAAATAACCCCCATCAGTGCAATACATAAACGTTTCATAACGCAGAAATTCAAAGCGATTGTCCAAAAGTTGTCAAATCATTTCGAAAGTTGTCGCGCAATGGCGCGTCGCCCACCAACCCGCCGTGTTGCACGTAGACGCCCCGCGGCTTTCTTTTTCAAAAAAATAGTTGCCAACAACGCCCGAATTTGCAAAGATTGCAACTTCAATTCAATAAACAAACTTACTATGGAAGAATTAATAGGAAACGTTTTAGTAGCGCAGTCGGGCGGCCCGACGGCGGTAATCAATGCGAGCTTGGCGGGCGTTGTAACGGAAGCCCTCAACCACGAATGCATAGAGGAAATTTACGGCGGACTCAACGGTATTGAAGGTATCTTGAACGAAAAGCTTATCGACTTGGCGGCGGAATCGCAACAGGCAATCCGCGGGCTGTGCTACACGCCCGCGTCGGCTCTGGGAACGTGCCGCTACAAAATCAAAAGCGATGCCGACTACGCCCGCTTCCTCGAAGTCTGCAAGGCGCATAACATCAGGTATTTCTTCTACATCGGCGGGAACGACTCTCAGGATACGGCGAACAAAATAGCCAAATACGCCGAAAATATCGACTGGGAAATGCGCGTAATCGGCATTCCCAAAACAATCGACAACGATTTGGTCCTCACCGACCACTGCCCCGGTTACGGCAGCGTTGTGAAATATCTGGCGACAACAATCCGCGAACTCGCTCTCGACCACGAAGCTATGGGCAATCACGACCTCGTTTCGATTGTCGAAGTCATGGGCAGAAACGCGGGCTGGATTGCCGCGGGAACGACCATCGCAAAACGCCGCAGCACCCCCGAAGACGCCCCCCACATCATTCTCCTGCCAGAAGTCGCCTTTAATGCCGACTACTTTATTGCACAGGTTGAAGAATGCCTTAAAAACAACAAATTCTGCTTGGTTGTCGCAAGCGAAGGCCTTGCCGACGAAAACGGCAACTACGTGGCCTCGGCAAGCGCGACCGACTCCTTCGGGCACTCGCAGCTCGGCGGCGTGGGCGAATTCCTCCAGAATCTGGTTGCGACGCGTCTGCCGAACGTCAAGGCGCGCTCGTGCAAGCTCGGGCACGGGCAGAGGGCGGCTTCGCACTGCTCTTCGGCGGCAGACTCCGAAGAAGCTTTCAAATGCGGTCAGGAAGCAGTAAAGGCGGCGGTGGAAGGCGAAACCGGCAAAATGGTTGCAATCGTCCGCGGCGACGGCGACAAATACAAGGCCGAAACCGTTTTGGTTGACCTCGGCGAAGTTGCAAACGGCGTAAAACACTTCCCCGAAAACTGGATAAACGAAGACAAAATCACGATTTCCCAGCAGTTCAACAAGTATATTCTTCCGCTGTTGCAGGGCGAAGTGAAAGTCCCCTACGAAAACGGGCTTCCCGCCTACGTCCGCTTGGCGAAGAACGAAGTCGAAAAGAAGCTTTCGTAAAATTGGCTAAGTAGGAAAACCCCGCCCGTTTGGGCGGGATTTTTTTGCGCCTTAACGTTTGACAAATCCGCACGCCGCCGTAAAAATCCGAGTATGTTTTATGGAGTTGAACCGCTTATGGAGAGAATCCGCCGTCTGGGTGCGGGTGGCTGACGTGTCAAAAGCCGCACGGGAGACGGCGGCAGTGTTCAACGCGTTCTGCCTTTTCTTCGCGCTCAAACTGGTGGGCGACATCTGGCAGATACCTCCCAATACCGCCCGTTTTTTCGCGGCAATGTTCCTGCTCGTGTTCCCCGCTGCCGTAATTATGCGTTCGGCAAACGCAACATCGTTCGCGGCGGTTATGCTTTGGTTTTTTGCGCGGTTGGGAGAAAAAGACTTTCTCGGGAACTACCACGGCGCGTTTTTTGTTGCGTGTGCCGCCGCAATAATCGCCTACGCAGTGCGAATGTCGAAAACCGACAAAATGTTCCGCCTGCCGGTTTTTCTGATTGCGCTGCTGATGCCTTTTGCGGTTCTGGTTGTAGCCGATTTCAAAAGCTGGACTGCCGACTACGCTTTTATGGCGGTAGTCTTCGGGACGATTGCCGCATGCTCAGCGGGAAAGTCGGCGCGGTTTCTGCGCATTGTTCCCGTTGCAATGTTTGCGGCGGTCGGCGCGTCGGCCGCGCCCCGC
>JAEXGH010000031.1 GCA_023450935.1 Verrucomicrobiota bacterium | reverse complement strand
CGGTAATCCAGCATACCCCGAAGCTTTGAATGCTTTTGCCGTTCAAAAGCGGATAATTATACAACAGCAGAAATATTTATGAAAAACAAACTACTGATTCTTTTTTGCGCGTGCGCAGCGTTCGGGGTATTTGCCGCCGAACCGGTCGTGAAGCTCAAACCCGACACCTTCAACCCTATGCCGATAGGTTCGCTCAAATTCGACGGCGTTTTAGGCAACGCCCTCAAGACAGCCTACAAAAACGGCGTGATGGGCAAGGACGTGGATATGCTTGTGTATCCGTTCAAAGTCAGAAATGAAACGCGTTTGTGGAAGGGAGAATTTTGGGGCAAGTGGTTTACCTCGGGCGCGCTCGCATACGCGTATATGCCCACGAAGGAGCTTGACTCAAAACTCAAATACGCGACAAGCGAGCTTATCAAAACGCAGGACAAGCAGGGCGCGATAAAAACGGTTGTAGACAAATACGAATTTCTGGAAATGACCGATATCAACGACGCCGCCAACACAATGACTTGGGACTTGTGGGGACGCAAATACGTCCTCTTGGGGCTTGTCGCCGAATACGTGCGCACGTCGGACAAGTCGGTTCTGGAAGCCGCCAAAAAGCACCTCGACTACATTGTCGCGCACGTCGGCGAGGGTGCGGGCAAGCACGACATCAATATGATTGGAATGTGGTTCGGAGTGGCTTCGTCGAGCATTTTAGAGCCTGTAGCCCAGCTCTACCAATACACGGGCGAAAAGAAATATCTCGACTTCGCCGAATACATTGTGCGCTCTTGGGCTGAGTCCCAGCGCGCGCGCGACATGTATAGGAAAATACTCGACGGCTGGGTTGTAACCGACATCTTTCCCAAGGCGGAAGACCCGCGTTATCCGCTGTATAGGGGCGGCGGCAGCAAGGCATACGAGACTATGAGCTGTTTCGAAGGCGTTCTGGAACTTTACAGAATAACGGGCAACCCCGATTACCTCAAGTCGGCGGAAATGCTTGCCGACTCAATCAGGGACAGCGAAATTCTGATTACTGGTTCGAGTTCAATCAGCGAAAAATGGCGTCGCTCAAAATACGAACAGGACGCCGAAACAGACCGCTGGCAGGAAACATGCGTAACCGCCACTTGGATAAAATTATGCACAAAACTTTTGCGCATAACGGGCAATCCGCGCTACGCAGCCGACATCGACTTGGCGGCATACAATGCAATGCTTGCCGCCCAGAAAACGGACGGCACTTGGTGGTGCCACTACTCGCCGCTCAACGGCTCCAAAGTTGCCGCAGAAGTCCAGTGCCGAAAAGGCAAAAAAACTTGGGAGGACAACTCCATTGACCCGCCCGACGCGCCCAAGTTCATTATGAACTGCTGCGTGGTAAGCGGTCCGCGCGGTCTGTTTACGCTGCCGCAGGCAGCCTGTATGACGTTCGGCGGCGGCGTTGTGTTCAACCTCTACGAAAACGGTTCGCTCCAGTTCTTCGCGGGCGACAGTTCCGTTTGCCTCAACGTTTCAAACGTTAACTGGGGCGGCGACGTTTCGCCCGAAATTGCGGTTGATGTCCAAAAACCCGTAAAATTCGCGCTGAAACTTTTCGTTCCGACGTGGAGCGAAAACACGAAAATTTTCGTCAACGGAACTCCGTTCGAGGGCGAAATCAAGGCGGGCGAATATGTCGATATTTCCAGAACGTGGAACAGGGGCGACATCGTGAAAATCGATCTCGACGCCCGCGTAAAAATCGCCAATATCCCCGGCAACAGCGACGTTTTCCACCTCAAATACGGACCTTTCGTCCTTGCTATGGACAAGCGTTTCGAGCCGAATTTCGACAAGCCCGCCGACATCGCCTCGAACCCCGATTCTACCGTGAACGCAAAGCCCGCCAAGGTTGACGGCGCGGTTGTCGCTTTCGACGTTCCGCTAAAAGACGGCTCTACGCGCCGCTTCATCAATTACAGTTCGGCTGGAACGACTTGGAGTGGGGATTCCCAATACACCACAATTTTCCGCCGCGACGGAAAAATGACCTACCGGCCGGTCAACAACAAATACAAGGCGAAATAATGAAGGCGCATTTGTCGGATAGCCAGACGCGCGCCGCGCTTGTGGCGCAAAACCCGCTTTTTGCGGGCGCATTCGAATTTTTCGACGCGCACACGCTTGAAGAGCTCGCGCAAATGCGCGGAAAGCTCGATTTAGGCGGGGGCGTTTTCTGCACGTTCGCAGAAAACAACCTCAAACCGCTTTCCGCCGCAAAGCTTGAAGCGCACGACAAATACATAGACCTGCAACTTGTTTTGTGCGGCGGAGAACTGATAGGTGTGCGCCCGCGCTCCCAGTGCGCAAGCGTTGTTGAAGACAGGCTTGCGGAATCCGACGTTGTTTTCTTCGGCGACGGTTTTTCGGAAACCGTCGGGCTCGGCGCGGGCGACTACGCCGTCTTTTTCCCCGACACCGCCCACGCTCCGTGCATAGGAGTCGGCGTTGACATCAAGTGTATAGTGAAAATTCCGCGTTAGCGGTGCATCTTTTTCAACGGAGCCTCAGGCGCAACGCAAAGAACCCGCTTTTTCGGCGGGTTCTTTTATTCGAACATTTTGATTTCGAATTTCAGTTCCTTGCCGAGGGCTTTGTGCAGCGCGCGGATTACAAAAAACAACAACCGCAGCCACACTGGATTTTTCGACCTGTTTTGTGCCCAGTTGAGCTTTTTCGGGCTAAGCCGCGCGGGGCAGAACGCAAAAAGCGCGCGCGCAAATCCCAGAATTTTAGCGTCGTAGCGGTTGCACAAAGAGCCGCAGTTGGGCGCGCTTAAATCCTGATTTTGTTTCGCCCAATTTATGCGCGCTGCAATCGGGTTTTCGGCGTATGTTTTTTCGGGGAAACGGAATACGGCGGAGATTATGAAGCAGCGTCTGTCCGAAAACGCGCTTGTTCTATGCCCGAATCCAAGTTCGTCTTGCGGTTTTTCAGTCACGTTTTTGCCGTCGAAAAACTTTACGGAGACAACGAAATCCGAAATATAGTTGGCGGTTTTTTCGCCGCCGCCCGCGTTCATGGCAATCGCTCCGCCTACTTGGCATGGAGCGGAGGCCAGATAGTAGCAGCTTTCGCGCGAATTTTTAAGGCAGAACTGCAGCAGCTTCGCCATTTCCACCGACGACGAAACCTCGAATAAATCGCCGCCAATCTGCGTAATCGTAGGGGGCAGGGCGTTTTTTAAGACTGCGCTCCCTATTTTGCGGCGTTTGAAGAATACGTTTGAACCGCCTCCGAGCACGGCAATTTTCAGCCCGAGCTTTTCGGCTTCGGCAAACGCGTCGGGAATGTCGCGGGCATCGGATATTTCGGCGTAGAAATCGGCCGAATGTTCGGTTGCGAATTTGCTCAGCCCGCGTCCTCTGTATTTGCCGAATCTCATATTTGCGCAAGCACCTCTACCACGAGTTTATGCTCCGCGGCGTGGATTTTTTCCTCGAGCGTTTCAAGCGTGTCGGAAGGCAGTATTTCCACGGTTTTCTGCGCTATCGTTTCGCCGCCGTCAAGTTCCGCGGTGACATAATGCACGGTGCAGCCCGTGCGCTTTTCGCCCGCTTCTAAGGCGCGTTTTATGGGGGAGAGCCCCTTGTAGGCGGGCAGCAGGCTCGGGTGTAGATTGAGGATTTTCCCCTTGAACCCCTCCAGAAATTTTTGCGGCAAAATCCGCATAAATCCCAACAGGAAAATGAGGTCGGGCGAAAGTTTTTCGACGAATTCGGCGTAGTCGCGCTCGCCCTCTTCCGAGAACCTTGCACCCTTGCGTTTTGGATCTATGAAAACTGCCTTTACGCCGTATTTTTTTGCCACTTCAAGGGCGCGTGCATCGGGGTTGTCGCTCACCAAAGCCGCAACTTCCACGTTCTTCAAAGTCCCGTTTTTCACAGCCTCCAATACGGCTTCGGCATTCGAGCCGCGCCCGCTTGCAAAAATCGTCATTCTCATCTTCTTTGGAAATACTGGCGCGTTGCGCGCGCCAAAAATTGGAGTTTTGCGTCGGAGAGCTCTTCGGCGAATTCTTCCGTCGTTTTTTCGATGTCCGCGATATTGTCGCGCTCGAATACGAACTGCGTTGTTTCCGCGATTTTTATCGTGTCAATCGGCGACGACAAATCTCCGTATGTCACGTTTGCGCGTTTGTCGGGGTTCTTTACGAAGGCGATACGCAGTTTTTTCAATCCCTCGGGAGCTATGCTGACATTACGGGCAACATTCTCCATGAAGTTTACGATGTTTATTTCCGACGCCGAAGCGCGCACGACATTCACTTCGTCGAACTCCATATCGAGTTCCGAAACGACAATTCTTCCAAGCATCAGGTCTACGGGCTGCAACTTCATTTTAAGGCGGCGGATACCGAACATAACGTGTTTTTCGACGTTTGATTTCAGGCCATCAATACCGTTTTTAAAGCGCGTTTGGTTGTAAATTTTGACGTCGAGCATTGTGAAGTTTCCGTCGAACAATCCCGCCGTGAATTTTCCCACGGAGGGTTCGTTCCCCGACATTTCCGAGATTGATGAGACGATTTCCGCCGAGCTTCTGAGCGTATACGGAAATTTCAGAAACCCCGCAAGCACCGCCGCCGCCAATGCGAGCGAAAGCACTGCCGACACAACGCACCCGAGCGGGTTTTTCTTCGCAAAATATAACGCTATGACATTCATAATTTTCTCCCTACAATACAGAAGGGCGGGCTGTTGGCGAGCAATATTTTTCGCCCCCCTTAAAAAACAACGCCGCCCGTTTTCGGGGCGGCGCGTGATGCCGGGTTAAAAAACGCCTGCGGCGGGAAAAATCCGCGCCGTCGCATGCGCGCTATTTTACGTGGGCGAGAATGTCGTTGAGCCTTTTCGACATATCCGACGTGCTTTCAAGCAGCCCCGCGCAGAGCATTGCGTTGTCGAAAACCTGTCTGAGCACAAGTTCCGCTAGGTCTTTCGAATTTTCGCGCAGGACGTTGAGGTTTTTGACGACGGGATTTTTCGGGTTGATTTCGAACTTTACAACGGGTTTTGGCAGGGGCGCGTCGGGGTTCATTGCCCTCATCATTGCGCGCATTTGCGGAGTGATGGGGTCGTCGTTGAGGACTGCGGCGGGGCTGTCGATGAGCCTGCCGCTTGTGGCGACTTCCTTTACCCTATCGCCGAGCGTCTGTTTAATCCAGTCTTTGAGGGCGTCGATTTGCTCTGCCGTCATGGGGGACTCGTCGGCTTTTTCAGGGATTTCGTCGAGTTTTATGTCCGCGCTGTCGATGCTTTTGAAGGGTTTGCCTTCGTATTCGCGCAGGTTGTTCATTGCGAACAAATCGACTGGGTCGAACAGGTAAAGCACTTCTATTCCGCGCGCCTTGAACGCCTCGATGTAGGGCGAGGAATTTACGGCGTCGCGCGAGGCGGCGTAGGCGAAGTATATTTCCTTTTGCGAGTCCTTCATTCTGCCGATGTAGTCGTCTAAGCTTACGAATTCGCCGTTGTCGAACAGGCTCGATTCGAAGCGGAAAAGCTTCTGCAGGTCCTTATTGTCAGAAACCGCCCCCTCTTTGACGAACCGCCCGAACTTCTTGAAGAATTCGTCGTATTTTTTCGGGTCTTTTTTGAGCATTTCGGTCAGATGTTTTACGAAACGCTTTACCACGACATTGCCGATTTTCTTGGTAAGCCCGCTGTTTTGCATGCTTTCGCGCGAGATATTAAGCGGAATGTCGGAGCTGTCTATTACGCCGCGGACAAACCGCATCCATTCGGGCAGGAGGTTTTTCGGATTTTTGTCGATGAGGATTTTCTTGCAGTAGAGCGCAACTTGGTTTTCCTGCTGCGCCATGCCCAAAATTTCGTTGTTGCGCGCGGGAATATAGATTAGCGCGTTCATTTCAAGCGGGGCGTCGGCTTGGAAGTGGAGGTAGTCAAAGGGCGGTTCGAAGGCGTAGTCTATGAACTTGTAGAAGCTTTCGTATTGCTCTTTTGTAACCTCCGATTTCGGCTTGAGCCAAATTGCCTGCTGGGTCTCGAACTTTTCGCCGTTGATTGAAATGGGGAATTCTATGAACGAGGCGTAGTTTTTCAGATACTGTTCTATCTCGAATTTTTCGGCGTATTGCCTGTATTCGTCCTTGAGCGACGCCACAATTTTCGTGCCGCGTTCGGGCTTGTCGAAAGGTTCAATCGTGAAGTTTTCCGAACCGTCGCAGCTCCAGTGCAGACCCTCGCCGTTTTCCGACTTCGTGTAGACATCAACCTTGTCGGCAACCATAAATACGCTGTAAAAGCCAACTCCGAACTGTCCGATGAGGCTGTCGTCAAGTCCGCCCTTGTTCTCCTTGAGCGCGTCCAAAAACGCCTTCGAGCCGGAATGCGCTATCGTGCCGAGGTTTTCCACAAGCTCTTCGCGCGTCATGCCTATACCGTAGTCTTCCACGGAGAACGTCTTCGCCTTTTCGTCCGCCGATATTTTTATCTCCAGATTCGGCGCCTGCGCGCCCTTTGAGAGCGCGGCGAACCTCTCCTTTTCCGACGCGTCCGACGCGTTGGAGACAAGTTCCCTTATGAATATGATTTTGTCGGTATAAAGCGAGTTTATAACGATGTCCAATATCTGTTTTACTTCAGCTTTGAATTTGTATTCCATAAATTTCTCCGAATATTGTTCTGTATTTCGACACCCGAAATGCGCGCGTGTCGGCAATTTTTTTTATTTTTTTATTTTACACGGCGTTTTTTAAATATTGCAATTACTAAATGGCAAAAACTAAAAGTTATTCGGTATACTTTGCGGGCGAGCTTTTCGACATCAAGCACCTTGCGGGAAACGCGGCAATGAAGCAGGCAATAGAGCTGTTTTCCGGCGGGAAATACAACTGCCTTACACCCCAAGATTTCCAGCAATCGGGCGTTTCGCCCAAAAGTATCCGCGACACCGACATTCTCAATCTGCTTTTGTCCGATTTCGCCGTATTCAATTTCGACGGCGCGGAGCTCGACAGCGGAACTGTGGTCGAATTCATGTTCGCGAAATTCGCCGACATTCCCTCGGTTGTCCTGCGTTCCGACTTCCGCGCGGGCGGCGACGGTCTGGGCGCGCCCGAGAGTTTTGCGTGGAATTTGATGGCGGCGTATTATCCGCGCTGCGTCAACGTTATTCTAAATTCGGGCGAAATATACGCGCGCTGCCTGCACGGCGGCGGAGGGACTCGGGCGCGAAAAGGCGTTTGCGGTTCGGATTCCGTTCGGGCGGCGACTGAAACGATAGGCTATGCCGCCTCGAAAGTGGTTGACGCGCTCGACCGATTGGCGCGACAGAAGCCGATTCTTACGGGAAAGACGAAGGCCGAAGTCTACGCTTGGCTTGCCAAAATGCCCGACCTTTCCCCAGAAATCCGACGCGCTCTTGCGCGCGGGCTTTCCAAAAAATAACTTGCCTTGTCCGTTTTTGGGTGTTCAATGGTTCGGACAATCAGCGCAAATGGCATCGAAACTGAAGTTTGACGAACACGGCAGCGGATTTTCTTCAACGATTTTCCGCGTGTTTTTCGTGGTGTCGGTGCTCACGATTGTCTATTTCAACCTGATTTCCACAGAGGAGCTCAAGCTTGTGTCGATTCAGTTCCCCGAATACGACGCCGACAAAAAACGCGCAATAGTGGACAATTACAGGATTATGATTTCCGCGGCGTTGTTCCTTGTGGACGTCGTAATTGTGGGGCCCTTTGCGTATCTGCACTACTTCGGCGACCACATCAAGCCGCGCCGCTTTAACCAGCTCGTAGCAAAAGTCGGATTTTTCGACTTGGGGCTGGGGCTTGCGCTTGTGTTTACCATAATGCTCGCCTCCGCGCACATTCTCGTAATCAATACCGTTTCAGACATAAAGATTACCGACACTGAACGCTGGGTAATTTTGGGGTTCAACGCGTTTATCGGTTTTGTATGGCTTGTAACCGCCACAATGAAAATATACACGTATTCGCCGGAACAGCGCAAACAGTTGTCTAAATACCTGATTAAACTGTAGCATTTCCGCCGCGGGGGCGGGCTTTTTTTATGGATATTTCTTGCAAATCTTTGTGGAAAACATCGCTTCCGATTTTCTCGTTTCTTTTGATTGAAAACATAATCGCGTTTATGGACACCGCCTTTTTGGGGCGCGTGAACGAATCGCAGCTTGCGGCGGCGGCAATTGCGGGGCTTTTCTACGTCAGCGTGTTCATTGTGGGCTTCGGGTTTTCGGTCGGCGCGCAGATTATGATTTCGCACGCAAACGGCGCGCGCGAGTATTCGAAAATCGGCGGCGTCTGGACTACCGCCCTTGGCGTGCTTGTCGTTATGGCGTTTGCTTCGCTTGCTGCAAGCGCGTTTTTCGGGGAGGCGATTTTCTCGAAAATGGTTTCGGAACCCGATGTGCTGAACGATGTTTTACGCTATATGAAATGGCGGCAAATAGGATTTATTCCGATTTTCTGCGTCGTGGCCTTCAGGGCGTTCTATGTCGGGATTGCCGACACGCGCGTATTGGCGTATTCGTCTTTGACTATGGGCGCGCTAAACGGCGTGCTCAACTACGCGCTTATTTTCGGGAAATGGGGATTCCCCGAAATGCAGATTGAGGGGGCTGCGTTGGCGTCCACGCTTTCGGAGTTTGCGGCTCTGGGGTTGTTTGTTGCGTGGACGTATTGCGGCGGTTATTCTCGGAAATTCGGGCTGAAGTTTTCGTGCGCGTCGGCGGAAACGGCGCGTAAAATATTTTCGCTGTCGGTATGGACAATGGCGCAGCAGTTTGTGTATGTGGGAATGTGGCTTTTGCTGTTCGCCTATTTCGAAAAATTCGGCAGGCACGAATTGGCGCAGTCGAACATTTTCAAGAGCATACTGATGTTTCTGTATATGCCGATGTATGCTTTTGGGGCCACGATGAACACAGTGGCCGGCAACCTCGCGGGAGAGGGAAGGCAGGGCGAAGTCCCTAAGGTGTGCGCGCGCATAATCGGGCTGGAATACGCGCTTACGCTTCCCGCATTGGCTGTTGTCGCGCTTTTGCCCGATGTGTTTCTGCTCCTGTATACCGACTCCGGGGAAATCCTTGAGGGAGCGCATTTCCCATTTTACTGCGCGCTTTTTACCGTTCCGTTTTCAATTCCGGCAATAACGCTTAGCAACGTTATGCTGGGGTTTGAAAAAACGCGGGCAACGTTTGTGATAGAGTTTTCGTCGCTGTTTTTGTATTTCGGAGGAATTTTGTTCACGGTATACGTGTTGCGCAGTTTCGGCGCAACTTGGACGCTCGATGCGTGGTATTGGCTTGTTGTTGCAGCCGCCGACGTCTATTATATAAAGCGCCGCCGACTCTTCGAAGCCGTAGAAAAGTAGCGGGCGTTCCGTCTGCTTGGAAAAGGGCGTTCGTTCCCACCCTGTCGTTCCGTTTGCCAATGCCTGAAAATGCAATGCCAAACAATGCTATTGATTTTTCTTGACTCCGCGTTTTTCGGGCGCAATGCTTCTATCCAGAACAGATAAAACACGAACGCAAATATGAGAAAGTTTATATCGGAAAAATTCCTGTTAAAAAACGAATACTCGCAGAAGCTCTTTGACGGCTATGCCAAAAATATGCCGATTATCGACTTCCACTGCCACCTTTTGCCCGACGAAATTCTGGGCGACCGCAAGTGGGACAACGTAGCCCAAGTATGGCTGGGCGGCGACCACTACAAGTGGCGCGCAATGCGCTCAAACGGCGTTCCCGAAAAATTCTGCACCGGCACGGAAACGACAGACCGCCAAAAATTCGACGCCTTCGCCGCGACAATGCCGCGGCTTTTGCGCAACCCCATTTACCACTGGACGCACTTGGAAATGGCGAGGTTTTTCGGCATCGACGACATTCTGCTTTCGCCCGAAACCGCCGACGAAGTTTGGGAGCGCGCAAACGCGGTTCTCGCGGGCGGGCTTACCGCGCGCGCGTGCATGTTAAACAGCCGTGTCGAGGTTGTATGCACGACAGACGACCCCGTTTCCGACCTCTCCGCGCACATCAAACTCAAAGCGGAAAACTTCCCCGTCCAAGTCCTGCCGACATTCCGTCCCGACAAGGCGCACGCGGTTGAGAATCCGCAGAAATTCCGCGAATATGTCGAAACGCTGGCGGAGTCTTCGGGCATTGAAATTTCGTCCTTCGCCGACCTGATTAACGCCCTCCAACAGAGGCACGACTTTTTCGACAAAGCCGGCTGCCGCCTTTCCGACAACGGCGTGGAAACAGTGTTTTACGCGCCCGCGGCCGAGTCTGAGCTTGACGCCGTTTTCAAAAGCGTTATGGCGGGGAAAATCCCCTCGGCGGAGGAGACGGCAAAATTCCGCTCGGCGGTTATGCTCGAATGCGGCGCAATGGACGCCCGCGCGGGCTGGACGCGCCAGCTGCACATAGGCGCGCTGCGCAACGCAAACTCCGCCATGTTCGAAAAGCTCGGGCCCGATACGGGTTTCGACTCAATCGGCGAATTCAACTTCGCCGCCGCGCTTGCAAAACATCTCGACGCGCTCGAACGTCGCGGGGAACTGGGGCGGACAATTCTTTACAACCTTCACCCGAAGGACAACGAGATGCTCGCTACAATGCTCGGCAATTTTCAGGACGACACCTGCGCGGGTAAAATGCAGCTCGGTTCGGGTTGGTGGTTTCTCGACCAGAGCGACGGCATAAAAAAGCAGCTCGACTCGCTTTCGCAGCTTTCGCTGCTGTCGAACTTCGTGGGAATGGTGACCGATTCGCGCTCGTTTTTGTCGTATCCGCGCCATGAATACTTCCGCAGAATTTTGTGCAACGTAGTGGGAACTGAAATGCTGGAGGGCGAAATTCCCGACGACATCGCGCTTGCCGGCGCGCTTGTCGCCGACGTTTCGTATAATAACGCAAAAAAATATTTCAAATTCTAAATTTATGAAAAAAATGGGAAATTTCAGGTGGATTATTTGCGCGTTGCTGTTTGCTATAACGGCAATCAACTATATGGACAGGCAGATAATAGGTCTGCTAAAACCGATGCTCGAACGCGAGTTTAACTGGACGGAGGTTGACTATTCCAACATTGTGGCAACGTTCCAAGTAGCCTACGCGGTGGGTTCGATTTTGATGGGTATGTTCATCGACAAAATCGGCGTCCACAGGGGAATGATTGTTGTCGCCTTCTTCTGGAGCTTGGCGACCGCCGCGCACGCGTTCGTCTACGAATTCGACCTGTGGGGTTTGACGATAACAAGCACAGTGGGCTTTATGCTTGCGCGAATAGCCCTCGGCATTTTTGAGGGCGGAAATTTTCCCGCCGCCATACGCTCGGTTTCGACGTGGTTTCCGCGAAAGGAGGTTGCGCTTGCAACGGGCATTTTCAATTCCGGCAGCAACGTCGGGGCGATTGTTGCCCCGATAATCGTTCCGCTTATTGCGTCGCTTTTGGGGTGGAGGCTTTCGTTCGTGACGCTCGGCGTTCTGGGAATGGTTTGGATTCTGTTCTGGCTTGCGCTTTATTCAACGCCGGAAAAATCAAAATTCACGTCGCCACAGGAGCGCGACTACATTGCAAAAGATCCAGCGGGCGACGGCGTGCCCCAGAAGAAAATTCCGTGGATTTCGCTTCTGAAATACAATCAAGTCAGGGCTTTCGCCGTGGGTATGTTCATAAGCTCGCCAATCTGGTGGTTCTACCTTTTCTGGATGCCGAGCTTTTTGCACAGACAGTTTAACCTCGAGGTTCACGACCAAATGCCGCTGCTTGCGACAATCTATCTGATGGCGTGTTTCGGCTCCGTGGGAGGCGGCTGGATTTCGTCGAAACTGATTGCGTCGGGGAGGTCGTTGAATTTTTCGCGAAAGGCTGCGTTGTTTATCTGCGCGCTGTTTGTGTGCCCCGTGTTTTTTGCGCCGCATACAAGCAGTCCGTGGCTTGTAGCCATTTTGGTGGGCTTTGCGGGCGCGGCACATCAGGGGTATTCCGCCAACCTCTATTCCGTGGTGGGCGATGTAGCCCCGAAAAACATAGTGGCTTCAATAACGGGTTTGGGCACGACTTTTGCTTCTGTGGGAGCAATCGCGCTTTCGAAGTCGGTGGGGTATATTTTGGACGCCACAAACAATAATTATACGATAATTTTCGCATTCGCCTCCGCGGCATACGTTGTGGCTACTTTGCTTATGCATTTAATATCGCCGAAACTCGAAAAAATGCAGTAGCTTCGGGGGTGTGGATTCTTTCGCGGGCGACAGGTCTTTTCCTGCTCGCCCTTTTTTGCGGAATGTAAAAGACAAAACTTTAATTAACAGTCAAAGGCGTATTGGCAAAGCCAATCGCCGCCCCCTTTCGAAAATGTAAAAAACTTTAATCAAAGTGTGAAGCGACATTGACCTTTGTTCAATTCGCGCAGCTTTCGGAAATATAAAAAGTCCGCGCCGCTTTAGAAAAACGCATAAAAGACAAAACTTCAACCAATAGACAAAGGCGTATTGGCAAAGCCAATCGCCGCCCCTTTCGAAAAGTTAAAATATTAGAGGGAGAGAATGTATTCCTGAAGGTCGAGGAGATCCTGGTCGGAGAGCTTTGAAGTTTCGCCGTGCTTGTCGTGCTTGTTGAATTTTCGCAACATGTCGAAAATGGTCTTGGCGCGGCCGTCGTAGAGATAGGGGGCGGTGCGCCAAACTTCGCGGAGAGAGGGGGTGTCGAACTTGAATCCCTCGTATTCGTTTAAGCCGGAACCTACGTCGTGGCTTTTCATGTCGGTGAAAAAGTCGCCGTTGTGGCAGAAGGAACATTTTGCCTCCTGAAAAATGAATTCGCCTTTTAGAGCCGATTCGGAAAGCGAACCGTCGGGCTGAAGATGCGGACTGGGCACGGGGCGCAGGCTCATCAAATATGCGTCAATGGCCTTCGAGTCCGCCTCGGGGCGGCGCGTGAATTGAATGTAGCGTATGCCCTTGCGGACGGCAATGAAGGCGTCCTTTCTGATTCCCGTAATCATGGACGGCGGGGTGAAGTGGGAGAACATCATTGATTTGGACTGTTTGGGGTTGCCGATTCCGTCGTTAAGCAAGTCCCAGTTGAGGGCGTCTGAGCGGACTTCCGTGTGGCAGGTTATGCAGGAAAGCCATTTTTGGAAGCAGAGGGAGGCATCGTGGAAGAAGAGGTCGCCGCGGCGGATTTCGTTGAGTTGCTCGTTGCCGCCTATTGGGATTCTGCAAACCTCGAGCGTGCTTAAATCTACGCTGTTGAGAACGTCGGAGTAATACATGCCCGTATAGACTTTGCCGTTTAGTTCGCAAAGTCGGCGCGGGGCGAAGCCGTCGAGGGCGACGCGCTTCTTCATGCCCGAAAGGAACGATAGGTCGTTGCAGATTGCGTCGAAAACTTTTGCGCCGTCGGAGTTGCCCGCGAAAGCCGCATCGATTTTTTCGTGCATTTTCACGCGGTCGATAACGCAAAGCTCGTGCGTGCCCGCTTGGGCTATGACAAGCTTTTTGCCGTCGGCAGTCGCAATTATTCCGTAGGGGTTTGCCGCGCCCATTTCGATGTCGTCAATGAGGACGGTGGCAAGAAGCTTTCGGGCGGAAATGTCTATTATGCTTACGGCGTTCGTGTTTATCCAGCCGCGTTCGACCTGCGTTGTAGGGACGTTGAAACGGGCTACTATGTGCGTTATGTAAGCGAATTTGTCGTCGGGCGAAATCGCGACTCCCTGCGCGTTGATTGCGCCGTTTGGCAGATTTATGGTTGAGTCAACTTCCATCTTTTGCGCATTGGCAATGTTGACGCAGGCGGCGATATTCTCTTCGTATAGTCCGCCTTTTGCCTCTGGAAGCTGGTTTACTACTACAAGCGTTTTGCCGTCGCGCGTTGCGGCGATGGCGAACGGGTCGCGCACTGCCTTGAATTCGCCGATAAACTTGAGCGTTTTTGCGTCGAATTTTTTGACCGTGTTTTTGAACTGGTTTGAAACGTATACGAATCCGTCGGACGAAAGCGCGACAGCTTTCGGCATATGCCCGACGCCGGTTTTGGCAATCTTCCCCGAATCGACGTCTATTTTCAGCAGTTCGCCGCGCGGTTGGTAGAGGGCAACATACGCCGTTTTGCCGTCTTCTGAAACGTCCAGCCCCGCAGTGAAGTTGGGAAGGTCAATCTTCTTTTTGAGCGTTCCGTTTTCGAGCACCGCCAAAGCCTTTCCCGTTCTACCCGTCGCGAAAATCCTGCCCGCCGCACTTTTGAGTTCGTCGGGTGAAAAATAGTAGGCTTTGTAGTCTGGAATGTCGCCGTATACTGGGGCAGTTGACTCTCCGCGCGGAGCTTCCGCCGCGTCTGCCGATGCGCCAGTTGCCGTAAATGTTCCACAAACGACGGCAGTTAAAAGGGCAAAAGAAACAGTCTTGTTTTTCATATTTCCGGAAAGATTGCGTTTGTTTAAATATTGTTTTAAATATGGAAATAAACGCGTCGAAACGTTTGTCAAAGCAAAAAAATATCGGAATCTGCGGGGCGGGCGCGCTTAGAAAAAAGGCAAATAAAATTCAAAAAATAGTTGTCAAAGTGTTGTAATGGGTCATTATGGATTTTCCGTCAAAAATGGAGTCTTAGTGAAATGGCATTAACAAATTTTAAAAGTCAGATAATAGCAGACGTCGGCATAAGTATGGGCGACGAAGGAAAAGGGCGACTCATCTACGAGGTAGTCGATGAGTTGAAATCGGAAAGCGGGCGCAAGGATATAGCCGCCATAGTGATGAAGGTCAATGGCGGAGCTAATTCGGGGCACACCGCAGGCGGCGTAAAGCTCAACCTTCTGCCCGCGGGCGTCATCGAAAAAGACGTCCAGATTTTGGCAATCGGCGCGGGTGTTGTTGCCGACCCGCGCAAGTTCATATGGGAGGGCGCGCCCTTGGAAAAACGCGGCTACGACATCTTTGGGCGTCTGCTCATCGACGAGCGCACAATGGTAAGCGACCTCGGACACAGGCTTCTCGATTTGGCTTTTGAAGACTACCGCGTAAACGTTCTCAAAGAGCAGCCGCGCGGCTCCACGGGCAGGGGAATCACCCCCTCGTATGTGGACGAAGTAAGCCAGTTCCAAATCTGCTATGCCGACTTCCTCGCCGACAGGCAGGCTTTCGAGCACAAGATGAAGGCTAAACTCTCGAGAGCTTGCGATACAATCAAATATGTCTGCAAGGTCTCTGCCGAAGCCTGGGCGAAATTCTTCGATACTCTCACGAACGCCGAACTAAGAGCGAATGCCGACTCAATCAAAGAGGGCGTTTTTGCGGAGTCCGATTTCGACTTCCATAAATTTATGGGCAATGCGCCGTTCGAACTGAACCTCGATGCCGTTGTTGACGAATACTGGACGGTGGGCTCAAAGCTTGCCCGCAACGTAGGCGATGTCCGCGAGGCGTGCCTGAACGCCCTTTCGCAGGGTAGGTATATCTTGGGCGAATACGGACAGGCGTATTGGCTCGACAAACGCCACGGCTTTGCGCCCAACGTTACGGCATCGCACACGGGCGTCCCCGAGTTTTTCGAAAGCGCGTGCATTCCGCTGCGCCAAGTGCATACGCTCGGTTGCTGCAAGGCATACGATACCAAAGTTGGCACGCACGTTTTCCTCACCCAGATGAACGACGAACACCCGCTCGCCAAGAAACTCAAAAAGCTTGAATACGGAACAAGCACGGGGAGGCAGCGCATGGTCGGCTGGTTCGACGCGGTCGAAAAGGGCGACGCGCTTCGTTTCGGCGGCTATGACGACATCGTAATCAACAAGCTCGACGCGCTTTCATACGAAGGCGACTGGTGCGAGGGCGGCGAACTGCTTGTCTGCACGGGCTACAAAGACGAATCGGGGAAAGTCTATAAATCGGTTCCGCGCTGCGACGCGCTGCGCAAAACGCTCAAGCCGGTATACGCGCAGCTTAAAGGCTGGAGCGAAGACATTTCGAAAGTCCGCCATTTTGCCGACCTCCCCGAAGCCGCAAAAGGCTATGTGGCTTTCTGCGTCAAAAGCGTTGTGGAAGTTGCAAACCGCGACGGAGGCTTAACTTCGTTGCCGAATTTGCGATACATAGGCGTGGGTCCGTTGCAGTCGCAAATAATAAGGGACATTCCCTCCACGGAGGAACTGTTGAAGCTGGCGTAGAAGTCGTGCCCGCGCGGTGGTTGTTTATGGCAAAAGAATACAAGTGTGTCAGGTGCGGAAAGCCGGCTGTAGTGCATATTACGAAGATAACCGGCAACGAGAAGCTCACTTTGCACTTCTGCGACGAATGCGCAAAGAAGTTCGTCCTTGACGATCCAAACATTCCCGCAAATCTCGACCCGGAAATCAGAAAATTCGAGGAAATGGCGATGAAAAAAAAGCATAAAGATATTTGCCCGACGTGCGCAACCATGCTTTCCGACCTCAAAAAGGGCGACAAATTCGCGTGTCCCGACTGCTATTCTATAGCCGACAATTTCGCCCTCGATATGCTCAGGCAGATGCACAATGCCGACCGCCACAAGGGCAAACAGCCCAAGACGCACGCGCCCAACGTGGATACGTCGAAAATCTACGAAGTTCCCGACCTGCTAAGCGAAAGCTTCATTGAAAAGCTTGAGGACGTTGTTTCGGACGCAATGGAAACGTTTACAAACGCCGAAAAATATCTGCCGTCGAAGTCGGGTTCGCAAAACGCGCCCGCCGACGCGGCACGGGAGGAGGCGGAAGCCGCGTCTTGCGCGGAGCAGGCACCCCAAACACCCGAAGCCGAACAGAAGCGTTTCGATGAAGTTTCCGACCCCGCCGAGCTTCGCAAGATGCTGGACGCCGCCGTCGTGCAGGAGCGTTATGAAGACGCCGCAAAAATTCGCGACAGACTGAACACTTTGAAAGACTCTTGATTTTGGAAAATACCGCTTTACAAACCAGAAAGGGGAATTCCTCGATTGTAATTTCGTCGAGGATTCGTTTGGCGCGCAATCTCGCGGGGCGCAAATTTGTTTCAACCGCGGGCGAAAGGCAGCTGGAGGAAATATATTTCGAATGCGTTGCGGCGGTGTCGAAGGCGAAGCGCATGAAGGGCGCGCAGTTCTACAATATGCAGCAAACGCCCGCGCAGGAGCGCGAATTTTTGGTGGAGGCGCGCCGCATTTGCAAAGAACTTGACTGCTCCGACCCCTACAAGGGCGCGTTTGTTTCGCCCGACGGCAAAATCGGAGTGTTCGTAAACGAGGAAGACCACATCAGAATACAGACCGTTGGCGAGTCGCTCGCGCAGCTTTACAAAGCAGCCGACGCCATCGACGACGAAATCGAGAAAACGCTCGAATACGCGTTCAGCTCCGACATCGGCTACATTACGGCGTGTCCCACCAACTTGGGCACGGGAATGAGGGCTTCGGTTATGTTGCACCTGCCCGCGCTTTCGATAGACAATCAGGTAGAGAAAATCGTGCGCGCGCTCAATCAAATGGGAATGATTGTCCGCGGCGCGCTCGGAGAGGGCAGCGATTCTTACAATTCGTATTATCAGGTTTCGAATCAGTTTACGCTCGGGTTGTCGGAGGCGGAAATAGTAAAAAAAGTGCAAACTTTTTGCAAAAAAATCTGTCAATTTGAGACGAATGCCCGATACAAAATGCTCGAGGACGCCCCGTTGGCGGTAGCCGACAGAATTTCGAGGGCGCGGGCGACGCTCGAAAATTGCAGGTTGATTGACGCGGAGGAGGCGGTTATGAACATCTCTGTGCTTCGTATGGCGGCGGATATGAATATGATGGACAATCCGCAGGAAACCGTAGACGACTTGGATTCGATGACGCTCGCAGTCCAACCGGCGCACTTGTGCAGGCTTTTCGGCGTTCCCGACGCGGATTCCGACGTGCGCGACGCGTTGCGGGCGGGATTTCTGAATAAAGAAATCTCGAAATTGCCCGAAATAAATATAGAGCGCGTCGTTTAACCCGAACAATTTCATTTTATGCAACCTTTTACTCAAAGAGCCCAGTTGGTGCTCGTCAACGCACGCAAAGCGGCACTTGCACTCAAACACAACTATATAGGCACGGAACACCTGCTTTTGGGAATACTGTCGCTGGGCGAAGGCATAGCCGTGAACGTCCTTCGCAGGGCGGGGCTTGATCCCCGCGAGGCAATCGACGAAATACGCAGCCAGCTTGCCGAGGGGACCGAGCAGCCCAATTCCAACGATGTTCCGTATACACCGCGCGCCAAGAAGGTGCTTGTGTTCGCCTCCAATGAAGCGGCGCGCCTCAACCACAATTACATAGGCACCGAGCACCTGCTTTTGGCTATTCTTCGTATCGACGAAGGACTTGCGGTTGACTATCTTAAAAGCAGGGGAATAGACCTTTCCAAGTGCCGCAAAATGATTTTGGAGGAGTTGTCGTTCGATTTTGTGGGCGACAATCCCGAATCGAACAAAGACGCCGCCGAACAGCAGGCGGGTTCTGCGGGAGACGACGACGAATCCTCGCCCCGCCGCCCATCGAGCGCATTGGAAGCCTTCGGGCGCGACCTCACCGAACTTGCGCGCAACGGCAAACTCGACCCCGTCGTGGGCAGAAGCAACGAGATTTTGCGCGTCGTGCAGATTCTCTGCCGTCGCCGTAAAAACAATCCCGTTCTAATCGGCGAGGCGGGCGTGGGCAAAACGGCAATAGTTGAGGGTTTGGCGCAGGAAATCGCAGACGGCACAGTGCCCGAACTTCTCGCCAAAAAGCGCGTAGTTTCGCTCGACATGACGCTCATGGTTGCGGGCGCAAAGTATCGCGGACAGTTTGAGGAGCGCATAAAGGCTCTCATGGCGGAGGTCGAAAAGGACGGGAACATCATTTTGTTCATAGACGAACTCCACACTATTGTGGGGGCGGGCGCGGCGGAGGGCGCAATGGACGCCTCAAACATCTTCAAGCCCGCACTCTCGCGCGGCGTGTTGCAGTGCATAGGAGCTACAACGATTGCCGAATACAGAAAATTCATCGAAAAGGACAGCGCGCTCGACAGACGTTTCCAAAGCGTGAAGGTTGACGAACCCAGCGTTGAAGACGCCGTGAAAATCCTGATGGGACTGCGCAAAAACTACCAGCAGCACCACTGCTGCGTGTATACCGACGCCGCAATAGAGGAGGCGGTAAAACTTTCAAGCCGCTACATTACAAGCCGCTACCTTCCCGACAAGGCAATCGACGTCATCGACGAAGCCGGCGCGCGCGCCCGCATCAAAATGACGGAACGCCCGAAGCAGGTCGCCGAAATTTCCGAGCAGATAGAATCTCTTAAGTCTTTGCGCGATAACGCCGTAAAAAACCAGAAGTTTGAAGACGCCGCCAAAGTGCGCGACGAAATCAAGGCGTTGGAGCAAAAGAAAATCGACACCGTGCAGGCGTGGCAAAATTCGCTCAAAGGCAAAACAAGCGTTGTTGACGTGGACGACATTTACGCGGTTGTCTCGTCGTGGACGGGTATTCCGCTGGCTCGTATGGAGCAAAAGGACGCAAAAAAACTACTCGAGCTTGAAAAGTATTTGCAGGCAAACGTAGTAGGGCAGGACGAGGCCACCGTGGTCATAGCCCGCGCATTGCGCCGTTCGCGCGCCGCGCTGAAAGACCCAAAACGTCCGATTGGTTCGTTCCTGTTCCTTGGGCCGACGGGCGTGGGCAAAACGTATCTGGCAAAAATTTTGGCGGAACAGATGTTTGGCAATCAGGACGCCCTCA
This sequence comes from Verrucomicrobiota bacterium, assembly GCA_023450935.1. GTDB lineage: Bacteria > Verrucomicrobiota > Verrucomicrobiia > Opitutales > Intestinicryptomonadaceae > Merdousia. The sequence goes on along the minus strand of JAEXGH010000031.1, from coordinate 105,537 downwards.
TTCAAATAGACATGTCGGAGTATATGGAAAAGTTCTCCGTCTCGCGCCTGATTGGCTCGCCCCCCGGATACGTGGGGCACGAAGACGGCGGGCAGCTGACCGAACAGGTCAGACGCCGCCCCTACAGCGTAATCCTCTTCGACGAAATCGAAAAGGCGCACCCCGATGTCGCGCAGATTCTGCTTCAGGTCTTGGAGGACGGACGCCTTACCGACAGCTTGGGCAGAACCGTTGACTTCCGCAACACGATAATAATACTAACAAGCAACGTGGGCGCGGACATTCTGCAGAGACGCTCGTCAATGGGCTTCGGTGTTGCCGATTCGGAGCAGAATTTCGAAAAGCTCAAGCAGAACGTCATGGACGAAATGAAAAAAGCCTTCCGCCCCGAGTTCCTCAACAGAATTGGCGACATCGTTTTGTTCAGAAGTCTCGATAAAAAGGACATGTCGAAAATAGTCGAGCTTGAGCTTGCAAAAGTCCGCGCGCGTCTGGCCGAAAAGAGCATGTCTCTTGCGCTCGATTCTTCGGCGGTAGACTTCCTCATCTCGAAGGGGTGGGACGAAAAATACGGCGCGCGCCCGCTAAAACGCGCCATTGAACGCGAGCTTGAAGACCCGCTTGCCGAGGCAATCCTCAAGGGCGACATCGTGGAGGGCGGCGGCGAAGTCAAAGCCAAGGCGGGACAGGCCGGTCTTGTTTTCTCGCAAAAACAGCCGCGCAAAAAAGCCGCCCCGAAAACGGCATAACGCAAAATGCGAACCGCGCAGGTTCGCATTTTTTTTGCCCTTATATTTGCTCTGCCGAAGCGGCGCGCGCGCGGGGTTTTTTGCGCGTGTTATTTCTTTTCTTCCTTGTTTTTCTTTCGTAGATTTTAAGAACGTCGTCAACTGTGTTCCTTATTTCCTTGGCGGTTGCAAGCTGAATGCCGCTACGTATGTAATAGGGGTTGCGCGCGTCGAGAAGCTCGCGTATTTTCGCGAGGGGGTCGGGCACGTTGAGCAGGGGGCGTTTGTCGTTTTTGCATACGCGCTCGAAAATTTCCTCTGGTTGGCTTACAAGCACAACCGCAACACCCTTCGCCTTGACTTTTTCGGGCATATCGCCGCGGCAGACAAGCCCGCCGCCGCAGGAAACAACGCAGTTGTGGTCGGGGTGTCCGCTTTCGATAAACTCGCGCTCCATTTGCCTGAATTTTTCCTCGCCGAACTTTTCGAAAATGTCCCTAACCGACATGGCGTATTTTTTTTCGATTTCCTCGTCGGAGTCGATGAATTTAAATCCGAGAATCTGGGCGAGCCGCTTGCCGACCGACGTTTTGCCCGTGCCCATGAATCCGAGCAGGTAAATGTTGGGTTTTGGCTTCGCCTCTTTCGTATCCATAGCGCCAAAGTAGCGCAGGCGGAGGCGCACTTGCAAGCATTTTTTGGCTTTCGCCCGTTTTTTGTGTTTTTGTTCGACAATTTCACGCGGCGGTTCAATGTCTGTGGGTATGAAAAAATTTTTTGGGGCTTTTGTTGTGTGTGCGTTTTTTTGCGCGGCTGAATGCTTTTCGGCAGAGCCGGCGGGCGAATCGGCGTTGCCGAAAATAGCATTCGATTTTGTCGGCTCAACTTTTGCGGGTGCGCGCATCGCGGACGTGCGCAAAGACTCGGGCTGGTTTTCCACCGACTATCTCGTGACGCTGTCCGACTCAACTTCGGTGGAATTCGACGGAGCGGGCTACTGGCGCGAAATTTCCAACAAATCGGGATTGTCTTTGAAGCTTCTTCCCGCGCGGATTGCGGAGTTGCTTGAAGTGCGCTTCATAGGCGCGAAAGTCGTGCGGATAAAGAAAACTCCTCGCATTTTTTCGGTTTATTTCGCCGATGGGCGCAGGCTCGATTTCGACTCCAACCTGAATCTGTTGGAAGTCGCCGACTGACGCCCAAGTCGCGCTGGTTTGTCTTCCGCCTGCCAAGCCGGCGTGCGGGGGAAAAATACTGCGGGCGCATTGCGCGGATTTTTCGCGAAAATTCCGCATTCGCCCGCGCTTTGATTTGCCCGCTTTTTTTGTTGGAAAAATCAAGTTTTCTGTTATCTTCGAGGACGATTTTTTTTCTAATGTTTAGAACTCTCGACAGACACGTTTTGTGCGAATGGCTCAAGATTTTTGCCATAATGGTTTCCGTTATGATTGGAATACTCATAATGGACGATATGTATAGAACGCTCGGCAAACTTTTCGAGTCGGGTGTGCCGACTTGGAGAATACTCCAGTATTACTGCTATCTGATGCCGTCGCTCGTGCCGGTTATCCTGCCAGTGAGCATGCTTTTAAGTTTCATTTTCACGCTTAGCGCGCTCCACAGAAACAACGAAATCACCGCAATGCGCGCCGCGGGTATGAACGACTTCCGCATAACGCGTTCGCTTTGGATTGCATCGGTTTTGATTGCCGTTTTGTTCTTCTGGATGAACGGTTCCGTTATCCCGCGCAGCAAGGAGGTTTCGCGCAAGATTTACGATTCCGCGCTTATCGAACGTAGCGCGAAAAACAACACACTCTCAGATGCGTCGATAGTAAACAATCTGTGCTTTAACAACCGCAAGAATTCGCGTCTGTGGTATATGAATTCGTTTTCGCGCAATACGAATGTGGGCAACGGCGTTACTGTATCGATTCTCGATTCCAAAGACCGCGAAATCGCGCGTATTATGGCGCGCCGCGGCGTCTATGACGACGTTGACAAATGCTGGTTTTTCCTCGACGGGCAGGAGATTGAATACGACGCCGCCCGCAACAAATCGGTTCGCGCGGTCGGGTTCGACAAAAAATACTACCGCAACTTCACCGAACGCCCGCAGATTATGATTCTGTCGATGGCAAGACCGCAGGACTTGTCGCTTTTCGAAAACAACACGGTCTTGGAGGCTCTTGGCGGCGACGACGACTTTTCCGACGCGCTTCCGTATCTGGTGCGCAAGTATTCAATCTGGGCAAGTCCGATGATATGCCTGATTGTCTTGGCAATAGCCATTCCGTTCTCCATTACGGGCGTGCGCGTAAATCCCGTTGTGGGCGTTACAAAAACAATGGGGGCGTTTTTCGCATATTTTATAATCGACAGCATTATGACGGCACTCGGCGGCAACGGGCTTATACCGCCCGCAGTTGCAGCTCTTGTGCCGCCCGTTGCGGTAGCCGTTTGGACAGTATTTTTGTATAGAAAACATTTTTAATTATGAAAAAAATTAGAGTATTGATAGTCGGAAGCGGCGGGCGCGAGCACGCGCTTGTCAAGGCGGTAAAGGATTCGCCCATGCTTGAAACTTTGGTTTGCACGCCCGCTAACGGCGGTATTTCGCGCGACTGCAAAACGGAGTCGGTCAAGGCAGACGACATTGCGGGAATAGTAAAGCTTGCCAAGGACGGAAAGTTCGATTTCGTCATAAGCGGCCCCGAAGTCCCGCTTTCGATGGGCTTGGCGGACGCGCTTCGCGCCGAGGGCATAGCCGTTTACGGGCCGAATAAAAACGGGGCAATTTTAGAGGCAAGCAAGGCTTTCTCCAAAAACTTCCTCAAAAAATACAAAATTCCCACAGCGCAGGGAGAAAACTTCACTGACTTTGCCGAGGCGGAAAAATTCATCAAAAACGCGCCGTTCGATGTCGTGATTAAGGCAAGCGGGCTCGCCGCGGGCAAGGGTGTAATCATTCCCGAAACGCGCGAAGAGGCCGTCGAGGCCGCGCGCGAAATGCTCGAGGGCGGAAGCTTCGGCGAAAGCGGCAGGGAGATTGTCGTGGAGGAGAAAATGGCGGGCGAAGAGGCAAGCATTATGCTTATGGTCTGCGGCGACAAATACGTCATGCTTCCCCCGAGCCAAGACCACAAACGCGTAGGCGAGGGAGATACGGGGTTGAATACCGGCGGAATGGGCGCATACGCACCCGCCGCCGTCGCCACCGAAGCCGTGCTTGAAGACGTTCGCAAGAACATAATTGTTCCCACTCTTGCGGGCTTGAAAAACGAGGGAATAGACTACCGCGGCACGCTCTACGTCGGCATCATGATTACGAAAGACGGCGCAAAGGTTGTCGAATTCAACGTGCGCTTCGGCGATCCCGAATGTCAGGTGCTTATGCCGCTTATAGAAAGCGACCCGCTCGAAATTCTCTTCGACATTGCAAACGGAAATTTGGACGTTTCCAAAGTTCGGATAGCAAAGAAATTCGCGGCAATAGTGGTAATGTGCGCAAAGGGCTACCCCGATTCATACCGCAAAGGAGACGAAATTTTTCTGCCCGCTGAGTCCGAAATTCCCTCGGGCTGCTGGGTAATCCACGCGGGAACGACAGCCAAAGACGGCAAGATTCTCACGTCGGGCGGGCGCGTTCTGGGAATGGTGGGCACTGCCGACACCCTGCAGGGAGCGCTCGACAACGCGTATTCGCTCTGCGGCAAAACGAAGTTCGAGGGAGGATTCTACCGCAGGGACATCGCCCACCGCGAGCTTGAACGCAACAAGAAGTAGAAGTTTTTTCGGGAGGGGCTTGGGCTTATGCAGAGAGCAAGGATTGTCGAAATTGCCGCGCTGACGGTTGCCGCCGTTGCGGCACTGGCAGTTGCGGCGTGCGCGTGCGTTTCGCGCAATGCGGAGGGCGATTTGCCCGTCCCCGACAGGCTTTCGTTCACCGACAATATACGCGGCTTCAAATGTCCGATAAATCAGGACGAGAACGGGGCGCGCGCGTTTGAGCCCGTAGACGTTCTCAAAAAGCCCGACGGCGGCGCGGTTGTTTCGGCGTTCGACTGGCTCGAAAACGTCAAGCCCCGCGCTAAGGACTTTTTCGCGCGCGAAATCTACGGCGCGCCCATTCCACGCCCGCAAAAACTGGAGTTCCGCCTTCTCGAAGGCGGCGACGCCCCGAATGCCGCCGCCGTGCGCAGGCAGTTCAAGGCGGTTGCTTCGAACGGTTCGAAAGTTTTTGTGTTCGACATTCTCGTATACATTCCCAAAAACGCGCGGGGCAAAGTGCCCGCGTTTGTCTCCCCGAATTTCTACGGAAACCACGCATTCTGGAGCGACTCCGCCGTTGCGCTTCCCGACTACAAACTGCACTTTTCGCCCAAAATGGGTATCGGCGAAGACGGTTTGGCGAAAGATTCCCAGCGCGGGGTCGCCGCCTGTAAAAATCCCGTTGACGACATTGTTTCGCGCGGCTACGCAATAGCCACATTCTGCTACGAGCAAGTTTGCTCCGACACGGACGGCGGCGCGGCGCATGGCGTCTACAACATCTACGATTTCCCCGAAAACGAAAAGCCAGCAATACGCGCGTGGGCGTGGGCAAATTCGTGCGTGCTCGACCTGCTTCAGACGCTTCCGGAAATCGACGCCGCCAAAGTGGCGGTGATTGGGCATTCGCGGCTCGGCAAAACCGCCATATATTCGGGCGTTTTCGACGAACGCTTTGCCGCGGTAATCTCCAACGATTCGGGCTGTTTCGGCGCGGCTCCAAGCAGGCGCAATTTCGGCGAAAACGTTTCCTCAATCACGCGCAGGTTCGGCTATTGGTTCTTGCCCGCCGCCGCAAAATACGCGGGCAGGGAGGACGATATGCCGTTCGACCAGCCGCATTTGCTCGCCTGCGTTGCGCCGCGCCCGCTGAAGGTTGCAAGCGCGAGCCGCGATTTCTGGGCAGACCCGCGCGGCGAGTATTTGTCGCTTCTGGAGGCGTCCAAAATCTACGCGCTCTTCGGGTGCGAACGCCTGCCGAAGGGCGGGGCGGTGTTTGTTGAAAAGCCGTTTTCGGGCGACGTTGCGCACCACGTCCGCGAGGGCAAACACGACATTACAAAATACGATTGGAACGCAAATATGGATTGGCTCGACGGCGTTTTCGGGCGCAATGCGGGCGCAAAATAACGCGACTCGGTGCGGGCGCGCAGACGCGGGCGCGCAGAGACGCGGGGTAAAGTTTTTCTGCCCGTTCGGCGCGTTTGCTACAGGATTTTTCCCAAAACAAACGCAAACATACCGCAAATTGCCGTAGACAAAATGTAGGCAAAAAACGCCCCCGTCCGCCGCTTTCTGAGCATTGAAGCCAGTTGGCAGCTTATCGAAGAGAACGTTGAAAGCGACGCGCAAAAGCCCGCCCGCAAAAACATAAGTTCGTCGGCGGAAAAATCCCCCGTCCGCGCGGCAATCATTCCGAGCGCGAACGACGCCAGCATATTAGCCGCAAATGTTCCGCGCGGAAATTCTCCGTCGAATTTTTCGGCAAGCTTCGCCCTCAACGCCGCGCCCAATGCGCCGCCCGCAAAAACAAATGATGCGCCTAAGATGTCCATTTCGTCCTCCGTTTGTCGGCAAAGGTTTGGACGGCGCAGGCTATTAAAATGCACGCGGCAAAGTTGCCGAAAAAGACCGCGGCAAAATGCGCGTAGCGCGCGTTTGCAAGCGCAAGTGCGCAGTCTTGCGCGAAACCCGAAAACACGCTCAAACCGCCGCAAAAGCCCACGCAGATTGATTTGCGCACAGTCGGGTGAAGCCTGCGCGTTTCCAGTGCCGCAGCCATAATCAGCGTGCCGAGTATGTTGCAGACAAACGTCCGCAGGGATTCGTCGGCTATGAAAAACAGTCCGCAACGCCCCAGCGCGCCGAGTCCGCCGCCGCACGCAACGGCAATGTATGCAAAAAAGCGGTTCATTGTCGCGTAGTTTTTCCACGTTTTTGCGCGCAAGTCCAACAAAAAGCACCGCCGCAAGCGCATTCGGCAAATTTAATGTTTTGACTTTTGTTCGGCGGAATGATTAGGTCGTTATCTTTAAACGAATTGGAGAAAAAAAGATGTTGTTGTTTTTTACAGGAATGTTGCTTCTTGCGGCGGGATATTTTACCTACGGAAAGTTTGTTGAAAAGGTGATCGCGCCCGACGACAGGGACACCCCCGCCAGAACGAAGTTCGACGGCGTTGACTACGTAGCTCTTCCTCACTGGAAGAATATGCTAATCCAGCTGCTCAACATTGCGGGTGTGGGGCCGGTTATCGGCGTGATTATAGGCATAAAATTCGGAGAGCTCGTATTTCTGATAATTCCGTTGGGCAACATAATTGCGGGCGCAACGCACGATTTCATTTCGGGAATGATGTCTATTCGCGGCGGCGGCGCGAATTTGCCGACTCTCGTAAAACGGAATCTCGGCGGCGCGTATTCGAAATTCTTTTCGGTGTTTTCAATATTTCTGCTGCTGCTTGTAGTTGCGGTTTTCATAAACATTCCCGCCAATTTGTTCGATAAAATGTTCCCGCAGGTGCAGCTTTTCTGGTGGGCTGTGGGCGCAATATTCCTTTACTACGCCCTCGCCACTCTTTTTGCGATAGACAAAATCATCGGCAGGTTCTATCCGCTTTTTGGGGCAATGCTTGTTTTGGGCACGCTTGCGATTTTCGTTTCGATGGTCTATAAGATGTTCTCCGATGCCGCGCTGCTTACGCCCACAGCGGTATTCAAGTCGGTTCAGTGGTCGGCGGCGAACTCGCACCCCGTGATTCCGCTGTTGTTTGTCACGATTGCCTGCGGGATAATTTCGGGCTTCCACGCTACGCAGTCGCCGATTATTGCGCGCACGATGAAGTCGGAGCGCGAGGCGAAAAGCTCCTTCTACGGAATGATGGTTCTTGAAGGCTTTATTGCAATGGTTTGGGCGGCGGCGGCAATGGCAGTCTACAACAAAATGCCCGAGATGTTCGACAAAAACCCCAACGACGTTCTGCTTGTAATCACGCGCTTTTTTCTGGGCGACTATGTGAGTGTTTTGACTGTTCTTGCCGTGATAGTTTTGGCGATAACTTCGGGCGATACTGCAATGCGCAGCGTCCGCCTGAGTTTTGCCGAGATGTTTTCGATACCGCAGAAAACGCTTTCAAAACGCATTCTCGTATGTTTGCCGTTTATAGTTATTGTGTCGGCGTTGTTGGTGTGGTCGCAGGCCGACGCAAAAAGTTTCGGCAATTTGTGGAACTACTTTGCGTGGGGCAATCAGGTTATGGCGGCGTCAACGCTTTATGCGAGCGCGGTTTGGCTTTTCGGGCGGGCAAGAAACGGCCTTGTGGCTCTCGTTCCCGCGGTGTTCATGTGTTTTATCGTTCTCAGCTACATTTTGTGGATTTCCCCCAAGCACGGCGGGCCAGTCGGGTTCGGGCTTGATTTGGACGTAGCCTACTATGTTGCGGGCGCGCTTACGCTTGCAATTACCTTCGCGGTTTGCATGCGCGCCAAACGCGGGCTGAGGTAGCGGATTTTTCGGAACTTTTTTCGGCGAAAAAAGGGCGTCCCGAACGGAACACCCTTTTTGTTTTGCAAATTTATACTGTTTTGCCGATTGCCGCGCGCTACTTTACAAGCTTCGGTTTGCCGAAGAGTCGGCGTATAGAGTAGTAGAACACGGGCGTCATTATGCAGCCTAAAATCGTTACTCCGAGCATACCGAAGAGCACGCACGTTCCGAGCGGCTGGCGCAGTTCGCACCCCGGTCCCGACGCGTAGGCGAGCGGCACGACGCCCAGAATGAACGCCATCGAAGTCATTACAATCGGACGCAGACGCTGTTTGGAGGCTATTTCCACGGCGGTGTAGATGTCCTCGCCCCCGTCCTCGCGCTGCTTGGAAAATTCGACAATCAAAATTGCGTTTTTGCACGCAAGCCCTATCAGCACGATGAAGCCTATTTGCGTCATCAAATTGTTGCCGAGGCTTCTGATATTGACGCCCAACAGGGCAAACAGCAGGACAATCGGCACAATCAGTATAATTGCAAACGGCAGCGTCCAGCTTTCGTAGAGAGCCGCGAGAATTAGGAATACGAACAGCACGCACGTTGCGAAAATGTAGATTGCGGTGTTGCCTGCCTTCTTTTCCTGATACGCCAAGTCCGTCCATTCTATATCCATACCCGCGGGCAAAACGCGCTTGCACAAAGCCTCTATTTCCCTGATTGCCTGACCGGTGCTAACGCCCTTTTTCAAGTTGCCCTGAACGGCGGCGGTCTGGTAGAGGTTGTAGCGGTAGATTGCCTCGGGCCCGACGACGCGCCTGATTGAAAGCACCGAGCCCAGCGGCACGTTCTTGTTTTGCGCATTTTGAACGCGCAGCTTGTAGATGTCGGAAATCTGCGTGCGGCTTGTGCTTTCGGCCTGCGCCATAACGCGGTAGACACGCCCCAAGATGTTGAAGTCGTTTACGTATACCGAGCCGAGGTTGTATTGCAGCGTTTGGAAAATCGACGTAATGGGGACGTTGAGCTTTTGTGCGCGTTCGCGGTCGATGTCGAGGAACAGCTGCGGATTGCGCGCCTTGTAGTGGGCGAATGCGCTCGAGACAATCGGCATTTTGTCGATTTCCTCAGCCAGCAGATTTATGTATTTGTCAACCGCGTCCGTTCCCAAGCCCACCTTGTCCTGCAGATAGAACTTGAAGTCCGCGCCCGAGCCTATCCCCGGAACCGACGCGGGCGTCATTACGTTCGTCTGCGCCTCCATCACGTTTTCCAGAAGCAGAACGCGCGCCTGCTCCATAATTTTTTCCATACTCTGTCCGAGTTTGTCGCGCTGATGGCGGTTTTCAAGGCGCATTGTAACATCGCCCGTCTTGTTGGAGTTTGTCGTGCACACAACTTGACGAACCCCGGGAATACCCGAAAGCAGCCTGTCGATTTTCTCCATAACCTTGTCTGTTCTCTCGAACGACGCGCTCGGGGGCATTTTGATTGCCGCCTTTACAATGCCTCTGTCCTGTTTGGGAATGAAACCCGTGGGGGTGAGAACGAACGTCTCGTAGGTGCAGTATAAAATTCCGCAGTAAAGAAGCAGCATTATCGCCGCAAAACGCAGGAAGCCGCGCACGGCTTTGCCGTAGATGCGCGAAGTCCAGTCGAAACACGCGTTAAAGCCCCTGAAGAAAAGCCCCAGAGTGCAGCCGTAGAGCCTGTGCAGAAGGCTCTTGTTTTCCGCGTGTTTGTGGTCTTTAAGCAGTAGCGCGCACAGCGCGGGCGTGAGCGTAAGCGACACCAGCCCCGAAATCATTGTGGAGGCCGCTATCGTTATTGCGAACTGCCTGTAGAACTGTCCCGAAATGCCGCTCAAAAACGCCGTCGGCAAGAACGCCGAACTTAAAACAAGCACGATTGCCACAAGCGCACCCTGAATTTCACTCATGGAAACTTCCGTTGCCTTCACTACGTTTAAGCCGCGCCGCATGTTTCGCTCGACGTTTTCGACGACGACAATGGCGTCGTCAACGACAATGCCGATTGCCAGCACAAGACCGAACAGCGTCAGGTTGTTAATCGTGAACCCGAACGCATACATCACCGCGAACGTTCCCACCAGCGACACGGGAATTGCGAACAGCGGAATCAACGCCGCGCGCAGGTTCTGCATAAAAAGCATAATTACGGCGACCACCAAAATGACCGCCTCGAAAATCGTCCTGTAAACGGCGTCGATTGACTCGAGCGTGTATTCTGTGGTGTCGTAGCCGATAACGCAGTCAACTCCCGGCGGGAACGATTTTTTCATTTCCGCCACAGTCTCCTTGATTTGCCGCGCCGACTCCAGCGCGTTGGTGTCGGGCAGCTGATACGCCCCCAATGCCACCGATTTCTGCCCGTTCAGCCGCGATTCCGTATCGTAATTGTAAGAGCCAAGCTCTATGCGCGCAATGTCCTTTAGCTTTATTATTTTTCCGTCGGGCATAAATTTGACTATCACGTTTTCGAACTCCTCCTTTGTCTGGAGGCGTCCGCGCGCGTTGATGAGCAGCTCGTAGGCTGCGCCCGTCTGCAGCGGCGGAGCGTTCAGGCGTCCTGCGGCGACCTGTTTGTTCTGCTCCTGAATGGCGCTTACAACCTGCGCCGGCGAGAGGTCGAGAGCCTCGAGGCGGTCGGGCTGCATCCAGATTCGCATGCTGTATTCGCGCGCGCCGAAAACCGAGAATTCGCTCACGCCGTATACGCGCGCGAGCTTGTCCTGCATTTGCGTGATTGCATAGTTCGACAAATACACTTTGTCGCGCGAGCCGTCGGGCGAAATGAGGTTGATTGACATTATGAAGTCTGTCGAACGCTTCTTGACCGTAACGCCCATATCCCTGATTTCCTTCGGCAGGCGCGACGTGGCTTGGTTTACCTTGTTTTGCACAAGCACCTGCGCCATATCGACGTTCGTTCCCGTTTCGAAATAAATCTGGATAGACCAGCTGCCGTTCGCGTTCGCCGAACTGAACATGTAAATCATATTCTCCACGCCGTTAAGCTGCTGCTCCAGCGGCGCGATTGCCGTGTCCATAATGATTTGCGGCGAAGCGCCGGCGTATGAGCCGTAGACCGAAACCGACGGCGGCGCGATTGTCGGATACTGTGTTATCGACAGATTTTTGAACGCCAAAATTCCCGTGAGAACTATTACAATGGAAATTACCGACGCGAAAATCGGGCGGTGGATAAAGAAGTGCGAAAACTTCATTCTACTTTATCTCCTTGTAAATCGGTTGCACCGTTTTCCCGTATTCGGCGCGCTGGATTCCGTTTATTACAATGTTTTCAGTGCCGTCAAGCCCCGCGGTTATTATGAGCATATTGTTGACCGACTCCCCAACTTCGACCACGCGGTATTCCACCTTGTTCTGGGCGTTTACAACGCGCACGAATCTGTCCACGAGGTCTGTATCGACAGTCGATTCGGGAAGGAGAATGCACTCTTTTGGGTCTCCGCCGCGCAGGAGAATACTTGCATACATGCCCGGAAGAAGCTTGCCGTCGGCGTTGTCTATGTCGGCGCGCATTCCGATGCTCGACGACTCCAGCGCGTTATCGACATACGTAAGCTTGCCGAAGTGCGACGGCTCTTTTTCGTCCATGAGCGTGAGTTTTACGGGCGGTCCCTGTCTGTTTTTTGTGTCGATTTTCGCGAGGAGCCCGTTGTTTGTGTATTTTATGACGTCGCGTTCGCTGATATCGAAATACGCATAGATTGTATCGCGCGAGACGATTGTCGCCATAAGGGTTGTGGACGCGTTCACAAGGTTACCTTCGTCTACCATTCGGCGGCTGACATAACCCGAGATGGGCGACGTTATTTTTGTGAATTCCAGATTCAGCTGGGCTTCCTGCAGCTTTGCCTTCGCACTCATAAGCAGTGCCTGCTGCGAATTTACTTCGCTTTTTCGCGTCTCCAAAACCTCCTTGGAGATTGCGTTCGAAATGAACAGTTCTTCGGCGCGGCGCAGGTTGTTTTTGGCAAGCTCGATTTTCGCCTCGACTTCGCGGACGGTAGCCGTGTTGGCGTCCACAACCGCCTTGAAGGGGCGGGGGTCGATTTCGAACAAAACGCTTCCCGCCTTCACAAAATCTCCGTCCTTGAAGCGGATTTTTTCGAGATATCCCGAAACGCGCGCGCGTATTTCCACCGCCTTCTCGCCCTCAAGCCTTGCGGTGTATTCGTCCCAAATTTCGATTGTGCGCCTGACGGGTTTTGCAACCTCGACCTGATTGTATGTCTTTTTTACGACGGCGTCTTCTTTTTGAAAACAGCCGCCCGAAAACAACGCGCCGACCGCCGCAGCGCAGACAAAAAACAAAGCTCTTCCCTTCATAAATTCTTCCATATAAAAAGTGTTTCGCGCCAATTCGGCCGCCGGCGTCAAACAAGCCGCCAAAACATTCCTCCGCCAATCGTCGCTACCTGAATAGTCAGAATTTTTTCGCAAAAAATCAACTATTTTTGCAGTTTTTTTCGGCGGATTTTAATTGACATAATTCCGATATAAAATGATTTTTGCCTTATGAAAAAGCTTGTTATTGTTGTTGTGGCGTGTCTGGGGTTTTGCGCCGCCGCGTTCGCGTTCGATTCCGCCTTTTGGGCTGACATTCAAAAATTCCCCGTCCCCAAATACCGCTTTGACGGAGCGGGCGAAAACACAAAGGCTCTAAAGCTCTACTTTGAAGGCGAAAAACTCGGCGGAAAGCCGACGGAAGTTTTTGCCTATTACTGCACTCCGTCGATTTTGAAAGGCGGCGCGACCGACAAAAATCTGCCCGCAGTTGTATGTGTCCACGGCGGCGGCGGACGGGCGTATGCAAAGTGGGTAGAGCTGTGGGCGGCACGCGGCTATGCGGCGATAGCCATAGACTGGCGCGGCAACGGCGCGGACGCGCTTTACGAAAAAATTACGCCGGAATTGCGCAAAAAAGTTTCGGCGTACAGACTGGAAAGCAGAAAACACCTTGACAATGGCGGCCCCGAACACACTCCGAAAACGGTATCGTTGGCGGACGGGAAAACGGGGAATCAGGCGTGGGCGTATTTTGCCGTGGGGGCGATTGTCCGCGCGCATTCTCTGATTCGCTCTTTTCCCGAAGTTGACGCGGGAAAAACGGCAATTACGGGAATTAGCTGGGGAGGGTTTCTGACGTGCCTTGCTTCGGGCATAGACGGCAGATTCAAGGCGGCAGTGCCCGTCTACGGCTGCGGTTTCATTTACGAAAAAACCGACTGCTTTGATTGGAGCGGCTACACCGGCGCGGGAACGGAATCGCAAAAACGCTGGATTGAACTGTTCGACCCGTCGAAATCGCTCGAGATTGAAACGGTGCCCATGCTGTTTGTAAACTCCCCCAAAGACCCCTATTACCCGCTTACTATTTGGACAAAATCCGCAAAGCTTGCAAAGGCGCAGACGCTGCTTATTTCCACTTTGGGGCATGGACACGGGCAGGGATGGGGCGTGCCCGAAATCGAAAAATTCATTTCGTCAAAACTCAACAAAACTGAGCCGTTCCCCGAAATCGGGAAAGTGGAGCGCGACGGAAACGTTATTTCGTGCAATGTCGGCGATGCCAGAAAAGCCGAACTTTTCTTTACCTACGCCGAGGGCGAAAGTTCGAGCAAATACAAATGGCAGTCTGTGCCCATGAAAATAAGCGGAAAAATTGCGCGTGCCGAATTGCCCAAAGACGCAAAAATTTTCTACATCACCGCGACCGATTCGCGCGGCAACCGCATATCATCTTTTTTATAACTTTTTACGATTCCTGAAGAGGCGGCGATTGCCTGTGGCAATGCGCCTTTGATTATTGATTAAAGTAGCGCAACTTTAGTGGACAGGCAAAGGCGGACGGGCTTTGCACGCCGCCGCCACTTACAAACATATAAAAAACGCGGATTGGCTTTGCCAATACCGCTTTTACTTTGAATTAAAGATTAGAATCAAAAAACAAAGGCGGAGTCGAGATGAACTCAACTCCGCCGCATTAGAAGTCCTAAAAAACTTTAACTAATAAGCAAAGGCACATCGGTAAAGCCGATTGCCGCCACTTTAGGAGTCATAAAAAATGTGGCCGTGAACCGCGGCAGTGGCGACCATTAAGGGACTCATAAGAATGGTTCTGCCTGTGGGACTGCCTTGGCGGCCCTTGAAGTTGCGGTTCGATGTCGAAGCGCAAACCTGATTGCCAATGAGCTTGTCGGGATTCATTGCTAAACACATTGAACAGCCCGCATTTCTCCATTCAAAACCCGCTTCGGTGAAGATTTTGTCCAAACCTTTCGCTCGCGCGAGCTTGTCTACAATCTGCGACCCCGGGACGGCGAGAGCCTTGACGTTTGCGACAACCTTCTTGCCCTTCAGATACGCGGCTGCTTCCTCGAAGTCGGAGAGGCGGCCGTTAGTGCATGAGCCGATGAATGCAACGTCGATTTTCGTTCCCAAGATGGGAGTGTCGGGTTGCAGCCCCATGTAGGCGAGGGCGTCGGCGGCGTCCTTGCGCTGTGTTTCGTCGGCGATGGCGGCGGGGTTGGGAATGTTTTCGGTCACGAAAATTGCCTGCGAGGGATTGACTCCCCATGTGACAGTGGGCAGAATTTCCGAGCCGTCAAATTCTACAACGTCGTCGTATTGGCAGCCTTCGTCCGAAGCCATTGTTTTCCAGTATTCTACCGCCTTGTCGAAGTCTACGCCTTTGGGGGCGTAGGGGCGACCGCGGAGGTAGTCGAAAGTTTTTTGGTCGGGGTTGATGTAGCCGATGCGCGCGCCGCCTTCGATTGCCATGTTGCAGACAGTCATTCTGCCTTCCATAGACATGTCGTCGAAAACCTGCCCGCCGAATTCGTAGGCGTAGCCGATGCCGCCGTTGACGCCGAGCTTGCGGATAATGTGCAACGCTACGTCCTTGGGGTACACGCCCTTGCGGAGCTTGCCGTTGACGTTCACGCGGCGGACTTTTAGTTTTTTAAACGAGAGCGTCTGCGTTGCCAAAACGTTGCGGACTTGGCTTGTGCCGATACCGAAGGCGATTGCCCCAAACGCGCCGTGCGTAGCCGTGTGCGAGTCTCCGCAGGCGACGGTCATTCCGGGGTGGATAAGCCCCTGTTCTGGGGCGACGATATGGATTACGCCTTGCGAACCCGTGTTGACGTCGAAGAAAGTTATGCCGTTGTCTTTGCAGTTTCTGCGAAGTTCAGTGAGCATTTCGTATGCGGTTGCGTCCTTGTAGGGTTCGGTTCGGTCGTCTGTGGGAATGATGTGGTCAACAGTCGCGAAAGTGCGCTGCGGATATTTAACCTTGAGCTTGAGCGTGCGCAACATTCCGAACGCCTGCGGGCTTGTTACTTCGTGCAGAAGATGCGTGCCCACAAGCAACTGCGTAGAGCCGTCGGGCAACTGGCGGACGGCGTGTTTTTGCCATACTTTTTCGAATAGAGTTTGTTTCATATTTTGTGTTTTCTAAACGCGTCATTACCGGCGCGGGTTGGTTGTTCTTTTTTTGCGGGCGAACCGCCCTCCTTCTTCAGAAATGCGCCGGCGGCAGCCGCGCGCGAATCCTCCGCCGAGAGTGTTTCCCGCAGGGAAGCCCCGATGGGGTTCGGAGCGTCGGGTTTTAAAACAAAGGGGCAACGGTTTGTCCGATTGCCTCCTTCGCAAATTTGTGCAGACTGGACGAAAAATTAGTCGAGGAGCGAGTCGTCGATATTCTCGTTCGAGTATACGTTTTGAACGTCGTCGAGGTCTTCGAGGGCGTCGGTGAGCTTGATGATTTTCTTTGCCAAGTCGGGGTCGGTAATATCAGTTTCCGAGTTGGGAATCCAAGCCAAGTCGGCTTCGTCGGGCTGTATGCCCGCCTTGTCGAGGGCGTCGCCAACGGCGGTGAAAGCCGCGACGGGACAGAGTATTTCGAAGTGATCGCCGTTGTTGATGATGTCCTCTGCGCCGGCGTCGAGAACCACGTCCATAAGGGCGTCTTCCGTTGTTTTATCCGCGCTTACGATGAACTGACCCTGTTTTGTAAAGTTGAACTGCAACGCTCCGGGAGCTGCGAGGTTGCCGCCGTTTTTGGTAAACGTGCTGCGGACATCGCTTGCGGCGCGGTTTTTGTTGTCGGTTGTAACTTCGACAATTATGCCGATACCGCCCGGACCATAACCTTCATAGAGCAACTGTTCGTAAATGACACCCGGAATTTCGCCCGTTCCCTTTTTGATGGCTCTATCGACGTTATCGGCGGGCATGTTAGCCGCCTTTGCCTTTTGGATAAGCATGCGAAGGCGGGCGTTGGTAGTGGGGTCTCCGCCGCCGTCTTTGGCTGCGAGAGTCAAGTCCTTGCTTATCGCGCTGAAGATTTTACCCCTCTTTGCGTCGATGGCGGCCTTGTGTCTTTTGGTTGTGGCCCATTTACTGTGTCCTGACATTGTTTTATTCTCCTATTATTTTTAAGAATTGTGTGGAAATGTTGCGGGTTAGTTCGAAAAAGTCAATATTTTCGTTTATCTGCGCTTTGATTTTGTGGAGCGGCCGCCGGGGTTCTTTTTGCGCTCGGGCTGGCTCATTGCGGCTTGGCGGCGCGCCTTTATGGCGTCTTCGCGGGCGATGCGCAGGCGTTCGCGAAGGGGGAGCTTGTCGAACTCTGGGCCGCGGGCCTGTTGTTGTTGCTGCGCCTGTTCCATCGCCTGTTGGAGCCTCTGCATAAAGCCAGATTTTTCGCGCTTTTTAAGAACCACTTTGTCTTTGCCGCGGCGGATAATGACCGCCTGAACTATGCCCAGCAAACTCTGCACAAGCCAGTAGAGCACCAAGCCCGACGGGAACGAGTAGAAGAACACCAGCATAATCACGGGCATAAACTTGAACATCATCGCCTGTGTTTTGTCGGTGGAGGGTGTCGGGGTGAGGTGCATTTGGACGACCGTAACAAGGGCGTTTAAAAGCGGCAGAATGTGAATGGGCAGTTCGTAGTCAATCAGGGGGATTGTAATCGATGGCAGGCACGAAAGCGTGTCGGGAAGGGAAAGGTCTTTTATCCAGAGGAAGTGAGCAAAGCGGATTTCGCACGAAGTCTGGAGCATATAATACAGCCCGATGAAAATCGGAATCTGAATGAAAATCGGCAGGCACCCCGCAAGCGGATTTATCCCGTATTCGGAATAAATACGCATTGTCTCCTGCTGGATTTTTTTGTTGTCGCCCTTGTATTTTTCGCGGATTTCCTTCAGCGGCTCCTGCATCTTCGCCATTCTCTGCGACGATTTTATCTGGACCGACGTAAGCGGCCACAGGCACAGGCGCACCACCAGCGTCAAAATGATTATCGACCAGCCCCAACCCCACGCCGGAGAGACCTCGCCCACCCACGAGTGTATCCAGTTCATCAGGCGCGAAAGCGGGCGGCTGACGAATCCGAACCAGCCGTAGTTCATAATCTCCTCCTGCTTTTCGCCCATTGAATAGAGCCTGTCAAGCTCCTTCGGGCCGACGTAATACGCGCCCTCCATCGACCATTCCGCGTCGGGCGCTATTACGGGGACTGCAAAATTCACAAAGCCGCCGAGCGCGTTGCGCATGTATTTGTTGTCGGTTTTAACCCCCGTTTTCACGGGAATTGCCGCGCCGCCCGAAGCCTGCAGGCCGACGGGCGTAAATACCGACGCAAAGAACTGGTTTTTTATCGAAACCCACTTCGCGCTCTCGCCGATTTTCTCGAAATCCAACGCCCTGCTTGCGCCTATACCCAAGAAGCCAGCACTGTCGAGGAACGCCGAAGAGCGCGAAAACTTTGTCTTGCCGTCTTCGTTGAAAAGCACGAACGCCAGATTCGTTCCGTAAACGTCGCTTTCCGTAGGCGGAACAGTGCCCAGATAGAACGAGATTTCACCAAGTGAAAGCGGCTGTTTTGTGAGGTTTTTTACGGTTGTTTTGGTGAGGATTGAGTAGGGCTCGTAGTTGTCCTTTTTCGAGTCCAAAAGCAGGTATTCGCGCGTGAGCTTGAACTTGGCGTCTACCACTGTTTCATAAACCACTTTTCTGGCGTCTGCATTGCCGACGCGGTTGAACGACGTAAGCACGGGGGCGTGCAGGGGCATCGACGCGTCGCCGAAAGCCGCCGCCATTGAGGGAAGCCCGCCCGAGACGTTGTTGAAAATGTAGGGCGTTTTTTCGTCCTGATTTTTCGGGTATTTAAGCAGCTCTACGCTTTTGATTGCTCCGCCTTTGTTGGTAAAATCGACTTTTATGAAGTCGTTTTCGAGCGTTACGACACTTTCGGGCACATTGTCAGACAGCGTTTTGGGCGCCGCGCTCTCCGCCGCTGCATTTACGACCGCCGTTGTGGGTTGTGTCTGCGTCTGCAACTGTCTTTGCTTTGCCAGCTCCGCCTCCTGTTTGGAGTAGCTGAACATAAAGTAGAATGACGCAACTAACAGCAGAATGCCGATTGTCGTATTTTTCTTGTCCATAAAAAATCCTCTATTTTAAAGGCGTTTTATTATCGAAATCTCCGAACTCGTCAATACTGTTTTGAGAAAATAGTTTGGCGAAGGAAAAATTTTTCGGCGGATAGTCAAGCCCGCCTTTTGAAAACGGATTGCAGCGCAGAATTCGGCACGCGCCCATGAGACAGCCTTTGAGCGCGCCGTGGTGGACTATGCACAAAAACGCGTATTCCGAGCACGTCGGAAAAAACCTGCAACCGCCGCCGAGCAGGTGCAGAACGGGCGAAATCGCCGCCCTGTAAAAACGTATTAGCAGGCAGCAAAATTTTGCCGCCAACGAAAGGTTTTTTGCTCCACCGTTTTTATTGCCGCATTTCATACTTTGCGGAAAGTTCGGCGGCGGCCTTCCTAAATTTAAGTTCAAGGTTTTGGTAGTCGAACTTCGCATAGCCGCGGCGGACGAAAACGAGAATATCGACGTTTTTGGAAAAGTCCTCCCGCGCGCTTCTGAAAATTGCCCTGAACCTCCGGCGCGCGAGGTTGCGTTCAACCGCGCAACCCACGCGTTTGCTTGTTATAACCGCAATGCGCGAATATTTCAGTTTGTTGGGATACAAATAAAATACGAAGGCGGAGCAATCGGCCTTCGTAGAATTCTTTTTTAAAAATTCGAAATCCCTCGCCAGACGCACTCTGTTTTTTTTGTCGAAGTGCATTTGCGCGGCGGAGACTATTTTGTAACCAAACGCTTGCGACCCTTTTGTCTGCGGGCGTTTATGACCGAGCGGCCGCTCGGGGTTTTTGTTCTGGCGCGCCAACCGCAACGGCGCGCCCGCTTCAATTTGGAAGGACTGTATGTAGGATTCATTGTCGTTTCTCTGTTATCTTGTGAATAAAATGTTAATAAAGCGAAAATATTGAATGTGTTTTTGTTCCTTTGTCAAACAGAATTTTTCAAAAATTTAAAACAGCAGCGCAATCAGCACCGCCGAAAACACCGCCGAAAGAATCAGCACAAGCGCGCCCGCCGCCGCCTGCGTCTGGCTTTTTTCGAGGCATTTCGCCGTTCCTATAACGTGGCTTGTAGCCCCTATCGCCAAGCCTATGGACAGGTCGTTTTTTATCTTTAGCCGTCCAAGTATAGCGTGCCCGCAGAACGCGCCCAGAACCCCCGTGATGCAGACGGCGCAAACGGCAATTCCCTCTATGCCGCGCGTCATTTTCGTGATTTCGATTGCCACTGGGGTTGTCACGCACTTGGCGAGAATCGACCTCATCAGTTTTTCGTCGATATTGCACAGAACGCAGATTGCGTAAATCGACGCCACGCTCACCACCGCCGAAATTACCGTTGCCGCCGCCACTTCGGGCAGATTGCGCATAATCTCCCTGCGGCTTTTGTAAAGCGGAATGGCGAGGGCGACCGTTGCGGGGTAGAGAAACCACGTTATGTAGTCGCCGCCTTTTTTGTAGGTGTCGAAATCGCCGCCGCACAGCTCTATTACTATAACCGCCAATAACGACGCCAGATAAATGCTGAAGATTTTGGGCAACTTAAGCGTGTTTTTTGTCGCGTTTAAAAACAGAACCGACACCGCGCTGAGCGCGAGCGTAATGGCAGTCCAAAACAGCGGATACTCCAAAATTTTACCTGCCATTTTCGGCCTTTCTTTTTGCGCGGAATTCGTGCAGTTTTTCAACCGCCACGGAAGTCGCCGAAAGCGTCAGAACCGCGCTTATTAAGAGACCGCCGAGAATCGCTGCAACGTTTCCCCTGATGACATCGTAGCTTTGCGGCAGAAGTGCGAGCAGCGGCACGAACAGGAAAATCATATACTTCATCAGCAGATCGCCCGCCGGCTCCACCACCCACAGCGGAATTACCTTGAACGCGAGCAGCGCGAACAGCGCAAGCATTGCAATCAGCGACGACGGGAATTTTATGGAACAAACGCCCACGACGTAGTCGCACGCAAAGAAAACAGCCAAAACAACGGCTATTCCCAAAAGCACGCGCAAAACTTTTACGAATATCGAATACATAAAAGAGCGGTATTTTGCCGCTTCCTTCGGGGAAATCAAGCGCTTTTTTTTGCTTGAAAGACGGGCGCGGTTTTGCGATTGTTTCGGGATTATGTCAGATAAACCAAGAGTAGATATAGATTACGTTGCAAAATTGGCGCACATAGAACTTGACGAAGACCAAAAGGCGAAGTATTCGGCGCAGCTAGAGCGGGTGCTTGAATATTTCAAAAAGCTTTCGGAAGTCAATGTGGACGGCGTCGAGCCGAGCGCGCACGCGCACCGAATTTACAACGTCTGGCGCGACGATGTTCCCGCCCCCGCAATGTCGGTTGAAGACGCGCTCATGAACGCGCCCGCCAAGCGCGAAAACCAGATAGTCGTCCCCAAAGTCGTTGACGAGGCGTAGCGGGGCAAAGGTAGTCGGCAAGATATTTTTTCGAAAAATGAGTCAGGAAATTTTCTACAAAACAGTGTCGGAGTTGAGCGAAATGCTCGACGCAAAACGCGTATCGGCGGTGGAGCTTGCAAAGGCGCACATAGACAGAACAAAAGCAGTTGACGGCAAAGTCGGAGCGTTTCTTTCCTTCGACGAAGCCGAAACGCTCAAGGCCGCGGAGGAGTCGGACAAACGCCGTGCGAGGGGCGAATCTCTCGGCGCGCTCGACGGCATTCCCGTCGGTTTGAAAGACGTTATCGCCGTGCGCGGGCAAAAGCTCACGTGCGCAAGCAAAATGCTTGAAAACTATGTCAGCCCCTACACGGGGACTGCCGCGCAAAAACTGCTCGATTCGGGCGCGGTATTCTGGGGGCGTCTTAATATGGACGAGTTCGCAATGGGCTCTTCCTGCGAAAACAGCGCGTTCAAAAAAACGTGCAATCCGTGGGACTTGGAGAGAATCCCCGGCGGAAGCAGCGGCGGCTCGGCGGCGGCGGTCGCCGCGGGCGAATGCGTTGTGGCGCTCGGCAGCGATACGGGCGGCTCTATCCGCCAGCCCGCGTCGCTTTGCGGGATAGTTGGAATGAAGCCAACATACGGGCTTGTAAGCCGCTACGGACTTGCGGCGTTCGCGTCGTCGCTCGACCAAATCGGGCCGTTTGCGCGCTGCGTAAAGGACGCGGCAATTCTGCTGAAGGCGATTGCCGGACACGACAGGCTCGACTCCACAAGCGTGGGCGCGGGAATTCCCGACTACGCGGCAGGATTGTCGAAAGACTCGCTCAAGGGCAAAGTGCTGGGCGTGGCGAAAGAGTATTTTTCCGAAGGCGTAGACTCCGAAGTCCGTAAGTTGGTGGAGGCTGCTGTCGAAACGTGCAGGGGCTTGGGCGCGGAAATCAGGGAGGTTTCGCTTCCGCATACCGACTTGGCGATTCCCGTCTATTACATTATAGCAACCGCGGAAGCGTCGTCAAACTTGGCGCGCTACGACGGCGTTCGCTATACGCACCGCAGCCCGCACGCAACCGACGTAAACTCGCTCTACTTCAAAAGCCGCGCGGAGGGGTTCGGCGAAGAGGTAAAACGCCGCATAATTCTCGGCTCATACGTCCTCAGCTCGGGCTACTACGACGCCTACTACCTGCGCGCCCAGAAAGTCCGCACGCTAATCCGCCGCGACTTCGAAAACGCGTTCGAGTCGGTTGACGCAATCATAACGCCGACTTCCCCCACAACAGCGTTCAAATTCGGCGAAAAAACGGACAATCCGCTCGCCATGTATTTGAGCGACATTTGCACAATCAACGTAAACCTCGCGGGGCTGCCCGCAATATCGCTGCCGTGCGGCTGGACTTCGCAGGGACTGCCCGTGGGCGTCCAGTTTATCGGCAAGGCGTTCGGGGAGCAGCAGCTGTTCTCGTTCGCCTACGCATACGAGGCGGCGGCGGGACTTTCAGACAAACACCCCAATTTATAATAGTATGGAATACGAAGCAGTAATAGGGCTTGAAACACACATTCAGCTTAAAACAGAAAGCAAGATGTTCACTTCGGTGGCGTATAAATTCGCCGAAGCCCCGAACACGCTCACAGACCCCGTTGTGTGGGCATTGCCGGGGGTTTTGCCCGTGCTGAATTTTGCGGCAATCAGAAAGACAATCCAGCTGGGGCTTATGCTCGGTTGCAAAATTCCCGAAATAACAAAGTGGGACAGAAAAAACTATTTCTATCCCGACAGCCCCAAGAACTACCAGCTCTCGCAATACGACCAGCCCCTGTGTCTGGGCGGCGGTGTGGAAATAGAGCTTGAAGGGGCGAACGGTTCGGAAATGGGCGCGCACCGCGTCGTTAAGCTTACGCGAATCCATTTGGAGGAGGACGTAGGCAAGCTCACCCACTACGCGCGCGAGTCTTTGGTTGACTACAACCGCGCGGGAACGCCGCTTATGGAGATTGTTTCAGAACCCGATATGCATTCGGCGGACGAAGTTTTCGCGTATCTTACATCGCTTAAAAACACCGTTTCCTTCGCCGGGCTTTCCGACTGCGATATGGAAAAAGGGCAGATGCGCTGCGACGTAAACGTGTCGCTTCGCCCGAAGGGGTCGGACAGGCTCGGCGTGAAAGTTGAGATGAAAAACATCAACTCAACCTCCAATGTCCGCAACTGCATAAACCACGAAATCAAACGCCAGCGCGAGTGTCTTGAAAACGGAATCGCAATAGTTCAGGAAACGCGCCGTTGGGACGCCGCGCTCGGCGTAACCCAGCCCATGCGCAACAAGGAGGACGCCCACGACTACCGCTACTTCCCCGAGCCCGACCTTATGCCCGTCAAAATCACGGCGGAGCTGCTCGATTCAATCCGCGCGGAGCTTGTGGAAATGCCGTTCGACCGGCAGCGCAGGTATATGAAAGACTACGGATTGCCGTATTCGGTAACGTCTGTTCTCTGCCACGACAAAGAACTGTGCGCGTATTTTGAAAAGTCGCTTTCGGCGTATTCCAAAAACCCGAAGGCCACAGCAAATATGCTTGTAAACGACCTTATGCGCGAAGTTTCCGCCGCGGCTGCCGAAACGGCGGATGAAGAAGACGGCTTCGGTGCGGACGGCGGTTTCGGCGAAGAACGCGCGGCAAAATCGGTCGAGCACGGCAAGCATTTGGGCAGTTGTAAACTCACGCCCGAGAACCTCGCGGGGCTTGTAAAAATCATCGACGACGGCGTTATATCAAAGCAAATTGCCAAAGAGGTGTTCGTTGAAATGTTCAACACGGGCAAAACCGCGGAGGCTATCGTCAAAGAAAAGGGACTTGTCCAAAATAGCGATTTGGGAGAGCTTGAAAAATTCTGTCGGGCTGCAATCGACGCCAACCCGAAGGCGGTCGGGGAGTTCAGGTCGGGCAACGAAAAGGCGATAAACGCGCTTATAGGTCCCGTTATGAAAGCCTCGAAGGGCAAGGCCAATCCCGCAATGCTCTTGGGTATTCTCAAGAAACTAATCAAGTAGTATGACACTTGCAGTTATAGTTTTGCTGTCCGCCGGCGCGCTTAAATTGTGCGCCTCGGCTTTTTTGGATTGGCGCAATATAGTAAGCGTCCGCCGCAACGCGGGGAAAATTCCCGAGATGTTCAGGAGCTTTATCGACCTGCCGACCTACCGCAAAAGCGCCGATTATACCCAAGCGCGCCTTAAGTTTTCGATTGTCGAGAATGTTTTCAGGTTCGCGTTGCTTTACGTGTTGCTTGTTTGCGGTGTGTTTCCCGAAATTTTCGGGGGGATTGTAGGGGCGTTTGGAGGGGGCGTGTGGGCGCAGTCTTTTGCGGTAATCGCCGTGGCGTCCGTTATCGCCGCGCCCATGCTGCCGTTCGATTTCTACGAGCAATTCGTCATAGAACAGAAATTCGGCTTCAACAAGAGCTCTGTCGGACTTTGGATCGCCGATCAAATCAAGGGCTTTTTTGTGGGGGTAGTTTTGTGCGCGCCCATATTGGCGGTGATTCTGTATTTTGCCGGAACGTTCGAAACATGGTGGTTGTGGGGCTTTGTTGCCGTAGCGGTATTCCAAGTGGTGATGATAGTTGTTTACCCGATGTTCATAATTCCGCTGTTTAACAAACTCAAAGACTTGGAGGACGGCGAACTTAAAAACGCGCTTTTCGACGTTGCAAAACGCGGCAAATTCTTCGCAAAAACCATTCAGGTAATCGACGGTAGCCGCAGGAGCTCGCATTCAAACGCGTATTTTACGGGCTTCGGAAAATTCCGCAGGATAGTCCTTTTCGACACTCTTTTGGAGCAGCTCGACCAACCCGAACTTGAGGCGGTTTTGGCCCACGAAATCGGGCACTACCGCAAGGGGCATATTTACAAAATGATGGCGTCCTCGTTTGTGATGACGTTTGCGATGTTCGCGATTATGGGCTACATTGCCCGCTGCGGCTGGTTCTACGCCCAGTTCGGCTTTGAAAAATCGTGGGGATTGGGAAGCGTGCTTTTGATGTATGCGCTTTTTTCGGGCGCGTTCACGTTCTGGTTTGCGCCGCTTGCAAACCTGTTTTCGCGCAGGCACGAATACGAAGCCGACGCCTTCGCCGCCCAACTTTGCGGGGGTGGGCGGACGCTTGTTTCTGCCCTGAAAAAACTGCACATGAAAAATCTCGGCAACCTCACCCCCGACGGGCTTTACAGCGCGTTCCACTACTCGCACCCAACGCTTTCCGAGAGAATGGGCGCGCTTGCGAAGTTCGATACCGAAAATGAAAAACAATAACTGCACGCTTTCCCAAATAACGGAGTTTTTGGACAAATTCTGCCTCAAAGATAAAGTCCGCGACTTCGACGGCTCGCATAACGGACTCCAGTTCGAGAACTCGGGCAAAATAACGCGCATTGCAACCGCAGTCGATGCGGGGCTTGAGGAAATCGAACGCGCGGCGGAGTTGGGCGCGGATTTTCTGATTGTCCACCACGGACTTTACTGGGACGCCCCCATTCCCGTTGTGGCGCATAATTACGAAAAAGTAAGCGCGCTTGTAAAAAACGACATGGCCGTATACTCGATGCACCTGCCGCTCGACGCCCACCCGAAAATCGGCAACAACGTTCTGCTTGCCGGCGCGCTAAACCTGAAAATTTCGGGCAGATGCTTTCCCCACGAGGGCGTCGAAATAGGCGTGGTTGCCGAAGGCGTAGCGGGCGGAATAGCGGAGCTTGAAAAACGCCTGCTTAATCTGTTCCCCAACACGTTCAAAAGCATTGCCTTCGGGGGCGAAAATCCCGAAAAAATCGCTATATGCTCGGGTTCGTGCGGCGATGTCGTGCCGCATTTGCGCTCGCTCGGGCTTGACACCCTCGTTTGCGGTGAGCTGCGCCAACGCCACTACACAATGGCGCGGGAAATGCGGCTGAATCTCTATCCGTGCGGGCACTACGCAACGGAACGCTTCGGCGTAATGGCTCTGGGAGAGGCGGCCGCGGAGAAATTCGGCTTGGGCGTAAACTTTATCGAAATCGACAATCCGCTTTGATTGTCAAAAAAAGCTTCCCATTTTCGGCAAAAAGTGTAGAGGTTGCGGTATGAAAAAAATTGCGGTAATCAACGGTGTAAATCTCGACAGACTCGGCGTTCGCGAGCCCCAAATATACGGCGGGTCAACCCTTGCCGAACTCACGCGAAAACTCGACGCGCGCGCGGCGGAGTTGGGGGTGGAGCTCGTGCATTTCCAGTCGAACCATGAGGGCGATGTTATCGACAAAATCGCCGCACTTTCCGACGGGGGCGTGCGCTTCGGCATAATCAATCCCGCCGCTTGGACGCACACGTCGGTTGCCTTGCGCGACTGCATATCCGGCAGCGAAATAAAGTTTGTGGAAGTCCACATCTCCAATATCCACGCGCGCGACGATTTCCGCCACACGTCGCTTACCGCTCCCGCCTGCGTGGGCGTGATTGCGGGTTTGGGCTTCGAGGGCTATGTTGCCGCGCTCGACTATCTCGCCAAACTCTGATTCCGCAAAACAATCAACCCCGAAACGGCGCGCCCGACAGGCGCGTTTTTTATGGAAATAGACTACGAAAAAGATTTGAATCCCGACCAGCTCGCGGCGGTTATGGCTCCGCCCGACCGCCCCGCGCTCGTGCTTGCGGGAGCGGGTTCGGGCAAAACGCGGACGCTCACATACCGCGTCGCGTGGCTGATTTCCGAATGCGCCATTGCGCCGCGCAGGCTGCTGCTGCTTACTTTTACAAATAAGGCGGCGGCGCAAATGCTTGAGCGTATAGAGTCGCTTACCGGCGTTTCGGCGCGCGAATTTTGGGGCGGCACGTTCCACTCCGTCGGTTGCAGGTTTTTGCGCATATACGCGGAAAAAATCGGGCTTGATTCGAACTTCACAATACTCGACGCCGAGGACGCCGAAAAGCTCCTAAAAAACATCGTGGAGGCGGCGTTTCCGAAGTTCTTTTCGGTAAAATCCAATCCGCGTTCGGGGCTGCTTTTCGAAATCATCAGCTTTGCGCGCAATACGCGCACAAGCATTGCCGAGACAATGATGGGTAAGTTTTCGTGGATTGAAACGCCGTCGGAAACAATATCGCAAATCGCCGAAGCATACAAAAACGCAAAACGCCAGTCGAATTGCTGCGATTTCGACGATATGCTCGAGCTTTGGCTGGAGCTTCTGCAAAAGAATCCCGACGTGCTCGAAAGCTGCCGCGCGCGCTTCAAAAACATCTTGGTTGACGAGTATCAGGATACCAACAAACTTCAGTCGGAAATTCTCGACCTGCTCGCCGACAGGGGGCAGATAAGCGCGGTCGGCGATGACGCCCAGTGCATATACTCTTGGCGCGGGGCGGAAATCGACAATATCCTCACTTTCAAAGACCGCTATCCCGCCGCAAACATCTACAAAATAGAGCGCAACTACAGAAGTTCCGCGCAAATTCTGCGCTTTGCAAACGCCATTTTGGAGCAAATGCCCACCAGCGACGACTATCGAAAAGTCCTCATTCCCGCCAAAGACGGCTTCCACAAGCCGGTTGTTTTGTCGGTTCTCGACGGCGCGGCGCAGGGCAGAATTGTCTGCGAGCTAATCCGCGAAGTAGTCTCCGACGGCGTCCACGACTATTCCGACATCGCCGTGCTCTACCGCTCGCACTTTCAGGCAATGGACTTGCAGCTGCAGTTGCAGTATAAAAACATTCCGTTTGTCATAACAAGCGGGCTGAAGTTTTTCGAGCAGGCGCACATAAAAGACGTGATTGCCCAAATAAAATTCGCCGCCAACCAGAAGGATTTTGTAAGCTTTCGCCGATTCGTCTGCTTTATGGATAAAATCGGCGAGAAAACGGCGCGTAAAATCTACGATACCGCCGTGCAGATAGCCCAAAAACGCGGAGTGTCTGTGGCGGAGGCGTTGGCGGACAAGTCGGTTGCGGCGAAAGTTCCGCCGATTTCCCGCGAAATGTTCGCCCGAATGGCGAAGTCGGTGGCGGAAATTTCGAAGTCCGTCTCGGCGGCTTCGGGCGCGCGCCGAGCGGAGGAGAGCGGGGATTCGGAAAAATCTTCGGCAAAGCACGACTGGCAGATGAATTTCTTCGACTCCCTCGACGGCGCGCACGCCTTTCCGACAGATGCGGAACGGGCACAGACGGTTTCGGCGGGCGGGAAAGCAGCGTCCGCGCCCAAAATTTCAGCCGCCGAAAAACTGCCGGAAGACATCGTAAAAGAAGTCTGTTCGGGCTGGTATAAGGAGGCGATGATGGTGACCTACGAAGACTACCCCGAGCGCGCCAAAGACTTCGACTCCCTCGCCGAATACGCGTCGAGATACCGCGATTTCGAGGAGTTTTTGGCGAACGCCGCCTTGGAGGTTTCCGCCGATCGGCAGCAGGAGGGCGACAGTTCGGAGCGCGTCCGCCTTATGACAGTCCATCAGGCGAAGGGGCTTGAGTTTCCCGTCGTTTTCGTCATAGGCGCGTCCGACGGGCTTTTCCCCACAAAGCGCAGCATCGACGACGGCGACGTCGACGAAGAACGCAGGCTTTTCTACGTTGCCGCCACCCGTGCCATGGAGTATCTGGTTATAACGTGTCCCAAGGTGGGGCTTGTTGCCGGCGAGCTTCAAATGCGCCCCAAAAGCAGGTTTATCGACACCGTTTCGGGCGAACTTTTTACCAACCAAATTTAATGCGCCGCGCGCCGCGTTTATGTTTGACTTTCGCGCCCGCCTCGGGATTATTTTCCGCATAACAACTAAGGAGAATTTTATATGGCACTGGTAAAAAAACTTTCCGCGAGACTTCAAAACCACCCCAAACGTCTCATCTTCCCCGACGGCGAAGACCTCCGCGTTTTAAAGGCTGCGCGCCAATTCGCAACGCGCAAACTGGGCGTTCCGATTCTGCTCGGCAACAAGGAGAAAATCCTCGAAATTGCCGCCGCAAACGACATCAGAACCGACGGCTTCAAGATTATCAATCCGCCCCTTTCCGACGACTTCCCCGTGCTTGTAAAGCTTATGCGGGGGCTTCCCGTCTTCCGCGACTTCGACGACGAAACGCTGAAAAATATGGCGGCACAGCCCGTCTACTACGCTTCGCTTATGCTTGCAACATCGAGGTGCGACGCCATGATAACGGGTGCGAATTCCTCGACTTCAAGCTCCCTGCGCCCTATATCGCAGATAATCTCCAGGCAGAAGGGCGTTTCAACAGTAAGCTCAATGATGGTCGTATCCACGGGAATCGACTCTCTGGGAATCAGGGGCGATTTGTTCCTTGCCGACTGCGGCGTTGTAGCCGAACCCACGGAGCGCGAACTTTGCGATATCGCCACGACAACCGCGCTTTTGGTCAACCACTTCACGCTCGAAACGCCGAGAGTTGCAATGCTTTCGTATGTGTCGAAATCGCCCAATCCTAAGAGCGCAAGCGTGCTTAAAATGCGCGCGGCGACATCGCTTGTGCGCGAGAAAATCAAACAGAATAATCTGTGTTTCGAAGTTGACGGCGAGCTTCAGGTGGACGCCGCCCTGCGCGAGGAAGTCGCGCTGCAAAAGGGCATTTCAAGCTCGGTTGCGGGTAGGGCGAACGTCTTGATTTTTCCGGACTTGAACTCGGGCAACATTACGTCGAAAATGCTGCAGATAACGTCGTCGGACGTGCGCTGCTACGGGCAGATTTTGACCGGCTTGAGCAAGCCCGTGGGCGAAATTTCGCGCGGCGCAACCGAAGACGACATTTTCGGAACAAGCGTGATTGTGGCGGCGCAGGCTGTAGACAGACGTTTCCTGTCGCTCGAAGAAGAGTAGGGCGGCGCGCCCGTCGGGTTCGTGGGGATAGATGATTGAAATAAAAAACATATCGCTTGCCTTCGGCGCGCGGAAGATTTTCGACTGCGCAAACGCAGTGATAAACAGGAACGACAAAATCGGGCTTGTGGGCTCGAACGGCGCGGGAAAATCTACGCTGCTCAAAATTCTCGCGGGGATTGAGTCGGCGGATTCGGGAGAAATTTCAAAACCCAAATACGCGACAGTCGGCTATCTGCCGCAGGAGGCGCTGGTGTCGGGAAGCTGCCCGCTTTTCGAGGAGGCAGAGTCCGCTTTCGAAGACGTGCTTACCGCGCGCGCCGAGCTTGACGCCGCCGGCGAAGTCATTGCAACGCACGCACCCGATTCGCCCGAATACGCCGAGGCGGTCGAAGTTATGGGCGAACTCAACCACCGCTTGGAGGATTTGCAGGAGCAAAAGTTGCGCTCAAGAATAGAAATCGTTTTGCAGGGTTTGGGCTTTAAAATGTCGGATATGCAAAGGCCGTGTTCCGAGTTTTCGGGCGGCTGGCAAATGCGCATAGCTCTTGCGAAAATTCTCCTGCGCGAGCCGTCGCTTGTGATGCTTGACGAACCCACAAACCACCTCGACATCGAGTCGGTCGCGTGGCTTGAAAGCTATCTTCAAAGCTACTCGGGCGCGGTCATAATAGTAAGCCACGACAGGGCGTTTCTCAACGCGCTTACTACGCGCACATTCCACCTCTCGAAAGGGCGGCTCGACATCTATGCGGGCAACTACGATTTTTACGAACGCGAGAGCGCGAAACGCTTGGAGGTTCTCCAAAAGGCGGCCGCCAACCAGCGCAGGGAGATAGAAAAGACCGAACGTTTCATAGAGCGTTTCAGAAGCAAGGCAACAAAGGCGGCGCAGGTTCAAAGCCGCATAAAGGCGTTGGACAAAATCGAGCGCGTGGAAGTGGAGGACGACTACGACGGCGAAATAAAATTTTCCTTCCCTGAACCAAAACGCTGCGGGCAGGTTGTTTTGGACGTGCGCAACATAGGCAAATCTTTCGGTGCGCACAAAGTTCTAAACGGCGTTTCCTTCAAGGTTGAGCGCGGAGAGCGCGTGGCGGTTGTGGGCGTAAACGGCGCGGGAAAATCGACGCTCGCAAAAATAATTGCGGGCGAACTTGCCGCCGATTCGGGAGAGGTGGTGCTGGGCACGAACGTTGAAATGTCGTTTTTTGCGCAGCACCAGTCGGACAGACTTGACAAATCAAATGACGTTTTAACCGAGGCTTCCGCGGGGATTCCGTTCGAGCGGCGCGTGAAAGTCCGCGGTTTGCTCGGCTCGTTCCTCTTTCGCGGCGACGACGTTTTCAAAAAAGTCGGCGTGCTTTCTGGCGGCGAAAAAAACAGGCTCGCTCTTGCCAAAATGCTGCTTAAAGATTTCAACTTTCTGCTGCTCGACGAGCCTACGAATCATCTCGACATCAACTCAAAAAAAGTGCTCCGGCAGGCGTTGGCTTCGTTCGGAGGAACGTATGTGATTGTAAGCCACGACAGGGATTTTCTCGACCCCATTGTCAACAGGGTAATCGAGCTGGGCGAAAACGGCGTCCGCTTCTTCGAGGGTAATTTGAGCGACTACGTTGAGCGCATAAAAGCCGAGGGCAGAATAGCCGTCAAGCCCGCAAAGCCGCGCGAAGTTTCGGACTTCAAGGCGCGCAAGCAGCAGCTCTCGCAGGCGCGGCGCGAACTCTCGCAGACGAAAAAACGCGTTGCGGCATTTGAGACGGACATAGCCGCCGCCGAGGACGAGCTTGCGAAACTCGAAGCCGAAATGTCTTCGGCGGAATTTTTCAAGCGGGGGGCGCAATGCTCTTCGACAACCGAGAGCTACAACGCCCTCAAAGCGCGTCTGGCGTCGCTCTACGCAGAATGGGAGTCGGCGTCGGCGCAACTCGAACATCTCGAAATGAAAATATAAAATAGTAGACAAAAATATGAAACACCTAAAAATATCAATTATAGTTGCCGCATTGGCGTCGCTTTTTTGCGGTTGCGAACAGAAAAATGCCGAGCTCAAAGTCGCGACGTGCAACATTCAAATGGCTCCCACGCCCGAAAAAATGTATTGGGCGCAGACGCGCCGCGACGCCGAAAAGGCGTTGCAACGCCACTATAAATTCGACATCTTCGGGGCGCAGGAAACGTTCAAGCACCAAATCGACGCCATTTTGCCCGAAGGCTATGCGTATGTCGGCGTAGGGCGCGACGACGGCAAGGAGGCGGGCGAATATTCCCCCGTTGTCTACAACACAAAAAAGATAAAATGCCTGAAATCGGGCACGTTCTGGATTTCGGACACTCCCGAAAAAGTCTCCAAAGGCTGGGACGCGATGTGCCGCCGCATTTGCACTTGGGGCGAGTTTGAAGACATCGCTTCCGGCAAAAAGTTCTACTTCTTCAATACGCACCTCGACCATGTGGGTGTCAAGGCCCGCGAAAACGGCGTAAAGCTTATAATGCAAAAAGTCGCAGAAATCGCGGGCGACAACGCCACATATTTCGTAACGGGAGACTTCAATGTCCCCTTCGGCGACAAGTCGATTAAGCCGATTCTAGATTCCCCAAAATTCCGCCACGCGCGCGACATTTCCGAAGAGCCCGCGTATGTTCCGTCGGGCACTTGGCACGCGTATTCGGGCATCCCCACGGCGTATATCGACTACATTTTCGTTTCGCCGAATGTGAAGGTGAAGGAGTTTTTTGCAATCACAGACCGTATCGGCAAAGTCGAATACGACCGCTCTAAGCCTCAGGACAGGCAGAAGGACGTAGACTACGCCTCCGACCACTTCCCCCTCTGCGCGAAAGTAGTTTTCTAAATCACAAAATATGACAGACCAACATTTGATAGCGGCATCGTCCGCGCTTAACATTCCGCAACACCAAGTCGCCGCCGCCGCCAAGCTTTTGGAGGAGGGCGCGACTGTGCCGTTCATAGCCCGCTACCGCAAAGAGGCGACGGGCTCGCTCGACGAAGTGCAAATTGCTGCAATCCGCGACGAGCTCGAAAAGTTGAAGGCGATAGACGAGCGCAGGGCGTCGATAAAAAAATCGTTGCAGGAGCGGCATCTGCTTTCGGGGGAATTGGAGTCGAAGCTCGACGCGGCGCAATCGCTATCGAAGTTGGAAGACATATACCAGCCGTTCAAGCCCAAGCGCAGGACAAAGGCGACTATTGCAAAGGAGCGCGGGCTCGAGCCGCTGGCGGCTTTCATTCTCGAAAATCAGGACGCCGAATGTTCGGGAAAGGCCGCGGAATTCGTCAATCCCGAAAAGGAGGTTGCCGACGTTTCGGCGGCTCTGGCGGGCGCGCGCGATATCATTGCCGAAAATATTTCCGACGACGCCGCTGCGCGTAGCTCGCTGCGCGAGTATTTCGAAAACAACGCCGTTTTGAGCAGCAAAGTAATGACGGGCAAGGAGGCGGAGGGCGCAAAATACCGCGACTACTTCGACTGGTCGGAACCCGCTAAAACCGCGCCTTCGCACAGGATTTTGGCAATCCGCCGCGGCGAGACAGAGGGCTTTTTGATTATGCGTGTAATTCCCGACGAAGACGGCGCAATCTCGATTTTGAAAAGGCTTTTTGTCAAAAACGCGTCGTCGGAATGCGGCAGGCAGGTGGCAACCGCCGCCGAGGACGCCTACAAACGCCTGCTTTCGGCAACAACCGAAACGCACATGCGCTTGGAAATCAAAAAGCGCGCCGACGAGGAGGCGGTAAAAGTTTTTGCAAACAACCTGCGCGAGCTTCTGATGTCGTCGCCGCTCGGGCGCAAAAACGTGCTTGCAATAGATCCGGGGTTCAGAACGGGCTGCAAAGTCGTATGCCTGAACAGGCAGGGCGATTTGCTCTTCAACGACGTTGTCTATCCCGAGCAGTCGGCGATGCGCTTGAAGGAGGCCGAGGATAAAATCCGCGCGCTGTGTTCGCGTTTTCAGATTGAGGCCATAGCAATCGGCAACGGCACGGCGGGCAGGGAGACGGAGGCGTTTGTCAAGTCGCTGGGGCTTCCGCAGTCGATAGCGGTGGTTATGGTAAACGAAAGCGGCGCGTCCATCTATTCGGCTTCCGAAGTGGCGCGCGAGGAGTTCCCCAACTACGACATCACTGTGCGCGGCGCGGTTTCAATCGGCAGACGCCTTATGGACCCGCTTGCGGAGCT
Organism: Verrucomicrobiota bacterium; assembly: GCA_023450935.1. Taxonomy (GTDB): domain Bacteria; phylum Verrucomicrobiota; class Verrucomicrobiia; order Opitutales; family Intestinicryptomonadaceae; genus Merdousia. The sequence goes on along the minus strand of JAEXGH010000031.1, from coordinate 71,308 downwards.
TGTGAAAATCGACCCGCAGTCAATCGGCGTTGGGCAATACCAGCACGATGTCAATCAGACTATGCTCAAGCGTTCGCTCGACGACGTTGTTGTAAGCTGCGTAAATTCCGTCGGCGTCGAGGTCAACACGGCAAGCAAGCAGCTTCTTTCCTACGTTTCGGGGCTGAACGCCTCGACCGCCGCAAATATTGTTTCCTACAGGAACGAAAATGGTGCGTTTAAATCGCGCAAGGAGCTTATGAAAGTCAAGGGCTTGGGCGCGAAAAGTTTCGAGCAGGCTGCGGGTTTTTTGCGCATCAACGGCGGCGAAAACCCGCTCGACGCAAGCGCGGTTCACCCCGAACGCTACACGCTTGTGGAAAAAATGGCGGCCGACATCGGCAGCGACATCAACACGCTTTTAAATGACCCCGCAGCCCGCGCGAAAATCAACCTGCAAAACTATGTCGGCGACGGAATAGGCATGCCCACGCTCAAGGATATTATGCAGGAACTGGGCAAGCCAGGACGCGACCCGCGCGATAAGTTCGAGACCTTCTCCTTCGCCGAAGGAGTCAGTAAAATGGAGGATTTGCACGAGGGAATGCGCCTTCCCGGAATTGTCACCAACGTTACGGCATTCGGCGCGTTTGTCGACATAGGCGTGCACCAGGACGGGCTTGTGCACGTCTCCGAGCTTTCCGACACGTTCGTCCGCGACCCGCACGACGTTGTAAAGCCGCAGCAGCGCGTGAATGTCTACGTTTTGGAAGTAGATGCGGTGCGTAAGCGCATATCGCTTTCGATGAAGTCGAATCCGCAAAAGCGCGTCAGCACGGCGGGCGACGTTCGCAAAACTTCGCCGCGCCCGTCGGGAAGCGGCGCGGCGGGCGGCAGTTTCGGACGGCGGCCGCAGCAGTCGCAGGCGTTTGGCAATTCGTTCGGCGAGCTGTTCAATAACGTAAACATGAAAAAGCGCAGATAGTAGTTCCGCGGGGTTGCGCGCAATTTCTTTGTTGCGGCGGGTTGTTTTTACAGCCCGCCCGATTTTTTACAAAAAAACCGCCGCAGGCTAAGATGCGGCGGAAAACTGATTGTTTTTTTTACCCAATTTTCGACTACACAAGAACAAACATCGAATCTTGAGCCGAAATTTTTCTAATTTTGATGGATTATTTTTCCGAAAGACGTCTGGTTTATGTCTTGGTTTTGGCGTTTTTCAATCCTGCAACACTCGCAGTCGCGCGCCGACAGAACCAAGTGCGACAAGTACGCGCTTAGATTGCCGTTAAAATACATATCGGCCTTTTTTTGCGCCGACTTCAATATTTCGTTGGAAAAAGAAATCTGTTTTTTGTTCACTACTTGGGACATTAATTATAATCCGTAGACTTTTTTTGTGTGTTTTCAAGATAATTTTAATATTTATCAATAAATACACTCAAGTAGTGATTCCAGCCGTATCTCGACGGTATTCAAGCAGACTCGGCGTTGTGAAACGCTACTTTTGCGGCATTTCTGGGCATCGGGGTTTTCCCACTTGCCTGCAGCATTTCAGTTTCCACAACTTCGGCAGCGTAGTCGGGTAAATGTTTTTCAACAAGCAGACGCAGGGCGCGCTGTTTTGTTTCGGTGTCAAGCCCCAGTTTTGCGCGGCATTTTACAACAACGCTTTCGTATTCTGTGGAGAATTTTTCGGGAAGAGTTTTTGTCCGCCCCACTATGCAGAACGAGGCGTCGGGCGACGATTTCATTGCGTCGATTTTTCTGCCCGATTTTGCGCAGTGCAGGTAGATGCGGCTATCGCCGTCCCACGCAAAGCTGACTGGGACGCCGTATGCGCCGTCTTGTGCGGACAATGACAACACTCCGTATTCGCCGTTTTTTAGCAGTTTTGCGGCGTCCTGTTTTTCCAAAATTCTATCCTGTCTGCGGACATTTTCATTTGTATAGTTCATTTTTTTCATTCCCTAAATTTTTACATTTCCTGAAGCGGCTATTCTTTTATGATTCCGAAACTGACGGCGATTCTTTTGTGATTCCTGAAGTGGCGGCGATTGGCGTAGCCAATGCGCCTTTGATTATTAGTTGAAGTTTATTAATTTTCGGTGGGCAGGAGGGCGGGGTTGTTTAGTTCGGGGCAAGCATAAAAAAAGCCCGAAGAATCGGGCTTTGCAAAGGGAAATATGTTGAAAAATTATTTCTTGTCGGCTTTTGCGGCTTCCGCCTTGGGGGCTTCGGCTTTCGCGGGGTCAACGTCGATGATTTCGACATCGAAAATGAGAGTCGAATTCGGCGGAATTCCGGGGAGAGCCTGTTCGCCGTAGCCGAGTTTCGAGGGAATATAGAGCTTAATTTTGCCTCCCTTGCCGACTTTCTGCAAACCTTCCTTAAAGCCGGGGATAACGCCGCCCAGATTGAATTGCGCCGGTTCGCCGCGTTTTTCGGTGGTGTCAAAAACATTGCCGTTTACAAGTTTGCCCGTGTATTTAATAACCACTTCCGAGTTTTCGGAGGCAACCTTGTCCGAACCCTTTTCAATCACTTTGAACGCCAAGCCCGACGGGGTTTTTTGTATTCCCTCTTCTTTTTCAAGCTCTGCCCAGAACTTTGCGGCTTCGGCTTCGGCAACTTTGGCCTTTTCAGCGATAGTCGCTTCGGCGCGTTTCTGGAGGTATTCCATCATTTTCTGTCCGAACTCGTTGATGTTGTCGGGAAGTTTTTTGCCTTCGTATGAAGCCCTCATTCCGCTCACGAACGTTTCGAATTCCGCTTTTGTAAGCTGCAATTCCGCCAAGCCGTTGCGTTCGAACATAATCATACCGAAGGTTTTGATGTAGTCGTCATTCGTTTCGGCAAAAGCCGACGCCGATACCGCCGCCGCAGCTGCGGCCGCTACTATTGTTTTTTTTATATCCATTTAACTGTTCTTTCTTTTTTTAGTGAAACAAAGGTTTGCGATTACGACACCAACCAAATACCATTTGTTCCGCGTTTTCAATTTAATAATTTTTTTGTAGATATTTTTTCGGCGCAGCGCGCGTTTTTTAAAGTGTTTTTTCGTCCGATTTTTGTTGAAGCGCACGGAAATTGTCCGAAGATAGCGGCATGTTTTATTCGCAAAAAATCTCGGAGGCGATGTCGGACCCGATAGAAAAAATCGGGTCGGACTGGATGCTCATAACGGCGGGCGACGTCTCGAAATTCAATATGATGACTGCAAGCTGGGGCGGCGCGGGCTTTATCTGGAACAAGCCTTCGCTGTTTGTGTTTGTCCGTCCGAACAGATATACGTTCGGATTTCTCGAAAAGTGCGACGTGTTCACCGTCTCGTTTTTCGCGCCCGAATACAAAAAGGCGTTGTCGTTTTGCGGCTCGCATTCGGGCAGGGATTTCGACAAGGCCAAGGAGTGTTCGCTCGCGCCCTTTGCAACGGCAAACGGCGGCGTGGCTTTCGAAGAGTCGTCTTTGTATTTCGAATGCCGCAAAACATACGCGCAGGATATGTCGGAAAAATGTTTTTTTGACGGAGCCGCGCTTGAAAAATGGTATGGGGTCGGCAACCCGATGCACAAAATGTATGTAGCCGAAATCCTGTCGGCTATGGCGGCGGAAAAGTAACGTTGGACTCTTTCGGCGACATTGTCCGAATCCCCGACTTCTGGCAGAGCGAGGCTTTGGAGCATCTCAGGGCGGGCAGGGACGTCGTAATCGACGCCCCCACCGGCGCGGGCAAAACGTATGTTTTCGAGATGTTCGTCGAAAAGTTTTTTTCGGGGCGCGCCGTCTATACCGTGCCCACGCGCGCCCTCGCCAACGACAAATACCAGCAGTGGCGCGAGCGCGGCTGGCGCGTAGGCATTTCCACCGGAGACTATTGCGAAAACACCGACGCCCCCGTTGTTGTGGCGACGCTCGAAACCCAAAAAAACAGTTTATTCGAAGGCCGCTGCCCCGACCTGCTTGTTATCGATGAGTATCAGTTAATATCAAATCCCATTAGAGGTTTCAACTACGAGCTCGCCGTTGCGCTCGCGCCTAAACCCACGCAGCTTCTTCTTCTGAGCGGAAGCGTGGAAAATACGGGCAATGTTTTAAAGTGGTTCGGGCGTTTGGGGCGCGACTGCCGCGTAGTATCGCACTCAGAGCGCGCCGTTGCGCTTGAGGAGGTTGCCGCCGCCGCGCTCCCCGACGGCGATTCGCGCGGAGTGCGCGGCGCGTGGCCGAAGCTCGTCAAGAAAATCATCGACGCCGATATGGCACCGGTTCTGATTTTCGCGCCGCACAGAGCGGAGGCGGAATCTATTGCGCGCAAGCTTGCGGCCGAGCTGCCGTGTCCCGATTTTCTGAATCTTCCCAAAGACGCGGCTTCGGCGGCGGGTCGCGAGCTCGCCAATATGATGCGCAAGCGCGTCGCCTTTCACCATAGCGGACTTTCGGCGTACCAGCGTTCGGCGGTGGTCGAAAAATACGCGCGCGACGGCAGGCTGAACGTGGTAGTCTCCACAACGGGGTTGGGAGCGGGCGTAAACTTCTCGATGCGTTCCGTTCTCATTGTTTCGCGCGAATACGAGACTGTTTCGGGCACGCAGACGCTTTCGCCCGACGAGCTTTTGCAGATGTTCGGACGCGCGGGGCGCAGGGGCAAAGACAAGGTTGGCTACGCCGTTTTTCTGCCGTCGAAACCGCGCCTTTCGGAAGCCAAACAGTGCGTTCTCAGGCGTATCGACGCAGTGGACGCCGCGGCTTCCATACGCATTATGGCGCGCGCAGCCGACGAGGGGCGCGACTGCGTTGAAGCCCTAAAAAACTTCTATTCGCGCCTTTTTACGGAGGAGGAAATCGACATCGGCTGGGACTGTGTAGCCTCCGCAAAATCGGGGCGTTTCAGGCGTTCCGCGCTCAAGCGCGGCGCAGTGTGCGCGGAGATTCTGAATTCGAAAAATATGTGGGAACGCCGCCGCGTGAAATCGGCATTTCCCGCGAAGGAGGTTTTATTTTTCGACGGGGAGAAGTGGGGAGAATTTTTGCGGTCGGCAAAGGCGGTTGCGGAAATCGGTATCGGGCGCGTGAAGCGGCTTGAAGACGGCGTTTTCGGCGTCCGAATAGAGGCGGCTTTTTTGCGCGGCGGCGCGTATTGTTTCACGAAGTCGGCGCGAAAGATTTTGGCGCGCGCGCGTTCCGTCGACGCTGCTTTCAAACGCTATTTCCGCGAAGACGCGCCCACTTTGAAAAACATAAAACGCAATTTTCCGCGCTTTTTGGAGGCGGTTTTTGCGGGGGCGCGCGTAGTTTCAATCGGTGAAACGGACGGGCGCGTGTTTGCCGACCTGAATCTTGAAAACGCGAAGATTTCGGCGTTTGTGGACGCCTACGGGGCAAGGCTTTTCCGCCCGCCCGAGCGCGAAGTTGACGTTTCGGGAGAGTTCGATTTCCGCGCGCTTTCGGGGCTTGCTGCGGTGTCGGCAGTGCCCAACTCGCCCGCGGCGCAGTGGCGCGCTTTCGGCTTTGTTGACGACGCTTTTGCGCCAACTTTACGCGGCAGAATTTTTTCGTTCTTCAACGGGGGCGAGGGGTTCGCCGTGGCGGCAGCCGTTGAGGACGCCTCATACGACATCTCCGATTTGGTTTTCGATTTGGCGAATCTGCGCGCGGGCGGACGCTTTCATTTGTCGCAGTCAAAGGCGTCGGTTTCGTCGCGCTTGGCGGACTGCTGCAGAACGGCGTTTTTGTCGGCGAACGTGGCGGGCGCGCTGAAGGCGGGTGTGCCGCTCACCTACGGCGACGGGGCTTCGGAGATAATGCGCGAATTGCGCGGCGGCGCACAGATGTCTCGCTTTGAAAACGACCTCATTTTGCGCGGCGACATAGAGCGCGCGTATCTGGAATGGAAAAGCATTTTGCGCCACATAGCTTTTCTTCCCGATTTGGATTCGGAACGCTGGCGCGCGCTTCAGTCGGCGGCTCGCCGCCTTATTTAGGCGTATTCCGGGTGAATGCAGAAGGGGAACGCTGCACCGCTTTTTTTTGTCAATCCGCGTTTTTTGCGCTAAAGGCGCGCTGGGATTCCGTTTTTTGCAAGCTCCTCTTTCGCCTGCTTTATGGAGTATGTGCCGAAGTGGAAAATCGACGCCGCAAGCACCGCGCTTGCCTTGCCGAGTTTTACCGCGTCAACCATATGCTGCAGCGTCCCGCAGCCGCCCGAGGCTATCACGGGTATTGAAACGGCTTCTGAAACGGCTTTAGTAAGGGCGATATCATAGCCGTCTTTCGTTCCGTCGGCGTCCATCGACGTAAGCAGGATTTCGCCCGCGCCGCGCCGCTGGACTTCCTTCGCCCACTCGACTGCGTCGAGGTTTGTTTTGTTTCTGCCGCCGTGCGTGTAGACGCTCCAGCCGTCTCCGTCTTTTTTGGCGTCTATTGCCACAACTATGCACTGGTTGCCGAACTTTGCCGCGGCCTCCGAAACGAGCTCGGGGTTGATTATCGCCGAGGTATTGAGCGAAACTTTGTCTGCGCCCGCATTGAGCATTTTGCGTATGTCCTCAAGCGTCCGCAGCCCGCCACCGACAGTCAGCGGCATAAAGCACTGCGAGGCCGTGCGCTCCACGACGCCCAGCATGATGTCGCGGTTGTCGCTGGAGGCGGTTATGTCGAGAAACACGAGTTCGTCCGCGCCCTGAAGCTCGTAGGCTTTGGCCTGTTCGACGGGGTCACCCGCGTCGATTAAATTCACGAAATTTACGCCCTTTACGACTCTCCCGTTTTTGACGTCCAGACAGGGAATTATTCTAACGCTTAACATACTGTTTTAAATTGATATTTCTTTCTTTGCGCCCGCTTCCACAGTGAACGGTGCGGATATTTGTTCTTCGTCGTTCTTCCAGATTGTGATGTCCGCGCTGCCCTCGAACGGCGGCAGGATTATGCGCCAAACTCCAATTTCAACGTAATCCATAGACACGCCTTTTTCTGTGCTCAAGATTGAGTTGTTGCCGCGCACGAAAGGTTTGTTGCCGATGCCTATAATTGCTCTAAGCACTATTTCCGTGTCGCCCTTCGAGCGAACCGCCTTTTTTTGCATCGGCAAATCAGCGAACAGCATTTCCTCGACGGGTGGCGTTTTTTGCGCCTGTCGCTTCGGCTTTTGTTCAGCGTCTGCAGGGGATTTCTGCGACGCGGAGGCTTCTTGCGTAGCTACTGCGCCGTCGGGTGCGTCATTTTTTTTTTCGTCGAAATCCAGCCCGTCCAGAATGTCGTCGTCTACAACTTCTACGGCGTCTTCGCCGTCTTGCGGGGAAACGTGTGCTTCGTCGGCGGGGCGGACTGGCGCGGGTGCAGACTCGTCTGCGGGCTGTTGCGCATCGGGGCTGTTCCGTTTTTCGAGCGAATTGCTGATGAATTTTTCAACCGAACCCGCAACCGACGCCGCATTACCGAGCGCTTTAGGCATCAGTCCCGACAGTTTTGAGCGGCTTTCAGATTCGGCTTCCGCCCCGACACTGGGAATCTGCTTTGGCTTTGGCGAGGCGGAGAAAATGCTTTCCGTTTCGGTTTCGGAATCGCCAATCGGGTCGGCTTCCGCATCGCCGTCTTCGTCGGGAAGAACGTCGGCTTCGGGTTCGCTTTTGTCTACGGAAGTTTCAAAAGCATCGCCGTCCGGATTTCCGCCCTGTTCGGCATCGGCAGAGTCTTCGGGAGTTTGTTCCTCGAGCATTGCCTGTTCGGGGTCTGCCGAGCCTGCCGACTCCGTTTCCTGCGGAATTTCCGCGGCGTCGTCGGGTTCTTGCGCCTCTTCCTCCGCGCTTTCCTGCAGGGCAGTTTCGCCGATTTCGTCAACCAAATCCTGAAGGGCGGAGATTTTTTCGATTATCTCGTCTGACTTTATGGCATTGCTTTCGCTTTCGGCGAGGGCGTCGGCGGCTTGGATACGAATCCGCTCAATCTCTTCGGAAAGTTCTTTGACTTTCTTTTTTACGCCCGAACGGAACGCGTCGAGCGATTTTGTGAACTCTTCGAACTTCAAGTCGGTATCTTTTACCAGCTGGAACGCCAGCTTTTCCTCTATGTTGTCGCCCATCTCCTTTGTTTCGGCAATCATCAGCTGCAGGGCGGAGAGGTTTTCAAAAATTAGGTCGATGTTTTCGCGCGTTTTTTTTGCGTCGTCGGAAATCTTTTTTTCGGAGAGCCGGTATTCAAGAAAGTAGGGAGTAAGAACAGCCAGCATTCCCGCGAGCACAAGCGCGCAGCACAGCAACGTTGTTGTGCCCGACATCGTTTCCATCAGCACGATATTCGGATACGATATTGCAACGACCGCCAGAAAAATCAGCGCGTCTGCCGCCAGAAGCGGCCATTTGGGAACGGACTGCTTGTTCATATTCTCTCTATTCGAAGTTCATAAAACCGACTTTCCTGTAGACTTTCGCCATCATTTTGTTGACCCTGCGCTGCGCCGCCTGCGAGCCTTTTTTGAGGGCGGATTCTATAAGCGTTTTGTCGTCGGAATACTGTTTGTATTTTTCGCGCACCGGGGCTAGCCCCTCGATTACGGCATCGGCAACCTCCTTTTTGAACGCGCCGTAGCCCTTGCCCGAAAATTCGTCCTCTATTTCAGCGTATGATTTCTTCGTAAACGCCGACATTATGCCCATCAGGTTGGAGATTCCCGCCTTGTTTTCGGGGTCGAATTTAACGGCGTCGCCGCTGTCTGTTACAGCCGACATTATTTTTTTGGAGAGCACGGAAGGCTCGTCGGTAATGTAGAGGGTGCCGTTTTGGTTCGGGTCGGATTTCGACATTTTTGAGTCGGGGTTTTGCAGCGACATTATCCGCGCGCCCGTTTGCGGTATATACGGCTCGGGAAGTTTGAAAGTGGGCGAGTATGTGTTGTTGAATTTTTGCGCCAAGTCGCGCGTGAGTTCTATGTGCTGCTTTTGGTCTTCTCCCACGGGAACGAGGTCGGCGTTGTAGATGAGAATGTCGGCCGCCATAAGCACGGGGTAGAAAAGCAGCCCGCTGTTGAGGGCGTCCTTGTGTTTGCGCGCCTTGTCTTTGTATTGGGTCATTCTTTCGAGGCTTCCGACGGGGCAGATGCAGCCCAAAATCCAAGTCAAATCGGCGTGCCCCTTTACGAGGCTTTGCAGGAATAGGTTGCATTTTTCGGGGTCGAGCCCGCACGCCATATACTGGGCGGCGCAGTCGTAGACGTTGCGTCTGAGGTCGGCGGGAACGTATGGAATGGTGATTGCGTGCATGTCTACTATGCCGAAATAGCACTCGTAGTCTTCAATCATTTTACCCCAGTTTTTTATCGCGCCGAGGTAGTTCCCCAAATGCAGTTTGCCCGTTGGCTGGGCGGCCGTCATAACGACTTTTCTTTGTTCCGATGTGTTTTCCATTTTTTTGCGCCCTCCAGTATCGCTTTATTTGCCCTCATTTCAATCTTTTTTTGCGTTTTCGCGCATCGCGGGCATTTTATTTCTTGTCTTGAATATGCAATGGTTTTTTATGCTTTTAGAAAAATCGGTCGATTATTTCACGAATATGGACATTGCTTGCATTTTTGACTGGGACGGAACTGTTGTGGATTCCGGACGAACGCACGAGTTCACTTGGCGCGAACTCGCCCGCCGCCACGGCTTGGCACTGTTCCCGAACTTTTTTGAAAAGACGTTCGGCACGCGCAACTTGGACATCATAACAAAGATGCTCAAATGGACTTCCGACGTTTCCGAGGCACAGGCGTTGTCGGACGAAAAGGAGCGGTTGTATCGGGAGATTGTGCTCGAGCACGGCGTGCCGCAAATCTCGGGAGTTGAAAAATTTTTGGCGGGGCTTAACGACGCGGGCATCAAATGCGCGGTCGGTTCTTCGACTCCGATGAAAAATCTGGACGTTACCGTGGCCAAGCTCGGTTTCGGCAAATACTTTCAGGCATACGCCGCCTCCGAGGACGTTTCGCGCGGGAAGCCCGCGCCCGACGTTTTTCTGGTGGCCGCCCAAAGGTTGGGCGTTGCGCCCGCGAACTGTCTTGTTTTCGAAGATTCAGTTGCGGGCATAAAAGCGGGGGTAGCGGCGGGAATGAAAACAGCCGCCGTTTGCACGACGCACCCCGCCGATTTCTGGCGCAATGCACGCTCCGACATCGCCGCCAAAACCGACATAATCATAGACGACTTCACCGAGATTACGCCCGCCGCCGTTTCCGCGCTTTTCGGCGTCGCCAAATAGTAGAGAAGAGTATGGCAGGGGAAACATTCAGACTCCGTTCCAAATACGCTCCGTCGGGAGACCAGCCCGAGGCGATTGCCGCGCTTACAAACAGCATTCTCGACGGAAACAAATACTCCACGCTTGTGGGCGTTACGGGGTCGGGAAAGACGTTCACAATGGCGAATGTAATAGCCAACCTCAACCGGCCCGCTCTGATAATTTCGCACAACAAAACGCTTGCCGCGCAGCTCTACGCGGAGTTCAGGGAGTTCTTTCCCGAAAACGCCGTGGAATACTTCGTCAGCTATTACGACTATTACCAGCCCGAAGCCTACATTCCCCAAACCGACACCTACATTGAAAAGGACTCTTCCATAAACGACGAAATTGAAAAGCTGCGCATTTCGGCGGCGTCTTCGCTTGTTTCGCGCCGCGACGTAATCGTAATTGCGACTGTCTCGTGCATATACGGGTTGGGTTCGCCCGAAGACTTCAAAAAGCTGATGATTCCCCTACGCAGGGGTCTTGAACTTTCGCGCGCCGATTTCGTGAAATCGCTCGTGGACATTCACTACGAGCGCAACAACGCGGCTTTCGAACGCGGGCTTTTCCGGGTGCGCGGCGACGTTGTGGACGTGTTTCCCGCGTATCTCGACACCGCGCTGCGCGTGGAGTTTTTCGGCGACGAAATAGATTCTCTCAAAAAAATCGACCCCCTTACGGGCGAAGTCCTCTCGCGGCTCGACAGGTTTGATTTGTATCCCGCAACGGGTTTCGTCACTCCAAAGGAAAAAATAGAGGCGGCAGTTCCCGCAATCCGCAAAGAGCTTGCCGAACGCGTCGCGGAGCTTGAAAGCCAGAACAAGCTTCTCGAAGCCCAGCGCATAAAAATGCGCACCGAGCAGGACTTGGACCTGCTTGTGGAAACGGGTTTTTGCACGGGGATTGAAAACTACTCGCGCCATCTCGCGGGCAGGGAGGCGGGTTCGCGTCCGTGGTGCCTGCTCGACTTCTTTCCCAAAGACACGGTCGTTTTTCTCGACGAAAGCCATGTTACCTATCCGCAGATTCGCGGAATGTATCACGGCGACCTCTCTCGCAAGCAGAAGCTTATCGAATACGGCTTCCGCCTCCCCAGCGCGCTCGACAACCGCCCGCTTCGTCCCGGGGAATTCGACGCGCTCACGGGGCAGACCGTTTTCGTTTCGGCAACGCCCGCGCCGTTCGAGCTATCGGTAAGCGACGTTGTTGCCGAGCAGATAATCCGCCCCACAGGCTTGCTCGACCCCGAAATGATTGTCCGCCCAATCAAGGGACAGGTTGAAGACTGCGCCGCCGAAATTGTGGCTGCCGCCAAAAACAAACAGCGCGTTTTCGTTACGACGCTTACAAAGCGAATGAGCGAGGAAATTTCCGAATACCTGCGCGAACAGGGCATACGCGTGGAGTATCTGCACTCCGACATAGACGCCGTAGAGCGCGTCGAGATTTTGCGGCGTCTGCGCTTGGGCGAATTCGACGCGCTTGTGGGCGTGAATCTGTTGCGCGAGGGCTTGGACGCCCCAGAGGTATCGCTCGTGTGCATTCTCGACGCCGACAAGGAGGGCTTTTTACGCAGCGCAACAAGCATAATCCAGACGGCTGGGCGCGCCGCCCGACATCTCGACGGGCGCGTAATCCTCTACGCCGACAACATCACGGGCTCCTTGCAGGCGGCAATACAAACGTGCGCGCGCCGCAGGGAAATCCAAATGAAATACAATCTGGAGTACAAAATCACGCCGCGGACGGTGTCGCGTCCGATTCAGCCGTCGCTTGTAAAGCGCGACGACAGACTCAAAAAACTGGCGTCTAAATCGAAGTCGGAACTCGCCAAAATCATAGAGGAAATGACCTCCGAAATGATGGCCGCCGCCGACAGGCTCGAATTTGAAAAAGCCGCCCTAATTCGCGACCAAATCAGAATGTTGCGAAAAAAATAATTGAAAAAAAAATCCCTTCTGCTACTCCCTGAATACATGCGCAAGTTTATCTGTTTACTCATAGCCGTCTGCGTGCAGCAGGCGTTTGCGTTCGACTTGAAAGACACAATCAAAAAGGCGAACGCGGGAGACCCCGACGCCCAATACGCCCTCGGCGAATTCTATGTCGGCGGCGACTCGGGCAAACTCGTCCCCAACTACGAATTGGGTATACGCTACTGGAGGCTCGCCTGCAAAAACGGCTCGGCAAAGGCGTTCACGGCGATGGGTATGCTCTTCTACTCGGGAGAGGGTATACCGCGCAACATTCCCACTGCGGTAGAATTATGGACCGAGGGCGCAAAGCGCGGCGACGCAACAGCGCAGTATCTTCTCGGAAACGCATACTGCAAGGGTATAGCCGTCCTCCCCGATATGCCTACGGCAGCGTTTTGGTGGACGAAATCGGCCCAACAGGGCAATATGCGCGCCCAGAATAATCTGGCTTTCGCATATGCAAAGGGAGAGGGTGTTGTAAGGCGCGACCCCAAAAAGGCTTTCGAGCTTTGGAAGGCGTCGGCGGAGCAGGGGCATGACATAGCGCAGGTCTATCTCGCCCTGTGTTATTTTACGGGCGACGGCGTCAATGCCGACCCCAAAAAGGCGGTTGCAATTTGGCACAATGCTGCCGAGATAAAAAACAATGTCGACGCGCTATACTATCTCGGCGTGGCTTCGGCGGCGGGCAAGGGCGCGCCCAAAGACATTCAAAAGGCTTTCCGCTATTTTTCCACCGCGGCGGCGCGCGGGCACAAACAGGCGGCGACTGAAGCCGAAAAAATGCGCCTTAATTTCGGCGACAACCTCCTTCTTCAAAGACCCGCTCCGCAGAAAACGCCGCAAAAATAGGCGCGGAAAAATCTTGATTTTTCGGCCGTTAAGTATTGCAATGACTCCATGAAATTTAATTTACCCGAAAAACCCCTTATGGGCGTTGAAGGGCTTCCCTTCAAGAAAGTTTCAACAGGCAAAGTCAGAGAAAATTTCGACTTGGGCGACGAGCTTTTGATTGTCGCCACCGACAGAATTTCGGCTTTCGATTTCATTATGCCCAACGGCGTCCCAGGCAAGGGTGTTTTGCTCACGCAAATCAGTCTTTGGTGGTTCAAAATGGCGGCGCAGATTATGCCCACGCACCTCGTTGAAAACCACGACGCGCGCCTTCGCGAGCTCCTCAAGGACAGACCCGATCTTCTGGAACGCTCGATGATTGTCAAGAAGCTCAAGCCAATGCCCATCGAGGCTATTGCGCGCGGCTATTTGGCGGGCAGCGGTTGGAAGGAATACAAGCAGACGGGCAAGTTGTTTGAATTCGTTCTTCCGACGGGAATGAAAGAGTCGCAGAAGCTTCCCGAACCGCTTTTCACCCCCACGACAAAGGCTGCGGAGGGGCACGATATGCCCATAACAAACAGCGAATGCGCGAAGATTTTGGGCGATACTCTTTTCAGCCAGATAAAGTCGGCAAGTTTAAAGCTCTACGAAATGGGCGCGAAAAAGGCATCGGAATGCGGAATTATTTTGGCAGACACGAAGTTCGAATTCGGAACCGACGCGTCGGGCAAGGTATATCTTATCGACGAGGTTTTGACCCCCGATTCTTCCCGCTACTGGCCTGCCGACAAGTATGAAGTGGGGCGTTCGCAGCCCTCATATGACAAGCAGTATGTCCGCGACTGGCTCGAGGCTTCGGGCTGGAACAAGCAGGCTCCCGCGCCCGCCCTCCCCGACGAGGTTGTCAAGAATACTATTAAGTGTTATTCGGAAGCGCTTGCCAAGTTAATGCAATAAGAACGTGTAAGAACGCGTAAGAACGCGTGAAACGCAGCTTTATGCTGCGTTTCACTGTTTATTGTTGCTCGGTCACGTAGGTTAACTACGCTCCCTTCGCAACAAAAACGTGAAGCCTTGCCTAAAACTACGTTTGTATTCGCTCGCACAGTGGTGCTCGGCTCACCCCTGCGGGGTAATTGCTACGCAATTATACTTCCCAAAAGCTTGCCTGTGGCAACTTTTGTGATGACGCGCAAGGGCGGGTTTCCATAGACGTGCACCGACGCGGATTGAACTTCGTTCAATTTCCGCTTTGACAAACGCCTACATCAGAACGCTCATTGTGTAAATCGGCAGTGTTAACCACACTGCCTTTTCTGTTTATATTCGCATTGGCTTCCGCCAATGGCTTGATTATCCTAATCACAAACTTTAATGAATAGACAAAGCGGAATTGAATGAAATTCAATCCGCGCCGCTTTAGGAAATATAAAAAAGGCAGAAAACAAGCGAAGCGCGTTTGAGATTTTTTGCGTAGCAAAAAAGACCCCGAAGGGGCGAGACGGGGCGTAGCCCACGCGTCAATTTGTATTTTGAACTTTAATCAAAAAGCAAAGCGGAATTTAATGAAATTCAATCCGCGCCACTTTAGGAAGGTTAAAAAACATATCGGCAAAGCCGATTGCCGCCGCTTTCGGAAACGTAAAAAATGCCCGAGAGCGTTTGCTTCGACGAGTTTATAAAAACAAAAGGCGAAACAAGAGTTTCGCCTTATCAATAAAGTAAAAACTTTAATTTCAAAGCAAAGGCGGATTGCCTTAGGCTTCCGAAAAATCAAAAACTTTAACCGATAAGCAAAGCGGAATTGGCTGTGCCAATCCGCGCCGCTTCAAGTTAAAAAGCGCGAGGCTCGAGGCAGGACTTGCGTTTGTGAGCGGTGGGATAGTGCTTGAGCACAGCCCACCCGAACAAACCAAGTGATGCCCGAGAGCGTTTGCTTATGAAAATTTTTTTATTTCCTTTTTTCTCTTAATAAAAAATTTTCATTTTCATAAGCAAACGCGCCCTCGCGCTTTTTAGAATGAGAGGGGGGCGAAGGGTGTATACTCGCCGTCGTTTTTCGGGAAAAATTCGTCGAATGTGCGGCGGCTCCAGCCTTTCGGCTTTTGCGTTATGTTCGCTTTTTTCCCGAAAAGTCTTCCGATTGAAGTGTAGCGGACAAGCTTTATTTCCGCCGATTTCCCCCTAAACTGTTGCGGTATTTCCCAAACGAACGGGGCGAAGAGCTTTGCGCCAAAACTTTTGCCGTCAATGAAAAGCTCGCACGCCAAGTGGTCGGTGTCGAACGAAAGCGAGGTCGCATTCTGCGGAATTTCAACATTAGCACTTTGGGTGAGTTTGCCGACATAACCGGTCAAGCCCTTGCCGTCGTTCGCATACGGACGCAGAACGCCGTCCGATTCGGAAAAGTCGCCCGCAATCAAAATCGATGGCAGGTAGGCGTAGTCAACAGCATTGTTTTTCAGCTTCAGTGTGTGCTTGCCCGCGGGAAGCCTAACGTCGGTCTGTTTGTAGAGCGTCGAAAGCCCGAGAATTGCGCCGTCATACGGGGCGTTGCAAGTTAGCGGTCTGCCGTCAAGCTCGAACTCGGGAATGTCGCCGTAGTTGCGGACAATCACCGTTATAGTCATGGGCTTTTCGAGCGAAAATACAAACGAATCCGATTTTTTGAAAGCCGGGCGGATTGCGTTCTTTCCCGAAATTTCGACGTCCCACTTCGGCTGGGGGGTCGGCTGCGGTTGGCTGAACAGCTGCGGAACTTCGTTCTTTTCGAGCGCTACTACTCCCTTTTCGAAAATCGTAAACGGATATTTTTTGCCGTTTCTTGTCAAAATCAAATTGCGCTTTGCGTCGGTGAAATTCACAATCACAATAGAGCCGTCCTTGTATGGGCGCACGAAGATTTCGTCGGCAAGAACGCCGTTTTGCTCCGTTACGGTCGGTCGGCCCTGAGACTGCTTCGCGAATGCCGCAACGGCCTGCGCGAACGAGCGGAAACCCGCGGGCAACCCGTTTTCGGATTTCAGCACGAACTTGGTGTCGGGCTTGTCTTCGGGAGAAATCAGCTTCCACGAAAGCTGGGCTTTGTTGAGTAGAATTAGAATGTCGTTGATGTCTGAAACGCCGTAGGGATAGACAACGGAAACGAGGTTTTCGCGCTCTTTTCCCGCAAAACGCGCCGCCTTTTTTGCGTCGGCTTCGAAGCCCGAAAAAACTTCGAACCACGGCTGCGACGCCGAAAACGAGCTTAGCCAGCCCGTGAACGCGTCTTCGTGGTGCGGGTCTTTTGAAATTTTCACGCGCAAATCGGTCTGCGTGATTGCCAGCAGATACCTGTTGACGCCGAACGCCGACGCCAGCCAAATCTGGCGGCGCACTCTGGAAAGCGGCATATCGCAGGGGCCGAGGGCGAAAAATTCCGCCATACCGCCGTGTCCGTTTTTTGAAATAGCGTATTCGCCGCTGCCGAAAGTCAGCCACTCGAAATTGAGGAAATTTTCGTGCGTTCTTATTTCGTCGATGGCGGGGAAGGTCAGGGCGGATAGGGCAGAGAGAATGTAGCCGCTCGACTTCGACGATTCCGACGAAATGTGTTCGCTAAGGAGGTGCCCAGTCGCAAAAATGCCGTGTTTTTTGCACCAGTCGGCGATTTTTTTTGTGTAGCATTTTGCGAAACGCTCGCCGAGAATTTTCGAAAGCGGGGCTCGGTATGGCTCCGTGTTTGTGCGGATTCCAGCGATTATGTCGGCGCGCAAATCTCCGCCCGTGAGCTTGCGGTAGTCGGCTTCAAGCCCGTCGTAGTAGGAAATCGTGCGGAGGTATTTTTTGTCTTTGACGAAGTATCCGATGGACGGTTCGTCGGTGAAGATTCCCTTGATTAAGCTGCCGAAATCGTCTTTGAGAAGCTTGTAGTAGTTTTCGTGGGTGAGGTCGATGAAACAGTCAACGGGGGCGTCGTTGAGCAGGTCGGGCATTTGCGGATTTTTCACTATCTCGAATCCGTAGCCGCCGTCGGGGTTTTCGATAACCGACATCTGCGCGAGGGCGAAATCGGGGTTGATTTTCATTGTCTGCTTGTTCGCCGTGCCGCTCGGCCAGTTGAATTCGTCGTAGAGCCATACCGACGAAAACTTTTTCTGCTTTGCCTGATTGACGAGGAATTTCACGAAGTCGAACCACTCGTCTTTCATATATTCGTATTCGCACCCGCTTCTGGGATAGATTAGAAACTGCGAGATTCCCGCCTTACTTACCTCTTCCAGATTCTTTGCTATGAACGATTTTTCGGGTTTTCCGTTCACCACGAACATTGCAATTAGCGGATTCTCGTTCTCGCCGAGCTTCGGAAGCGAAGCGGTTGCCGAACTTGCCGCAAACGTAGCGGCGGCTGTTATTGCTGCAAATTTAAAAAATTTCATCTCTCGCCTTATTTAATTCTCCAATATTATACACAAAAACCTCGTTTTTGTCATTTTTTTATTTTGGACAAATTTTTTTATTTCTAACTTTTTTAACTTTTCGAAAGCGGCACGGATTGAACTTTGTTCAATACCGTTTTGTCTCAAATTAAAGTTGTATTTCTTTAATCTATAAATAAAGGCATATCGGCAAAGCCGATTGCCGCCGCTTTCGGAAACGTAAAAATGCCCGAGAGCGTTTGCTTTTTGATTTTAAAAACTTTAACCCCAAAGCAAAGGCGAATTGGCTTAGCCAATCGCCGCCACTTACCAACATATAAAAAACGCGCTTTTTTTAGAGGGTGTTGCCGCGGACGAGGAACGTCGGCACGGTCTCGTTGCGGGATTCGTCCCAGTCGAGAATCTGGGCGGCAACGCGCTTGCCCAAGTCGAAGAAATCGATTGAAATTGTGGTGATGCCGCCGTAGACGATGTGTTTGAAGGGAATGTCGTTGTAGCTGATGACGGCATAGTCGGCGCGTATTTTAAGCCCGAGCTCGTCGGAACGCTTGATGACATTTACGAGGTCGTTGTCGTTGAAAACAATCCAGATGATTTTTTCGCGCACGTCGTGCTCCGATACAGTGCGGCGTATTTCGCCGTCAAGAGCGCGCTCGGTGCAGAATTTTTTGAAGGCGCGGGCGTGCTCTTCGGGCGCGCTGTTTAGAACCATTACAAGCTTGAAGCCCTTGTATTTTTCGATGTCGGGGGCAAGCTGGCGGAGAATTTTGAGGAAGTTTTCGTCGAAATTCTGAATGATTTTGGGGCAGTTTTTGTTGGGGAAGTCAATGTCGATGTCAATTAGAAGCAGCTTTGATTGGTCGAAGGCAGCAAGGGCGTCGGCGCATTTTTTGTCGCGCAGGGGCATAACCACGTAGTAGTCGTATTTGCCTCTTGCCTCGGCGAGTGTTTTGACGAACGTGTCGGGGTTTTTGTAGTGGGAGAAAAACGACAACTTCGCCTTGTCGCCTACGCCCGCCATGATGCCGCGCAGCGTCTCGACTTTGTGCGGCGTGCCGAAATAGTTGAACATTAAAAAGACGTTTGGAATGTCGGTGTAGCGTTCGCAGATTGTGTAGAACGAGCGTCCGCGCTTCGAGGCTACAACGCCCTTGCGCTTCAAAATGTTGTAAGCTTGTCTGATGGTTTCGCGCGCAATAAGGCAGGTATCGGATACCTTGTGAATTGACGGAATCGCCTCGCCGAGCGCGAACACGCCCGCGTTTACCGCATCGATAACCGTTTTTGCCACAATCTGCGGTTTGTTCATATCCGACTTTCTCAAGTTTTCGGACAGTGTCTTTAGAAATTTTGCGTGCGAATCCATAATCTGCACTAAACCTAACAAAATTGGTATTCTTCGGTCAATAAAAAATGCCTTCCTAAACAGCGCGTCAATGCTAAACAATGCCGATTTTTTGCTTGACTCTGTAGGGCAGCACAGAAGAATACTTCCTATGAAGAGGATACTTGTTTTTGTCGTTTTTGCCTCGGCCTTTTGCGCCGACGCCCTTGCGTATACGGCGAATGTCGTTTTTAAAACACCCAACGGCGATACGGCCGTTACAAAAGAATTGACCGAAAATTCGGACGGGACATTCCGTTTTGTTCTGCCTAAAACGGAAGTGCCCGCGGGTGCGCTTTCGGCGGACGTGAAATTCGACTTCGCAAGCGCAATAAAGGGCGACGAAGGCTACTATATAATGGCGGACGGCAGGCTTGGGTATTTCAAGCTCGACAAGGGAATATTAGAAGAGAAACGCAATCCGATGCCGATTTTCGGAATGAAAAAAGCCGACACCGCGTTCGTGGCGATTGTAAAGACTTTCAAATACGACTTCGCCACAGTCGTGGTGGCAAGCGGAGGTGTCTACCAAATTTTTCCGCGGTTCGACTTTACCGAAATGCTGGGCGGCAAACCCGACAAAGATTTGATTATAGATGTCGAGTTTTTCAGGGGAAAAAAGGCGCATTACAGTTCTATGGCGCGCGCCTACCGCAAATACCAGCTCGGGCGCGGCGAGGTTGTTCCGCTGAAAGAGCGCGTAAAAAACCGTCCCGAACTTGCATATGCCGCCGAGAGCGTTTATGTGCGCTTCCTTATGGCGCAAAAACCCCGCAACCAAAAGGGGTTCGAAAACCAGACTTCCGAACACGAGCCGCCGCTGCGCGTTTTCCTGACCTTCGAGGACGTTTCGAAAAAAATCGACGAATTCTACGCGGCGGGCATTAAAAAGCTCGACTTCTGCCTTGTCGGCTGGAACAGCGGCGGAATGGACGGGCGTTTCCCGACGCTTTTCCCGCCCGAACAAAAGCTCGGCGGAGAGTCGGCAATGAAGTCGGTAGTTGCCAACGCCCGCCAGAAGAGCTACCAGATTGTCGCCCACGTCTGCAACGACGACTTCTACACAATCTCGGAACGCTTCAATCTTTCCGATATTGCAACCGACAAAAACGGCAAACCCGTAAAGGGGCGGCATATAGAAAGCGGCGGTATTCCCTACAAGCCCTGCTATAAACAGATTTTCGAAAAATACGTAGCCGCCGATTTGGACGCGCTGAAAGACTTGGGTATACGCGGGCTTCACCACATAGACGTGACATCGTGCATCACCCCGCGTCCGTGTTTCAACCCCGCCCACCCGTGTTCGCGCACCGACACTGCGGAGTATATGAACAAAATAGGGCTTCTTTCTCGCGAAAAAATCGGCGGGTTCGCTTCGGAGGGGCCGTGCGACCAAGTGGCCAATTCGCTCGACTACGCGCTCTACGTTTCGGCATATCCGCTTTACCTCGGCAAAAAACGCCCGATGATGGACAAAATAGTTCCGCTTTGGCAGATTGCCTACCACGGGATAATTTTGAGCAACCCCTTCTACTCGACGCTCGACCCGTTTATTATCGACAGCGCGCGTGCGAAAAAATGCAACGTCCACGGCGATGTCCGCGAACGCTGGCTGAAGATTGTGGAATTTGGCGGGCGTCCGTGCTTTTATATGCGCGAATACAACGATATTTCCCCCGTCAAAACGGCCGCGGAGGAATACGCAAAAGTCTCCCACCTGCAATACGAGTTCATAAATTTTCACGGCGAGATAGCCCCGAATGTGTTTATTACGAAATACTCCGACGGCAGCGCAACGGTCTGCAACTACACCGACAAACCTTTCACCTACAAGGGCAAAACCGTAGAGCCTCTCGACTACATAATTGTCAAAAAACAGAAATAACCCGAATATGAAAAAATACGCATTTTTAGCGATGTCGGCATTTGCAGCGTGCGCGTTTGCCGCCGACGTGGATATCGTCTCTTTCAAAAATCCAATCGTCACGGAGGAATTGCAAAAGGCGATAGACTCCTGTTCGGCTTCGGGCGGCGGCGTTGTGCGCCTGCCTTCGAGGGGCGAAACGTATATGTGCGGAACAATCCGCCTCAAGGACAATGTCCGCCTGTTCATTCCCCCATCGACAACGCTTAAAGCCGATGAAAAAACGGCGGTCAAGCATTTCGTTTTCGCGGAGGGCGCAAAGAACGTGGGCGTGTTCGGCGGCGGCACAATAGACGGCAACGGGTCGGCATACGGGTTTGTCCCCAACAGCAAAGCCCCCCGCAACCCGAACCGCGGGCATATGTTGCAGTTTGACCTCTGCGAAAACGTCGGCATTTACGACATCACCGTGCAAAACGGGTCGTCGTGGTCGATACACCTGTTTAAGAACGATACCGTTCAAATACGCGGTATCCGCATAAAAAGCCAGACAAACCACAACAACGACGGAATCGACATTCAATCGAAAAACGTAACCATCTCCGACTGCGTAATCGACTGCGGCGACGACGCCATTGTCTTCAAAAACCACGACCGCGACTACACCGTAGAGAATGTTGCAATCACAAACTGCGTGCTTGCCACAAACTGCAATTTCATAAAAATCGGGACGGCGTCATACGGCGGTTTCAGAAACATAACAGTTTCCAACTGCGTGCTAAAACGCGCGTATAAAAACATCGTGTTCGACTGGGCGGGGTGGATGAAGTGGGCGCATATAGACTCGCCGATAGTCGGCATTTCGGGAATCGCGCTCGAGTGTGTTGACGGCGGCTGGGTTGACCAAGTGGCAATTTCGAACATCTCCATGACGGGCGTGCAAACGCCGATTTTCATTCGCGTTGCCGACCGCAAACGCTTTGTGGAATCGGAATCGCTCGCGCACCAAAAGAAGGCGGAGATGGGCGACAATCAAAAAAGCCGCATGAAAAACGTCGTGATAAGCTCGGTTGTCGCCACTGCGGAAAGCACGATAACAAATTCGATAACCGCCGCCGAAGGGTGCTCGCTTAAAAACGTGATTCTGCGCGACGTTGTTTTGCTGCAAAAGGCTTCTCCCGATGCGGAGGAGTCGAAAAAGGCTCTGTCAAAACCCGTGCGCGACGCCGCAAATACGTATCCCGAAAACCGCATTTTCGGCGTAATTCCCGCATACGGAATGTATGTTAAAAACGCCGACAACATAACGTTCGACAATCTTCAAATGTGCTATTACGGCGCGGACGCAATCCGTCCCGCGTTTCTTTTTCAGAATACGCGCAACGTCAGAATCATAAACAGTATTTGGCAGAATCCCAAGGGAGACCAACCCTCCGTTCTCGTGCGGGGCGGAGAACAACCCGTTTTGATAAACTGCACCGAACGCGCCGACAATTTCCTGCAATAGCTCTCGGAGCAGGGGAAGCCTGCGGCTTGCGGGGCGGGGTTTCGCAGTGTTGCAACAGACGCACGCACGCAGGCTACGGAAACGGCAAAAGGCGGTCAAAAGACCGCCTTTTGCATAAAAGAGCACCCCGCTGCAGAGTCGAACTGCACTTTAAAGGTTGAGAACCTTTCGTCCTAACCGATAGACGACCGGGGCAAATGATAAATTATTGTCGGAACATCTTGATTGTTTTTGCCGTTTTGGCAAACACTTTTTTCGATTTTTTTTCGCAACTGTGTCGCGATTTCGGCAAAAAAACGGACGCACTTTTCGGCGCGTCCGCATTTGTCGATTTCGGTATGGTTATTTTTCCGAAGCCGCTATGAGTTCGGCAATCTGGACGGCGTTGAGTGCCGCGCCCTTCCAGAGCTGGTCTCCCGCCACCCAGAACGAAAGCCCGTTTTCGAAAACGAGGTCTTTTCTTATTCTGCCAACGCCGCATTTTTCCTTGCGCTGGTAGAACAGAGGCATCGGGTATTTCTTGTTTGCGACGTCGTCGCAAAGCTCCGCTCCCGGGAACGCCGCAATGACTTCTCTTGCGCGCTCCACAGACACGGGCTTTTCGAATTCCGCATTGATTGCCACGCTGTGCGCGCGCATAACGGGAACGCGCACGCACGTAGTCGAGTTGAGAACATGCGGGGCCTCCAGAATTTTACGCGTTTCGTTGAGCATTTTAAGCTCCTCTTTCGTATAACCGTTGTCTTGGAAAACATCGACATGCGGAAGCACGTTGAACGCAATCTGATACGGATAAACCTCCGCCTTGGGCTGTTCGCCCGCCGCGTATGCCTTGACTTGGTTTTCAAGCTCCTTCATTGCCGCAACGCCCGTGCCCGAAACGGCTTGGTATGTGGCGGCGAAAAACCTCTTCAGCCCGAATTCCCTGTGCAGCGGGCAGAGAGCCATAAGCGAGATTGCCGTCGTGCAATTGGGATTTGCTATGATGTTCCTGTGCCCCCTAAGCGCATGGGGGTTGACTTCGGGCACTATAAGCGGAACGTCGGGATCCATTCTGAAGGCGGAGCTGTTGTCGATTGCAATGCAGCCGCGCTTTGCCGCCTCGGGAACGAACATTTTCGATGGCGTGCCGCCCGCCGAGAAAATCGCTATGTCAAGCTCGTCGAAGCATTCGGGGGTGGTTTCCTTCACCGTGTAAGTTTTGCCCGCGTGCCGAATTTGCTTGCCAGCCGAACGCGATGATGCAAGAAGTGTTAATGATTGCATCGGGAAATTTCTGGAGACCAAAAGCTCCAAAAGCTCTTGTCCTACCGCGCCCGTTGCGCCTACTATGCCTACTCTGTATTTTCTACTCATAATATGCAGGAATTTTATAATAAACTTATCGCCAAATGTAATGGCTTAAATGTCGCGCCAAGTCAACATCTTCTTTTTGTCTCCATAAAAAGCCAGCGGCTTTATTTGTTCGATGGCTCGCGCGAAGTAAAAACATACGCCGTTTCAACTTCCCGAGCCGCTCCCAGCTGTGTGGAAAATTCGCTCGGCACGCCGACGGGGCTGCACAAAATAGACGGGAAAATCGGCGCGGGCGAACCGCTCGAAACTGTCTTCCGCGCCCGCAAGCCCTGCGGACTTGTTTCCGCCCAATCGCCCGAAGAGCGCGCAAAGAACCTAATCACAACGCGCATAATGCGCCTGCGCGGGCTTGAAGAGGGCGTAAACAGCGGCGGAAGCGGCGGCGTTAACGTCGATACCTACAACCGCTGCGTCTACATTCACGGGACGAATCAGGAGCACAAGCTCGGCACGCCCAACAGCCACGGCTGCGTTCTGCTTTCCAACCGCGACGTTGCGGAACTTTTTGATGTTGTCAACGACGGCTCGCTTGTTCTAATATCGAGGGAGTAAAATATGCAAAGCATTCTGATAGTTGACGACGAAAAAAACACGCGCGACGGCCTCTGCAAAGCCCTCTGCGACGAATTCGACGTTTTCGCGGCCTCCAACGCCGACGAGGCAATCAGAATGCTCGACGCCGAAAATTTCGACGCCGTTATAACCGATTTGAAAATGTCGGGGAAAACGGGAATGTCGGTCATCGACAAGGTGATTTCCGTGGAGCACCGCCCCGTGTGCATAATGCTTACCGCCTACGCGAATGTAGAAATGGCGGTAGAGGCGATGAAGCGCGGCGCGGACGACTTCATCTCCAAGCCCGTAGACATAGACCGCTTGCAGAATTCGCTTGAAATGCTCCTTGCAAAGCGCGAACGCAAAAAGGCGGAACGTCTGGAAAAAAACAGCGAACATATCCGCGACCTGCGCGAACGCAAAATCGAGACCGCCGCCGCCGATATTTCGACCTCCAACTACGAGTCGGGCGCGATTATCGCCGAAAGCGCGGTTATGCGCGCGGTAATCAAAACAGCGGAAATCGCCGCAAAGAGCAGGGCGACAGTCCTCATATCGGGGGAGACGGGAACGGGCAAGGAGCTTGTCGCGCGGCTGATTCATTCGATGTCGCCGCGCAGGGAGAACGTTTTTCTGCCCGTGCACTGTGCCGCCATTCCCGACAACCTTCTCGAAAGCGAGCTTTTCGGCTACGAAAAGGGCGCGTTTACTGGGGCTATCCAGCGCAGGATAGGGCGTTTCGAGGCGGCCGACAAGGGCACCATTTTTCTCGACGAAATAGGAGAGATTGACGCCGCAACGCAGGTGAAACTTCTGCGCTTTTTGGAGTCGCGCTCATTCGAGCGAATCGGCAGCAATACCCCCATTTCCGTAGACGTGCGCATAGTCTGCGCCACAAACAGAAACCTGCGCGAGATGGCGGAACGCGGCGAGTTCAGGGAGGATTTGTATTACCGCCTGAATGTCGTGGAAATTAAAATGCCGCCGCTGCGCGACCACCCCGACGACATTCCCCCGATGGTTGAGGCGTATACCAACTTTTTCGCAAAGGAAAACAACCTTGCGCCCGTCTCCGTTTCGCGCGCGGCAATGGACGCGCTTTTGGCATACAAGTGGGCGGGCAACGTCCGCGAGCTGAGGAATTTTTGCGAAAATATGGCGGTTATGCACGCAGGCGAAAACATCACGCCCGAACTGCTCGACCCCAAGTTTTTTGAGCCCGCCCGCGCGGAAGCCGCGCAAACAAAGGCATTGCCCGTTCCCGTTCCGCCCCCCGTCAGGAATTTTTCCGCCAGAGAAAACGAGTTCGAACTAATCCGCGAAGCCCTCGCAGCCTCCGACGGCAACAGGACAAAAGCCGCCGAAAAACTCGGCATAAGCCGCCGCACCCTCCACCGCAAACTGCGCGAGATGGGCGGGGGAAAATAGAAACGCAACGGCAGTGGGAAAGCTTAAAAACATTCTCAAAGTTGCGTTTGCGACGGTAGGTTCGCGCGCGCTCGGACTTGTGCGCGACTCTTTTAGCATGGCGTATATGGGCATAGGAGCGGTAAGCAGCGCGTATACTTTTGCGTTTACGCTGCCGAATTTGTTCAGGCGGCTCTTGGGCGAGGGCGCGCTCTCGGGGGCGATAATGCCCGTGTTTGTCCACACTTCGAACGAGGACGGGCTTGAACGGGCGTTCGAGTTCTTGAACAAAATAACGACGCGCGCGCTGGTGTGGATTCTGTGCATTGTGGCGGTTGCGTCGGCCGTTTCATTCGCGGCAATGGGGTATTTCGACGAATCGCAGACGCGGTATTTTCTGGGCGCGAAATACTCGCTTGTGCTGTTTCCGTATTTGATTTTCGTGTGTCTGGCGGCGGTGTTTTCGTCGGTGTTAAACGCGCTCGGCTGTTTCGGCGTGCCTTCGGTTACGCCGATGTTTTTGAATTGCTGCATAATTGCCGCGCTGTTTTGCGGTGTCGGGATTTTCGGAGCGGCGGACGTAGAAAACCTCGCGTTTTGTATGTGTTTCGGCTGGCTTGCGGGCGGATTCGTCCAGCTGGCACTTCCCGCGGTTTTTCTGATGAGAAAGGGTTGGAGGTTCAGGGTGGACATGTCGTATTCGCCCCAAGTGGGGGAGCTATACGCGCTGTTTTTGCCGGCACTTGTCGGCGCGGCGGTCGTGCAGCTGAACATATTTGTCTCAAAGCTGCTGGCATTTAATATAGACGATTCCGCCACGCCCGCGCTCTACGTTTCAAGCAGGATTATGGAGTTCCCTTTGGGCGTGTTCACAGTGGCGATTGCAACTGTCTATTTCCCCCGCCTTTCGAAACTCGCCTCCCAAAAGCTGCGCGCCGATTTCAGGAGGGAATACGCCGACGGCCTCGTCGCGACAATGGCGATTGCGCTGCCCGCAACCTTCGGCATTGCCGCGCTTTCGAGGGAGATTTTGCAGATGCTTTTTATGTGGGGGCTTTTCGATATGAAAGACATCGATATTTGCCTGCCTGTTTTGCTTGTATCGGTGGCGGGGCTTCCGTTTTTTGCATGGACGTCATACGCAACGCGCGGATTCCATTCCAACAAAGATACCAAAACGCCCGTGCGGATTTCATATGTGTCGATAGCCGTAAACTTGGTGCTGTCGCTCGTGTTGATGTTCCCGTTCCGCGCGGCGGGGCTTGCGGGGGCTAACGTGGCGGCGGCGGTGTTTTCGTCGGCGGCGCTGCACTTCGCGTTGAAAAAAAAGGTGGGCACGGAGCGCGTTTCGGGCGACATCGCAAAGATTGCCGCCGCCTCGGTTTTGATGGCGGTTGTTTGTGCCGCGTTGAAGGAGCTTGTTGTTCCGCAGTTCGAGCTTGACTCGAAAATGGGCGCGTTTGTTTCGTGCGCGGGGATTATCCCCGCGGCGGTTGTGGCGTATCTTGTTTTTCTGCGGTTGCTTAATTTCGAACGGCTTTCCCAGCTTAAACAGCTTATAAAAAGATGAAACAGATGACCTCCAGAGAACTTTTCAACGCCGTTGTGCGCGGGGAAAAAACGCCGCGTCCCCCATTTTGGCTGATGCGGCAGGCGGGGCGTTTTCTGCCAGAATACAGGGAGCTTAAGAAGTCGCGCTCCTTCGTGCAGATAACCCAGACTCCCGAACTCGCCGCCGAGGCAACTTTGCAGCCAATCCGCCGCTTCGGCTTCGACTGCGCCATAATTTTTTCCGACATACTCGTTGTGGCGGAGGCTCTCGGGTTCGGCTATACTTTCAAGGAACGGGGCGGAATAATGCTTGAAAAAACGGTTTCGGGCGAACGCGACATAGCCGAAATAGAGGCGCGTTGCGCCGACGTTTCCGCGCGGCTGCAATATGTGGCGCAGGCCTTGCGCATTGTCCGCGCCGAGGTTCCCCATACCGCGCTCTACGGCTTCTGCGGTGCGCCGTGGACTTTGGCGTGCTATATGTTGCAGGGCGAAAATGCCGACGGGTTTCCGAAACTGCTTGAATTTGTGCGCGAACGTCCCGATTTGTCCGAACGCCTTATGGGCGCGCTTGCGCGTGCGTCGGCGCAATACGCAAAAATGCAGCTCGCCGAGGGCATAGACGCCTTTCAGGTTTTCGACTCCCATGCGGGATTGACCGCCGACGGCGAATACTGGCGGCTTTCGGGGCGGTGGATTGCCGAAATTATGGCGGCGGTAAAAGGTTCGGCGGCTGGGGTTGTTTTTGCCAATTCGATGTCGGCGCGCTTTTCGGAAGTCGCGTCCGTCAACGCCGATTTCTATTCGCTCGACTCCTCGGTTAGGCTTTCGGAAATAGCCGAAAAGTTCGGGGTCGGGGTGCAGGGGAATCTTCCGCCGGAGCTTCTTTCCAACGGCACGCCGACGGAAGTTTCAACCAAAACGGCGGAAATTGTGGCGGATATGCGCGGGCGCGGACGCCATATTTTCAATCTTGCGCACGGAATCCGCCCCGACGCAAAGCTTGAAAACGTCGAGGCAATGTGCCAAACTTTGAAATCAGTTTAGAATATGAAAAGCCTGAAAGAATTGATTGCAAAATACGCTTCGTCGGGGCCGCGCTACACGTCGTATCCCACGGCGTTGCATTTCAGCGACAAGGCCGACAAGCGTGTTCTCGAAACGCTCGCCGTGTCCGATGCCCCCGTTTCGGTCTATATCCACGTTCCGTTTTGCAAAAGCCTGTGCTACTTTTGCGGCTGCTCCTCAAGCGTGTGTTCCGACCTGCGCAAAATAGACGAATATCTCGACACTCTTTCCGCGGAGCTTGAATTGTGGCGCGATTTCGGCATGCCAAAGCGCGAACTTCGCCAGCTGCACTTCGGCGGGGGCACGCCCAACATGATGTCGCCCGAACAGATTTTGCGCGCGGGCGAAATTGTCCGCAAGTATTTCGACGTTTCGCCCTCGGCGGAAATCTCCTGCGAGTTCGACCCGCGCACGCTCGACGAGCGGAAAATAGACGCCTTTTTTGAAATCGGACTCAACCGCGCCTCAATGGGCATTCAGGACACGAACGCCGAAGTCCAAAAGGCGATAAACAGAATCCAGCCGCAGCAGACGAACAGGCGGTTTTTCGAATACCTCCGCGCGAAGGGCATTTCGGGAATCAACGCCGACATCATCTACGGGCTGCCCCTGCAGACGCCGCAGACGTTCGAAAACACCCTCCGCGACATCGCGGAGCTTAATCCAGACAGAATCGCGCTTTTCGGCTATGCGCACGTTCCGTGGGTTAAGCCTTCGCAGAAGATTTTGGAGAAAAATACGCTGCCGAATTCCGCCGAAAAAGCCGCGCTTTTTATCCGCGCAATGGAGTTTTTCCAAAGCTCGGGCTACGAATACATAGGCCTCGACCACTTTGCAAAGCCCTCCGATTCCCTCATTGCCGCGCGAAAAGGCGGCGCGTTGCACAGAAATTTTCAGGGATACAGCACCCTTGCGGGACTCGACACTTTCGCCGTCGGGCTTACTTCAATTTCCGACACCAAAACAAGCTACCGCCAGAATTTCAAGGACATGCAGACTTACTCGCAAAGCGTGCGCGCGGGCGTTCTGCCCGTGGAGCGCGGAATAGTCCTCAATGCCGACGACCTTGTCCGCCGCGGCATAATTATGGACATTATGTGCTCGCTGAAAGTGGTTTTTAAAAACTACGGCGTAGATTTCAAAACGGAGTTTGCCGACGCCCTTGCGCGTCTGGAACAGTTCCGCGAAGACGGCTTGGTGGAATTTTTCGACGGCGGGTTCGAGGTTGTCGGAGAGGGCAGGATTTTCCTGCGCAACATAGCAATGCTTTTCGACAACCGACTGTCGAAGTCGCTCCAGTATTCAAAGACGGTTTGATTTATGAGGCTTTTTCTAATGCGCCACGCGCACGCCAAAGACACTTTCCCCGACGAGACGCGGGAATTGTCCGACTACGGCGTCCGCCAGCTCGATTCGCTTTCCCGAATGCTTTCGCCCGAGATGTTCTCGTCGGTGGCGCAGGTTTGGCACAGTCCGTATGCGCGCGCCAAGCAGACGGCCGAATTTTTTGCGGCGAAGATGGGAATGGACGTTCCGCTGATGTCGTCGGAACGGCTCACGCCCGACGGCGTCCCCGAACTTGCCGCGCGCGAAATTGCATCGCTTGCGTGTTTCGACGCCGACCTGCTTGTAGTTGCGCACAACCCGTTCATTGAGGGGCTTGCGCGGGAGCTTCTGGCAGCGAAGTCCGACGGCTACATCGCATTCGGAAAGGCGGCACTGTCGTGCTGGACGCTCGTGGAGCACCCCGACGCGTGCCGCCGAACGGGAGTGTGGTCGCTCGACTTTCTTGTTTCGCCCGAAACCCTTACTTATACAGCTTGAACGGCGACGGATTAAATTTCTCCGCGTTTGGTATCGGGTCTTCCGAAACTTCGTTTCTGTTCCAGCCACCGCCGAGTGCCGAAATTAGTTGCACGCACGCCCTGAAGCGGTCGCCGCGCAGCTGGATTTGGGTTCTTTCGTTTTCGAGCGCCAACCGCTGGGCATCGCTTACGGAGAAGTAGTCCACAACGCCCAACTCGTATTGCTTGAGCGTAAGCTCCTGAACCTTGAGCGCCGCCTTTGTAACATCGCTTCTTTTTTTGTATTCGCGCCCGAGGTAGTTGATTCTTGCAAGGGCGTTTTCCACTTCGCCGAACGCCTGCAAAACAGCGTTTTTGTATTCCTCAATCGTCCTTTTGTGCTCCGCAAGGGCTACGCGTTTTTGCGCGCTGATTTTGCCCGCTTGGAAAATGGGAACGTAAACCTGCGGTGTAACGCCCCACGCGAGCGAACCCGCCTTGAGGACTTTTTCGATGTCGTTCGCGGTCCAGTCTGTATTGGCCGTTATTGAAACTGTCGGGTAGAAACCCGCCTGCGCCACGCCTATTGCCGCGTTTGCGGCGCAAACTCTGCGTTCGGCTTCGGCGATGTCGGGGCGTCGTTCAAGCAGCTGAGACGGAACGGCGTCGGGAAGTTGCGGGGTTTTTTCGGCAAGCGGGGCGTCGCCCATGATGAGGTTCGCGGGGGCAATCCCGACCAAAATGGAGAGCCTGTTTCTCGAAAGGGCAATCTGCCTTTCAAGCGAAGACAACTGCGCGGCGGCTTCGTATTCCTGCTGGAGGGCGCGCTGCAAGTCGAGTTCGTTGGCGTAGTCGAGCTTCACCCTGCGGCGCACGAGAGCGGTTTGCTGTTTGCGGACATCGAGCGTGCGCGTGAGCAAATCGACTTCCGACGAATACTGGCGCAGCGTGAAATACTCCTGCGCAACCTGCGTTTGCAGCGACAACATCAAATTGTTGTATGCGTAAAGTTCCGCCTCCGCGTCGGCAACATCGGCTTCAATCATGCGCTGCACGCGCCCGAACAAGTCCAAGTCCCAAGTGTAGGAAAGCCCGAGAAGGTATCGGGAGTAGTTGCTCGAACCCGACAGATTTTTGGAGCGTCCGTTGCGCGTGTATGAGGCGCGTCCGTCGGCGTGGGGGTAGAGGTCGGCGGCGTCTATCTGGACGGCTTCGCGCGCCTTTTCTATCCTGTAGAATGCGGCGGAGAGGGAGGGGTTGTTGTCTTTGCAGAGCTGGAGAAGATCGTTTAGAATGTCGTCTTCGAATAGCGTCCACCAGCTGCCCTTTGGCAACTGGTCGGCGGGAACGGCCTCTTTCCAGAGTGTTTCGTCGCGGTAGAAGTGCGATTCGCTCAGCTCGAAATTTGTGCTTTCAAGCGACGGCGTTTCGTAGTCCGGACCAACGGCGCATCCCACGAGCAATGCGGGGGCTAAAAAACATGATATTTTCCTCAAAAATCTCGTCATAACAGATGCGGCTTTTTTCGCACAATGAGTGCGAAAAATCAATCAAAGAATTTATTTGGGCAGGAAAAACCCCCTTTGTTTTTCGGAAATTTCCATACCCACGCGTTCCATAACCGACATCATATCCTCCCATACGAGCCTCTTCATTTGGTTCGACGCGTATTGGAGCAAAAAAGACGGGTGGTATGTGGGCATTAAATCGGTGTTTTCGAAAGAGTGCCAAACGCCCCTGATTTTCCCCATTTTCCGCGCGGGATCGAAGCCCAGTAGCCCGCTGACTGCGGTCATTCCCAGCGCGACTACAACCTGAGGGCGCACGATCTGGATTTGCGCCTTCAGATATGGCAGGCAGTATGCCATTTCCGTTTCGGTGGGCGGGCGGTTGCCGCGCGGTGTTTCGGGACGCCAGTTCATGATGTTGCCTATGTAGACATCTTCGCGCGAAAGCCCCATTGCGGCTATGATTTTTGTAAGCAGCTGTCCCGCCTTGCCGACAAACGGTTCGCCACGCGTTTCTTCTTCGGCTCCGGGGGCTTCTCCGCAGAAGAATATTTTTGCGTCGAGGTTTCCAACGCCGAAAACTATCTGTTTGTTCGGGTGCAAATGCTCTTTGCAGACGGGGTCGGAAAGGACTTTTTTGCGGAGGAAGTCCCACTTTTGTTGTTTTGTGCCTTCGGGCAGTGTAAACGGAGTAGGCGCGGGAATGGGAGCAATGTCTGCTATGCTTTGTTCGGCGATTTTTTTCGATACCACAATCTTTTTCTTCTGTTCGTGTTTTACATCTTCAACCGCCTTTACGGCATCGGCGGCGGAGGCGAATTCGACAGCCTTTACCTCGTCGAGTTCGGCGTCGTCGGCGGAGGCGAGTTTCCTTAGGATTTTCAGCGATTCATCGGAGATGTCGATTTCCGTTTCGCCGTTTACCAGCCGCCGCCTGAGTTCGTCGCCGAGTGTTTCGAAAATTTCGCGCATACTATTGCTCCAACGCCCGTTGCAGGGTTTTCAAAATCTTTTCTACCGATGCCAGCCTGCCTTTGCCGTCGCAACCGCATGCGAGCAAACCCTCTTCGGGCTCGACAAATTCCGCGCCGTCCGACCTTAGCGTCGCAATATTGCGACGCACCGCCTTGTTTTCAAGCATATTGCAGTTCATTGCGGGGGCTATCAGCGTTTTTTTGGGGAACGCCAGATACAGCGCGGAGAGGAAATCGGGAGCCAGCCCGTTCGCGAAATTGCCTATCGTGTTAGCCGTTGCGGGGGCTACAAGCAGAATGTCGCCCCATTCGGAAAGGGCGATATGTTCGGGCTTCCAGTCGGCGACTTCCTTCCACATTGAAACCGCCACCGGATTGCGCGAAAGCGTCTGGAATACGCGCGGCGAAACCAGTTTGCAGGCGTTTTCCGTCATTACAACGCGCACCTGCGCGCCCGAGTGCGTCAGTGCCGAAACGATTTCGCACGCCTTGTAGGCGGCTATTGAGCTGCACACGCCCAGAACAACCCTTTTGCCGTTGAAGCCATTTTGTTTTTGCATAGAATTATTTTTACTTTTTCGGAAAAAAGTGCAAGCTGTTTTGTATGTCGGGTTTTAGGGCATATTACGAATTTTCGGCGTCCGATGGGAGCTCAGTGGAGCTTTCCGCCGACGAAAGCAGGCATTTGTGCGGTTCGCTGCGCGCCGCCGCGGGCGACTTCGTTGACGTTTTCGACCTCAAAGGCAACGTATATCGGGGCGTCATTGTTTCGGCGAATCCGAAGCGCGCCGTGGTGGAAATACGCGAAAAAATTCCGCCCGAAAAACGCGCAGCCGACATCTACCTTCTCCAGTGCCTTCCAAAGGGAAAAACTTTCGACGACATCATAAGGCGTTGCGTGGAGTTGGGCGCGGCGGGAGTGTATCCGCTTATCTCGCGTTTTTGCCAAGTAAAAATAGAGTCTTCCGAAGCGGGGAGAAAGCGCGAAAAGTGGCTTGCGCAGGTTGTGGAGGCGGTGAAGCAGTCGTCGAATTTTTCGGGGTTCGAAGTTTTTGAGCCGCGGTCGTTTTCGGAGATGTTCGCCAATCTTCCGAAATTCGATCTCAAACTCGTTGCAAGTTTGGAAGCGGACGCTCGGACAATATCGGGCGCGTTTAAAACACTTTCCGCCGCGCCGAAAAGCGTTGCGGTTTTAATCGGGCCGGAGGGAGATATGTCGGCTGAAGAATACGCCCGCGCGAAGTCGGCGGGGTTTGCTCCCATTACATTGGGGAGGAACGTGCTAAAAAGCGACACCGCCGCGGTGAGCGCAATTTCGCGTGTGCAGGCGGCTCTCGAATTTGTTTAGGCGGAACTTTTCGGGCGCGGAGGTGTCGAACCCTCCGTGGAAAAAGTAAGAAAGTTTTGCGCGGTGTTTTTCGGTTGTCTTGCCGTATTTTTCGCGCTGATTGCCGTGCGCAACCACTTTTACAAGGGCGACTGCCTCGATTCCTCCGCAATGCTGCCGTGGAATGCCGAAACGCCCGCAAAGGCGGCGCGTGCTGGGCGTCTTGTTTTTGTCCACGCGGCGGATTTGCCGGAACTTTCCCCCGAATGTGTGCGTATTTTGAACAAAAAATATTCCGTTGCGCGGCTCGACAAAAACCTCAATCCCGCCGACTACGATGTTTTGACCTATTTTTTGCGCCGTAAGTTGGGGCGCGATTCGCGCTTTGCGTGTGCCGTATTCACGCCCACGTTCAAGCCGGTCTACATTGCGTCTGACTTCGACGCAAAAAAAATCGCCGCCGTTCTCGAGATTTTTGCGCGCTCGTTCGATTCCGCTCCCGAAAAATTCAATTTACGCGCCGAAAGGGCGGGGCGCGATTTGGCCCGTTCCGCAGTCTTCGGCGTGGCGGAAACGGCACCGTTCCCGTTCGCCAACGTGGCGTTTTCCTCCGAAAAAATAGCCGATGCCTGTCCGACGGCTCTGCTTACCGAAAACGCGCGCGTGCGCTTTGCCGACGCCCGAAAAAGCGTTGCAATGCTCACGCGCATACGCGCCGCCGAGGCTTTTGCAACGCTCAAACGGCAGTTCGCCAAACGTGCCGACGCCCGCGACAGGCTCTACATTGCGCGCGCGCTTGCCGACGCCCGTTTCGCCGTTTCGGCAGAGGCGGTGCCCGAGCTTGACTGCGCCGCGAAATCGGCTCTGCAAGACGCCTCGCAGGAACGCGCCGCCGACGCCGCGTTGAAGCTTTCGGTTTTGTGCGGGGCGTATTCGGTGTTCGAAAACGCGCAGTATTTGGCGGGCGCGCGGCGCATAGCGGCAAGGCTTGTCCGCATCGCTTCCGAAAGGCGCGACATTCCCGCGGTCGTTGTTTTGTCGGCCGGTGCGGGTGGCAGCGCGGTTGTGCCGAATTCAATTGCCTCCGCGCTTGACTTGTCGCTTATGGCGAACGCGCTTTGCGACTATTTCGACATCACGCGCGACGCTTCCGCGCTTTCCGCCGCGCGCGCGCTGCTTGGAAAGCTCGATTCCGACTACCGCTTCGGCGGTTTGTGGACAATAAATTCGGCGTTCTCCCCGACCGCAAGTTTTGCGCGGTTCGCCGTTCTCGACGACGCCGCCGACCCGTCCTACGTCGGGGAGGCAAAACAGGCTTTTGTGCGCGTCGGCAGACGTTCGGGTGCCCAATCCGCAGGCATTGGCGGCGGGAGCGAGACGGCATTACTTTCCTCCGTAGGTTTTCGCACGGCGGGCAGGGCGTCGTCTATGTTGGCGGAACTGGTGCGTTAGGGTGTCGCGCTGCGCCGCTTTTTATGTCGATTCGCGCTACGCGAGACGGCGGACAATGCGCTCGAAGCGCGGAATTGAAACGGAAATTGTAGTGCCTTTGCCGCGCCTTGAATCGACGTCGATTTTGCCGTTGTGCGCGCGGATAATTCCCTGAATAATCATCATTCCAAGCCCGTGTCCGTTCGGCTTTGTAGTAAAATAGGGTTGGAAAAGGTTGGCTATTGCGCTTTCGTCCATTCCGCAGCCGGTGTCGGCAAACGAGATTTTCACGAATTCGTCGTTGCTGGAGGCTGTAATTTTTATTGCGCCGCCGCCGTCCATGGCTTCCATGGCGTTGCGCAGAATATTGAAATACATCTGCTTGAGCAGGCTTTCGTCGGCGAAAACTTTGGGCAGGGCGTTGGCCGAAACAGACACTTTTATGCCGATGTCCGACAGCTCCTTTTCGAGCAGCCCAAGCGTTTCGGCAAGCGGCTTTATTGCGTCGCATTCGGTTGCTCTCGGGCGAATCGGGCGCAACGCCTTCAGAAAATTCTCTATGATTGTATCGAGCCGCTTGACTTCCGACAGGCATATTCCCACCGACTCCAGCAGACTCTGTTTGTCCTCCGCCGAAATGGGCCCGTCTTTCGAAAGCTTGCGCCGCGCAACCTGCAGGTGGATTGCCACAGAATTGAGCGGGTTGCCCAATTCGTGCGCAACGCCCGAGGCGAGATTGAGCACCGAGGATATTTTTTCGCTCTCAATCTGTTCGCGTTCGGAAATTTTTTCCTGAGTGATGTCGTCTACGAGAATTGCGAATTTTTCGGCGTCGGCTTCATCAGTGTCGAAATTCATTACGCGCGCCGACAGCGTCCTTTTTTCGGGATAGCTTATTTCCATTTCCCTGCGCGCGGCGACTGAAGTTTCGGAAACGGCGGAGACCGCCTCTTCAAGGTCGGGAATGTATTTGAAAAGCGATTCCGGCGCGTCGGGAATGGAAAACATGCGCTTTGCGTAGGCGTTTGCGAAGTCAATCATTCCGAACTTGTCCACCACGAAAATGGCGGCGTTTATTGCGTTGAAAACCGACTCCGTTTTGCCGAGCTCGCGCGCAAGGCGTCTGTTCTTGCGATACAGGCTTCCGTATGAATCTCCCCCCGAAAACTCTTTGCGCATCGCCATGGCAGAACCGTTCCTCCGCTTTTTGTTAGTCGAGCCTTATTGTGAGACTGCGCCCGTGCGCGTCGAGCGATTCCATTTTCGAAAACGCATCGACTACCGCGCGCGCGTTTTTAAGCGACTGCGTATCGTATTTCACGAACGAGCTGCGGCGCATAAAATCGACAACCTGCAATCCGCCCGAAAACCTGCCTGTGCGTCCCGTAGGCAGCGTATGGCTGGGGCCGGCGGTGAAATCGCCGAGAACCGTCGGGGTTTTGTCGCCAACCAAAACAGCGCCTGCGGTCGTGAATTTTGCGGCGTATTTTTCGGCGTCCTTGAACTGCAATTCCATATGTTCGGGGGCGACGAAATTTGCGACGGAAACAGCCGCCTCGATGTTGGGAACAACCGCAACGTAGCAGCCGTCGGCTATGATTTTCATCAGCTTTTCGGCTCTCGAAAGTTTCGCGCTCTGTTTTTCCAGTTGCCTGCCGACTTCCGCCACGAGCTTTTTGGACGTGCAAACGAGATAGATTTTCTCCCTGCCGCTGCCGTGCTCCGCCTGCGAGAGAAGGTCGCTTGCAACGTAGACGGGGTTCGCCGAAGAGTCGGCTACAATCATTACTTCGCTCGGGCCGGGAAGCAGGTCTACACCCACTTCGCCGAAAAGTTCGCGCTTTGCCGCTATTACAAACGCATTGCCGGGGCCGAAAAGCTTGTCAACTTTGCGGATTGTTTTCGTGCCCACGCCCATTGCGGCTATCGCCTGCGCGCCTCCTATTTTGTAGACTTCGGTTATTCCCAAAATGGAGAGGACGGCCAAAATGTTGGGGTTTATCGTTCCGTCTTTTGCGGGCGGGGTGCATACGCAGATTTCCCTGCAGCCGGCAATTTTTGCGAGCGTTGCGGTCATCACGACGGTGGAAACCAGCGGGGCTTGCCCCCCGGGAATGTAAAGCCCCACACGCTCAATGGGATAAAACATTTCGCCGACGGTCGCGCCCTGCGGATTTTTTGCGCGCCAGTTTTTGGGCTTCGATTTCGCGTTGAAAAACTTTACGCATTTTACCGCCTCTTTCATCATCTTTTTGTCGGCGGCTAAAACGCGCTTCATGGCGGCGTCGAATTCGCTTTTCGTGACCGCGAAGTTTTCGGGACTGATTTTTACACCGTCGAATTTTTCAGTCAATTCCGAAACGGCCGCGTCGCCTTTTTGGCGGACTTGCGCGATAACGTCGGCGGCAATTTTGCCAGCTCCTGCATCGGAAGCCTGCTGCGATGTAGCCTGCAACAGGTCTTGGAAAAACGTCTTGCTTTTGTAGTCTAAAATTTTCATCTTTACTCTTTGCCTTTATTAACCGAACAAAGGGGATTTTTATCAAGCTTTTTTTGCTTTTTGGAAAAACTATCGACAACTCGGACGGAATTGCAAAGCGTGAAAAACAGTGCTTTCTTCCAAAATGTAGGAAACAAAACTTTAACGAATAACCAAAGGCGGATTGCCGAAGGCAATCGCCGCCGCTTCCCAATATGTAAAAAAGGCAATCCGCTCCCTACTTACGAAAGCATAAAAAACTCGGTTTGGACGGGGGCGCGCTTGTTGTCGATTAGCTCGGAAAAACGCTTTTGCCAGTCGGCTATTTTCTTGATGTAATATTCGGGAGAGTAGGGGGCGGTTTGGGCGTCGAAAAGCTCGAGGGGATACGCGCATTTCCAGTCCGGATTCTTTTTGCCGTCAAGCCGCCTGATGTAGTAAGACACTTTGTCGCCGGCGGACGGGATTGGCTTCATAAGCAGAGCCGCTTCCATAGACGCCCTGCGCCCCTTGCCCGTTGCGGCAATCTCCTTTTGGTAGAGGGCGGGAGACTTTGTTATGAATTCGCTTTTGGCAAGTTCCGACACGGGCATTTTGCCAGATAGAATGCGTTCTGTGGTGTTAGAAATGAGGGCGGGGATTTCTTCATTGCGTTCAAGAATTATGTCGGAGACGAGCGTTTGCGTGAGCTTTTGCAGAAACGGTTCGGTGGCGCGGTTGCGGAAAGTAGAGCCGCGCAGGGTGATTTTGCCGCCGTTTAAAAGCGCGTAGTTTTTCGCCTTGTAGCAGAGCATTGCCTCGAACGCGCCGTCGAAATCCAAATCCACGCCGTCTGGGAGGACGGCTTCAGCCTTTTCGAGCAACACTTCGGGCTTGGGGAAATACTCTTCGGAGGAGACGTAAATGCCGTCGGTGTCCGCTTCGAGAACCGAACAGCCGAGTTCGCGGAACTTGTCCATTAGCTTTTGCAGAAGACTGCGCCCCAACGCAGTGATTTCGCCCGCAAGGGCGGAGTCGCCGAAGACGGCGGTTGAAAGCCCGAGATACCCGTAGAAGGAGTTGATGAGGATTTTGAAGCTTTTTTGGCGGGCGTCGAATTCGAGTTTGTCGGCGGGGTTTTCCGCCTCTCTTGCGAGCTTTTTATATTTGAGCCTGTATTCGCGCAGACGCGAAAGCTCGTCGAGAAACGTTCCGAGATAGTCGTTTTTCGGGCACTTGCCGATTACCAACATCAGGCTTGGGTATAGCGAGGCTACGTCGTAGTGAAGGACGTTTTTGAACAGTCCAAGCTCGAACGATTCCGACAGTGCGCCTTCTATGGCCGCCTGTTCAGACGGCATGGGCAATGCCGCCCGCGCGTCGAAATACTTTTGCACGAAAACGCTTTCAACCTTCATTCCGTTGCCGCGCAGCAGGCACTCCTGCATTGTCATGGGGAAGTTGCGGGCCTGCGCAACATACGTTGGCAGCAGGCGCGCGGAAAGACCCGCCGTTTCGCGGAGGTCGTCGCGCAGGTATTTTCGGAACGTTTCGCGGTCGGAGGCAAAAACTTTTTTGATTTCGCCGCCGTCGATGTATGTTCTGTTTTCGCGCTTGGAAATGCCGAAGTGGATTGCGCTTTCCTTGAGCGTATACGAAACCATCTCGCGGGCGGAAACGTCGAAGAGCTGGACAAGCAGCAGGGTATCGACCACCGTTCTGCCGGCTATATCGCAGCGCGAGTAGTTGATGGTGCGCTCGGCTATGTTTATGCGGCTTTTCCTGAACCGCGCGGGTTGCCCGAACCGGCCCCATTGCATTTCCAACCCGAGGCGTTTGCAGCGGGCGGCTATGTATGGCAGGTCGAATTTGAA
Source organism: Verrucomicrobiota bacterium (assembly GCA_023450935.1). Classification (GTDB taxonomy): domain Bacteria; phylum Verrucomicrobiota; class Verrucomicrobiia; order Opitutales; family Intestinicryptomonadaceae; genus Merdousia. Next base: position 31,793 of record JAEXGH010000031.1, on the reverse strand, counting down.
GATGTTGTGCCCCTCGATGAAATCGGGGTCGGCGTCGAGAATGAAGTTTTGGACTTCAATCAGCAGTCGGCGTTCGGCGTCGTCGTCGAACGATTCAAGTTCCGCGATTTTTCCCTGGCAGCCCGACATTCCTACGGCGATGATTCGGTCTTCCGCGCGCGAGGCGTTCGGGAAGGAATCGTCTGCCGACGCCACTTCGATGTCGAGCTGCATTCGCCTGATGTCGCCGAAACGCATTTCCGCAAACGGGCGCAATCCGCGCTCGGTAAAAAGCTGGTTTTCAACCGACGGCAACCTGAAATACGGAAGCGATTTGTCGCGCTTTTTGAAAAACTCCTCCGCATGGAGGGGGTCGGCGAAGCGGAGGATTCTGTCGAGCGGGGCGCGGACGCCGTTTTCGGGCGCGCGAAGGTCGGCAAAATTGTCGAAGGGCATTTTGCGCGAAGTCCACGCAAATGGGTTGAAGCGGAACTTTGTTTGCGTTCTGCCGCCGTCGGGAGTGGCGCAACACAGAAAGGCGTCGCCGTTGTCGGCAACGAACGCGCCGCAGATTCTTCCGTTGTAAAATGTATCGTCCATAGAATAAAATGCTTGCCCATTGATAATTGTCGGACAGAATATTTCAAATATTTTTCGGACAAATTATGAAAAAAACAAATCTGATAATGCTCGGCGCACCCGGTAGCGGCAAAGGAACAAGAGCCGTTGCGCTTTGCGAAGTCTTGAACGTCATACAAGTCGCCACGGGCGACCTGTTCAGAAACAACATCAAAGAGCAGACCAAGTTGGGGAAGCTTGCAAAGTCGTATATCGACAAGGGAGAACTCGTTCCCGACGAAGTTACGGCTTCGATGGTAAAAGACCGCCTTCAGCAGCCGGACGCAGCAAAAGGATTTATTCTCGACGGCTTTCCGCGCACAATCAAGCAGGCGGAAATGCTTGAAAAAATACTCGCGGATTTGGGCGAAAAAATTTCGGCAGTAGTCTATCTCGACGTTCCCGACGAAAAAATTATCGAGCGCATTTCGGGCAGGGTCATCTGCGAAAAATGCCAAGCTCCCTACCACAAGATTTTCTCGCCCTCCAAAGTGGAAGGCGTCTGCGACAAATGCGGCGGCAAGCTCTACACGCGCCCCGACGACAAGCCCGAGACGGTCAAAAAACGTCTCGAAGTTTTCCGCACTACAACCTTCCCCCTTGTGGATTTCTACCGCGACAAGGGTCTGCTGGTTACGATTCCGTCGGAATTGTCGGCGGCCGGCGCAGTGGCGGACATGCGAGAATTATCAAAGAAACTGGGTCTGATCTAATGCGCGTATTTTTCATAGGCGATGTCGTCGCGAAGTCGGGAAGGCGCATTCTTTCCGAGCATCTCGGCGACATCAAAAAACGCCTCGGGATTGATTTCGTAATCGCAAACGCCGAAAACGCGGCGGGCGGAAACGGAATCACCAAGAACATAGCCGAAACCATGTTCAGATACGGCATAGACGTCATCACTCTCGGCGACCACACTTGGGACCAGCGTTGCTTCGAAAACGAAATAGATTCTATCGAAAACCTCTGCCGTCCCGCAAACATACCGCCTGCCAACCCCGGCAGGGACTATGTTATCGTCGAAAAAGACGGCGTTCGGCTGGGCGTTTTCTGCCTGTTAGGGCAGACGCTTATGAAAATCAAGTCTGACTGTCCGTTTATGACGGCGGAAAAAATGGTGGAAAAACTTGCCCCGCATTGCGATGTCGTTTTTCTCGACTTCCATGCGGAAACGACTTCCGAAAAGGTCTCGATGGCGTGGCATCTCGACGGAAAAGTTGCGGCGGTGGTGGGCACTCATACGCACATTCCCACCAATGACGCCAGAATTTTCCCGCAGGGCACGGCGTTTTTGTCCGACGCGGGAATGACGGGCCCGTGGAATTCGTGCCTCGGGCGCGAATGGGGCAACATTCTCAAAAGGTTTATCGACGGCCGCCCGCACCAGTTCTTGGTTGCCGAAGGCGACGACAGAATCTGCGCGTGCATTGTGGATATCGACCCCGTTTCGAAGCGCGCAACTAGAATCGAGCCTTTCATATATCCTCCGTTTCCGAATACCGTAGAACTTTGGCTTGCCGCAAAAAACGCGGCGGCGGATTCGGCGGAAGGCGGCACGGCGGAGGAATCGACCCCGCCCGCGGCGGATTCCTGCAGCGCGCATTCGGGCGATTGTTCTGAGGCGAAAAACGCCTAGGGAGCCTGTCGTAGTCGTCGCCCAGTCGGCGGTATCGGAATGGACTTCGCTTGTAAAAAACGGTTTAAATAACGCAAAAAAAAAGAAGTCCGACGCGGGACTTCTTTTTTTATTTTCCGCTCAGTGCCTATTTCTTGGGCGCGGTTTTTTGGGCTTTTGCCATTCGCTGCATAACGTCTTTTTTCTCCTTGTCGTTCAGGAGCATGTAAAGGCGCGAGTTTGCGACCTCCACGGCGTAGTCGCGCGCGGGCGGAATACCGTAGGCCTTGCGTATTTCGGCGTCGATTTCCTTGATTTTATTTTCGCTTTGGACGATTTTTTCATTCAGCGATTTTTGCAAAACAACGTCTTTTGTTTCCGCCAGCTGCTTCCTTGTCCTGTCGATTTCAAGCTGCACGTTCATCAGGTCGGCGAGCCTGTTTTGCAGCTTTTCATTTTCCTGCGCGCCTTCGATTGATTTGGTTCTATACATTGAAACAGCGCCCTTTGTCACCATTTTTTGCGGGTCAATCGGTTTGCCATCCATTCTGAGTTCCGCAATTTCGCCTTCCCTGAGCACGATGCAGATGTTCGAAGCCATGTAAACCTGCTTGTATATACGGTTGGGTGCAAAGCCGTATGATTCCGCCATAAGTTTTTCGTTGAATTTGTATTCGCCCTCAAGTTTTTTGAATTTGGCGTCCAAAAAGAGCTTTTTTTCGTTGTCGTGCTCTGCCGCTATTTGGTCTTTCAAGTGCTTTAGCGCGGAGTTTTGCATTCTGACGATTGATATGTTGCGCTGGAATTCGTCGTTGCCCTCGGGTGTTTTAAGCTCCGTGAGGTAGACGAAAAAGTCGTCGCCCGATTTCACGATGTCGCCGACTCTGTTCTGAGCCAAACAGACCGTCGCCAGCGTTGCCGCCGTTATTGCTGCAATAAGTTTCTTCATAGTTTTGTCCGTTGAAATTTTTTCGGTGGGGAATGCGTGGAATCCCGAATTTTTCAATGTTTTGAATGTAGCAAAATTCGGGCGATTTTGTCGATAATTGTTTTAAAAAAATGACATTTTGTTTCGGCCGCCGTTTTTGCGCCGTAAAAGTTCTTGCTTTAGACACGCGCAACAATAGTGTTGTTTCAAGATGAAGCGATTTTTTTGCTCTGTTTTTTTGATTGCTTTCGCCGCGCTGCTTTTCGGCGGCTTCGGTGCGGTGTGCGCGTTTGCGTATAAGGCGTTGTCTTTCGGCGAATGTCGGCAGGTTGTCGGCGTTTCGTCTAAATTGACCGACTTCCTTTCCGATTCCGGCGCGCATTCTGCCGAGTTCACAGCCGCAGAACTCGAGGGAGCGGCGGCGCACATAATTTTCAAGTGCGCCAAAAAGGACAATGCGGGCGTGCTGCCCGCGCTCCCGATTTTTTCGGAAACCGGCGGAGGCATTTCAGTGCGCGTTCCCGTTGTTGCGCAAACGCCGCTCGTCTTGATTAAAACTTCGGCGGCGTTCGAATTTTCGGCAGACGGGGTTTTGGCGTTGGAGAGGGTGGACATTGGGGCGGCGGTTGTTCCGAGCGCGCTGCGGGGCTTTGTCGAGCGCGTGGTTTGCGCCGAATACAAACCCTTCATCGACGAATTCCGCAGGCTTTCGAAGGGCGTGAAAATAACAAAGCGCGGAGGGGTATTTGTTCTGGAAAAATGATGCGCTTTCTGGCAGTCCTTCTTTTGTCGGTCTCGGTTTGTGCGGCGGCAACACTCGAGGAAAAACTGCGCCTTGCGCAATCAGCCGCCGACGCCGCGGTTTTTTCGGACGAAATCGGAGCGGAAAAAAAATCCGACGTGAAAACAGCGTCGTCGAATAGGTCCCGGCCGCACGGAGTTCCCCCCGAAACGCCTTCCCAAGCGAGTTCGTCTTCTTCCGCGGAAAACAAATACGTTGTGTCGCCGTCCGACTTCATTGACGGGCGGTATATCGGGCGGGTCGGTGAGAGCGAGGCGGAGCGCAGGGTAATACGCGATTCGGTAGAAAGGGCGACGGAGCTTTCAAAGGCCAACGAGAAAATTTCAATGGGCGAAACCGACATGTTTTTTGTTTCGTCCGCCGACGCAAAAGCCGTTTCAATGCTCAAAGAGGTCGCGGCCGCGTGCGAGGCGTCGTTTTTCGAGTTTTTTCCGGAAAGTCTGCGCGCGCGTTTCGTGCCGAAAAACAAAATACATGCGTTTTTGCCCAACCCGAAAGACGAAGGGGCCAGCGGCTGGCGCGGCGTTTCCGTTTTTGCGGACGCCGGCGGGGCGGCGGTTGACGTTGTTTGGAACGAAGATCTCGGGCTTGAGGAGGTCGCCGACGCGCTTGTCCGAGCTATGTTAAAGCGCGTTTTTGCGGGCGATTCAATTTCCGCCGAACCAGCCCGCTGGATTGTTAAGGCAGTCGGTTGCGATGCCGTCGGAAGAATACAAAGCGGGGCAATTTCCCACTTTGCGCGCCTTGCCCAAGAAAACCAGTATTCGGACTTGCGCGAAATAGTCGCGCTTTCCGCCGCCGATTCCGAGATTGCCCGCGCCCGCGCGTATTGGCTTTTGCGGGCGTTGCGAATTTTGTCCGACCAATCCTCCGTTTTGGCGTTTGCAGAAAACGCGTCCCAAAAGCCCGATTCCGTTCTGCGGGAAATGTCGCTGCTTGCGGGAGTGAAAGAGTCGGAAATGTCGCTGCGCGTGGGAATTGTAATGGCGGGCGAATATACGTTGCGCGCGGGGGGGGTGCTCTCGTGCGCGACCTCGCGCGAAGAGGTTTTGCGCCTGTGCTCGTTCAGGTATTTCGATTCCGACTCCTTACCTCTCTCGGCGGCGTTCGACAGCCTCGACAGGCACGGCGACGCCGTCCGCAATTCAGCCGCTGCGCGTTTGGGCGAAATAAAGGCGGTTCTCGGGAAAATAAATCCAGTTTATTTCAATGCGGCGGTATTGTTGGGAACAGTATACGAGAATTTTCTGTCAAACAACGGTAAATACGCCGAATCGGTGGCTGCGTTCGCCGCGGAATTTTCCGCCGCCGATTCCACTTCGGCGGCTGTCGGGAGGGCGATGAAAAAATCAAATAAAAACTTGACTAAGAAAAACCATAAAAATAGCCTCTAGACATTATGATGAATTCAATTTTTGCATTTATTATGCCCGGCCCCACAGAGTGGGTGGTCATTCTTTTGATTGCGCTTCTGCTTTTCGGCGCGAAGCGTCTGCCCGAATTGGCGAGGGGCTTGGGCAAGTCGATTAAGGAGTTTAAGCGCGCCACGAGCGAAGTTGAACAGGACATTCGCGAGGCGATGAAAGAGGAGGAAGCCAAAAAGCCCGAAGCAAAATCGGCCGATACCGCTTCGTCGGACTCCGCCAAAGGCCAATAATCCGCGTTTCAGCCTCCGGCAGGGGGTAAGCTCGGGTGTTCCGCATTTTGAAGCCGTTTTTTTTCGGCTTCTTTTTTTTATATTATGAAAAAATCCCAACCAAAGTTTCGAAAAAACGCCGCTAAACAGCGGCGTTTTGTGTTTGTTTTTTGCAAAAGGGAATGTCAAATACGGCTATTTGTTTTTCAAATCCGTGTAGATTTTGCGTAGGGCGGCGTAGTCTTCGTCGCGCGTTTTCGAGAGAATGCGCACGTCGAATTTGCCGGCTTGTTTGAATTCGTCAACGGCGGTTTTCATTCGGCGGTTTATTTCCTCCGCCGTTTCTGTGTTTCTGTCAGCCAGACGCGCGCGCAGTTCGGCTTCGGAATCTGGGGCTATGAAAACCGTCGTGAGGCGGCGTTTTATTTCGGGATAGTGTTCGGCTATTTCGCGCCAAGTAGCCGCTCCCTGAACGTCGATAATCAAAATGGAGTCGCCGTCGATTTCGTCGAGTGCTTTTTTGCTTGTTCCGTAGTAGCGGTCGTGGACTTTGGCGTATTCGTAGAAATCGCCGCGTTCAATACCGCGTTCAAACTGCTCTTTTGAGAGGAAATGGTAGTCAACTCCGTCCTTTTCCGCGCCGCGCGGCGGACGCGATGTCGAGGTTATGACACGCTTTATCGACGGAAACTCCGCCATAAGCCGCTCCGACACCGTGTTTTTGCCGCTCCCCGCCGGCCCGCTGATTACGAGTATCAAATTTTTCATATCAATAAAAAACCGAACTTGCCGCAAGCAAAGCCGCGCAGGCGAAAAATATCCACCCGAGCGTTTTTGCGCGCGTTTTATTTTCATAGAGGTATTCGAGCGCGTCCCTGAGTCTGTATGGCACCGCGCCGAAGTATATTGCCGCAGCAATCCAGACGTATGTGAGCGTCACAAGCACGAGTCTCGACTGCGGGGGCTGCATAAATGCTCCGTCGAGGAACGTCCGCGCGGCAAGCAGCACAATCACGCACGCGCCGCGCACGGATAGGAAGTCGTCGAGATAGAAAAACGCCAGCACGCCCGCTATGCCGAACACCGCAATCAGCAGTCCTTTTATTTGTCCGAAGTCGGCTTCGCCCAGCTGCGAAAGCTGGTATAAAAACCACATTCCGCCCAGTCCGAACGTTACGACAGCCGCCTTTTTACTGCGCAAAAACGACATCATCGCGCCTTGGCACTTCCGCGTTCCGACCGCAAAAACCCAGCCCAACGCCGCCGACACCGCCGCGAGAATGTATGTTGAAATATACAAATTCATGCCCGTATCAAAAACTAACGCGCGCGGTTTCGCAAGCCAATATCTACCGCCACGCTATATTTATGCGCGCGCATTCGCGGTTTGTCTGCGCGTTGAAAATAGAGTGGAATGTTGCGTCTTCGGCAATCAGACACGCCGACTTTACTTTTTCGTCGGGCTTTATTTCCTCCAGAAATTTTATGCGCACGCTTGCGGGTGTCTTGCGGAAGTCGTCGGGTAGCGATTGCGTTGCAAGGACAACGTAGACGGAGTTATTGACGTGTCCGTTGATGTCGATGTCGTTCTTGCGTATATCGCACAAAACCGAGGGGGAATCGGGCGCGGGCTTTCCCAGCCGATCGTCGAGGTCGTCGGCGTTTGCGAATTCCGTTTCGATTTTATCCCACTGCTTGACGCGCTCCAATTTGGCGATACGCCGCGCGGCGGTGTCGAACAAAACCCACTGCGAGCGCGCCGAAAAAAGGGTCTCGCCGGACTGCGTTTGGGCGACAAACTCCCTGTCGGTTGCGATTCTGTTTCTGATTGACGGCCAAGTCGTTATGTAGACGCGCTCGTTCCAGCGCGGCAGACGGCTTATTTCTATGAAAATTTTCGATATTGCCCAGCCCAGCTCGAGCGGCTTCAGCGACGTTGCGTCAAGGCCGATTCTGAGCGAATCCTCAGTGGCGGCTTCTTGGAGCATTTCGAACATTGCCGACAATTTAAGCGCGCCGAATATGTCGGCGTCGGCCATTCTGACTTTGTAGTTCGTTTTGTATTTTGCGTCCATAATTGCGCTATTTTGCAGCCTGTTCGGCGCGGGCTTCGCGGGGGCGTTTTTCGGCGTTAAAATGTCCCAAAAGCACGTTTCTTTCGCGTTCGGTAATTCTGCTTTTCCAGTGGACAAGTCTGAAGCCGAGTGGAGGCATTGACCTCGTCCGCAAGACGGATTTTATTTTCTCTACAGCCCGAACGTCCGATACTTCGGCGGGATTTGCCGATTGCGCCATATCGAAACTCTGCAAACCCGCCCGCACGTCGTTTTGTATCGGAATGTTTACAAGCGGAATTTTCGCGTAGAAGGGGAGCGGCGTGTTTTTTGCGTGGCAGAAAACGCAGCCCGATTTTTCGAAAATCGCCGCCGCGCGCGCGGCTGGCGCGCCTTCGGGAATGTCGGAATTTTCCGAAATCGAAAAATACGCCGCCACAACCAAGAGCACCGCCACCAATACTACGACAAATTTCTTCATACAAAACAATCTCCACAATAGGGAAAATGCTTTGCCAATCAATCAAAAAAAGTTGCCGAGTCGCCGCCGCCGCGGCGGGGGAGTCAGAAATCGGCAAGCGGCGCAAATTGGGTTCTGTCGGCCCAGCCGCGCTTGCCCGACGGGGTTGAAACGTAGATGTAGCCGTCTCTTTCGCCGAGAATCTCGCCCGACTGCCCCTCCTGCGCCGTAGCACAAACGGGGGCGTTCGGCGTCGGAGAAAGCCGCAATGCAACATCGTCTTTAAGCGAAACAGCGGTGTTTATCGCCTTCACCCATTTCCAGATTCCGTAGCCCGACACGCCCGATACCGCGAACAACACTATTGCCGCGAACACGCACGCTGCGTTGCTTTTGCCGAACATCACCGGCAGGAAAGCCAGCACCACGGCAACCCAGAACGCCGCAAAGCCCGCCACTGTCCATTCGAAAAGCGACAGGTCCAGCAAATACGCTTCCGCCGCGCTTTTTTCGGGAATCTGAATGCCGTTGTCTTTTGCGAACAGCTTGAGGTTCGCTTCGGCTTCGCGCAGGCGCGGATTGCGCATTTGGGCGCGTTTATAGAATAAAACGGCTTCGCCTTTGTCGCCCAATTTTGCGCAGGCGTTCGCGGCATTGAAATAAAGCTCCGCCGAATTGCCGCCCGCCGACATTGCGTCGGCGTAGAAGCGTTTTGCCCGGGCGAAGTCCGCCTTTTCGTAGGCTCGGTTGCCAAGCGACATAAATTCCGCCGCCGTTTGCGCCATCGCCGCAACGCAGGCGCACGCCAAGACGGCCGCCGTTATGATTTTTTTCAGCGTCATTTCAATTCTCCGTAGATTTTTTCGAGCAGTTCCGAAAGCGCGGCAGTGTCTATTGTAGATTTGTCGACACCACCGAAATTGATTGCGTCGGCGGCTTCGAACAGCCGCGAGACTGCGTAGATTTCGGCGTTATCGAATCCCTTTGTGGCCAGTATTTCCTCGGCTTGCGCCCGAGCTATTGCGCCGCTTTCATACATGGGAGCGGCGGCGGCCAGGATATTCTGCAGGGCCTTTTGGGCGTTTTCCAGAAATCCGTCAATGTCGTTTTTCGACGCGGCTTTTTGCGCCTTCTCGAAGAATTTTCCCGCAGCCTTTCGGCACTCAATACGCTTGGCAAGCATTGGGTTGTTTCTCAGCTTCAGCGCTCTCAAACGCCAGCAGACGAAAGCCGCAACCGCCGCCAATATCGCGAACTGCACTGCCCAGAAAGCCGGCGACGCAAACAGTTCGGGTGTGTCCGACACCGCCTTTGCGTTCAAGACTCCGTCGAAGTTCGGGCCGGTTTTTTCAGCCCGTTCGGCGGGCTTTTCGGGTTGCGCTTGTTTGCCCGAGGGCGCAACGCTCACCGACGCGCCGTCTAGAACCGCCGTTTTGTATGTCTGCGTTTCGGGGTCGAAGAACGAGAACGAAAACTTCGGCGTGGAAGTCAAATCGGCTTTGTTCGGGACGATTGTGTATTTGAAAGTTTTTATGCCTACATAGCCGATGGAATTGTCGTCGTCGGCAAAGGTCGATTTCGGTCTGTATGTTTTCCAGTCGGCGGATTTTTCCAATGTCGGCGCGTTCACGCGGGCGAAGTTGCCCATGCCCATAACTTCGACAGAAACAACGCACGGCTCGCCGCGCGCGATTGAATCGGGTTCTACTTTCGCGTTTTGCATTGTAAATTTGCCGATTGCCCCCGCGAAATGGGCGGGCTTGTCCTTTTCGGGAAGCGGCAGGACGTTTACCGACATGTCTTTTGTGGACGTTTCAAACGGAATCTGGTTTGCCGCGCCGAAGGGCATGCTGAAGAAAGAGTCCACTCTGTATTCCTGCAGAAACAAACCTTTGGCGTTGAAATCCAGATTGTATTTGCCGGCTTTCAGGGGCGTTATGAGAATTTCGTATGATACGCTTATTTTGTCGCCGTCGTCGGTGTTGGTGGAGAATTTGTCTTCGTGCAGGGCGCAGTCGAACGCGTCGGATTTGTTTGCCTGCGGGAACAGGCGCGCCAGCTTGAACCCCTCTGCCGCCAACGCTTTGTTGTAGGAAAACACAAGTTTACAGGGCAACGCCTCGCCCACGTAGATTTTCTTCTTGGGAAGTTCTATTTTCAGGAATATGTTATCGGAAAGGCGTCCGAGGTTTTCTGCCTGTTTGCGTTGCGCGTTTTGCATATTCGCCGCTTGGGCACGCCTGATGTTTTGCAGTTGCCCGAACATCGAGGGGAAGCCGAAAGCGTCGTCGTCGAAGGGCGAAGCTACGGCGCGCGCCTGTTGCGGTGCCGCCTTGTCAACCTTCAGCGTCGCGGGCTTGATTGTATATTTTTTAGACTTGTATTCGACCGTCCATTCGGGGACTGTAAACACGCCCTCGCGCGACGCCGCCACTGTAAACACGGTGTCGGTTTGCGACGACGCCCTGCCGTTTGTTATGGAGTATCTTTGCGAGCGGCTTACGCCCACAATTTGCAGGCCGTCGGGCATCGGAATTGAGTCGGCGTCGAGCGCGCCGCGGATTCCCTCCATTGTGATTGTGTATGTGGCCGTTTCGTCGGGGCGTATTTGCGACGGCGAAAACCCTCCGCAGGTTATGTTTTGCGCCCACGCGCAGCAGGCGGCCGTTGCTATTGCGATAAGTGTGTATATTTTTTTCATTACCAATCCTTGTAGGACTTTTCAAAGCGTTGTTTTTGTTCGCCGAATCCGCGCAGGGGCAGGATTTTCTCGCCGTCTTTCATTGATTCGAGCAGTTGTTTTGCCTCGAACTTCGTCATAACCCCCTCGGCTTTTCTGAAGTTTTCGGCGTTTTGGGCGGCGTCCGATTTTTCCGCTCCGCCTGCAGACTGCCGCTTTTCTTCGGGTTTTTTCGCCTGTTCGCGCTCCGCTTCGGCGGGTTGCCGTTTTTCGGGGTCGGGCTTGTTTTCGTCCCTCTTATTGTCTACGGCTTGCTCCTCTTTGTTCCCGTCTTTTTTGTTTTCGGGCGAAGCTGCCGAGCCGTTGTTTTGGGGTGAATTCTTTTTATCCTTTTCAGGTTGTTTGTTTTGGTCTTTGTTATTTTGGCTGTCCGAATTGTCCCGATTACCGTCGGGTTTGTTTTGGTTCTTGTTGTCCGGATTCTGCTTGTCCTGCTTGCCGTTGCCTTTTCGGTCGTTTTGTTTATCCTGTTTATCTTGTTCCGACTTGTTTTCGGGGGAGTTTTTGTTGTTCTCGTTCTGTTGACTGCCGGAATTTTGATTGTTGTCGGATTTATTTTGGTCGTTATTGTTTTGATTGTTCTGTTGGTTTTGCTGGTTCTGCTGCTGGTTTTGCTGATTCTGGTTGTTTTGATTTTGTTGGTCGTCGTTTCTGACGAGCTTTTTTAGCTCTTCTACAATCTTTTTTATGTCGATGTCCTTGAGCCGTTTTTCGAATGAGTCCGCTCCTTTTTCAATCTGGGCGAAGAAGGCGGTTTGTTCGGAGAGTTTTTTTACCGAAGTTTTCGCCGTTTCCAAATTGGCTTTTGCGTCGGAAAAATCGGGAGAAAGCGAAAGGGCGTCTGCGTAGAATTTTTCCGCGTTTGAGGCTATTTCCGCCGATTTCCGCCACGCCGCTCCGCTTTTTGCCGACTCTTCGCGCACCTGCGACGGGAGCTTTTCGAGCGATTCGCACTGCGAAATTGCCTGCGAAAGTTTTTGCTGGAACTGCCGGTTTTTCAAGGGGCTTTGCTTTTGCGCCTGCTGCTTTTCGGCGTCGGTTTTTGCCGCTTCAATCATTTGCGTCTCCTTTTCAAGCAGCGGCTTGCCCTCCTTTAAAACGCCGTCGGCCGCCGCCAATGTTTGACCCATCGCCGCCTGCGCCTGCTTGATTTTCGCCCCCACTTCCGCCGCCGACGAAGCCTCCAAAAGCGGCGTTATGGCTGTCCGATATTCGGCGTTGCCTATGTTATAGAGGGCTTTTGCATGCATCTGGAAATCGTCGGGGGCGAGCTTCATAGCCGCTTCGAAAAGCTTTTGCGACTCCGCGGAATCGCCCTTGTCGAACGCGTCGATTCCGGCGTTGAACAAATCCTTTGCCGTCGGGTGTTGCGCATCAACTTTTCCTGCCGTTTTACGCGCGGGTTCGGGTTGTCTGGCGGAGGGCTGATGCGCCGTCGCCTGTTGGACGGGGGAGGGTGCCTGTTCTTGTTGCGTTGCTACTTGCGCGCGCGCCTGCTGCGGCAAAACAACCGCAAGCAGGGCCGCCAAGAAAAACGCCCTTTTGCCCGCGCCGAAGAGCCTTCTTGTGCCGATTAACGATTCCAGCGCAAGAAGGACTATCGCCACTGCAAGGGGAATTTGAAACCGCTCTATTGCAAGGCGTTTGATTCTCGACGAAAGCTCGCTGCGCTGCGCGGGTTCTATCGCCGAATTAAAGAGTTTTTCCGCGCTTTCGGGCGAAAGCTTTCCGTAGAATCCGCCCGCCGCCGAAGCCACTTCGGCGAGGACTTTTTCGTTCAGGCGGCTCGTTACTATTTTTCCGTTTTCGTCCTTGACTTTCACGGTTCTACCGTATTCGTCGGTGATTGTGATTGCCTGACCCTTTTCGCCGCCTACGCCGAGCGTGTAGATTGTAAGGCCGCCGTCCTTTGCGAGTTTTGCCCGCGCCGCCGCCGAAGCTTCAAGCTCTTCGCCGTCGCTTATGAGAATGAGAATTTTGCGCGCCGACGTGTTTTCAAACGCAGTCTGGGCTTCGTCGATGGCGGCCGCAATGTTCGTGCCGCCGCGCTGGATTACGTTTGTATCGAGCGCGTCAAGCGACATTCTGAACGCGTCGTAGTCGAGCGTGAGCGGGCACTGCAAAAACGCCTGTCCGCTGAAGGCGACAATGCCTATTCTGTCGCCCTTTAACATGTCAACTATATCGAGAACCGCGAGTTTCGCGCGTTCCAGGCGGTTCGGCGTGATGTCTTCTGCGAGCATGCTTTTTGACGTATCGATTGCAAATATTATGTCCATGCCCTTCGACTTAGACTCCTCCCACCTGTAGCCGTATTGCGGGCGCGCCAACGCCGCGCACACCGCCGCTATTGCCACCACGAAAAACGCGTTTTTCAGCCCCGCCTTTATGGGACTGTATGACTTGGAAAGTTCGGGCGCGAGTTTTGCAGAGGCGAAAATCTCGAGGCTTTTGCGTCTGCGCCGCGCCGCGGCAACCAGCACGGCTACCGAAGCCAGCACGATTGCAATTCCTGCGTATAGCCAAATCGGCGAATAAAAGTTCATGGCAAAGTTCTGTATCTTGTGTTTGCGAGTATCAGTTTCAGCAGCGCGAAGAACAACCCCGCCGCCGCGAAGTATTGGAAAAGCTCCACATACGTTGTAAAATTCCTTATTTTTACGGGCGTCTTTTCGAGCCTGTCTATCTCTTTGTAAACGGCGTCGAGCTGATTGAGCGTGCGCACGCGGTAGAATTTGCCGCCCGTGATTTCCGCGATTTTTTTGAGCGTGCCGTCGTCGCCCGCGCTCGAGGCATCGCCCGCATAAATTGGGTTGCCGCGGCGGTCTCTTACGATTCTGTTGTTGTCGTCCAGCCGCGCCATCGGAATGCGCCCGTCTCCGCCCACGAAGATTGTGTATATTTTGATGTCGAACGTGGCGGCGGCTTCGGCGGCGGCCACCGGCGAAATTTTACCGGCGTTGTTTTCGCCGTCGGTCAGAAGAATTATGATTTTCGATTTCGCGTTTTTGAGCGCGCGCAGCTTGTTGACGCCCATGCCTATTGCCGAGCCTATCGCTGTGCTGTTAGGGTCTATTGCTCCTATTTCCAGACGTTTGTGGTTTTGCATGAGCCAATCGTGGTTGAGCGTCATTGGAGAGACAAGGAACGCGTTTGTTGCAAACGCCGCCATTCCTATTCTGTCATTGGGACGCTGTTTGATGAACTCTTCTATTACCGTTTTTACGGCGTCGAGCCGCGTTATCGGGCGCGACGCGTCTGTGGTAAAATCAAGCCCCGCCATCGACCCCGAGAGGTCTACCGTAAGCATTATGTCAATGCCGCTTTCCTCGCGCTCCTCGTAGCCGATTCCCTGACGCGGACGCGCGAGTGCGAAAATCAGGCATGCCAACGCCAGCATTGTCAGCGTAAAGCGGATTGCGCCCGCGTTTGTTTTGCTTTTGCGCGCGGCCTCCGCGGCAACTGCCACGCTTGAGAATTTTATCGACGCCGTTCTGCCGCTTGCGCCTCTAAGCAGCGCGAGAATCGGCAACAGCAACAGCGCCCACAAAAATTCGGGATTTGCGAAATCTAAATTCATTTTTTCGAGTCTTTGCCGTTTTGCGGCGTATGTTTGAGATTGTCGTCTTCTACGAATTTTTCGGAAAGCGAGAGTATTTGCACGCGCTCCGACTTGTCGAAAGCGTGTCGGGCAAACTTGGCTTTGTCGGCGAGTTCGAGAATCGACTGCAATTCGCCCTTTGCGGAGTCGTCGAAATGTCCGCTTTCGGCGGCGAGCGCAAGGAATTCCTCGGTGGTGCGCTCGGGCGCGGGAATGGCGTAGATTCTGTCGATGTAGTCGCGCACAACTTGGCTTGTGCGCCGCGCATATTCCTTTGCTCCGAACTTTTCGAAAAGCGCGTCGTCGATTTTTTCGAAGTCGGCTTTCGCCATTTCGTAGGGTGTTGGGGGAACGGTTTTGCGTTTTCTAAGCAGCAGCCAGAGCACGACCGCCGCCAAGGCGGCCGCCGCAAAAATATGGTATTTATAGACGCTCCAAAACGGTTCGCCGAGTTTTGGGGTGTCGGGGCGCATTTCACCGAAAAACTCCCTTTGCAACGCGGTTTTTTTAGCTTCAAGCTGCTGTTTTTTCATCTGCTCGATCTGTTCGGGCGACGGCTTCGCAGGGCGGGCGGACGGCATTCCGCTATCCGTTTGCGGCGTTGCCGAATGCGCCGCCGGCGGAGGCTCGGAGGTCTGCGGAACTATGGTCTGCGGCTGTTGTTGCGCAAAGGCAAACGCCGCTGTAAAAGTCAAAATTATTGCGAGTTTTTTCATTGTTTTGAGCGTTTCTCGAAGAACTTCCTGAGAGTGGCTATAAACGGCTTGTCTGTGTAGGCTTCGAGCAAGTCGATTTTCGACTTTGCAAGCGCGAGTTTGAATTTGCGCAGGCGTTCGGCGTTTATGCGCGCGTATTCGGCGCGGACCGCCTCCGACGACGTATCCACCTCCACTATTTCCCCCGTTTCGGAGTCTTCGAGCGTCACTACGCCCAAGTTTGCCGGAAGCGAAAGCTCGCGGGAATCGATTACCTCGAAGCACACCAAGTCATGGCGGCGGTTTGTAGTGTCGAGCGACTTGAACACGCCGCTTTTGCCCTCGGCGTCGGGAAGCTTTCCGTCGGGCCCCTGAAGGAAGTCGCTTATGAGCACTACTATCGCCTTGCGTTTGAGCATTCTGTTTACTTCGTCGAGCGCGGCGGAGATGTTTGTGCCGCGTTTTTTAGGCTTGAAAAACAGAATGTCGCGGATTAGGCGCAGAATGTGGGTGCGCCCTTTGCGCGGCGGAATGATGTGTTCTATGCCGTCGGCGAAGAGTGCAAGCCCGACCTTGTCGTTGTTGCGCGCCGCCGAAAACGCGAGCGTGCTTGCAAGCTCCGCGGCAAGTTCGCGTTTGGAAACGTCCGCGCTGCCGAAGTTTTCGCTTTGGGAAAGATCGACGACAAGCATCATTGTAAGCTCGCGTTCTTCGCGGAATTTCTTGATATGCGCCTTGCCCGTGCGCGCTGTGACGTTCCAGTCTATGGTTCTGATTTCGTCGCCGAAGGTATATTCGCGCGCCTCCTCAAAGTCCATTCCGCGGCCTTTGAACACGCTGTGATACGCGCCCGCGAGCGCGTCGCTGACGCTCCTGTTCGTGCGGATTTCAATCTGTCGCACGGTTTTGAGCATATCTGTTATTTTGTCGCTCATGACCGCGGAGGCTTTTTTAGGGAACGGCGATTGTATTGAGGACCTTCCCGATTATGTCTTCCGACGAAACTTCCTCCGCCTCCGCTTCGTAGCTTACTATGATTCTGTGGCGGAGGACGTCGAAGGCTATGTCTTTGATGTCCTGCGGAACGACGTATCCGCGCGCATTCAGGAACGCGTGGGCTTTGGCGGCGAGCGTAAGGGCTATTGTAGCCCTCGGGCTTGCGCCGAATTCAATCATATTCTTCAGGTCGGCGAGCCCGTATTTTTCGGGTTCGCGGGTTGCGAAAACTATGTCCACGATGTAGTCCTTGATTTTGTCGTCCATATAGATTCGGTCTACAATCTTGCGCGACTCCATGATTTTTTCGGGCGTAACAACTATATTTACGGCCTCGGAAACCTTTGTTTTCGCCATCAAGTCCAGAATTAGACGCTCCTCTTTTTTATCGGGATATCCGACTTTCAGTTTGAGCATAAATCTGTCAACCTGCGCCTCGGGCAGCGTGTATGTGCCCTCTTGGTCGATTGGATTCTGCGTGGCGAGCACCAAAAACGGCTCGGGCAGGGCGAACGTCTCCTTGCCGATTGTTACCTGCCGCTCCTGCATTGCCTCCAACAGCGCGCTCTGGACTTTTGCGGGGGCGCGGTTGATTTCGTCGGCGAGGATTATATTTGCAAATACTGGACCTTTTTGCGTGAGAAATTCGCCCTTTTGCTGGTTATAGATTAGCGTGCCTACAATATCGGCGGGCAGAAGGTCGGGCGTGAACTGGATTCGGCTGAACTTCGAGTCCATTGCCGAAGCCATCGTCTTTACGGCGAGCGTTTTTGCCAGCCCCGGAACGCCCTCCAACAGGACGTGCCCGTTTGCGAGAATGCCCGTAAGAAGCCCGTCAACCAAGTATTTCTGGCCGACCAAAACTTTTCCGATTTCCTGTCTTAAAAGCGCGGTCCACTGGCTGGCGGACTTTGCCATATCGTTGATTTCCGTTAGATTTGTGCTCATAAATTCTTTTTCCTGATTTTTTCGGCTATTTTTTACGCGCATTAAGCGGCGCGGTTCAAATAAATCCTCCCCAAAACCGACATTTTTTTGCGCGCATTGTTCCGCCGTTCGGAAAAAATAGAGAGAGTTTTTGCGCGGTTGAACGGCAACAAAAAACCCGCCCCTGCGGGAGCGGGTTGTTTTTTGCGCCTTCCGGCCTCAGCAGGCCTTGCGCTTGATTCTTTCCAACCTGTGGCGGCGGCGGATTTTCCTTGCAAGCTTTACAATCAATTTGTCGATTGATTTATACATATCGTCGCTGGCAACCGTGATAATCATATCGGGGCCCTGAATCTCGATGTGGCCTTTCGCCCAAAACTCCTTTGAGTGCGACTTGTTGGGCTTGTAAGACAACTCTATTCTCAGTCTGATAATTCTATCGTCATGAGTGAACAGCTTGGACATTTTGCTGCGGACGCTCTCCTTGAGCGATTCAGTTAAGTCCAAGTTTTGTCCCGATATAATGATTTCGTTATCCATTTTTTCCTTTCAGGTTGAAGCCGACACGGGGTTTTTCGACCGCACGTTTCGGCGCGTTTTTGTTGTGCAACCCTTTCGGTTTGCGTTTTTGTTGTCGGGGGGGATTTCCTCCCGCGCCTTTGTTTCGACATCGCCGTTTCCTCTTTGTTCCGGATTTTTTCGGAATAAAACGGCGCGCGCCGCAAAAGTTTGAGGTTAACCCCGCTCGAGCTGTGAATAGTATCGCTTTTTTCCAAAAATAAATCAAGGTATTTTTTAGTGAAAACGGAAAATCTTTTGAAATCTGAGTTGTCGAAATACGATTTCATAGTCATAACGGGGGCGTCGTCGGGGATAGGCGAAGCGTTCGCCGCCGTAGCGCTCGACGTGCTCGGGAAGGGGAATAACACGCGCTTTATCAATATCTCACGAAGCGCGGCAAAATTCGAAAACCTCCCGAACTGGAAGTCGTTTGCCTGCGATTTAACCGATGCCTCCGCACTGCGCAGTTGCGTTGGAGAAGTATCGGCGGAATTTTTCGACGGCGCAAAAATCCTGCTTGTGAACAATTCGGGTTTTGGCGCATACGGCGAATTCCCCGAGCCGAATCTCGAGCGCAATTTGGAAATGATAGACCTCAACGTGTGCGCGCTTGTGGCGCTGTGCGGCGCGTTCAAGCCGTTCATAGAGCGCGGCGGCGGAAGCGTAATAAACGTCGCAAGCACAGCAGCCTTTCAGCCGTGTCCGTATTTGGGCGTTTACGCCGCGACAAAATCGTTCGTGAAAAGTTTTTCGCTCTCGCTTTCGTTCGAATTGCGCCCCAAAAAATGCAAGTGCCTTTGCGTCTGTCCCGGCCCTACTTCGAGTATGTTCTTCAAGGCGGCGGGGTTTGAAAGCGCGCCGCTCCCGTCGAATTTCGGACACAGACCCGAGCAGGTAGCAACAGCCGCGTATGCGGCTTTGGCAAAGGGGCGCAGCATTGTGGTTGTCGGGCTTTTGAATCGCCTGCAAAGCGCGCTTGTCCGTTTTGTCCCTACGCGGTTGTTGCTGGAAATTTCGGGCGTGGTTCTCGGGAAAATCCGCAATCCTAAAAAAACGCGGCGTTGAACGCGGCGGGCAGGTTCCGCCGCCGCAACCGTTAATTGCCTTGATTTCGTGCAAAAAAACTGAAACAATGGGGGAAGAAAATGGCATTTTCAAAAATAATAAATCCGAAGGCGAAAGCCGCCAATGTGGTATTGGCGGTTGTGTATATCGCGGTGCTTTCCGCTTTGTTTGCATGCGCGGTGTATTTTTCGTCCATAACATAAGGCTAATATGAGAGATTTCAAAAAGGTCGCCGTGGTGGGCGCGGGCGCGTGGGGAACGTCGCTTTCCATAATTCTGGGCAAAAACGTCGAAAAAGTCGGCGTTTGGGCGAGGGAAAAGGAGGTTGTAGCTTCGGTCGAAAAGGAGCGTCTGAACAGGCTTTTCCTGCCCCAAGTGAAAGTGCCCGAAAACGTCGAATTTTCCCAAGATCCGCAAAAGGTGCTTGCCGACGCCGACATGGTTGTCTGGGTCGTTCCCATTCAGTTTTTGAAGTCAACGTCGGCGGAGTTCGCAAAATTCGTAAAAAACGGCTCGATACACATAAACGCGGGCAAGGGCATTGAAATAGGCACTTGGAAGCGGCCGTCGCAAATTTTGCGCGAGTCGATTGCGCAGGGGGCTTCGTTCGGCTCGCTGATGGGGCCGAACATCGCCTATGAAGTCGCCCAAGACCGATACGCCGAGGCGGTCGTGGCTTTGGACGTCCACAACGACGCCGTAGAAGCCGCCAAGCGTTTCTGCACTCCGCATTTCAGGGTTCGCCCCAGCGACGACGTTGTGGGCGTGGAGATAGGCGCGGCGTTAAAAAACATAGTTGCTTTGGCGGCGGGTTTTTGCGACGGAATGAAACTGGGCGCAAACACGAAGGCGATTGTTATGGCGCGCGGTTTTCAGGAAATCTACAGGGCGGCGGCGTCGCTCGGGGCGTGGAGCGATTCATTCATCAAAGAGTCCGCCATTTTGGGCGACGTTTTGACCACCTGCATGAGTCCCGATTCCCGCAACAGAACCACGGGCGAACGCCTTGGCGCGGGAATGGACACCGAAGCCGCAATAAAGGAGCTGAAAGGGCGCGTCTGCGCGGGTTTGGAGACAATCCAAATTTGCAGAATGTTCGAAAATCTATACCATTTGAAGCTGCCGATTATGACTGCGCTTTGCGACTTGTCGGAGGGGAAAATCGACAACGAGCAGTGCCTTAAACAAATGCTCGACTCATAACGGGCTTGGCTTTGTTCTCCCGAACTTCGTTCGGTTTTAAATAGCGGCTTTCGAAAGAGGAAGCCGTTTTTTTTGCGAGTGATAATCGGCTAGTAAACAAAGAAAAACGGGAAGTGCAATGCGTTTGCAATCTGCACTCCCCGTGGGTGTAAGTCGGATATCTATTGTTATTGTTTGCTAAGGACGCGTTTCCTGCGATATTTTCTTTATCGCATCGGCCAAATTATGGCGGACAATCACGCTGTGCCGCATGTAAATTATATCTTCGGCTATGTTTGTGCAAAGGTCGGCAATGCGCTCTATGCTTTTGCATACAAGCAGGTAGTTGACTTCGCCCATGCCGCCGCCGTCGGCGAGCGACTTTTCGGTATTGACGTAGCAGTCGCGCATGAGAGCGTCGATTTCCTCGTCGTCGTTGCAGACTTTGAACGCGAGAAGTTCGTTTTCGCCCATAAACGCGTCGATTGCGTTTTTGAGCATGAGAATGGTTTTCGAAGTCATTTTTTCGATGTCGAACGGAATCTCCGCCGCGGCGCAACGCTTTATGAACGATATTCTCTTTGCGATGTTGGAGGCCATATCGCCTATATGCTCAAGCTCGTTGTTGATTTTAAGCACCGTTACTACGAAACGCAAATCGCTTGCAACGGGCTGATGCAGGGCAAGTATTTTCAGGCATTCCTCCTCCATTTCCACTTCTGCTTTGTCTATTTCGCCGTCGTTTGCAATAACCTGCGCGCCTATTTCCGCCGACAGCGCGCCCAGAGCCTTTATGCTCAGGCGCATATTCTCCTCCACGGCGGTGGCAAGCCTGAGCAGCCTGTCTTTTAGCTTTTCCAAATCGTGAATCAGATGTGAATTCATATCAACCGAACCTTCCTGTAATGTAGTCGTTAGTTTCCTTCTTTTGGGGATTGGTGAATATTTTTACGGTTTCGCCGAACTCGACAAGGCGTCCTTCGTAGAAGAAAGCGGTGTAGTCTGAAACGCGCGAGGCCTGCTGCATGTTGTGCGTTACAATGGCGATTGTATATTTGCCGGCAAGCTCCGAAATAAGCTCCTCTATGCGCGCGGTCGATTTAGGGTCGAGCGCGCTGCAGGGTTCGTCCATAAGCAGGACTTCGGGGCTTATAGCCAGCGCGCGTGCTATACATAAACGCTGCTGTTGCCCGCCCGAAAGCCCGAGCGCGCTCGACGAAAGCCTGTCCTTTACTTCGTCCCAGAGGGCGGCGCGGCGCAGCGATTTTTCCACAATTGCATCGAGCTCGTCGCGGGGAATCCTCCCCTGAAGCCTGACTCCGTATGCGACGTTGTCGTAAATGCTTTTCGGGAACGGATTGGGACGCTGAAAAACCATTCCCACGCGGCGGCGCAGTTCCACTACGTCGAGGCGTTTGTCGTAGATGTCCACCCCGTCGAGGACGAGCCTGCCCGACGTTTTGCAGGAATCGACAAGGTCGTTCATTCTGTTGACACAGCGCAGGAACGTGCTTTTGCCGCAGCCGCTCGGTCCGATTATCGCGGTGACCTTCCCGCGCGAAAAATCCACGTTAACCTCTTTGACCGCCTTGTGCGTGCCGTAGAAAACGCAGAAGTCGCGCGCCGAGATTATTGCGTTGTTTTGGTTGTTTTGCGTTTGCATATTCTATTTTCTTTGAAGTTTCGCCCGAAGGATTATCGCCGCCAAATTGAGCGACAACACTATCGCCATGAGCGCGAAGACCATTCCGTATTGGACGTGCTCGACCATCTCGGAGGCTTCGTGTTCCGAACAGATGTTGTAGATGTTCCACGGAAGCGCGGGGGTGGGTTCGGTAAAGACCGATGCCAGCCCCAATGCCGCTCCGGTGCTTGTGGCGGCGGTGAATATTATCGGGGCGGTTTCGCCGGCGGCGCGCCCCATTGAGATTATGATTCCCGTCAGCATGGAGGGTAGGGCGGCGGGGAGTATTACGGAGCATATCGCCCTCCACTTGCCCGCGCCCAATCCCAGCGCGGCTTCACGATACGTGTTCGGCACGCATTTAAGCGACTCCACGCAGCTTTGAATTATAGTGGGCAGAATCAGAAGCGCCAGCGTTATCGCGCCCGCAAGCACGCTTTTGCCGTCGGAAACCTTCAGCGTATTGATTATGAAAGCCAATCCGAACAAACCGAAGACAATGGAAGGAACACCCGCGAGAGTGCCAACGCACATTCTCAAAAGCGACGTCGCGGCATTCTCCCTTGCGTATTCGGAAAGGTAAATCGCCGCAATTATCCCGAGCGGAGCGGCTATGAGCATCGCGCCGATTGTAAGATAGAAAGTGCCCGCAATCATCGGGAAAATTCCGCCGAAAATGTTGGAATCGAGCGGGTCGTCGGTGAAGAAACCCCAGTAGAAAACGAAGTGCGGCGCAACGAGTTTGTCGAAGTCGCTCCCGATTTTTGCGAGAACTTTTTCCGCGTCCGTCCCCGCGAAAACGTCGGCGGATTTCGCACGCGCAAAAGTCGGGGTTCCGTTTTTGTCCTTCACGCAAATACGGATGTTTTCAACCCGGTCGCGGAAAACTTTTTTCGCCATATCGTAGCGTGTTTGCCCATATTTGTTGCGCAGCAGCTTTTCCGACGCCTTTTGGCGGGCATCGATAGGCCCGAGGAGCTTTGTTATGCCGCTTTTGAGCGCGAAATAATTCGCGTTGATTTCGGCGAATTTTTCCGCCTGCGCGTCAAGGGCGGCCGCGGCGGGCGCGCATATGGCGCGTCGGACCGCCGACTTTGCGCCGAAGCCGAGGCGTTTTCGCTTTTGCAATTCGCCCGCAAATTCATTCGCCTTTGCCTCTATTTCCGATTTTTGTCCGGTCAAAAATTTTTCGAACGAAACGGGAGCCTTCTTTGCCGCTTCTTGCGCCGAGCGTTCCAGCGTTTCGCCGAAGCCGCTCCACGCCTTTTGGGAAAGCGTCTCAAGTGCGGTTTTGCGCCTCTGGGGAGGAAGCTCTGCAGCCTTTACAAACTCGTCTTTCAATGCGGCGAACTTTGCGAACGCGTCCGATACCGCGTTTAAAACCGCCTTTTGCGCCGCCGCGCATTCTACCGTTTCGTAGTTGCGCATAAGCCCGAATACTTCGGCTTTGTGCGCGTCGGCGTCGGCAATGCGTTCTTTGGCCCGTTCGTCCAATTCGCGCCCGAGATATTCGGCAAGAAATTTTTCGTGTTCGCTCGTCGCCGTAAATGCGAAAGCCCCCGCTCCGTTGACGATAATCGGCACGGTGAAAACCGCGACTGCCGCACACATCAGAACAAGCGAAGCCAACGCGAGCCGTTTAAACGACAAATCCAAAATTTTTCTCGAATTGTCCATATGCGTCTAAGCCTTGTTTTTTGTCGCAATGTATCTTCCCGCCGCGTTCATCGCAAGAGCCGCGAACAGCAGGCACACGCTCATCGCAAACAGAACGTGGTAGCGCGCCGAACCGGTACTTTGGTCGGCTTCGCCCATTTCGCCGGCAATGGTTGCCGTCATTGTTCTTACGGGCTCGAAAATATTGAAGAATGGCTCGGGGATTTTTAGCGAATTTCCGCTCGCCATCCACACTACCATTGTTTCGCCGACAACCCTCATGAGCCCGAGGATTACGGCAACAGCTATTCCGCTTTTGGCGCACGGAATTACTACTTTGAAAATGGTTTCGGTTTTTGTAGCCCCCAACGCCAGAGAGCCTTCGCGCATGTCTTTCCCCACAGAATTGAGGGTGTCCTGAGAAATGCTTACAATGGTCGGCAACGCCATAATCGCCAAAATTACCGACGCGTTGAAGGCGTTTGTTCCGCTCGAAATTTTTATGTCCAGCGCCATATCAGCCAGAAAGACGATTGCCGCAGCCGACACTGCAAACAGCAGTGCCGAAAGCGCGAACGACATTTTTTTAGAGCCTCCGTGTTTTGCCGAAAACGTCTCTCCCGAGCATACGGAGGCGATCGCCGCAGCGGGAAGCCCCGCGGCAAGTATCGCCGCGCATACAAGCGCGCCGCCGTGTTCCTGCAAAAACGGCGCGAATATTACTATGGCAAAAAAGCCGTAGACAACCGACGGTATCGCCGCCAAAAGTTCGACCACTGGCTTGAATATTTTGGACATCTTCTCCGAGACTATTTCAGAAAGGCACACCGCCACTAGCACCCCAAGCGGAACGGCTATGGCGCACGATACGGTCGTTACCATTGCCGTTCCGTAGAATATGCTAAGCGCGCCGAAGTGCGGGTTGGAAGAGTCGGAGGGAGACCAGTTGGTGCTTGTGAAAAACTCCGCAACATTACCGAAGTTCTCGAAAAACGGCAGAGCCTCCGCGGTTATGAAGATTATCATAAACACGATTGCAAGAGTGGGCACGGCCGTTATTGCGAACAGAACCGCCCCGCCGAGTTTCGCCCCGACGGTGCGGCGCAGTGTGCCTGCGTCGCCGAGGATTAGTGGATTTTTGCGGAGTTTTTTCATTTGACTAACAGCGCCTGTTTATTTGCAAACGGGGACAAAGCCCAAGTCCTTGATTATCTCGCGGCCTTCGGGCGAGAGGCAGAGCGTTACGAAATTGAAAACGTCTCCGCCCATTTTCGGCGCGCCGTTTGTGAACATGTAAAGCGGGCGGGCAATCGGGTATTTGCCGCTTGCAACGCTCGAGCTTGTGGGGAGGATTCCCTCTACCGACAACGCCTTCACAGTGGCATCGGCGAATCCCAGCCCGACATACGCAACCGCGTATTTTGTGGAATTTACGCGGGAGCGAGCCTGCCCGTTGGAGCCTACGTATTCGGCGTTTTTGCTTACCGCAGCCTTCTTCAAAACGAGTTCGTTGAAGGTTTCGTAGGTGCCGCTGTTAGTGTCGCGGCTGATTACCACAATCTTTGCGTCGTCGCCGCCGAGTTGTTTCCAGTTGGTGATTTTGCCCGTGAAGATGTCGGCAATCTGCGCGATTGTGAGCGCGGAGATTTTATTCTGCGGATTTACAACCACAGCCAAGCCGTCGTATGCTACGGTGTGGGCAATGGGCAAAACTCCCTTGTCCACGCAGCTTTTAAACTCCTTGGCTTTCATGAAGCGCGACATGTTGGCGATATCGCACGAGCCGTTCATAAGGCTTTTTACGCCGTTGCCGCTGCCCGACTCGCTGATTGTGATGTTCACATCGGGGTGGGCTTCCTTGTAGTATTCGGCGAATGCCTTTGCAATCGGGCCGACGGTCGTCGAGCCGTCTATCGATATGTTCGCGAATACCGGCGACGCCGCAATGCCCGCGGCAACAATCGCCAAAGTTTTGAGAATTTTAGATGTTTTCATATTTTTATCCTCCTTGTTGTGTGTTTAGAAAAGAATTTGAATTTGGCTTCTGACAGCGTTTGCGTTTGCGTAGTCGGAAACGGAAG
This sequence comes from Verrucomicrobiota bacterium, assembly GCA_023450935.1. GTDB lineage: Bacteria > Verrucomicrobiota > Verrucomicrobiia > Opitutales > Intestinicryptomonadaceae > Merdousia. The sequence goes on along the minus strand of JAEXGH010000031.1, from coordinate 6,513 downwards.
AACCGCCCTCGAGGCGCGCGAATTCGTAGCCGAGCTGGTATTTTACGGTGTTGCCCTTGATATACCAGTTAAGCCCCACATACACGCTTTCGCCGCGGTTGTAGGTCGTATTTGCAACAGAGTCGCGCACGCCGTCGGAGACTTTTACGCTCCTGCCGTCGGTATCGAGCCAGCTGAGCCTGACAGTCGGGGCAATCTTGCCGAGTTCACCGATGTCGAATTTGTATTCCGCGCCGAGATTCGCGCCCATTGGCGTTGCGTTTTCGCCGTTCTTGCCGCCGTTGTCCACGCTTGCGAGCAGGAATTCGCCCCACACGTCGAAGCCCTTTATAGAGGCTTTAACATACGGATTGAAGCCGATTACGTCGCCGTATTTGTAGGCAGACGAACCTTGGCCTACGTTCATGCCGTTTGTGTAGGCGAAGTTTGCGCCGACTTCGAATTTGCCCGCGTCGAACTTCTTTTCGTAGGCTATGTTTGCCGCATACATCAGGTTGTTTGTGTAGCCGTCGGGAACGCCCGTGGGGCTGTTGTTGTAGGCGGTTGTAACCGACAGGCCGTATTTAAAACCGTCTATGGCGTCCAACTTTCCGTTCCAGAAAATGCCCGTGTGGCGTCCGGCAAAGCCGAGCTTTCGGCCGTCCGCGCCCTCCGCGAAGTAGCGGGTTGCAAGCGAGCGTTCAATGGAGAGCAGTTTCGACGACGACGTATATTCCTCCACGGCGAAGTTGATTTTTCTGTAGCCGAAATCGGCCGCGCCCTTCGTGAAGTCGAAATCGAAATCCTTGGTGATATACGCCTTTTCGATGTATCCCCCCTTGGAGTTTGCAAAGTCGGCTACGATGTCCGCCTTCCAGCCTCCGCCGAGGTCGGCATTCGCACCGAGGAATATTCTGCGCATAAGGAACGCGTTTTTCGGGTCGATGTGCGTCGCGCCGTCTTCGTTGACGTCGAGGTATTCATACTGCATCTGCAGGCGCCCTTCGAGCTTGAGCTTTTTTACGTCCTTTTCCTTCGCCGTGACCGTAGACGCTTTTTTCATTACGCCTTCGGCTTCCGCGCGTGTTATAAGACCCTTCGAAACGAGAAGGTCGAGAGTTTGCTTATCCTGCGCTTGGGCCGCGGCCGCAAAGCCGAGAACCGCCGCGCACAATAGAATAGTTGTTTTTGTATTCATATCCATTGGTTGTGGTTTTTGATTCTTGGCGTATTGTCGCAAATGAAAGTTAGGTTTTTATTCGCGGAAGAATAGGATTCGGTTTAATTTGCGTTTGAGTTTTGCATATTTGCGTGAGGTTTTTATTCGCGTTGTGTTAGTTTTTTGTTAGGGGTAAAATATTTGTTGACGCATTCCTCCGCCGCACGAAGATGGAGGGGCTACAAGGTTAAATATGAAAAGCAGATTAAATTCGGTATTTGTGCGCATATTTGCGGCTACGTCCTCGGTATGCGCGGCGGCAATAGCGGCGGGTGCGTTTGCGGCGTATTCGGAGCTTGAAAAAACGGTGGAGAGCAACACGGAGCGCATGTTGTCGGATTCCGTCGCGCTTCTTGCGTCGTGCATAAACGCGGGCACGCCCGCCGAAAATATCGCCAAGGCGGTGAGTCTGCACCCCAACAAAAGCGGGATACGCACCACGATTATTTTCCGCAACGGCGACATTCTTTTCGACTCCAGTGCGGGCTCGGCGGAAATCCTCAACCACCTCGACAGGCACGAAGTCAAAAACGCGCTCGAGGGCAGGGTGACCTCGGAGAAACGCTACTCGCAGACGATGCGCTCCAACTTCATCTACATAGCGGCACCCGCGGGCGCGCGGAAAAACGGGACGTTCGAATACTGCGTGAGGCAGTCGATGAACCTGAAAATTCCCAACGCTAGAAAAAGCGTGCTAAAAAACGAAATCATATTGTTTGCGGTAACGGCGGAAATTTTCGCAATGATGTTGTCGCTTTTGCTGGCGCGCAAGATTTCGAAACCGCTGGCGGAGCTTGCTGAAGCGGCCTCGCGCTTTGCCGAAGGCGATTTCGAGGCGAGAGTTCCCCGCAGCTCGGTTGCGGAAATCGGGATTTTGTCGAAGTCGCTTTTCAAAATGGGGCGCGATTTGAAAAAGCGCATAAACTCACTGCGCAAGCGCAACTGCGAGCTTGACGAAGTATTCTCGCAAATGCGCGACTGCGTTTTCATCTGCTCCGACAACGGCGACGTGCATCGCTACAACCGCGCGTGTTCGGAGCTGTTCTCCATTCCGGAAGACATACGCAATCCGCGCACGGCGGGCGTGTTCCGCAACAGCGCCGTAACGGCGGCTATAGAAAAAACCTTCGCCGAAAATAAGCCCGTAAGCGTAGAGCTTGAACACTTGGACGGGTCGTATAAACTGACGGGGCTGCCGCTTCCATACTCGGCAAAACACGCGCGCGCGCTTTTCGTTATCCGCGACATTTCGCAGGAAAAGCGCAATGAGCTTCTGCGCCGCGAGTTTGTTGCGGGGGCTTCGCACGAGCTTAAAACGCCGATTACGGCAATCAAAATTGCCGCCGAAACGATAGCTGAAAATTTCGACGAAACCGCGCGCCGCTTCGTCCCCACAATAGAAAAGGAGGCCGACAGAATGACGGCGATTGTGGACGAAATGCTGTTGCTTTCGCGTCTGGAATTTTCAGACGCGCGCGAAAACTTCGCGCCTTTCGACCTCTCCTCCGCGGTGAAAACCGCGCTTTCCAACAACGAAAACCAAATGGAGATAAACGGCGACACCGCTGAAAACAACTGCCAATCGCCGCTTAAAATCGTGGGCGACGCCCGCTTGGCAGAGATAGCCGTAGGCAATCTCGTTTCGAACGCCGTCCGCTACGGCGGCAAGGGGTGCAAAATTTCGGTCTCCGCGCATGAGGACGAAAAATTTGTCTCGATAACCGTGTCGGATACAGGAATGGGGATTTCCGAAGATGATTTGCCGCGCGTTTTCGAACGCTTCTTCCGCGTAGACAAGGGGCGTTCGCGCGCGCTCGGCGGAACGGGTTTGGGGCTTGCGCTGGTAAAGCATATAGCCATTTTGCACGGCGGGTCGGTTTCGGCCCAAAGCAGGCTCGGCAAAGGCTCGAGTTTTACGATAACTTTCGCAAAGGCGTAGTATGGCGAGGATTCTGATTGTAGAGGACGAGGATTCCATTGCAGAGCTTGTGAAATACAATTTGCGCAAAAACGGTTTCGACTGCGCGCGCGTTGATTCGGGAGAGAAAGCGTTGAAGCTTTTCGAAAAGGGCGAACAATTCGACCTGATTCTGCTCGATTTAATGCTCGCGGGAATGGACGGAACCGACTTCTGTAAAATTTTCCGTTCGCGCGCAGATTTCGCGCAGATTCCCGTTATAATGCTGACCGCACGCGGCGGGGAATCCGACATCGTAAGCGGGCTTGACTACGGCGCGGACGACTACATTACAAAACCGTTTTCTCCCCGCGTGCTGATTGCCCGCATACGCGCGCGCCTGCGCGCTGATTCGGCGGAGGGCGCGGCGGGAAGTGCCTTGTGCGCGCACGGAATAACACTGGATCCGGAATTCCACGAAGTGCGGGTCGGGAAAAAGCCGCTCGATTTGACTTCGAACGAATTTTCCATTCTCGAGCTTTTTATGCGCGCCCCGGGAAAGGTTTTTTCGCGCGACAGCATAATACGCAACCTCCACGGGGAGGGCTATCCCGTAACCGACAGGGCAGTTGACGTTTCAATCGTCAATCTCAGAAAGAAGCTCGGGGCTAAGTCCGACATAATAGAGACCGTGCGCGGAGTCGGCTACAAGATGTCGAAAAGCTGAGCTTTTTCGGAGAAAAACGTTGGACTGCGCGTCGGAAAATTGTATTGTGTTGCAATGAAAAAAATACGGATACTTTTTGTCTGCCACGGGAACATCTGCCGTAGCCCCACGGCGGAATTCGTGATGAAAGACTTGGTTAAAAAGGCGGGCGTCGCGCCGCGTTTCGAGATAGAATCGGCGGCGGTAAGCTCGGAGGAACTTGGCAATCCCGTGTATCCGTCCGCGCGCCGCACGCTTGAAAAACACGGTATTTCCTGCGATGGCAAATTCGCGCGCCTGCTTACCCGCGCCGACTACGACAACTTCGACGTCATAGCCGCAATGGATTTTAGCAATCTCTCGAACGCACGCCGCATTTGCGGCGGCGATGCGCAAAACAAAATAAAACTGTTGCTGGAATTTGCGGGGCGTCCGAACTGCGAAGTTGAAGACCCGTGGTATTCGGGCGGTTTTGAGTCCGTCTATGCCGACATTCTTTCGGGCTGCAAAGCCCTGTTCGACAGGTTTTCAGCGGGGGATTGACTCGCTTTCCGGGAAAGGGTCGGCGAGGAAGCGGAAATTCCACCGCGAAAATCCGCCGCGAAAGCCGCGTTAAAACTCGGCAATGGCGCGCGCTACCGCGAAACTGTCGGAGGGCAGGGAAGCGTTGTCGAAATACGCCGCCTTTTCGCTTTCCGAAAATGAATTTTCGAAAAATTTAAAAAGCGCGTTCGAGTATTCCGGCGTAAATTCGGGGTGTCCCTGAAACGTCAGAGCGAAGTCGCCTATTTCCATGCTTTCAACGGGGCAGAAGTCAGACCCGGAAAGCACGGCGGAGTTTTTGGGAGGCACTACAACTTGGTCGTGATGACTGTATTCCAGAACGTATTTTTGCGCGGGAAAGTATTTTTCAAGCGCACTGTCTCTTACTTCAGACACACGCCTGCCCACGCCCCAGCCCCTCGGAGAGCGTTCCGCTTTCCCTCCGAACGCCTCCGCCAAAAGCTGGTGTCCGAAGCATATCCCCACAAGCTTGGCGTCCTTTTTCGCCGCGGCAACGGCAAATTTTTTAAGGCGCAAAATCCATTCGGCGCGTTCATATGCGCTTGCGAGGCTGCCTGTGATTACGTATTTGTCGAAATCGGAGGCGCGGGCGGGAAGCTCTCCGTTCTTTGCGTCGAAAACTTCGATTGCACCCGCGCATTCCGCCGCCGAAGCCGATTCCAGCATATCGACAAACGTCTGGGCATACGGCGGAATTTCGGGAAATTCGGCGCGGACGCGGGCGAAATTTTCGCAGAGCAAAATAGCGGTTTTCATGGTTACCGAGTTTGGGAGGCGTTAGCCGATTTGCTTCGGCGGCGGCTCGAGAAGCGCGGAGTCGTCGATGTTGTCTTTGAGTTGGGTCCCGCTGATACCGCGCGCAAGCGATTCTTTCAGTAAAAGCGCGAGTTTCTTGGCGGCGATTTTCGGCGGAAGCCCGAGCGGGCGTATGTTGGAAACGCAGTTTCTGTCCGACTCAACCGTGCGCCAGCGCGGCTTGTAGGTAAAATACGCGCTCAGACTGTCGGGAGAGCCCAACCCGGGGCGTTCGCCCACAAAGGCGATTGCGTGGCGTATGCCGATTGTTTCGCCTATGGAATCCTGAATTTTTACGCGCGCGTAGGGCACTATGATTATCGGCGTCATAGCCCACTCCTTTTCGGGCAGGTTTTCGGCAAGCGCGGTAATTGTCTCTACGGCGTGCTCCGTTGCGGCTATGGCGGAAAGCCCGTCGGAAACTATCACGGCGAAGTCGCGCCCTTTCCAAGACATTGCAAGTTCGGATAGTTTTTTCTTGGAGTCTTCGTCGAGGGTTTTCCCCATGTCGGGATTCATTAAATACGTTTGCTTGTCGTGCACGGGCGTATGCAAAATCACGCTTTGGAAACCCGATTCGGAGAATTTTTTTGCGAGAGCCTCGGCGTCGAACGGCGCGTGGACGGCGTCGCGGGCGCGCGCGTGGGCGAGGCGGAAATCGAGCACCGAAGGTGTCCTTTGGCTTCCGCCCGAACGTCCGATGGCGATTCGCGCGGTGGTGAATTGTTGCAGGGAAATCCACGCGTCGGGCTTTGATACCGCGTTGGGGAGCGAGTAGGCGCGGATTCCGTTTGAATTCTTACTTGGCAGTGTTTCCATAGTCCAAAATCCTTTTAAAATTATTGTTGGTGTTCTCGAGAAGCCTGAAGTCGGCGTAGATGTTGTTGCGTTGAAGCCACTTTTCGAACTCGGGCGCAGGGCGGAGGTTGAAGAGTTGCCGGACGTATTGGGTGTCGTGGAACGATGTTGTCTGGTTGCCGAGCATTATGTCGTCCCACCCCGGTATTCCCATTATATAGTTAAGCCCCGCAGCGCCCAAAAGCGTAAGGAGGGTGTCCTGATCGTCTTGGTCTATTTCGGCGTGGTTAGTGTAGCAGACATCGCAGCCCATTGGAAGCCCCAGCATTTTGGCGCAGAAGTGGTCTTCCAATCCCGCGCGGATTACCTGCTTGCCGTCGTATAAATACTCGGGTCCGATGAAGCCGACTACGGTGTTTACAAGCAGCGGCTTGAACTCGCGCGCAACGGCGTATGCGCGGGCTTCGCATGTTTGCATATCGACGTCCCAGTTGCCGTTTGCCGAAAGGGCTGTGCCTTGACCCGTTTCGAAATACATTACGTTGTTTCCAACTG
>JAEXGH010000025.1 GCA_023450935.1 Verrucomicrobiota bacterium | reverse complement strand
GTCTATGTAGACCTCCTGAAGCGAAATCGCCTTTCTAAGCAGGGCTACAACCTCTTCCGTAGTGCCCTTTTGCACAATCTGTTTCTCGAAACTCTTTTCGAGTTTTTCCGATTCCAGCAAAAGCTGGGAGTTTTCCATATCGGAATTCGCATAAGCAAAATTGTCCTCCACGGCCGCTCCCGGAGAAAACAGAGTCAAGACATATCCGCCGCCGAGAATTGCGGCAGCCGCGAACAAAATACCGAATATTTTTGCAAAATTCATAACATTTACGCGCCAATACTGCAACGTCTCCGAGAATTGTCAATTTTTTACTGTCCCTGCGTCGGGCAAACGCGACGGTGTTCTACGGCGGCCTGCCCCAAAAACCCGCGACGCTTTTTCTTCGCGACGGCTTGCGGGAATCGGCATACAAAGCCCCGCCGTCCGAACCGCGCCGCGCGCCGCGGCGGCGAAACATTGTTAACGGAAGAGCGCCTGCAATTTGGCTTGAAAATCGCCTATGTCTTCGCGCGTGGGCTGGTAGCCCTGCGTTGCGGGGACGAGCGACAACCTCCCCATTTGGTCGATGAGCCACTCCGCCTTTTCGCCGTCCGAAAACACTACATCTCCGCACGCTGCTGCCCCGGGACGTTGAATGGGGCTTACCGACACCTGCACGCCGCCCGGCGACTGCCGCTGTTCGGAACCGGCCGAATTTTGCGCGCCGTCAATACCGTCTCCTGCGTCGGGTTGCGCGGCGGGCTCCTCGGGCACGGCGGGCTTGGGCTCGGGTTTATCCCTGAGCTGCGCGCCGATATCGTCTATTAAAAAACGCACGTCCATATACGTCATATTTATTCCGAACTGCTCGGACAGACGCTTTTGAACGTCGGAAATGCTTGCGTTGCCGGCGACCCACGCGCCGACCGCCTCTATTTGCTGTTGTGTCAACTTCATATTAGTCCAAAGGTTGCGACATAAACCTGACGCGGCGGACAACCGTATTGCCGTGCTGCGCCACAATTCTTTTGAAATCGTCTTCGGTCATTCTGTTGCCGCGCATAAGGGCGCGCATTTCGCGCGCGCCTGCGTCGGAAACAAACGTTATCGACACGTCTGCGAAGCTGAGCATGCCGCCCTTGAATTCGTCCGAACCCGTATCCACGTTCATCATACCGCCCGACTGAGAGAACTCGTATGCCTCGTCGGCAAGGATTGTGGGCCCTACCGTCAAATCCGCGCCCGCGGGCACATACGCCACTCTGTATCTGGGGGCGTCCTGCCCTACGTCGCGCCTGTTTTTATACATTACCGCGAACGTTATGCGGAAATCGACAACGTTCATCGAAAGCAGATTTTCGGGCGCGAGCGACCAGTTTTTGAGCTTCACGCCCGAAACTTCTTCGCCGCGTTCGTCAACAACCGACGACGTTCCCTCCCAGACGTTCATCTGGAGCGAATTTTTGAAGGACTCGTCGCTTCCGCCGAGCGAAAATCCCTGCTTCACGCGCCCCATATTGTCGAGCGCAGTGGAGCGCGAATCGACCACGGCGCGGTAAAGTCCGTAGAAAGCGTTGTATTGCTTTTCGTCGCCCGCCTCTCCGAGCGACTTCATAAACGGGCTTTTCACTGCCAACTGATACTTGACCGCGCAGACGTTTCCGGGGATTAGAACCGACTCCTTTTTCGCATTTTGGTCGAACGACGTGTTCTCTTTTGTATACATCGGACGCATGCTTGTGGAGGAATAGAACATCAGTTTCGGAGGGCGCAGCGGTTCGGAGCCCTTGTAGGAAGTGCCCTTGAGCATACCGACAGTGTCGTCGTAGCTTACCTGCAACCACGCGCGGCCGTCGCGGCGGATAACCGCGCTTTCGAGGTCTTCGGCAATGATGTTGCCTACCACGTTGGCGTCGAAGTAGTTCTGGAGCTGTCCCGACGCTTTCGTATACGTTTTCAAAATGTTCGACGCAACCGACAACACGCCCAAAACGATAATCGCCATTATGGCACTGGCGGCCATAATTTCAACAAGAGTAAAAGCCCTTCTTTTCATAAACAAACCCTAACGCACTTTCATTATGATGTCGGTAAAGACGAGACGCTGTTCGTTGATTTCGCGCTTGCCCGTGTCGCGCGTGATGTCGGAGCGCGGTTCGGCGTAGACGTCGACTTTCACGGGAATGTAGCTTAACGCGTAGGAATCGACACCTCCGGGAAGCGAACCTCCCGAGTATGTGGAGGTGCTGCCGACCTCAACGCGCTTGCCCTTTAGCCCGCCCTGATAAAGCGATATCACAACCCTGTATATGTCGCCGCGCGACCTCGCCAAATGCGTCGAGCTCGGCGGCTCTTTGGGCTTGCCCACTATTTCCGAAGACATCGTAATCAGGCTCGGATTGTCCGGGTCGTCGGGGTTTTGGTCTTCGTCCCAAAAGTATATCACATACGGATTGGCGGGATTCTGAACCCACCTGTATACCTTCGAAAACGACTCCATATCGAGCGTAGTTTCCGTGTTCGAGAAAAGCGACATCGCCTTATTTTTGTGGCGGCTGACGTTCAAACTGGCCGTAATGGAGGCAAGCAAACCAATCATCGCCGTTATCGACACCGCTATCACGCCAACCGCAAGCATTACTTCGACAAGCGTAAAAGCCTTCTTCTGTTTCAAATTCGGTTTCATTTTCTATTTGTTGATTACCTCTTCCATTTCGTCGTATCCCGAAAACGCTATCGTATGCCCAAGTTTACGCACGACAAACCCCATCTGAAGGGCGGGATTGTCTATCGTGAACATTCCCGCGTTGTTTTGACGCCCCACCGCAAGCATTACATACGAACCGGGGTTCATGGAAAGCCCGTCCGCCGAAAACTGGTAGCAATACCAGTCGCCGCTGCCGACCGACACGGGCTGCGGGGTAATGCTCGGGAACGTCTTCACGGAAACTTCGTTGTTTGAACCCGTATAAATATCGTTAAAGGTGCTGCAGAAAACCTCGTTTTGCTTTATGCCCTTGCCGAGCTTCACGAATTTCGAGAAATCGCCTGCGGGCGGAACAAAGAACACGCCCTCGGGCATAACAAAGCCTTCGTTCAACGCCGACCAGCCCTCGGACGCGCCGTCTTTGCGGACTTGGTAGATTATGCCGACCTGTCTGAGGCGGCGCGTGATGTCGTCGCCCTTGTAGACAATGAGCATAACGGGGGCTTTTTTTGTCACCGCCGCCATTTTAGCCGAGTAGAACGCCGTCATCATTGAGTGGCGCGCCGCAAGAATGCCCTGCGAGGTATCTTTCATACTCAACATCGTAATGCCCGTGGCCATAAAGGCTATTATCCCGAGCACCACCAAAACTTCTATGAGCGTAAAGCCCTTTTTGAAAGCCTTCATAAAATATTAATACCAAGTAAAGACGTTTTCCGCACTGTATTCGGCTGTATCCTTTTCAGAATCCTTTTTGAGGGTGAACATTATGACCTTGGCCATAAGCCCGAGCTTTGCGTTGGGCACAATTTCGCTCAATTCAAGCGAATCTATGCCGTCCTTGCGCGTGGGGAAACCGTTTTTGATAAAGCCGTCGCTGTCGGCATCGACACATACATAGATGTTGGGGTTGCCGAACGCGTCGATTATTTTCCACTTGCCGTTTATCTGCGTTATGGAATTCATATTGAAATCCATATAGGAAGTGGAGCGGCGGTTAAGCTCGCGCCTGTCCGCCGAGGACAGCCTGCTCCCGTCGGGATTCTTGCCCGTGAGGGCCTTGTAGAGTTTTTCCGCGTTGTTTGCGTCGTCGAGATTCACGCGCGGAGAGGCCGAGAGGAACGCGGGGAAGTCGCCGTTGTCGTCTTTGTAGCGTTCCAGAGCCGCGCACATATTCGACATAAACGTCTTCGAGTTCGTCGCCAACGCCTTCTTGTATGACGCCGAAATAGTCGGGGTGAGCATACCCACCAACACGCCGATTATGGCGATTACAATCATCAATTCAACCAATGTAAAAGCATTTCTTTTTTTCATAAAATCAATCCGAAGTATGGGTTATTCTGTTCTGCCAAAAATGATGTTATCCAAGTTTTCCTCGGGCTCTGTGTAGTCGTCGTAGGAGGGGATTATGCCCGAAGAATACATTCCTTTCACGTCCCTTGCCTTCGTGTCCGCGCCTTTCGTAAACAGCACAAACGCGGGCGATTTCCACTCGGTCTCCAAAGAGCCGACGCTTGACGACGTGCTATACAAATACATATACGGCTCGTCCCACGGGTCCGCCAAATACACGCCGTTTTTCGACGGATCAACCGACTGCGAGTCCTTTTCGGCGGGGTCTACCAGCTTGAACTTGAGCGCGTCGATAAACGGCTTGCGCGCAACGCCCACGCTCATCATCTGAACGGAATTGTCCTTGACGCGCAGAACCATTTTGCCCGTAAGGCATTTGTAAAGATCGCCCGCATGTTCGGCTTTTTTGGCCACATTCAGGCGGGGATAACCGCCGTATTGGGCTTGGAAAGCCTCAAGCGCGGTCGCCATAACGGCCATATCTGCCTTTGCGCGGGCCTTGCCCTGCGACTGTCCGACGCTTGAAAGCATCTGCGTGGTGATGCCCATCAACAACGACAGTATCGCCACTACAATTAATATTTCGATAAGAGTAAAACCCTTGCGGGCGGGGGTAGTTTTAGAGGTAAGCATATTTCGTGTGAACTTATAAAGCAACCGATACCCCCATTATCGGCGAATGTCAATTTTATACTTGCGCCGGCGGATATTTTTTACACTGCGCGTAGATTTCGTCCTTCAACTCCGCTATGCCCTCCCCGGAAAGGCACGAAACGGGAATTATATCCAGATTTTTATACTTGCGCCTGAACGCCGATAGATTCTTCTTCGCGTCGGGTTCGTCCATTTTATTTGCCGCAATAATCATCGGCTTTTCAAGCAAAGCGGGCGAATACAAGCCCAATTCGTTCATCAGGTTTTTATAGTCGTTGACGGGTTTTCTGCCATCGGTGCCCGCCATGTCGAGCATAACGACCAAAACCTTGCACCTTTCTATGTGACGCAAAAATTTGTGCCCCAACCCGCGATTGTCGCTCGCGCCGTCGATAAGACCGGGAATATCCGCAAGCTTGAGTCTCTCGTAATGCTCGGGATATTCGAGCGTGCCGATGTTCACATGCACAGTGGTAAACGGATACGCTCCTATCTTCGGGCGCGCCCGCGTAATAAGATTTATCAGCGACGACTTCCCCGCATTCGGGAAACCCACCATACCCGCGTCGGCTATCGTTTTGAGGACGAGCTTGAACTCGCCCTGCTCGCCGTCCGAACCATATGTGAACTGGCGCGGAGCCCTGTTCGTGGAGCTTTTGAAATGGATATTCCCCAAACCGCCCTTGCCGCCGCGCAACAACAGGATTTTTTCGCCGTGCTTGAGGACTTCCGCCACGACGGAATCGGTTTCTACGTTCGAAATAATCGTCCCCGGGGGGACGCGCAAATAGGCGTCTTTCCCCGTTTCCCCCGTTTTCTGGCGTCCCGCGCCGTTTGCGCCGTCGCCCGCGCGGATATTGGGAGAGAACATAAAGTTCTCGAGGTCGGTGACGTTTTCGTCGCCGACTGCATAAATATTGCCGCCGTCGCCGCCGTCGCCGCCGTCGGGGCCGCCCAACGGAATGAATTTTTCACGTCTAAAACCCGCACTGCCCTTTCCGCCATCGCCCGCCTTTAGCGACACCACTGCCTCGTCTACAAACATGTCTTCTTTCCCTTCCGAATTACTTTTTCGCCAACTCTGCCAAAACCCCTTCAACTGTCAATCTTTTATATCTTTTATAATTCCTGAAGAGGCGCGGATTGAACTTTGTTCAATGCCGCTTTACCTGCTAATTGAAGTTTTTTACAACTCCTAAAGCGGCGGCAATCGCCTCTGCCGATATGCCTTTACTTACTGATTGAAGTTTTTTATATGTTGGGAAGTGGCGCAAATTGGCTGAAGCCAATGCCGTTTTGCCCCCCTGATAAAAAAAACTTTACTTTAAACAGAGGGTAAAGGCGAACGGGCTTTGCCCGCCGCCGCCACTTTCGGAAAGTTAAAAAACTTTAACCAGAAGACAAAGCGGCATTGGCTATGCCAATCCCGCGCCGCTTTAAGTTAAAAAGCGCGAGGCTCGAGGCAGGATTCGCATTTTGTGAGGCGACGCGGGCTAAACGCCCGTGAGTCCGAAACAAAATCGAATGATGCCCGAGAGCGTTTCTTACGGCGGCTTTAATAATCAACGGCGATTGAACAAAGTTCAATCGCCGCTACTTTGTAATATAAAATGCCGCCGCCGAAAGAAACGCGGCCTCGCGCTTTTTAGTAGAAGACGGCGTCAAGTGTAAGCCCAGCAGCGGGGGCGGCTTGAATGGGACGTCCGCGGCGGGGATTTTCGAGAGCCTCGCGGAGCTGCCCGAGCGATGTTCGCCCCAAGCCGACCTGCACGAGCGCGCCGACAATCATTCTGACCATCTTGTATAGATAGCCACTGCCTTCGGTCGTGATTGTGATTTCGCCTCCCGAATCGACAACGTCGAGCCGCGTAATTGTTTTTACGGTGTTCTCCCGAACGCCGTTTCCCCTGTTCGCGCTGTACGAGGCGAAGTCGTGCTCGCCGAGGAAAATTCTTGCGGCTTCCGACATCGCCCCGACGTCGATGCGCCTGCCGCCCAGCGACCACGTGTAGCGCGTAAGATGGGGCATCGCATAGCCCTTGCATATGCGGTAGACGTAGCGTTTGCCTACGGCCGAAAAACGCGCGTGGAAGTCGGGCGCAACTTCTTCGAGCGAGAGAACGAGAATGTCGCGAATGTTGCCCGAACGCATTGCGCGCAAGAGGGCTTCGGGCGAATGCGCCCACGGGGCGTCGAAGTGGAATACCTGACCGCGCGCGTGAACGCCCGCGTCGGTGCGGCCGCTGGCGTGGATTCTGACGGGGCGCGGAAAAATCGCCCGCAGCCTGTATTCGATTGTGTCCTGAATCGTGCCACCGCCCGCCTGCGACTGCCACCCGCAATAGTCGGTGCCGTCGTATGCCACGACACATTTGAAGCGGCGCGGTGCGGACACCCCGCCGCCGGTCGGGATATTTCTGCGTTCGTTGAAAAAGTCTTCGAGTTCGTCGGACATAAATAGGAGCGGGTTGTAGCGGCTGCTTTGTTATTCGGACGCGATTGAATCAACAGTCTGTCCGGTATCGAGATACTCCTGAAGAAAGAGCGCGGCGGCGCGTGAATCGATCTCGCCAGTGCGCCTGTTTTTTTGGCGGGCGGCAACCGACTTCGGCTTTTTGCCCCGAAACGCCGCCATGTCGCTTTCCGCTTGATACGAGCTTAGGCGTTCGTCCACACGCACTATTTTTCCGCCGAACGACGCCGAAATGCCCGCAATAAATGCGTCAACCTCGCGCGCCTTAAGACTTTTTGTGCCGTCCATATTCAGCGGATACCCCACTACGAGAATGTCGATTCCGCGCATTTTGATTTCGTCGAATATGCGCGCAAGCCGCCCCTGCGGAGTCTGTTCCACCGCCGCTTTTACGGGGACGGCAACGCCTACTTCGGAGTCGGCATACGCCAATCCGATTCTTTTATGCCCGTAGTCGAGTGCCAAAATGTTCATAACGCCGGTAAAAATAATAGAAATTACCGAAAATATGGCGCAAATAAAAAAATTTTTAAAGCGTAAAATTTACAAATTTGTATGAAAACGCGGGTCGCCTGCGCAAAAAATCAGACGTGAACCAATCCGTATTTTTCTAATTTTCAAAGCAATAAACAATCCGACGGGGAGCAATCGCCCAAAAACAGACAAACAAAAGTCGGATTTTGTTCACTTCGGCTAAAAAAGAGCCTTTTTGGGGGAAAATAAAAACGCCGACCAATGCAAGAGATTTTTTGAAAAAAATCGTCCGTGAAATTGTTAATAACTTGTGCAAAACTATTCCTTGAAAGTTTCGGGTAAAAGTAGGATGATACTTGGCGAAGTTGGGGATAGGACAGATAAATGTCCCATTCCCGATTTTTAGCCGTTTGAGAGCTTCAAGATAATTTTCTGATACTCAATAGGTTATAAAATCAATTTTCAAAAGACAACAAACGGACAACCCCGCAAAAGCGAAACTGCCAACAAATCAAGCTCTTAAAAAAAACCCAAATAAAGCTTGACCGCAGTGCCCAGTTTTTGTGAATAAACCGACAGTATTTTCAATAATGACAGAACAACTTCAGGAATTCTACCCCTCGCAAATATGGGCCAAGGCAAAGGAACATATAAGGGGCGAACTTTCCGATGAAATATTTGCGTCTTGGTTCAAGAACATCGAATGCCAAGGCGGCGGAGACGATGTCGTTACGCTTTCGGCGGAAAGCGATTTCGCGGCGATGTGGATTAAGGACAACTACTCCGACCTACTCGAAAAGAACCTGTCGCTTGTCTGCGGCAGGAATATAAAGGCGAAAGTGGTATCCCCCGCCCAAAGCGAAGACAACACCACCGCGCAGGCGGCGCGCCAACGCGCAATAAGACCGAGTGCCGAAACGCAA
Source organism: Verrucomicrobiota bacterium (assembly GCA_023450935.1). Lineage (GTDB taxonomy): Bacteria > Verrucomicrobiota > Verrucomicrobiia > Opitutales > Intestinicryptomonadaceae > Merdousia. The sequence goes on along the minus strand of JAEXGH010000025.1, from coordinate 20,650 downwards.
CAACTCAGAATCAACACGCCCATTTCGGCGCGCAACACTTTCGAAAACTTCGTTGTGGGCGAAAGCAACCAGTTTGCGTATACCGCGGCGTTGGCAGTGGCGCAGAACCTCGGCGTGGCGTTCAATCCCCTTTTCATCTACGGGCCTACGGGGCTGGGGAAAACGCACCTAATGCAGGCGATAGCGCATTTCGTGCTCAAAAACAACCCCGAAAAGCGCATAGTCTATCTGTCCTCCGAGGCGTTCGTAAACGACTTTCTGGCGGCTTTGAAAACGGGCAACATTTCGGGCTTCCGCAAGAGCTGCCGCCAAGCCGATGTCCTTCTGATTGACGATGTCCAGTTCCTCGCCAAGAAGGAGGCGTCGCAAACCGAATTTTTCCACACTTTCAACGAACTGTTCAACGCGGGCAAGCAGATTGTCCTTTCCTGCGACCGCCCCATAAACGAAGTGGCCGCGATGGAGGAACGCCTTGTTACGCGTTTCAGCTGGGGCGCGCCCATCGACATTCAGCCGCCCGACTACGAAACGCGCCTTGCAATTCTGCAAAAGAAAATAGAGGCGGCAAAAGACGACATTTCCATATCGCCCGAAGCCCTCGACTTCGTTGCGCGCCGTTTCACAAAGAATGTGCGCAGAATGGAGGGGGCGCTTACGAAACTTGTCGGATACGCAACGCTCATAAACAGGGGCACGCAGATTTCGCTTGAAAAGGCGCAGGAACTGCTTTCAGACGTTCTCTATGAAGAGGACGAATCGCAGCTGGTTGACGTAGAAAAAATCCAGAAGCGCACGGCGGAATACTACAGGGTTGACGTGGAGCAAATCTGCGGCAAAACGCGCGTGGAAAACGTCGTGAAAGCGCGTCAGGTTGCGATGTTTCTTTCGCGCGAGCTCACAAAACTTTCGCTCGAAGAAATCGGCAAACGTTTCGGCGGCAAAAACCACGCGACAGTAATCCACGCCCGCAAAACTGTGGAGGAGATGATAAAACAAGACGAAAACGTCCGGCGCGAGGTTGAATACCTGCAAAAAACCCTCTCGGCATAACACCTTCCGACAATTCGAATGTCGGGTTTAGTTAACACAAGAGAGCCGGCCTGAACGCCGGCTCTTTTTTTGCCTTCGGCGCGGCGGCGAAGCGCAGAAAGGAAACAAAAAAATACAGAAAAAATGTTGCAAAACACCCGGGGTGTAGTATTCTCCGCAAACACCATAATAAACCAAAAAAAAGACAAATGACACCTCCTTCCAACAGAGCAAAGGGCACAACTGTCAACTTTATGGCAACCTGCCTTTGCGACGCCATCTTTGCCGACGCGGCAATATCGTCGGTAAAAATCCTCAAAAAATTCGGCTGCAAAGTCCTCTTCCCCGAAGCCCAGACCTGCTGCGGGCAGCCCGCCTTCAACAGCGGCGATTTCCCCAGCGCGCGCAAGGTGATTATGCACACAATAGACGCGTTTTCGGGCAACGATTTCCCCGTGATTGTCCCGAGCGGTTCGTGCGCGGCAATGCTGTTCGAGTCGTCGCTGATTGCCTTCAAGGACGCCGACAAAGCCACATTCGCCAAGGTCGAAGCCTTCGCCCGCAGAGTTTGGGAACTGAACGATTTTCTGGTAAACGCCCTCGGAGTGGAGAAAATCGGCGGGAAGCTGGAGGCTAAAGTGGCGGTGCATAATTCGTGCCACACAAAGGGGACGGGGACGCCCGCGGCAATGCTCAAACTGCTGAAATCGATAGACGGGGTGGAAATTGCGGAATTCGACAGCGACGGCTGTTGCGGTTTCGGCGGGACGTTCTCGGTGGTGTTTCCTCAAATTTCGGAGGAAATGGGCGTGAAAAAAGTCAAAAACGTGCTTGCCTGCAACCCCGATATAATTACCGCCGCCGACACTTCGTGCCTGCTGCACCAAAAGGGTATCGCCGACAGGTTCGGGCTGGAATACCCCGCGCAACACGTCTGTCAAATATACGCAAAAGCGCTTGAAAACGGAGGACTTTTATAATGGCAACCCAACCCATCGACAAATTCTGCGCCGACATCAATCCTAACGTCAAAGACGCGCTCACAACCGCGAGCGTAGGTAGCACCATTGCCCGCGAAAAATGCCTCAATCAGGCTTTCCCCGAACCGAATAAAACGCTCCGCTTGCGCGAGCTGGCAAACGCGATTAAATCGACAAACCTCGCCGACAACCTCGAGCTGGCGATTGCCTCGCTCGAAAAAAACGGCATAAAGGTGCTGTTTGCAAAAGACGCCGCCGAAGCGCGCGAAATGATTTTGAAAATCGCCAAAGAGCGCGACGCCAAGAACGTAGTCAAAGTAAAAAGCATGACCACGGAGGAAATAGAGCTTAACTCGTTCCTCGAAAAAAACGGCGTGGAAGCGGTTGAAACCGACCTCGGCGAGCTGATAATACAAATCGACCACGAAAGGCCTTCGCACATAGTAAAGCCCGCAATCCACCGCAAGCGCGACGACATCGCCGCGTCTTTCGAAAAGCACGGCATCGCCCCCTACGACGAAGAGCCCACGCACATCACCCTCAACGCCAGAAAATATCTGCGCAAAAAGTATTTCAACGCCGACATAGTCGTAAGCGGCGCGAACTACGTTTTGGCGAAGGAGGGCGCAATAGTTCTCGCCACGAACGAGGGCAACGCGCGTTTTTCAATGGCGGGGGCAAAAACGCACATAGCAATAGCGGGATTCGAAAAGGTAATTCCGTCGGCGCGCGAACTGTCGGTGTTTTTAAACCTGCTCGGGCGCAGTGCAACGGGGCAGCACACAACAGTCTACACCGATTTTGTAGCGGGCGCGGGCAAGGCGAAAAACAGCCCGCAGGAAATGTTCCTGATTTTCCTCGACAACGGAAGAAGCCAAATTCTTGCGAGCAACTTCAGGGACATTCTCAAGTGCATGCGCTGCGGCGCGTGTATGAACAAGTGCCCCATCTTCAGGCTCGTTGGCGGGCACGCATACAGGGCGGTCTACCCCGGCCCGCTCGGGATAGTGCTTTCGCCGCTGCTTGCGGGTAAGGATTTCGACAAATACGCCGACCTGCCGAAGGCGTGCTCGCTCTGCGGCGGCTGTGCCGAGGTTTGTCCCGCGAAAATCCCCCTGCCCGAGCTGATAGTGCAAATGCGCGACGAAGCAAAAAAACGCCGCTGCAAAGTGCCCAACGATGTAGGGTTCAAGGCGTGGGCGGTGCTTGCAACGTCGCCGAAGCTCTGGAAACTGGGCGTGCCGATGAACAAATTCGCAAACTTTATGCCCGTTGACAAAATGCGCTTCGGCCCGCTCGGACGCTGGCTCAAAGCGCGCAAACTCCCCAAATTCAACGGCGGCACATTTAGAAAGTGGTTCAAGAAAAATGGATAAAAACGAATTTATAAAAAGGGTGCGCAACGCCCAGAAAACAAGCTCTCCCCTGCCCGAATACTCGGAGGCCGACACGGTTTCGACAACCGCAACCGCGGGCACGCCCTTTGAGGCGTTCCGCCGAAATTTCGGCGCAAACCACGGAATTATTGTTGAAAGCGCGGAGGAATTGGCGCAAAAGCTCGCGGAGCTCGGCTGCAAAAAGGGCGTTGCCGACGCGTTTTTGTCCGACACGTTCGGGCTTGAAAACAAGTTCGAACTCGTCCGCGATTTCGACCGCGCCAACCCCGACCAATACGACTTCGGCATTTCAAAGGCGTCATACGCCATTGCCGAAAACGGCGTGCTTGTAATGAAAGACTCCGACGTTTCCGACAGGCTTGTTGCCATCGCGCCGTGGGTTCACGTTGCTGTTCTGAAGAAGTCGGACATAGTTCCGACAATCGAAAAGGGGCTTGAAAACGTGCTTGCCGACACGCCATACGCAATTTGGGTTGCGGGGCCGTCGAAAACAACCGACGTTGAAGGCGTGCTTGTAGAGGGCGTTCACGGCCCGGGCAAACAGATTTGCTTCGTGATTTAACCAAAAAGCGAATCGGCTAAAACAAAGAAATCCGCGGGGAATTTCCCCTCGGATTTTCTGTTTTTTGCAAACGCCTTTTCGGGGCGGCGAACGCCGAAGCGGGGTCGCCCCCGAAGCCGCTATTTCAAGCCCGCCAGCAGTTTTTCGACTTCGGCGAGCTTTGCGATGTTTTCTTCAAGCTGCTTTTTCGCGCCGTCGATTACGTTTTGCGGAGCTTTTGAGGTAAACGCCTCGTTCGAAAGGCGGGCTTTCGCGCCGTTTATAGCCCCTTCAAGCTTGGCCTTTTCCTTCTGCAAACGTTTAGTTTCCGCCTCCACGTCAACCGCGCCCTTGATGTCTACATAGACCGTCCCCAACGCCGTAAGCGACGCGGGCGCGTCAATCTGCGCATCTACAACCGCAATTTCCGCCGCGCCAACAAGTTTTTTGAGCTTGTCGGAATTGGCCGAAATAAGCCTCTTTGCGGCTTCGTCAACGGGCAAAAGCATCAGTTTTGAGTCGCGCTTGGCGGCCAAGTTGCACTGCGCCTTGAGCGCGCGCGCCTTTGTGGCAAAGTCTTTGAGCTTTTCGATTTCCGCGGCGGCGGAGGCGTCGGGCGCAAAGCCGAGTCCGGCAAGTTCCGCCTCAAACGCGGGCGACTCGTTCTGAATGAACGCGCCGTCTTTGCCGAAGCCCATACTATGCCACAGTTCCTCAGTGATAAACGGCATAAACGGGTGCAACATCAGCAGAATCTGCCGAATGCAGAGGTCCTGAACCGCCAAAACCGACGCCTTTGCGGACTCGTCGGCGAGGCGCGATTTCGACACCTCCAAATACCAGCCGCAAAAATCGTTCCAGAAGAACGAATACAACGCCTGCGTTATGCTGTTGAATTGGTATGACTTGTAGTCTTTGTCAACCTGTTTGGAGCACGCTATCAGGCTCGCGATGATTGCGTGGTCGTCGGCATCGAGTTTCGACTTGTCCATACGCGCCACAATCTCCGCCAAAGAGCCGTTTTGTACCATTTCCGACGACATCTGGCGGAAGCGGCACGCGTTCCAAAGTTTGTTGCAGAAGTTTCTGCCAAGCTCCACGCGCTCTTCACTGAAGAGAATGTCCTGCCCCTGGGGCGCGCAATTCATCACGCCGAAACGCAGGCCGTCCGCGCCGTATTTTTCGATAATCTTGAGAGGGTCGGGCGAATTGCCCAAACTTTTCGACATTTTCCTGCCCTGCATGTCGCGGATAATCCCCGTGAAATACACGTTGCGGAAGGGGATTTTTTCGGGCATTGAGTCGGGCAAAAATTCCAAGCCCGCCATAATCATTCTTGCCACCCAGAAGAAGATGATGTCGGGGCCCGTGACCAAGTCGCTCGTGGGGTAGAAATAGGACATTTCCTTCTTCGCCTCGGCGTCCTTGTCGGGCCAGCCCATTACGCCGAACGGCCAAATCCAGGAGCTGGCCCAAGTGTCGAGCGAATCCTCATCCTGAATCCAGTTTTCGGGGTCGGCAGGACCTTCGACGCTGACGTGAACCTCTTCGGGGTTGTTGATGTCGGGATTGGCGACGCCCTTTCTATACCAAACGGGGATTCTATGCCCCCACCAAATTTGGCGGCTTATGCACCAGTCGCGGATATTTTCGAGCCAGTGGGTGTATGTTTTCTCCCAGCGTTTCGGCCAGAATTTGATTGCTCCCGATTCCACCGCCGCCTTTGCCTCGGCGACTTTCGGATAGCGCATAAACCACTGGTCGGAAAGGCGCGGTTCAATGGGGACGCCGCCGCGCTCGGAGAAGCCGACGTTGTTGTCGTAGTCTTCCACGGCGACAAGCTGCCCGAGCTCGCGCAGCTTTTCAACGGCCTTGTCGCGCGCAACAAACCTGTCAAGCCCGCAGAATTCTTCGCCCGCAAGCTCGTTCATAGTGCCGTCGGGGTTCATAACCTCGATTATGGGCAGGTTGTGTTTTTGCGAAAGTTCGAAGTCGGCGGGGTCGTGCGCGGGGGTGACTTTGAGCACGCCCGTGCCGAATTTCATGTCTACGTATTCGTCGCCGATGATTGTAATTTGCGCCTTCGGGAACGGACGCCAGATTTTTTTGCCCACAAGGTGCGCGTAGCGAGGGTCGTTGGGGTTGACGGCAACGGCGGTGTCGCCCATGATTGTTTCGGGGCGGGTCGTTGCAATTTCGAGGAACTTTCCGGGTTCGTCGACAAGCTCGTATTTCATTTTGTAGAGCTTGCTTTTTTGCGGGGTCATAATGACCTCTTCGTCGGAGAGGGCGGTGAGGTTTACGGGGCACCAGTTCACCATTCTCTTGCCGCGGTAGATGTAGCCCTCCTTGAAGAGCTTGACGAAAGCGGTGAGAACGCCCTTGGAATAGTCATCGTCGAGAGTGTGGACAAGCCTGCTCCAGTCGCACGAGCAACCGAGCTTTTTGAGCTGCTCAATGATTATGCCGCCGTGCTTGTCGCGCCACTGTTTTGCCGTTTCCAAAAACTTTTCGCGCCCGAGCTGCTTTGCCGAAGTGCCCTGCTTGCGCAGATACGCGTCTACCTTAGTCTGGGTTGCAACGCCCGCGTGGTCCGTTCCGGGAATCCAGATTGCCGACTTACCCGTCTGGCGCGCGCGGCGGATTAGAATATCCTGAATGGTATTGTTGAGAACGTGCCCCATTGTCAGCACGCCAGTTACGTTCGGCGGCGGAATGACGATTGAATACGCCTCTTTGTTAGGGTCGGCCTTGCCCTTGAAGCAGCCCGATTCGACCCAAGTTTTATACCACTTATCCTCCACTTCCGAAGGATTATACGCTTTGGATATTTCGCTCATTTCTAAAGTATTTTTGCCCTCCAGAATGCGCCCGCCGAAGCGGTGTGTCAACCATTTTCGAGCGCGCGAAGAACGCGTAGCGGAGGACAAACGGCGCGGTGCGGACAATCAGGCGCGGACGGCAAGAATCGGGCAAAAATGCAAACCGCACGCGGCAGTAGCCGAAATCCGCCCAAATCCGCAAAGAAAACGCCGAATTAAACTATGCGTTCGCGCAGGCGCGGACAATCCCGAGCGGGCTACTCGTCGGTCTCTATTTTTATGACGGCGCGCCCCTTTGCTTTCATTCCCTTCGGGACGCGGAGGAAGTCGAACTGCCCCGACTTCGATTCATCGATATATTCGAGCTTTTTGACTTTGCCCTTCGCATCTTCGCGCGGCTGTTGCGGAGCGTGTTGCGGAAGCGGATGCGCCTGTCGGGGAGAATGCGGAGCGTTGGGAAGCTCTGAATTTTTATTCTTTTCGGCGCGCCTGTTTGCCAAATCTTTACGCCCCATCATTGCGGGAGTCGGGATGTCCATATCGACACGCTTGCGCGACGAAAACGCGTCGAGAAACCCAGTCCCGCTTTCCGATATTTTTCTGTCGCCGCCCGCCACGGTAGTCTTGATTCCGGGGGTTGTCGGGTGCGAGTGGCGGAACTGATAGCGGTTGATGTCCTGCATTGAGCACTCCTGCATTTGCTCCATGGAATAGAGCATTTTTTCGGTCGAAAACGCCGCGTCTTTGCCGAAATCGAGCTTGCCCGAATATTTTTTGGACAAATCGGTATAGGTGGCGAACCGACTTTTGCGTTCGGCAAAAACGGAATCCCCCTTCTTCGGCTCGAAATTCTTTGCAAGCGTCGATTTCTTCCCCTCTCCGAAACGCGTTTCGACCGAAAACGGCGAATGTTTGCCGTCGGCATAAAACGATTTTTCGAGCAACGCCGAGGCGTCTTTTGCATTGTTATACTCTTTGCGTTTGAACTCTCTGCCGCCCATTTGCGAACGCTTGTCAACAAGTCCGGACTGTTTTTTTTCGACTGTCTTTTCCGTAAGCGAATTTTCGCGCGAAAAATCGTTCGGCTTTACCTGAGCGCAAAGCCCGCACGGAAACACCGCGCACGCCGCAAAAAACGCCGCGCAAACTGTTGTTTTTACATTCAAATCCGGACGCCGAGAACCTCGAGAATGCGCGACAAGTCGTCGTTGTCCATGTATTCTATGACGATTTTTCCGCGCTTGCCGCCGTGCTGTATCGTAACCGCGGCGTTGAGTTTTGTGGAAATTTTGTTCTGAATGTCGCGCACGACGGCGTTTTGAACCGACTTTGACAACGCCGAACCGACCGTGCGGCGCGAAGTCTCGTTCTTCAGGCGGCGAACCGCGTCCTCGGTGTTGCGCACGCTGAGATTTTTCTCTATAATCTGGCGCGCCAAAACGAGCATACGGGCGGTATCCTCAATGCCCGTGAGGATTTTTGCGTGCCCCACGCTGAGCATTCCTGTGGAGATGTATCCCTGCACCTCTTCGGGCAGTTTCAGAAGGCGCAGCGAGTTTGCGATGTTCGAACGCGGCTTGCCCAGACGCTGCGAAACGGCGTCTTGGGTGAGATGGAAATTCTCCATCATGTTGGAAATTCCCTTCGCCTCCTCTATCGGATTCAAATCTGTGCGCTGCAGATTTTCGATAAGCCCCTTGGCGGCGGCGGAGGCGTCGCTTGCAGTCTGCACGCAGGCGACGACCTTTTTCAAACCGAGTTTTCTGCACGCGCGCAGGCGGCGTTCTCCCGCTATTAGCTCGTAGCCGTCGGGCGTTTTACGGACGAGAAGCGGCTGGATAAGACCTTCCGAAGCGATTGAATCGGCAAGGCTGCGTATTTCCTCCTCCGAAAACTCCTTTCTTGCCTGATACGGACTGGGAACGATTTTCTCGAGCGGAATTTCGCTGAAAAGACAGTCGGAAACGCGGACTGCGGCTACGGTCTGCGGCCTTGCCGAAATCTGCACTTTTGCCTGCGGCTGTTGCGGTTTCGGGGCTTCCGGACGCTTCACGCCGGCCGAAATTATAGAGCCCAATCCCCTGCCCAATGCTTTTTTCTGCGACATACCAAACTACCGTCCTTTCCTACTTTTGCGGAATGAAAATCGACGCGCCTACGCGCAGGTCGCGCGGGTCGGAAATTTCGTTTGCGTTCAAAATCCAGTCGGTGCGCGAATTGTATTTGCGGGCGATTTTCGAAACGCTATCGCCGGCGACAACCACATAATTTATGCCCGTCTTGGGATAATCGGTGGAAAACGACGTTTTGGCGGCGGGCGCGGGGCGCGACCCCACGGCGTTGGCAAGCTTCTGAATGGCGGCGTCGGTCTGGACGGCGAGCGCGTCGATGTCCTTTTTGACGCGCGCGATAATCTCGCGCTTCAACGCCTCGTTCTGCGCCGAAACCGACGCCTTCACCGACGAAACCTGCGTGCGCACGCTCTCGCTTGCGACGCTCGACGACTTCAACGCATCGATTGCGCGCTTTAGCTGTTCGTTCTCCAGCCTCAGTTGTTCCACCTCCATGCGCAACTGTCCCAACTCGCTGCGCATCAAGCTCACGTCCTGACGCAAATCCAAAAACGCCGTGTTCTGGCAAAAAGCCGACGCCGAAACCGCCGCCGCAAATAAAACCGCAAAAATCTTCTTCATAATTGGTGTCTATATAAATTTGCCGCAAGTTATAATTGCACAACGCCCCCATTACAAGCATTTTTACGGGAAGAGCTGAAAAATAAAAAGACTTGCATACGGGAAAGGTTTTTCGGAGAATCGTGCGGAAAATTGAAAGCATAAAAAGAATATGTGCGGAATCACAGGATACATCGGAAGAAGAGACGCAACGCCCATTCTAATTGAGGGGCTTAAGAAACTCGAATACAGGGGCTACGACTCTGCGGGAATTGCCCTGCTCGACCACGGCGAAATGTCGGTCTGCAAAAAGAAGGGGCGCGTAGACATTCTCGCCAATGAAATCCAGAAGCACCCCTTCAAGGCGAAACTCGGCATAAGCCACACGCGCTGGGCGACCCACGGCGGCGTCACCGACATAAACGCCCACCCGCACGTCTCAAGCGACGGCAAGTTCGCGATAGTCCACAACGGAATTATCGAAAACTACGAAAACATGAAGAATTTCCTTTCCGGCAAAGGCTACACCTTCAAAAGCCAGACCGACACCGAAGCCCTTGTAAATCTCATCGCCTACCACTACCGCTACAGAACCGACGAAAACTCGGAAAACAGATTCCTCGAATCAGTCCGCAAGGCGTTGCTGCATGTCGAGGGCACATACGGAATAGCGGTTCTTTGCACAGACTGCCCCGCCGAAATGATTGCCGCAAGAAAAGGCTCGCCGCTTCTAGTCGGCATAGGCAGGGACGAACACCTCGTCTCCAGCGACGTTCTCGGCTTTGCGGGGCGCGCAAGCAACGTGATATACCTCGAAGACGGCCAGCTCGCGCACATCACCGAAGACAACTGCAACATCATTTCCATAGGCAACAAGCCCATCGACTACACAATCAAGGAAATCGACTGGGACTTGGAAACGGCGGAACTCGGCGGAGCTGCGCACTTCATGCAAAAGGAGATCTACGAACAGCCCAAGGCGATAGAAAACGCCCTCCGCGGCCGCATCTCCGACGACGAATCCTCCGCAATACTGCACGGGCTTAATATGACGCCCTCCGAAATGCGACAGATTGACAGAATAATTTTCTGCTCCTGCGGAACGGCTTGGCACGCCTGCCTTGTCGCCGAACAGCTCATAGAGCGCTACGCGCGCATTCCCGTCGAAGTCGAATACGCAAGCGAGTTCCGCTACAGGAATTCTCCCCTCGACAAAAACACGCTTGTGTTCGTGCTCAGCCAAAGCGGCGAAACAATCGACACTCTCGAAGCCCTGCGCGAAGCCCAGAGAAAGGGCTTCAAAACGCTTGCCATAACAAACGCGATTGCCTCCACAATCTCGCGCGAATCAGACGGCGGGTTGTATCAATACGCGGGCAAGGAAGTGGGAGTCGCGTCAACAAAGGCGTTTACATCGCAAGTTGCAATATGCCTTCTGATTGCCCTTTACATCGGCAGAATGCGCGACCTTTCGTTCTCCGACGGCAAGAAGATTGTAGCCGCGCTCAAACACCTGCCCGAGGACATCAAAGAAACGCTCAAGCAGGCAAAACACGTGGAGCAGATAGCCAAGAAATACGCAAAATACAACGATTTCCTTTTCCTCGGCAGGCTCGACGAGTTCCCGATTGCCCTCGAAGGCGCGCTCAAGCTCAAGGAAATTTCCTACATTCACGCCGAAGCGTATCCGGCGGGCGAAATGAAACACGGCCCCATTGCCCTCGTCTGTCCCGAATGCCCCACTGTGCTTTTCGCGGGCTCGGAGGAAATCCTGCCCAAGATTATCTCAAACGCGCAGGAAATCAAGGCGCGCAAGGGAAAGATTATCGTGATAACGCCATTTCCCGAAGCTTTCGAAGGACTTGCCGACGAAATCATACCCATGCCGCACGTCCACAAGTCGGTAAGAACGATAATAGCCACAATCCCCGCGCAGCTTTTCGCCTACTACGTTGCCGTGGAACGCGGTTGCGACGTTGACAAGCCGCGCAATCTGGCAAAGGCGGTTACGGTGGAATAATGGAAATAACGGTAGTCCGCCACCCGCGCGAAAACAGAAAAAAGTGCTCGCTGCGCCACCTCTGCGGGCGCAGCGGCGTGCGTTTTTTCAACGCCGTAGACGGCTTCGCTTTCGACGCAAGCGGCTATACGCTCCTTGAAATGGACGCGCCGCCCGTCTCCCCCGACGACGCGTGCAGACCGCTTCTTCTGCTCGATTCCACTTGGTTTTTGCTCCCGCGAATCAGGGGGAAAATCCGCGGCGACTTCGTTGCAAGGAGCATTCCTCCGACAGTCAAAACGGCGTATCCGCGCGTTTCCAAAACGCATGCCGACCCCGACGGGCTCGCCACAATAGAGGCGTTATACGCCGCCCTCTTTTTGATGGGAATACCCGACAAAACGCTTCTTGACGGCTACCCGTTCGCCGAACGCTTTTTGCGGCTGAACAATTTTTAGCGCGCCCCGCCGCCCCGTTCCCGCGGGGGAAAAACCGCGATGCCCCGAGCGCGCGAACCCAACCGCCGAGCGCCGAAAAACTCCGCCCGAAACTTTGCGCAACGCCGCGCAAATCAGCGCGCCGAACGCACAAGTTCTACGCACTTTGATATTATTTTTTTACCATGTTGCGGCTTCATCGTCAAATAGCGGATTTTCCCGCTTTTGCCGTCTTTGGAGGGAATGAAAGTTGTTACGCCGTTGCGCGCAACTTCGACTTCGCCCGCCGCAGAAACGCCGAACAGTTGCGGCTCGAAAACAAACAGGACGCTCGTTAAATCCCACATGTATCGGTCGAGCTCCAGCGTGTTTTTGGAGGCGTTGAAAATGCGGCGCACGTAGGTGTCGCAGGCGAACGACGCCGGATTTTCCGAAGGGTTTTTGAAGTCGCGCAGCACGCTGTAATACGGGAAGCGCAGATTTATGCCGAGTTCGAACGGGCTTAACACTATCGGGCACGGCGGATTTTCGAGGACGGCTTTCGATGCGGGCAAATCCTCAATCACGTTGTATTCGGGATAGACCCTGTCGGTCGTCCTTCCCCAGAAATCAGCGGGGGTGAAACCGCCAGCCATCGCCGAAACGTATTTTACTTTCTTCGCCACAAGCTCGCGCCCCGAAAGCGGCGAAACGTCGTCGGGTTTCGATTCAATCAAACGCGCCAAGTTCGTGAAAAAGCCCACCGATATGTAGACGACCGAATTGTCGGGCTGCGCCGCGAGAGTTTTGCGCAAGCCCGAAACGGAGTCGGCAAAATTTTCCGACGGATTTTTCAGCGCGTGCGCGGGCTTGCCGTCGGGCGTTTTTCTGTCGAAAGTCTGCCGCAAAAAGTGCCCGTCAAGCGGGGATGCGCCGTTTCGGACGGCGTAGACGGGAATATCGCCCAAGCCGTAGTATTCGCAAATGAGGCGGACTAACTTCGGCGAAAGCGCGTTGTCTTTGTTTGTTGCAATGCACAAAATCTCGGCGCGCGCCTGCTGCGCATAGCTTAGCAACATCACCTGCGCGAGAACGTCGTCGCAGTCGTTGCCCATATCGGTGTCGAACACAACTTTCTCCGTCGCGCGCGCGAAAACGGCGGCAAGTAAAACAAATGCAAACAAAAATATCTTCTCCATACAAAATTCCTTTCGGCTACATGTCTGACAAAATTACGCCGTAGCGCAAGTTAAAAAACGTGTGCGTTATTTCCGGCGCGCCTATACACTGCATAAGCACCGCGACCGTTTCGAACGCCGCGCATACAATGTCGGCGCGCGACGGCGGTATGCCGAATTTTTCCGTGCGCTCCTCCGCGCAAACGCCGCGCAAAAGCTCCGCCATTTTCAGTATGTCGGAAAGCGAAATAACGTCTTCGCGCCCCGCCAGCCCGAGCCGCTTTTTGAGCATGCGCGCCGCCACAACCGCGCCGCCCGCGCACACCACGCAATCGGTCTTCGGGAAGCCGCGCAATGCGCCGACAATGCTTTCGCGCACTTTTGCGCGCAGCGATTCGAGCGAATCGGGCGAAATTTTTCCGTCGGGGAAAAACTCTCGCGTGAGGCGAACCGCACCGATTGGTATGCTTGTAAATTTCAACGCCCTGCGCCCGTCGCCGTATACAAGCTCCAGACTTCCGCCTCCGAGGTCGAAGTAGAAGCACTCGCGCGGCGCGTCGAGCCCATATACCGCGCCCGCGTATGAAAGCCGCGCCTCTTCGCCGCCCGAAAGAACCGTTATTTTTTCGCCCGTCAAACGCAGAACCTCCGCCATTACAGCGTCCCTGTTTTCGGCGTCGCGCAGGGCGGAAGTGGCCACAACCACAGTGCGGAAACTTCCGAACGGTTCGGCGTTTTTTTTGAATAGCAACACGGCGTCGGAAACGAGTTTTGCGGCGTTCGGGACAAGGCGAGCGCCGTCGGCGCAAATGCGCGAATCGACAGTCTGCTCGAAGATTTTTAAAACGCGCCCGTTTTCGACTTTGCCCAAAAGACACTTCATAGTGTTCGAGCCTATGTCTATTGCAAGCTTCACAGCGTGTAGCCCTCCGGCGCGATTATCACGACGAACTCGCCCTTTGTGGAGGCGGATTTGAGCTCGGTTTTTATTTCGCCCAACGCCCCCACGAAAAACCGCTCGAAGACTTTGGAAATCTCCTTTGCCACGCACGCGACCCTGTCCGCACCGAAGACTTCCACGGCGTCGTCCACGAATTTTTCTATGCGATACGGCGATTCGTAGAACGCCAGCGTGTGTCCGAAATCTTTGTATTTTTCGAAGAAGCTGCGGCGCGCCGACGTCTTAGGCGGAAGGAACCCCGCAAACAAAAACGAGTCGCTCGGCAGTCCCGAAGCCGAAAGCGCGGCAATGAACGCGCACGCGCCCGCGACGGGAACAACTTTTACGCCCTCCGCCCTGCACGCGCGCACTATGCGGAAACCGGGGTCGCTTACGCAGGGCGTGCCGGCGTCGCTTACAAGAGCTATGTTTCTGCCCGACTTCAGCTTTTCAAGAAGCAGCGGCGCGACCGATTTTTCGCGGGAATTTTCGTTGACGAACATTTCCTTTGAAATGTCGAATCTTTTAAGCAGCGCGCCCGTTACGCGGGTGTCTTCGCAGGCTACGATGTCGCAGCAGCGCAGGGTCTCGAGCGCGCGCGGGGTGATGTCGGACAGGTTGCCGATTGGCGTAGCCACTATGTAGAGGGTTCCGTATTCTTCCATGATTATAAATCGCAATATTTGTCAAATTCGCGTATTTTCCCGCACAGTCGGGCGCGGACGGAAGCGAACTCTGCGCCCGCAAGCGCGCCGAACTCCAGCAAGTCCAAAAGCGGCGTTATAACGAACGCGCGTTCCCGCCAACCGCGGTGGGGGACTTGCAAAACATCGGTAGAAATTTTTTCGTCTCCGTAAAAAAGTATGTCCAAATCGGCGGGTCTGGGGGCGTTTCTGAACGACGGCGTCCTGCCCAGACAACCCTCAATGCGCTTGCATTCCGCCAAGAGGGCTTCGGGCGGCAGAGACGTTTCCAGACAGACGGCGGCGTTGAAGAAGTCGGGTTGGTCTTCGTAGAAGGCGGGCGGAGTTTTGTATACGCCCGATTTCGCCGTTATCCGCCCGATTCCGTCCAAATGCGCGCACGCGCGCCGCAGGTTGCAAACGCAGTCGCCCAAATTCGAACCGAGCGCTATGACGGCTGTTTTCATTTTACGTAGTCGGCGCGTTTCCTGCGTATTTTTGCCGAAATGCCGGCGAAGTCGAAGCCGACGTCAACGCCGAGTTTGAAAATTTCTATTTCCGTTTCCAGAAGGTTGGCGAAACGCACGAAAAGCCGCTCGGCGATTTTGTCGGCGAGTTTCTCTATGAGCCGCACGCTTTCGCCCGCCAGCACGCCCTCGGCTATGGCCATTGCCTGCGGGTAGTCGATAGTGTCGGAAAGCTCGTCTGTTTTGGCGGCGCGGGAGAAGTCTCCGAAAAGCCTGATTGAGACTTCGAAACCGCGGTATTCGTTGCGTTCTTCGGCAAAGCAGCCGTGCTTGCCTTTGAGTTTGAGCCGGTCGATGAATATTTCGTCCATAGTTTACAAAAGCGATAAAGTTTTGAGGGCCACGACTGTGGAGGCGACGTCGTGCACGCGGAGAATGTCGCAGGAGTTTGCGGCGGCGGCGTAGACCGATACCGCAAGCGTTGCGGCGTCGCGCAGGGCGAAGGAGTCGCCGGCAACCTCCGCAAACATTGACTTGCGCGACACGCCCAGAAGAGTCGGGCAGCCAAGTTCGCGCAACTCTCCCATTTTTTTCACGAGCAGGAAATTCTGGCGAGTAGTTTTGCCGAATCCTATCCCAGCATCGAGGACTATGTCTGAACGTCCAAGCCCCGAGGAAAGCGCGCTTTCAAGGCGTTCGCGCATGCCCGCCAGAAAGAAATCCCAAAAGTCGCCGGAGGGGTGTTCGCCCCTGCACGAATGGGTCAAAATAAGGGGCGCGCGCAGTCGGGCGGCAGTTTCCGCCATAGGATAACGCCCGTTTTCGCGCATGGCGTAAACGTCGTTTATGATGTCCGCGCCAGATTCAATAGCCGCCTCAGCGACTTCGGGCTTGTAGGTATCGACCGAAATCGGCAACCCGCCGCCCACTGCCGCGCGAACCGCCTTGAGTCTGGGCAGGAGAATTTCAAGCTCCTCTTTGGCGGAAATTTTTTGCGCCGTAGGCTTTGTAGATTCCGCGCCGACGTCGATGATGTCCGCGCCCTGCTCCGCCATTTCGGCGGCGCGCGCGGCGGCGGCCTCGGGCGAGGCGTATTTTCCGCCGTCGCTGAACGACTCCGTCCCGACGTTCAAAATGCCCATCACCACGGGCGTTTTTGCGCGCGAGAGAATTCTATTGTGCGGACTTTTCAAGAGCATTGCAGTATGCCTCCAATTTGCGTTTGAAATTTTCGATGTCGGCGTCGGGATATTTCAGAGCGATTTCCCGCGCCGTAGAAAGCGCGTCGGCGTAAAGCCCCATTGCCATTGAATTGCGCAGAAGCCCGTATTTGGCGCGCCTGTCGAATTTTTCCGCCGATTGCAACCGAGCAAACACGGCAGCCGACTCAGCGTATTCGCCGAGCCGATAGAGGACCTCGGCAAGCTCCTCCGAAGTCTGCAAATCGGCGGGGTCGGCTTTTACGCATTCGGCAAGGAGTTTTTTTGCCGCGCTAAAACAGCCCCTGCGCGCGGCGGCTATGCCCGATACTTTTTTCGCCGGATTCGGCGGGAGCTTGGCCGCGATTTTTTCCGCCGTTTCAAACTCGCCCGAATTTATGCACGCAAAAGCCAAATTCTCGAGTTTTGCCGACGGCGCGCGCGAATACAACTCGGCGGCCTTCGAATACGCCCCGAGCGAAAAATACAGGTCGGCGAGCGTTTCCGCGTCTTTTGCCGAAGCCTTTCCCGACGCCGAAAGCAGCTCGAGATACGCCGCCGCCGAAACTCTGTCGCCCGACTCCGCCGCCGCGAGAGCCGCAAGCTTCAGGTAGCGCGCGTCCGAAGTTTTTTGGAACATGCGCTCGGCCGTTGCGCACGCCGAATCGAACATGGAAAGTTTTATCAAAAATCCGCATTTTGCGTAGATAGCCGAATCGTTTTCAGGCTCGTGCACGAGCGCCTGATTGCAAAGCGCAAGCGCGGAGCTGTAGTCGCCGCCGTCGGCGCGGTAGCCCGCAAGCCAAAGCAGGCACTGGGCATCGGAATTGCCCGAAATTGCCGCGGCGACGGCAAACGCGCGCGCGGCGGCGGGCTTGTCGCCGTCGGCCGAGAGAGCGAAACCGAGATTCTTATACGCCGCGAAGAATCCGCTTTTTTCGAGCGCGGCGCGGTAGAATTTGACGGCGTTTTTGAAGTCGCCCAACCCGTAGTAGGCGTTGCCGAGATTGAAAAACACGGGCGCGCCCGCCCAGCTTTTGGAACTTGCTCTCAGGAGAACATCGCGCGCGTCGGCCGGGGAAGCCGCCTTTGCGGCGTCGGCAATGGCCTCGGCCTCGTATTTGTTCATGGAGGGCTTGAACATCAATTCGCCCACCGTGCCCGCCGCAAACGACGCACACGCGGAAACCGCCGCAACAACTGCAAAAAGAAAATGTCTCATTTCGAAATCCTAAACGGAACGGGCAGGATAAACCGAGCCCTGACCGCCCTGCCGTTGCGTGTCGGAGCTTCGTAGACGAATTTTTCCGCGGCGCGGACCGCGTTTTCGAGAAAGAATCCGTTTGTGGAGGAAACAACCCTTTCCACCGAAACCGCGCCCGTTGTGTCTATGACGACGGAAAGTTGCACGTCGCCCTCTATGCCGCGCTTTAGCATCTGTTTGGGATAGACAATGTGCGTTGCGTCGAGGCGGCGCGGAATTTTATCGAGCATATCGAGTTCGAAAATGTCGGTCGAAACCGCCATGTCTGCATCGGACGGGAACTGCGAAAAGCCGATGTCGGCGGTTGCAGCCACGCTTTCGGCAAGCGAAAAATCCGGCAGCGAGAACGCCGACGCGCCCGTTTGCGGAACATCGACTTCAAGCCTACGTCCGGCCGGCGCGCCCGAAATTCCGGCGTCAAACCGCCGCGATTGCTCCGCGCGGCTGCGCGGCGTTTCGCGCGGTGAAACCGACACAATAGCGCGTATTTCAGCGGGCTTTTCGTCGGCGTTTTTCGGGCCCGAAACCGAGACCGCCTGAAGCGCGAAAAGGCACACCACCACCGTTGCCGAAAACAGCATTCCGACCGACGCTCCCCCGATTTTTCCTGAAAGACCCGCGCTCATTTTTTCGTAGCCAAATACACCGCCGCGCCCGCCGAGCGGACGGAATCTATTACCTCTACAAGCCTTTCGGCGCGCACCGACTTGTCGGCGTAGACCAACGCCGATTTTTTGCCGCAGGCCGCCATTTTTAGCGAAAGAGCCGCGAGCGAACACTTTTGGGAGTCGAAGAAAATTTCGCCCGAAGCCGACACGGCGATGTTTGCGAAATTCCCCGAAACCTGCGCGGAATTCGACGAGCTCGGCACGTCGATGTCGAGGGAATGCTTGTAGGAAAACGCCATTGTAACGACGAAGAAAATCAGCAGTATGAATATGACGTCTATGAGGGGGGAAATGTTGATTTCCTCCGACGTCTCCGCTTCGTCGAAATCCCTTTTCAGCCCCGCCATCTCAGCCAGCCCTTTCGCCCGAAAGTGAATCGAGTTTGCGCAGGCGCGCCGAAAGCAGAATCGACGCAATCCACGCTGGAATTGCCATAATCAGCCCCGTTTGCGTAGTGAGCAGAGCGTATGAAATACCGGAGGCAAGAGCGGCTTCGTCGTCGGAGGCGTCTATGCAAAGACCTATGCCCACAACCGTTCCGAGCAGACCCACCATCGGCGCGCCCGACGCCAAAACGCGCAGCAGCCCGAGGTCGCGCGCGCACCCGCGCAACAACCGCTTTGACGCGCACTTTTCGGCGGCGCGCAGTTTCATGTATATCGAAAAAACGAGGTAGAATGCCGACGCGCCGATTGCCGCCAACGCACATGTAAGAACGGGCGCGCATCTGAAAATCGACATAATTCCCTCCAAAATCTCCATACTATTTCGATGCCGAAATTCTGTTATCGGCAAAATCCCTGTATTTTTCGAAGACCGCCCGCGCCCTGCGCGAAAGCACGGTGCCCACAATCAGCGCGGGAATCGCCACTGCAAGCCCGTATTCGGTGGTGATGAGGGCCTCGGCGATGCCGTCGCTTATTGCGCGCGTATCCGCGCCCGACGCGGAAAGGTCGGCGAACGTTTTTATTATGCCGCTAACCGTTCCCAGCAGCCCGAACAGAGGGGACGCCGTTGAAGTTATTGTAAATACGGGCAGCCAGCTTTTGAGCTTCGCGTTTTCGCGCGCAAGGATTGCGTATGCCGCCGTCTCGGCTTCGTCTGAGGATTTTGCCGAATCTACAGCGCGGGCAAGCTCCGCAAACGGGACGCCGAGCCTGCCGCCGCAGGCGGCTTCGGGAGAGAGCGCGCGGCGGAGAAAATAAAGCTGCGCGATTTTGCCGAACGCCGCAAGCAACGCCGCCGCGCCGAGCGCGAGAATGGGATAAATCCATACGCCGCCCTTGTCGATTTCCTCCGCCATTGTGCGCGCGTATTTTTCTCCGCGCAAAATTTCGCCGCCGCTTGTATCGGCGGGCAGAATGTCGGTTTTGCCCGAGGCGAACGCCGAAATTTCGTGGGCGAATTTTTCGCCGTAAAGAACGCCGTTTGCGTCAACAAAACCCGCCGTAGCCTCACCGACAAAGTAGGTAAACGCGCCGACGCGGAACGTCCGCCCGGAAAGTTTTTCGCGCGAACGCAACGCCACGACTTCGGCAGCCGCACACCGCACCGGATTTTTGAGCTCGTCGAAACGCGACTGCAATTCGGAACGCGCCGACGCCAAAATTTCTCCCGCCGACACCGCCGCCACCGAAGTATTTATGCGGCGCAGCTCCGCCGCCAGCTCCGCCTTCAATGCGGCGTAAAAGCCGCTTTTTTCGCGGAGGTTTTTGGCTGCGTCAAGCCGCGCCTTAAGCTGTTCTACGGCGCGCGTTTTGGCTTCCACTTCGGCATATGTCGCCGCAAGTTTTCCGCGCTGTTGTAAAACTTTCTTCTGCGCATTCTCCGCAACCCGCGCATATTCCGCCTGCGCCGCGGCGTATTCGGCCCGCGCGTATTTAAGAATATCGGCACGCGCCGAAGCTGCCGCAAACAAAAACGACAGGCCGAAAAAGAACAATGCGTTCAGTTTCGTCATTTTACGCCCTCCACCTTTATGCGGGCAATGCCGTCGGATACTTCGCCCGAGCCCCGCACGAACAACCCCGTCTGAATGCGCCCCCCCGACGCCCGCACGGAGGAGTCGAACGCCTCCAACATTTCCAGAAAGCGCAGCACAAGCCTGAGCTTTTCGGGAACGGTCTTGCCCGCAAGCGCGTCGGGCGGAAATTCGGAAAATCCGCGCAAGTCGGGAATTTCGGCGCGAACATCGGCGTAGAATTTGTCGAGAAACGCGGAGAGTTTTTCGAGGTTTTCAACGTCGTTTTTTATGGCCGCAGAAATCTCGGCGTTGGCGTCGGCAAATTCCGCAAGGCGTTTTTCGAGCGAAGCCGCCTCGGCGTCGAGCGCGGCGGCGCGCGCCTTTGCGGCGTCGTCGAGCCGCCCGATGTTTTCGCACTGTTCCAGCGCGTCG
>JAEXGH010000015.1 GCA_023450935.1 Verrucomicrobiota bacterium | reverse complement strand
CCCATCTCGAACACGCTCGTTAAGCTCTCAGCCGCCGATGGTAGTACGACCCCGCTGTTGTGCGAGAGTAGGTTGTTGCCAGTATTATGAGCCCGTTAGCGAATAAGCTAACGGGCTCTTCCTGCTTATATACGCAAGTCTTTTATCGCTCACTCACTCTGCAACTATTTTCGCTGTGTGCCCGAAAAACAGGACAGACTTGCAAGGGGTAGATTGATTTGCAAAATAGGAAGGCAAATCAAATGGGCAACAGACGCAAAAAATACACGGAAGAGCAAATCACGCAAATACTCAAGGAAGCGGAGGTATCGAACAACGTTTCGGATACGCTGCGCAAGTACGGAGTCAACGATTCGTCGTATTACCGCTGGAAGGCAAAATACGGCGGTATGGACTCAAAGAGCATACAAAGGCTTCGAGAGCTCGAGCGCGAGAACGCGCGATTAAAGCGCATAGTCGCTGACCAGATGCTCGACATCACAATACTACGGGACATCAACTCAAAAAACTGGTAAAGCCCGAAGTCCGAAGAACCGCCGCCGCGTATATCATAGCGACCTACACGGTGGCGGCAGTTCGGGCTTGCGGGCTAATCGGAATATCGAGAAGCGCGTTTGCATACCGCAAAAAGAGTCGCTCCGAGGCACTGCGCGAACGCATAAAAGAACTCGCCGGGAAACACTACCGCTGGGGTTATCGGCTGTTGTTCAACTACCTGCGCCGACTCGGGGAAAAGGTGAACCACAAGAAGTTTTTGAGAATCTACCGTCAGGAGCATCTGCAAATAGGCAAACGAAGCCGTCGCAAGGAACGCCGTTTCGACCGAGTAAAAAGCGGACAGCCGAAACAAATAAACGAAAGATGGAGTATGGACTTTATGTACGACGTTTTGGAGAACAAGAGGAGCTATCGGATACTGAACGTGATAGACGACCACAGTCGTGAATGCCTGTGCTGCGAGGTGTCGAGAAGCTTCGGCGGCTACGATGTTGCGGAGGCGTTGGACAGGCTGATATGTCTGTACGTCAAGCCGAAGACGATAAAGAGCGACAACGGGTCGGAATTTAGGAGTCGGTATATGGAGAAGTGGAGCAAAGAGCGGGGAATAACGCTCGAGTTTACGAGTCCGGGGAAGCCGACGGAGAATGGGCAGATAGAAAGCTTCAACGGGACGATGCGCAACGAGATATTGCGTGGAGTCGAGTTCGAGAGCGTGCGTGAGGCGCGCGAGGAGCTGGAAAAATGGCGCGAAAACTACAATAACGAGCGACCGCACTCGGCGTTGAACTACGAACCGCCGAGCACCCGCCGCCGCCCCCATGGGGGCGATACGAACCATTTGAATCTCGAATCAATAAACACAATCGGCAATAACATCAACCAAGTCAGTTTACTCCCTTAGCTTACTGCCCTAATTTTGGGCACAGCACACAACTACCCTGCAAAGACAACGCAGCCCCCTTGCAACCAAACTGCAACGGGGGCTTTTTACACGGCGAAAATCAACCGATTTCCTCAAACGCTCGATTTTTTCCCTCAAACCGTCCGCGCGGATACATTTTTGCGCTTCAATAATCTTGACTTGCAACGCGCAATCGGCGATATTTTTCCACGGCGTTTCTGACGCGAAGCTTCCCGAAGCTTAATCAATCAAAAACAAATAAAAAGGATTATGAAAAAATACAAATTATTATACGGGCTTCTCGCATCCGCCCTTTGCGCGGTTGCCTTTGCCGCCTGTAATTCGGCCCAGAAATGCGACGCCGCAAAACAGAACTCCCAGCCCGCGGCTACCGCTCCGACGGCAGCTCCCGCGCAGCAAAATAAGCCCGCCGTAGAGGCAAAACCCGCCGCAAAACCCGCGCAGTCTGCGCCTGCGGACACAACAAAAAACGCGGCGCATTTGAAAGCCCGCCCCACTTCCGACAAAAACAAACAGGCAATCGTCTACCAGATTTTGCTGCCAATCTTCACCCACGAGGGAACTCTTGACAAAGCCCGCCAAATGCTTCCGCACATCAAAAACACGGGCGTGAACATCGTCTACCTTTGCCCCGTCGTCCAGATTGACGACGACACCGACTTGGCTTTTTGGAGCAAGCGTCAAAAGGCGTCCAAAACGGGCAACCCCAAAAATCCATACCGTTTGAAGGACTACTTTAAAATCGAGCCCGACTACGGTACCGACGCCGACCTCAAAAATTTTGTCGACGACGCCCACAAACTCGGCTTGCGCGTAATTCTCGACTTGGTCTACTACCATTGCGGTCCCAAAGCCACCCTTATCGACGAAGATAAAAACCTCGTCGTCTGCGACGCAAACGGCAACGTCAAACTTGGACGTTGGTCATTCCCCGAGCTGAACTTCGACAACCCCAAACTGCGCGAAAAAATGTGGAGCAATATGGAATACTTCGTCAAGAAGTTCGACATCGACGGCTACCGCACCGATGTTGAGGGCTCAGTTCCCGCCGACTTCTGGGCAGAGGGCTACAAGCGCATAATCAAAATCAAGCCCGACCTCTTTATGCTTGCCGAAAGTAGCCGCGCCGACAGCCAAGTCGACGCCTACGACGCCTCCTATGGCTTCCGTTGGCACAATGCAGTCGCCGACGCCTTCCGCGGCAAAAAGGACGCCACCGCAATCAGGCAGATATGGCAGAAAGACTTCGACACCTATGCGCAGGGCTCGCGCCTTCTCCGCGATATGGACAACCACGACACCGCAAGCGATATCTGCGTTTCTGCGGGCGCGCGCTTCGAAAAGCTCTTCACTTCGCGCGGTATGGACGCCGTTTTGGTGCTCAACTACACAATCGACGGCGTTCCGATGATTTTCAGCGGCAACGAATTTGCCGACGACACAAAAATTTCGATGTTCTCCTCTCCGCAGCACGGCAGATACTTTGTCGGCTGGGAAAACCTCTCCAGCCCGCGCGGGCAGGAGCGCATGGCGTTGCTCAAAAAACTCGCCGGATTGCGCACTTCCCACAAGGCTCTTTGGGATGGTAAAACGCAGTGGCTGAAAAATTCCGACGAAAAGGTTGTTCTCAGTTTCAAGCGTTCCTTCGGCGATGAGGAAATTGTCGTTCTCATCAACACCAAGAACTCCGATGCCACTGCGTATGTCGACATAGACACGAAAGGTTTTGAAGTCCTTCTCAAATATGGTGTTGAAACCGACCTCAAAGACGGCAAAACTTTGGCGAAATTTCTTCCCTTCGGCTACGCCGTCCTTTCCAAAAAATTTTAAGGACGGGCGGCGATTGACTTTGTCAATGCGCCTTTGTCCAACCCCTACATATTTTTTTATGTTGGGCACCGGCGTTTTTTAAATGACGGGCACCGAAGCGGGATTTATCTTCGGTAAATAACCCGCTTTGCTTCAATGGACAAACAAAGCGGATTGGCAAAGCCAACCGCGCCTCTTGCCAAACAATGGCAACCCGCCCAGCGGGGCAAAGCGGGAATATTGGCCGTTAGGCAAATCTCGCGCCTGTGTCCGTCATTTAAAATATTCGAGTTCAACCCAAATCAGGTCGACGGGGTTTCCGTCAAGCGATTCAATTCGGACAATATTTGCGCCACTTTTGAGCGCGGAATAGTCGAAATAAAAACTCAACGCACGTTCGGCATTGCCATATTTTTGTGGTGTAGAAGATTCCTTGAACTTTTTTGCGTCGAACCCGTTCAATTTCGCGCACAATTTTGAAACTTTGATTCCTCCAAATTTAGGATTTTGCTTGAAACCAACATTTACGAGGATTTTTGCGGATTCGTCAATGGGTGGCTTTTTACCAAATTCGATTTTAAATTCACGTGGGGCGTTAGAAGCCGCCGGTAGGAAAACTTCGCGTGCGTCGGCGGTTTTGCCCATATCGCGGAACGTCAGTGGGTGACGGCGGTGTGCCGAAAGAATTTTTTCTTTGGCAAGTCCTCTTTTTGCGACTTCTTCAAGCAATTTCGGTTGATAAAACGCGTTGAACAAGTAAAGTGAATCGGCTCCCGAAAAATACATAGCGTTCGCCCAGCCGTTCAGCAACTCTTCATCAATTCTCTTGCGGACTACCTTGTCGGACGGGCGAAAGCCATTATCCACCGATGGGACAACCGCAACGCGCGCTGCAGCTTTGCCAAGATATTCGCGCCATTGGGAAACAGAAATGGCGAAATCCCCGGAACTATAAACACACGAGGGGACAAGAATGTCAACAAGTCCCTCTCTCGCCCACTCGGAAGCATCTATACCGTGAGAAAGCGCAATTTGCGCTGTGGCATGAACGCGAGCCGAAATGCCAATTTTATGCCCGCGTTTTATTTGGCTATCGTCTGCGATCTTACGGACTTCGCGCATAAATTCGGTGAGGTATGCGGTTTCGTTTTGCTCGTTTTGGGGAGTAAGGTGTGAACCGAAGCGCAGCCAATCGAGCTCGAACCCGTCAAAATCGTAACGCTCGAAAAGCTCGCGCACGAGCAACAGGAAATAGTCGCGAACTGCTTTGTGCTTGTAGTTGAAGGCGTAGTCGCTCCAATTTCCGCTTGTGGGAAGCTCCTTTTGCGGAACGCGCCAAAGCTTGCGGTGCTCTCGCCAGAAGTTGAGATTGCGGAAACAGTCGGGCTTTGTGGCATAGTGCACATCGTTCATTCTTATGGAAATCCACGGCGAGATACCAATTTTACGGCATTCGTCAATCCATACGGCATATGGATCTATCCCTTTCTCGGCAAATGCTTTACAGTTTTGCGCCCAACTTTCTTGCGGTTCTTTCCCGAAGACAGGCGTCCAAATGGGCTCGTGTGCCATCGAGTTGTAACTCGTGCGTTGGCCGTTTGGGCACAGAAACAGATGTGTGATCTTACCACCTGCAAGACGCGAAACATTCGCCCGCAAGGCTTCTACTGTCGTTTCCTTTACGTTTACGAAGAATCTGTCATTGTCCTCGTAGACAATCAACATATTGCGATACCGAGCGGGAGTTTCCGCTTCGGATACAACCACACTGTTTTTTTGGTTTTTTATATCCGATGCGAACGCCTGCATGGTACAGACTGCAAAAATTGATATGCACTTTATTTTAGATTTTATTCTCATATATGAGGTTTTTTTTGATACGTTGGACAATTTATCCGAATAAAACACTTCGGTTACTATTTACTCTAATGAATAAATTTAGTCAATCTCGATTTTTATGTAGATGCGTAGATAGGCGCAGTTTTGATGCTGCGTTGGGAACAAGTGCATTGTTGTTGTGTGTATTTTTTTGCGTATCTTACCCATTTGATTTGCCTTCCTATTTTGCAAATCAATTTACCCCTTGCAAGTCTGTCCTGTTTTTCGGGCACACAGCAGGGACTTTGCACAGTCTCCCGTAAAAATTTTTCCATTCGAATCTTATGGCGATTTTTGTTTGACTGGGATTTGTTATACCCTTTCAATGCGCCGATATGAGGAGTTTATATTTTTCGGTTCTTGTTGTTGGCGGATTATTGTCGGCAATGAATTTGTGTGTGGCGCAACATGTCGGGCAGCGGTTGATTTTGAATCTGGATACGCAAAAAAAATTCCAGCGTATAGACAATTTTGCTGCGTCCGATGCGTGGAGCGGTAATTTTGTGGGGAAGTATTTTGGTGAAGCCGAAAAAGATCAAATCGCAAGATGGTTGTTCGGCAAGACGTTTGACAAAGACGGCAACCCCGAAGGCATTGGAATTTCGCTTTGGCGCGTTAATTTGGGCGGCGGGACGTTGGAGCAAAAAGATTGCGACATAAAGTATATCAGACGGCGTGCGGAATCGTATCTGTCGGAGGATTTTGCTTCATACGATTGGAACAAGTGCGCAGGGCATCAGTATTTTATGTCAAAGGCGCGCGAATACGGTTGCGAAGGAATTTTGTTCTTTTCGAACACTCCGCCCGTCAACCTCACGAAAAACGGCAAAGGTTACGGCTCGGAAGACAGGGCGAATTTGCGTGAAGACGCATACGGACTTTTTGCCGATTATCTTGCGGACGTTGCCGAACACTTTAAAAATCAAGGCTATAATATTCGCTACATAAGTCCGGTAAACGAACCCAACGGAGGCTGGAAAGGAAATAAGGCTCAGGAGGGCTCCATTTGGCGGAATTCGGAAATTGCAAAATTGGCGAGGGCCTTGGATACCTCGCTTTCGAGCCGTCGGCTTGACGGTGTCAAAATTTATATCAGCGAGGCTCATGATTTGCGCGATTTGTATGATGTCTACGATGTCTCCTCGCCCGACAGGCTTCTGAACCTGTATTCAGACGGCGATGCTCCCGACAGGCAAATTCGGGCGTTTTTCGACAAGTCTTCGCCCGACTACATCGGCGATTTGAAACACCTTCCGCGCATGATTAGCGGGCACAGTTATTATTGCCATAATTCGAACAGATGGCTGAGAGATGTCCGTGTGAACTTGCGGCGGGAGCTTGACCGCTACAACGTCGAATTTCAGCAAAGTGAATGGTGTTTGCTCCCGCTTTTTCGG
Source organism: Verrucomicrobiota bacterium (assembly GCA_023450935.1). Classification (GTDB taxonomy): domain Bacteria; phylum Verrucomicrobiota; class Verrucomicrobiia; order Opitutales; family Intestinicryptomonadaceae; genus Merdousia. The sequence continues at coordinate 9,330 of JAEXGH010000015.1, read as the reverse complement.
ATTCCGATGGACGGTTTCACGAGCGACTACAAGCGAGGAGACACAAACGGAATACAAGTCGTATTGCTTATGGGAAGAATCATCGTAGCCGACCTCAATATAGCCCGCGCCACGGCTTGGGGCTATTGGAAAGGCATGGAGATAAACGGAGCAAACTCCTTGACGGGTGTTTTGCCGAAAAACGGGGGCGAAGATTTTACGGGCGGCGGAAAGGTTTTCGCAACCAAGCTGTTGTGGGGGTTCGGCAATTTTTGCCGCTTCATACGTCCAGATTACACGCGTGTGGAGCTTTCGGGGGCTGACGATCTTTTCAATGTCGCGGGCACGGCGTTTGTCTCGCCCGACGGACGCCAAACGGTTGCGGTTTTTGTCCATTCCGGATTCGAGGCTGCAAAGGTGCGCGTCAACCTCGGACGGTCTTTTAGCTCCGCGAAATTCTATCGCACTTCAAAGGACGAAAACTTGAAGTTTTTGGGTTCCTCCCCCATTTCAGGGACGACAGCCGATTTTGAGCTAATGCCGCGCGCCATAACCACGGTTGTTCTCGAGTAGATTATTTCTCTTTTGCGTAAAAACGGCGGCGGGGAAGATGCGCTTCGTCGCCGTTTGTGTTGTTTGATGTCCAATCCCAAACCGCTGCCGCATCGGGAATTGTTCGGGTGGAAAATTTTTATTGACGTTTCTGTAGGCATTCACTATGAAGTGTTCGTGCAAGTGTAAATCGTTAGTTTTAATTGGGAGGTTTTTATGATTAGGGATTTTGTTCCGTTTGTTTTGATTGTCTGCTTTGCGGCGAATTTGTTTGCGCTTGAGTATGCAACTGTAACAACGCGCCACGTCGGGAAAAAAGAGCCGAGCGTGGAGCGTGTGAAGCTTGAAAAGGTTTCGAAACAAACATATCGGCTGAAGGTAAAGACAAAACATCGAAAAGGTATCGACAGGGTTTTCGTGACAATCCCCGAATTCTCAGCCCAAAAGGGCGACGCGGGCTATTTTGTGCTGTCCGACGGCCGCATTGGAACGTTCCGTTCCGACAAAGGCAATATCCGCCAGCGGACAAACCCGCTTCCCATCATGGGAATGAAGAAGGGCGATTCCGCCGTTTTGGCTATATTTAAAAGGCTCAAGCACGAATTTTCCTCGAACGTAAGCGTCGAAAACGGCACGTATACAATGTCGGCGGAATTCGGGCTGAACATAGGCGAAATGCCATACGACAACATCGAGATTGATTTCATCGAACTTTCGGGGGCGGACGCCGACTATTCCGGAATGGCGCGGGCGTATAGAAACTATCAGCTTTCGCGCGGTGCGGTTGTGCCCCTGCGCGAGCGCGTGAAAGGGAATCCCCATTTGGCGTATTCTGTCGATACAATGTTCGTGAAAATTCGCGCCTCAAGCTTGGCGGCACGCGCCAATGCCTACAAGAAACGGACGGGCAAAAGCGCATACGCCTACGTCGAAAAAGTTTTGCGCGACCTCAAAAAAGCCGGAGTGTCAAAAGCCGACATCTGCTATACCGACTGGAACAAATATTTCCGCTATCCCACGCTTGAACTTGCCGAGGCAAACGGAGAAGCCGACTTGAAAAAGCTGTGCAAAACCGCCAAAACACTGGAGTTCCAGCTGTTCCCGCACATACTCCAAACAGAATGGGTCGATACTTCTGCCGATTTCGACGTATCGCAAGTCTCGCACTGGAACGACCGCCCCCAAAGACTGGGGCAGCTCGGCGAAAGTATGATTTATCGTTCCTGTTTTAAAATCGTATACGAAAAATTTGTGCGGCGCGACATCGTGCAGCTTCTCGAATACGGGTTTGACGGCAATCTGCATATCGACGTAAATTCGTGCATAACTCCCCCGCGCTGCCTGCACCCGAATCACCGCTGCAATCCCGACCAAACCGCAGTCTATATGGAGAAAATCGCCGACCTCGCGCAGAAATCCTTCGGCGGCTTTTCGTCGGAGGGTCCGCTCGACCATTTCGCAGGAAAGCTCGATTACGCCCTGTATGTGAGCGCGTATCCCGTATTCCTCGGCCGCGCGCATCCGCTTGTGGACGACATCGTTCCCCTCTGGCAGATTGCCTACCACGGAATAATTTTGAGCAATCCGTTCGCCTCCACGATAGACTACAACATTGACAACAAGCGCACTTGGGGGCCAACAACATCGTTTACCCCCGTAACGCGGCGCCTAAAACTTTACGAGTTCGGCGGGCGTCCCACTTTCTACTGGGGATTTAACGGCGAAAATATCGAGCCATTAAAGCGCGCGTTCGACGAATATCAAAAATACAAATACCTCCAATACGAATTTATGCAGGAGCACAAAAAAATCGCGCCCGACGTCTTTCTTACGCGCTATGCCGACGGCAGCGAAGTTGTTGTAAACTACGCCAAAATCCCCTTTAAATACAAGGGGCAGACGGTTGCGGGCGAAGATATCGCGCTGTTCAAGCCGAAGTCCAAATAGCTTTTGCCGCCGCGCATTCGCCGCTAAAATACGCTTATTCTGCGGAAGAAATTTGTTTGTTCGGCGAATAAATTCGTATGGACAAAGTAAATTTTTTTGCAAAAAACATTTTGATTGCATTTGTGCTGCTTTTCGGCGTCGAAGTCTTCGGCGCAACTAATGTTCCGCACATTTCGTTTGAAGAAATTGACGTATTGGTTAACTCAGCCAGACGTGAAGCCGAGTTTAACGCCAAAAATCCGAACGGCGTAAAATATAAAAGGGCTATCAATGAACTTTTCAACACGTTTGCAACATACAAGCTTGAAGCTTCCAAGGGCGACGCCTATTCAAAATATGTGCTCGGAATGTTTTGTGTGAGTGGCTTTGACGGAGCTGTTTTGGCGGTGAACAAGAAAAAAGCACTTGCCTGGCTAATAGAATCCTCAAACGGCGGGTATGTGCAGGCAATGTGGACGCTGGGAGAGATATATTCTACGGAAAAAGTTGCGGATACCAAAGAGGCTTTAAAGTGGTTTTTGTGTGCTGCCGAAAACGGCGATGTCAGGGCGCAAATGAAAGTGTCGTGCTTTTACGAAGAGGGAATCGGCACTGCCGCCAATCCCGAAGCGGCTTTTATGTGGTGCGAAAGAGCCGCAAACAACAACGAGGTCGAAGCCCAATACAAACTGGCGACAATGTATGAGCGCGGTTTCGGCGTTGGGCGCGACAAACGCAAAAGCGTTTATTGGCTTAAGTCGGCGGCGCGTCTGGGCAACAAAGAGGCGGCAAAACGCATTGAAGAGTTCGATTCCCTGAAAGCAAAACTTGTAGAAGTTTTCGAAAAGAGCAGGCATGTTCCGCGAATGCTCGCCGAAGCCGACAGAAAAAGAAGCGAAGGGCGCGCGTTGCAAATGGCGAAATCCTCCCACAACGGATTTGCCTCCCGCGGCGGCTACGGGCTTGGTGCGTCGACCGACAACTACGCCGCAAACAGGCGCGGAGATGCTTTGTGCGCCGAAGCCGACGCCATTGTAGCTGAAGTCGAAAAGATAAAAGCCGAAGAGAATAAATATCTCAAAATGGCATTCGATATTCTTTATTCAGTAGAATTGAAAAGCAGTGATTATAGACATACGCTTGACTTCATTCCGCTATCATATCAAAGCAGTGTTTTGATTGCAATTAACTGTAAAACTCGAAAAATAGTGAAATTCAATGCGGCGGAATCGCTCGCGCCCGAGTCGCTCGATTTGCTTTCTGAAATACAATAACGCCCGCGCCTGTTCGGCAATTTCAGCTCGTGGCTGATTCCCTCTCCCGCCTACCTCAGCGCGCTTTCGCTACTTTCGCCGCTGTTTATTTTCGCCTACGAAAAATACTGCGGACGCCCCGTGCGCTTTTCCGCAGTCTCTGTCGTGCTGATGTTTGCGGGGTTGGGCGGACTTCTGTATTTCGGGTAGCCGGCGGCGCACAATTTTCTTGACACGTTTCGGGCGCGCCGATAGCGTCCTAATATGTGAAAAAACTTTTGTCTACTGCGATTGGGATTGCCGCGTGCGCGCTCTGCGCTGCTGCTGCGGCCGAAAAAATGGACGAATACTCCGCGACGTTCGTCAAGGAGCGAATGTGTCCCCTGCCGAAATCGGTGGAATTGTTCGACGCCTACGTTTCGTTTTCCGAAGACTCCGCAATTCTTTTAAATGCCGCAAAGCCGCTCCCCGAAAACGAGCGGCAGATATTGCGCGACGAAGCGAAGATGTTGTTCAAATTCTCTCCCGAACTGAAGTTCGCAGTTTCCGCTTCCTGCGCCGAAATTCCCGACGAAGGCTACTCCATAGACATCGACGAAAACGGAGTCCGCATAGGCGCGAACGGATTCGCCGGACTTGTGCATTCGCTGAAAACATTGCGGCAAATGTCGGAACTCGACCGCGCCGACGCTTCCAAGCGCGTTCTGGCGCACTGCAAAATAGCCGACACGCCCGCCCTGAAAAACAGAATGATTCATCTGTGTCTGTTTCCCGAACTCACGCCCGACAGGTTCGAAAAATACCTGCGCCTTGCGTGGTATTACAAATTCAACTACGTGGTCATCGAAGGCTGGGGCTCAATGCCGCTCGACAAGCACCCCGAATTTTCGTTCGACAAACGCGTTGCCAAAAAAGACTTCAAACGCTGGATTGACTTTTGCAAAAAATACGTAATTACGCCCGTTCCCCAAGTGCAGGTTTGGGGGCACGCGTCGCAGTCGCCGGAGTTTTCGGCAAAGCACGTTTTCGAAAACCGCTCGCCCGAATTCGCGAATATGTTTGAGCCGCTCGGCTGGACATACTGCTATTCGAACCCCAAAACAATGCCGTATTTAAAGGACGTAATCGCCGAGACGATGGAGCTTTTCGGCAATCCGCCCTTCTTCCACCTCGGCTGCGACGAAGCCTACGACCGCAACACATGCTATGCCTGCCGAAAGAAGAATCACGCCGAACACTTCGCCGCGGTAATCAACGAATTTTCCGATTTCGTCAAGGCGCGCGGCGCGCGCGGAATTATCTGGCACGACACGCTTTTGAATGCCGAAAATCCCGCGTGGAAAAAGCAGATTGTCCACGGCAACGCCGCAGCGGAGGCTTCGCTCGACAAAATCTCGAAGGACATCGCCATTGCCGACTGGCAGTATTCCCCGCAAACGGAATTCCCCACAAGCGTGTTTTTCAAGTCCAAAGGCTTCGACGTTCTCGCTGCCCCGTGGCGGAAGAAAGCCGGCGTATACGCGTTCGCGCGCTGCGTGAAGGAGCACAACCTCTTCGGCTTTTTGCAGACGACTTGGAACGAGCCGTTCAAGAGCATCGACGTCGTTTTCTTCCACGCCGCGCAGGCGGCCTGGAGCGGCGGCGACAAGACCGTTGAAAAATTCTTCGACACGCGCGAAGACGGTTCGGGACACGCCCGCCACCGCCGTTTAAAACTGTCGGCAGACAAACATTTCAAGGAGGTGGAATCCGATATGGACAAAAAATTCGACTACCGCGAACTCGGCAAAAGATACAATGCCATTCAGATTCAGTAGCCTTGTTTGCAAAATTTTCCGGCGGGGCGTTCGGTAGCGGGCGTCCCTTTTTTTTGCGTTCGTGCTCCGCCCGATTTCCCGCCGTGCGCCGCGTCGTCGGGTTCCCTTGGCCGCAAAGTGCCGTTTTTTTTGACGCTATTTTCAAAAGAGGTCTTGACGAAAAATGCGCGGATAGAGTAGTATTTTATCCATGGCGGCTGTGAGTGTAATCGAATTGGGAGACGAAAAACTTCAAACGGAGTGTTTGCAGAGGATTTTTTCCGTTCTCGAAAATTCGCTCGACTCCGAAACGCTCGAAGAACTCGCCGAGGCCGTCTACACGCGCGAGGATACCGCCTCGACATATCTGGGTGAATCGCTCGCCGTTCCGCACGGAAGGGTAGTGGGCCTGGGGCAAACGCGCGTCGTTGCGGCGCTCAGCCGCGCGGGCGTGGATTGGCCTACGTCCGAAAACAGGGCGCATCTGGTTGTTCTTGTGGGCGTGGACAGGTCGAAAGTGTCGGAGTATTTGTTCATTCTCCAGAAAATCATAAGATGGCGCAGGAGTATCCCCGGCAAAATCGAAACGCTCGGCATAGACAGAATTGAAGCCGAATTAAGCAGGGAAATTGCCGGCAAATGATTCCGCAAACGGGGCAGAATTCCTTTTACGAAAAACTTTTCAAGAAGATTGTAGAGCTTCGCTCGCGCTTGAATCTCGGAGGCCGCTGGACTACCTATGTTTGCGCGGTTGCCGCGGGTATTTTGGCCGCGTTCGTGGCGGTGGTGTTCCAAAAATCGACCCACTTTATTTTGGAGACGTTCACGGGCGTAGATCGCGCGCGCGTAGTGCAGACGTTTATTGAAACCGTCCCGTGGCGCAGAATCTTCTCGCTGTGTCTGGGCGGAATCCTTGCGGGCTGTGTGTTGCTGTTTGCCTCGAAAAAAGTAAAGAAGCGCGCAACGCCGTATATGGAGGCGGTGGCAATCGGCAACGGATACATTCCCGTAATCCCCAACCTGCTCAGAAGTTTGGCGGCAATAATTACAATCGGCTGCGGCGCGTCGATAGGGCGCGAAGGCCCGCTCGTGCAGACGGTAACCGTGTTCGCCTCGCTCATAGGCAGAAAAACGAGAATATCGAAAACGCGTCTGCGCCTGTTGATTGCCTGCTCGGCTGCGGGGGCGATGTCGGCGGTTTTTCATACGCCGCTTGCCGGCGGGCTGTTCGTGTGCGAAATCGTAATCGGCGCGCTTTCGATAGATTTGCTCGCCCCGCTTCTGGCGGCAAGCTGCGCAAGCTATCTTACAATAACTATCATAGCAGACCCCTCTCCGCTTTACGAAGTCGCCGACGCCTATTTGAAAACGGGCTTCGATGTCGCCGTATACGCGGTTATTATGGGCGTGTTCGGCTCGCTTTTGGCGAAGTTGTGGCTTGCGGTTTTGTCGAAATCGCGCAAGCTTTTAAACGGCAATCAGTATTGGCTGCCCGTCCGTCTCGCCCTTGCCGGTTGTATTGTGGGAACGCTTACGATTTTCTTCCCCGAGGTTGCCGGAAACGGCGCGCATATGATTAAGGGCGTCGTTTCAATGAATTTCGACTTCCAGCAGGTTTGCGCGTTTATGGGGCTGAAATTCTTTGCGGTCGTGACGTTTTTTGCGCTGGGGGCGGTCGGCGGCGTGCTTACGCCGAGTCTTACAATGGGGTGCCTTTCGGGGTTCGTTTTCGCGCAGATTCTTGTTTTGTGCGGCGTGCAGCTTACGCCGCAGGAAATGATAGGCTTTGCGCTGTTGGGAATGGCGTCGTTTTTTACCACGGCTGCCGCTGCTCCCATTACGTCGCTGTTTTTGGTTGTCGAATTTACGATGACCGGAAGAATGATTTTTCCGCTGATAATAGGGGTGCTTGTCTCCTACGCCGTCTCGAAAATTCTCGACACAAAATCCATGTATAACGACGAGGCGTCTGGGACAATGCTGTCCACCTTCAGCAAGCCTATGGGCGCAATAACAATACGCGACATCTTCCGTAAAACCTCCGAGCCCGTCGCAGCAAACGCCTTCTTCTACGACGTGGCAAAACGTTTCCTGCTCTCGCCCGAAGAGGCGGTGTTCGTGGTGTCGCGCTCCAACAAATACATAGGCGCGATTTTCAGAACCGACATTCTCAACTTTCTCAACTCTCCCGACGTTTCCTTCAACGTCATCGCCGACGATATTATGCGCTGCGACGTTCCCACCGTCTCTCCTGACATGAAGCTTATCGATGCCGTGAAAATCTTTTCCGAAAACGAATCGTTCGACCTTCTTCCAATCGTAGGCAAAGACGCCAAGTTCGGCGGCGTGGTCAACCGCAGCGACATTCTCATGGGGCTTAACGAGCTTATTGCGCGCGAAAAAATAAAATAAAAACGTTGCATTGAAACGGCGTATGTGTATATTGGTCGGTCAAATTTAAAACAAGGAGGATACCTTGAGAGACGATTATTTGAAAGAGGCACAAAAGAAAATTACGGATCCCAACATTCTCATCAATGTTGTTTCCAAGCGCGTAAAGCAGCTGAAGTCGGGGTGCAATCCAACGGTGGCGTCGCTTGAAAAGCTCGAGCTTGAAGACATTGCGCTTCTGGAGGTTATCCGCGGAAACATCGGCTACGAGCTTTACAACAAGCCCGAGAACGGGGAATAAATTTTTTCGACAACGTTTCTTTTTCATGCCGCGGTTTGTCGATGCAAATTTGCGGCTTTTTTATGGCGGGCAAAACCACAGTCGGACGCATTACCGAAGTGAGAAACCGAAAGGCTTCGCACGACTATTTTGTGGGCGAAACTTTCGAGGCGGGCATTGTCCTGACGGGGACGGAGGTCAAAAGCTTCCGCGCGGGCAAAGCGCAAATCAACGATGCCTTCGTGCGCGTTGACAATCTCGAAGCGAATATGTATCAGGCGCACATCTCCGAATACGACTTCGGCAACATCAACAACCACAACCCCGCACGCGTGCGCCGCCTGCTCCTGCACAAAAGGGAAATCCTCAAGCTGAAATCCGCTACGGAGTCCGGCGGAACGTCCATAATTCCGCTGAAAATGTATTTCAAAAACGGCTTCGTGAAAGTCCTGATTGCCGTCTGCACGGGCAAAAAGCTCTACGACAAACGTCAGGACGTCAAGAAAAACGAGGCCATGCGCGAAGCCCGCAGGGCGATGTCGGCATACAGACGGTAGTTTTTATGGACAATCCCCCTCTCCACATAATTCTGCACAACCCGAAAATGCCCCAAAATACGGGCAATATCGGCAGAATGTGCGCGATAGTCGGGGCGCGGCTTCACCTAATTCATCCGCTCGGGTTCATCATAACCGATTCCCGCCTGAAGCGCGCGGGAATGGACTACTGGTATAGCCTCGACGTTGTCCACCACAAAGATTGGGAGGCGTTCAAACAGTCCGACAAAGCCCCGCCGCTCGACAGAATCTGGCTTTTTACCACGAAGTCTTCGCGCTGCTTTTGGGACGCCCAATACAAATTCGGCGACGGGCTTATGTTCGGAGCGGAAGACTGCGGCGTGCCCGAGTATGTCCACAACGACATTGCCGAACACAGGGTGAAGATTCCGCATTTTCGGGAGGGACTGAGGTCGTTGAACCTTTCTACGTCGGCGGGGATAGGGGCGTATGAGGCTATGCGCCAAATCTATAGCGCGTGAAATTGGCTTGATGCTACGTTTCAAAAAAAATTTGCAGTGGGGCAGTAGGTCTACTACAGCCGCCACCGCAAATTTTTTTTGAAGCCTCGCCTGAAGCTCAATTTGACGCGCTAT
>JAEXGH010000005.1 GCA_023450935.1 Verrucomicrobiota bacterium | reverse complement strand
ATACCACCCCGACCGCAACCCGAACAACAAGGAGGCGGAGCAGAAATTCAGGGAGGCTTCGGAGGCTTACGAAGTCCTTTCCAACGATGAAAAACGCGCCAAATACGACCAGTTCGGGCACGCCGCGTTCAAGCAGCAGATGGGCGGCGGCGCGACATACTCGCAGGGGTTCGATCCGTTCGATGTCTTCCGCGAAGTTTTCGGCGGCGGGGCGTCGGGCGGCGGGGCGTCGTTCTACGACTTCTTCGGCGGAGGTATGGGCGCGGCGCACCACGATTTCAACGCGCCCGAGGAGGGCGGCGACATTCGCGCGGAAATAGAAATTTCGCTCGAAGAAGCGGCAAGCGGAGTGTCGAAAAAAATCCGCTACAACAGAATGGTGGAATGTCCCGACTGCCGCGGAACGGGCTCGAAAAGCGGCAAGAGGAAGAAAGCGTGCCCGAAATGCGGCGGCACGGGGCATGTAAATATGCGCCGTGGGCCGATAAGCTTCTCGCAGCCGTGTCCCGACTGCCACGGAACGGGCGGCATTGTGGAAGATCCGTGCCCGAAATGCGGCGGCACTGGGCAAATCAAGGAGCGCACCGAGGTTAAAGTCGACATTCCCGCGGGCGTCTACACGGGCGCGCGTCTGCGCAAAACGGGCATGGGCAACGCAGGCGCAAACGGCGGGGCGTCGGGTGATTTATACATTGTAATCTACGTCCGCGCGCACGAGCGTTTCGAACGCGAAGACGACGACCTGTATTGCTCCCTTCCCATAAAATTCACTCTTGCGGCACTCGGCGGGCAAATTGAGGTCGATACAATAACGGGCAAAAAAGCGACTCTCAAGATAGCGGCGGGGACGCAGGAGGGAACGCTACTCAGGCTCAAAGGGCAGGGTATGCCGAATTTGCGCGGAGGCGCTGCGGGCGATATGTATGTGAAAGTAGACATCGAGGTTCCCGCAAAGCTAACCGACGAGCAGCGCAAGAAGCTCGAGGAATTCGCCTCCCTCTGCGGCGACGACAAGCCCGCGTCGTCTTCCTCTTCCGAGCCGTTCTACAAAAAATTCTTCTAACAAGGTCAAGGGGTTCTGCCCCATAGACGCTAGCTTAAAAGATTGGCTTTCATAAGGGATAGCCGGTGTATTTAGGCTATGAGGAGTGTATTGTCAGGTTATGGCTGGCAATTATTGTGTATTTTTGTCCCGTGCGCAACGGGGAAAACGCCCAACGGCACAAAAAAGGCAACGGAAATTGTCCGTTGCCTTTTTGTTTACAAGTTGAAAAACCCTATTACTTGCGACGGCGGTATATCGCAAAGCCCAAAGCCAACGCGCCGAAGATTGCCGCGTATGTGGAAGGTTCGGGAACTGCCGATGTTCCCGTAAGCGTAATTTTGAAATACGATGCGTTGCAACTTGTCCCCATACCACCCGAGTCAAGTTCGGGAATTAATGCTTTATCAACGGAAATCATGAATGTGAAATAATTTTCGCCCGAGATGTCAATATCAAGCCCCGCGAGATTTACCGAGCTTGACGGCTGCATTGTTGACGCCGGCGAAGAAACTATCGAGGGCAAGAGCTTGAAATTGAAGGCGGAAACAACAATGCGGTTGCGTATTTTTCGGGCTTCGGGATTCGATATAAACGCACGGCAAGCGGCATAACGGTGTATTGCGCGCACGCATCCGCAAAAATGTGGAACGGACGCTTCGCCAAAATTTTCGTCGTCTACAGGGAGGTTTTCCCCCTGAAGATGTAGCGCGAAAGCATAGTGTCAAGGGGCGTTTTTTTGCCGAAATTTTCGAGAATGCCGTCGGCGGAGTTTTTCGGGAACGCGATGTAGGCGAGGTCGATTTGGTCGGGGCGGCCGTCCTTAACGCGCCTAAATACGACCAGAAAACGGTCGGGCGAAAGTTCGAGCACGCGGATGTATTTTTTGTGCCACGAGAAGTAGTCGGAGAGGGCGTCCTTGCGCTGCTGCTGCGTCATGCCGAGGTATTGGCGCGCGAAAGTTTCGCGGCTTTGCGCCGACATGTATTCGGCGTATTCCTCCAGCCTCCAGCCGAAGAAAATGTCTTGGATTTTCCTGTAGAACTTTGCCGCGCGCGCGGAGTCTGCGGCGGGGTCGGGCTCGAGGGAAACAAAGGGCGCGCCGCCGAAAACAAGATACGGATTTTTTTCCGCCTTCAGCCGCGCCAGAATTTCGGCGTCGGCTGGCGACGACGCCTTTTCGGTCCGCGCCGATTCCGTTTCGGTGTCGGCTTGCATGGCGGATACGATGTCGGAGCGGCAGATTAGCGAAACGAACGCGTCGTTCAGCGACAAATCCCAGAGCAGCCCGCCGCCGATTTCCTCGAACGCAAAGAAATTCATTCCAGCGCGCAGGCGGGAATTTTGCGGGATTTCGAAGGCGGCAATCGTGTATTTGCCAAATTTAAACGGCAGAATTTTCGGCTCGTTGGCGAATCGGGCAAGCTTCAAAAACTTCGCCGCCTTGCCTTGCTGCTGTTTGTTCTTGAGCAGCGCGCCGAGTTTTTCGGGCGACGCCAGCAATATTTCCCCGACGCGTTTTTGCACGCGTTCGGCGTCGGTTTTGCATACGCGCGCATACGCGCTTGTGTGGAATTTTTGCGCGCTTTCTTCGGCGTCGCACTGCAATGCAACGCCGACGTATTGTGCGCAACAGGCGCAGGCGCAAAGAGCCGCCGCAATGGTGGATAATAGCTTTTTCATTCGTGGTGGTATCCGATTTTTGCCGTTATTGTTTTCGCCCTGTAAAGCTGCTCGGCAATGATTGCGCGGGCGAATTCGTGCGTGAAAGTCATGGGTGAAAGCGACATTACAATGTCGGCGCGCTTTCTGATTTTGTCGTCCAAACCGAACGGTCCGCCTATTACGAACGCGCTCGCCCCGCGCATGAGGTCGGACTCGAGCATTTTCGACAGTTCCACCGAAGAGAACATCTTGCCCTCTTCGCTCAGGACGTAGACGCGCCCGCGGAAATTTTTGAGCGCGTCGAGCATTTTGTCGGCCTCGGCGGCGGGTGTGGAGTCTTTTATTTCGACGCATTCAAGGTTGCAGAAGCGTCTTATGCGCGAAAAATAGTCGGCGCACAATTCAGCCAACGCCCTGTTTTTCATTTTCCCGACTGCCACAAGTTTTATCATACTCACCGCCGATTCAAGCGCGGGGGCGTCGGGCTGTCAAGTTTTTAGCCCGTGTCGGGAAGGGGAACAACCGCAGCGGCGGCGTTCGAAAAAAAATCTTGTATTATCCCGCGTGTTTGACAGAATTTTGCGCAATGTTTTTTCAAGTCGGTGTCTGCGTATTCGCGCGCCGTTTTTGGTAAATCAGAATTTTTTCGGACACACTATGGATTCATTCTACGAAAACCTCGTCAGGCCGATTCTGTTCAAACAGAATCCCGAAGTCGCCCACGATATGGCGTTGCAGGCCATGAAAATCGTCGGGGCAATACCCCCGCTGCGCGCATTCATGGAGTATTTGAGCCTTGTGAAAACTAAAAAGCCCGTCCGCGTTTTCGGAATCGATTTTCCCAACCGCGTCGGTTTGGCGGCGGGGTTCGACAAAGACGCATACGCGTTCCGCGCCGCGCCCGCGTTCGGGTTCGGACACGTCGAGATAGGAACGGTTTCGATGCTCAAGCAGGCGGGAAATCCGAAACCGAGAATGTTCCGCTATCCCGACTTGGAGGCGGTTGTCAACAGCTGCGGCTTCCCCAACGACGGCGCGGAGGAGATTGCCGCGCGCCTTGCCGCCACGGTTTCGAAGAAGGGCAGAAGAAAGTGCCCGCTGGGAATCAACATAGGCAAGTCGAAAATAACGCCGCTTGAAAACGCCGCGGAGGACTACCTTTTCAGCTTCAATGCCCTCGCCGACTACGCCGACTTTTTCGTAATCAACGTCAGCAGCCCCAACACGCCCGAACTGCGCCGCCTTCAGGGCAGGGATTTCCTCCCGAACCTCTTGGGCGCGATAACAAAGGCGAACGAGGACAGGGCGAAAAAACTGTCGGTCGGAAGGATTCCGATTGTCCTGAAAATCGCCCCCGATTTGACTTTCAAAGAAATCGACTCCATCTTGGAGGTTCTGCTCTCGTTCAAGCTCGACGGCATTTGCGCCACAAACACAACAATTTCGCGCGCGTGCGAAAACATGCAGCCCAAGGGCGGCATGAGCGGCAAACCGCTTTTCGAGCGCAGTCTGGAAATTGTCCGCTACATCTCGAAAGCGACCGACGGCAAACTCCCGATTATCGGCGTCGGCGGCATTACCGACTGCAAGCGCGCGGGCGATATGCTCAACGCGGGCGCAAGCTTGGTTCAGATTTACACGGGCATGATTTTCCGCGGGCCGTTCTTCGCGCGCTCCGTGGCGAAATCGCTGCTGTGGAAGGACAGCGACTGGCTTTAATTAAAACTACATTCATCAAGAAACAGGAAAAATATATGGCAAATCCCACAGACATCAGAAAAGGCAGGGTAATAATGTATAACGGCGTTCCGCACGCGGTAATGAGCATGCTTCACCGCACGCAGGGGCGTCAGGCGGGCTTCGTGCAGACGGTTCTGCGCAACCTCGACACAAACGCGTCAACGGCGGTAAAATTCCGTTCCACGGATTCTGTCGAATTCTGCCACACGACCAACAGACCCCTCGAATTTTCGTATATCGACGGCGACCACTACCACTTTATCGACACCGAAACTTTCGACGACATCGTTCTGATGAAATCGACAATCGGCGAAGACGTTAAATGGCTGCAGGAGGGCGTAAGCTACAACATTCTGTTCGTTGACGGAAACCCCGTTTCGGTAGAGCTTCCCAACAATATCGAAATAGAGGTAACCGAGGCCGCCGAAGGCCTGCGCGGCGACACTTCCTCCGCCCCCACAAAGGCCGTTACGCTCGCCAATGGGGTAGTGCTGCAAGTTCCCCTGTTCATCAAGCAGGGCGACAAAATCAAAGTCCGCACAGAGGACAACACCTACATCAGCCGCGCATAGCGGTTTTTGCGCCCGCACCACGCCGTTATGGAAAGTCTGATACCGGAGCCCAAAAAAATAACAATCAAAGCTTCTGATTTGCGCGGCATTCTGGAGTATGTGCCGCTGTATCAAAACCAGACGTTCGTCATTTCCATCGACGGCAGCGTGGTGGGGTGCGACAATTTTTCCGACATAATAACCGACATCGCCGTCCTGCGCAGTCTGGGCATAAACGTCGTGGTAGTCCACGGAATCGGAAGCCAGCTTAAAAAGGCGGCGGCGGAGCGCGGCGTGGAAATTTCCGACGTCTACGGCACGAATGTCGTTGACGATGCAACTCTGAATCTGGCGAAGGAAATCTCCGCCAACCTCTCCCAGACAATTATCGACGCCTTCGCGACGCGCAATATAAACTGCGTGTGCACAAACGCCGTCCGCGCCACGGAGGTCGGCATAATTTCGGGCGTAGACTACCTAAACGCGGGGCGCATTGAGAAGGTCGATTTCCACGTTTTGCAGAACCTGCTTTCGCTGGGAATGATTCCGATAATTTCGCCGATGGCAGTCAACGCGCAGGGGCGGTTGTTCCGCATGAATTCCGACGACCTCGCCGCAGAGCTTGCTATGGGGCTTTCGGCGTCCAAACTCATTTATATGACGGAAACGCGCGGGTTGTTGCTCGGCGCCGAACGCGCCGTGGCGTTCCCGATTGCGGAGGTAAAGCACATTTTGGCGGAGCGCGAAAGCCTTGTAGACCCGCGCGTGCTCTCAAAAGTAAAGTGCGCGGTAAAAGCGTTGGAAAGCCAGCGCACGCCGCGCGCGCATATTCTCGACGGGCGCGAATTTGCCTGCCTGCTCACCGAGCTTTTCGATAAAGTCGGCTGCGCTACAATGATTTACGCCGACGAATACCAGCGCATACGCCGCGCCACGGACGACGACGTTTCGCAGATTTTCAACATCACGTCCGTTTCGGCGAAAACGCAAAATTTGGTGTTCCGTTCGCGCGAGGAAATAGCCGCGAAAATCGGCTCCTATTTCGTCTACGAAATGGACGCAAGCATAATAGGCGTCGTGAGCCTGCTCGACTTGGGCGGCGGCTGCGCGGAGCTTGCAAGCCTGCACGTGCAGCCGTTTTATCAGGGCAACGGCGTCGGCAAAAAAATGGTCGAGTTCGTGAAAATGAAGGCGGCGGAGCGCGGGTTTAAAAAGCTGTTTTCGCTGAGCACCAAAAGCGCGCCGTTTTTCACTGCGGCGTGCGGATTCAGGGAAGTTGAGCCGGCTGAATTGCCCGCGGCGCGCCTTGAAAAATACAGGGCGGCGGGACGCAATTCAAAAGTTTTCCTTTTTGCTTTGTAGCCTTTTGCGGGAAGCGGGCGGTTTCTAATTGACTGCGCCAACGCCCCCCGTTTTTGGGAGGTCGAAAACTTGAAATAGCAGTCGGGATACGCGGTTGCGCAAAGAGTTGTTTGGAGGTTTAAAAATAGAATTTTAATCGGAGATTAAAGCGGTGGCGGCAAAACAATCCGCCTCCCCTTTGGGCGTATCGAAAATTTGATTAAAAATAGGAGGCACATCGGCTATGCCGGTTGTTGCTCCTTCCCAATATGTAAAAAAATTAACTGAGAGGGTTTGCCTTTTGATTTTTTGCCCAAACGCTTTATTAGCTCGAATCCTTCGGGTATGTCGGGTTCGAATTCGGCGGGGGCTTCAAGAATTATGTAGGCGTTCTTGCGCGCGACCCTGTCTAACAGCTCGAAAAGACTTTTCAGAAAATCGGCGTCGCCTAAAAGCGCATACGGCGGGTCGGCGAAAATCAGGTCGAACGCTTCGTCGGATAGCGCGTATTTGCACTTGAAACAGTCGGCGAGCGCGGCGGACAGCTTCGCGTGAACGAGCTTTTGAACCCGCGCAATGTTGCGTTTTAAAAAGGCGAACGCGGCGGGGGATTTTTCCACAAAAACCGCGCTTTTGGCGCCTCTGCTTGCAGCCTCAAGCCCGTATGCGCCCGTGCCCGCAAAGATGTCGAGAACGTCGGCGTTTTCGGGAATGTCGCCAAGCGACGAAAATACGGCCAGACGCGCGGCGTCGGTTGCGGGGCGCGTGGCGTCTCCGCGGGGGGCTTCGAGTAAAATACTTCTTGCATATCCCGCCGTTATTCTCATATTTTGTAGGCTATGAAATTTTGGGTAGGGTTGTCAACATTTCTGCTTTCTGCTTCGTGTTTTGCGGCATCGCAGACGTGCGCGGACGCGCTTTCGCTGTTCGCGGAAAACGACATGTTTTTTTCCGACAGATACTACACAAACGGCCTGAAAATACAGTGGACGCACGGGGGTGGGAACCTGTGGACGAACGCCGCGCAGTTCGCGGTGCTCGATTTGTTCGTGAAAGATTCTCCGAAGGCGAAGCGTTTTCAAACACTGTCTCTCGGGCAGAATATGTATGTGCCGCGCTCCATAAAAATCCCCGTGCCGTCGCTTTCCGACCGCCCATACGCGGGCTGGCTTTACCTGAACGCGGCCTCGCACGTTGCCACGGAAAATTCGCTCGACACGTTCGCGATAACCGCGGGCATTTTCGGACGCCATTCATATGCGGGCGATGTCCAACAGTGGTGGCACAACACGTTCGATTTCGACGAGCCGCTCGGTTGGGACTACCAGCTTGACGACGAATTCGGGTTTGTGCTTTCCTACAAGCATTCGCAGCGCGTTTGGCGCGCAAAGACCGGCGCGCTTGAGTGCGATGCAATCGTATCGGGCGCGGTCGATGCGGGCAACGTGATGTGTCAGGGCGTGCTTTCGGCGTTGTTGCGCGTGGGGTCGAATCTGCCCGAGAGTTTCGACTTCTGCAGAATAGACTACGCCTCTTCGACGGACGTAGCGTATTCGCGCGGCGGGTCAGATTTCCACTTTTATTTCCAGTGCGGCGCAAGCGCGCGGTTTGTGGGCTACGACATTACAATAAACGGCGGGGCGTTCGCGTCGTCGCCCTACAAACTCAATCCCGAGTGGTTTGTGTGCGAGCCAATGGGCGGGTTTTCGCTGCGCTATAAAAACGCGCAGGCCGACTTCAACCTCACCTACCGAACGCGCGATTTCCGCGGACAGGACATCGGGCACCACACGTTCTGGACGGTTTCGCTTAAATATTTATTTTAGTAGTTTTTGATAATTTTTAAGATTATGGATATTAAAAAGCTTTTTTTGGACAACCCCCGCCGCAGGAAAGTATACATTGAGCGCGGCAATGTGAAAGTGGGCTTTACGGAAGTAGAGTTGACGCCGTCGCACAACTATTCGGACGGAACGTGCACGCCCAATGAACCCGTGCGCATATACGATACAAGCGGGGCGTGGGGCGATGAATCGTTCTGTTTCGACACTTCCAAAGGTCTTCCCAGAACGCGCGCCGACTGGATTTTGCGGCGCGGCGACTCCGCCGTGGAGCGCGTGCAGGAGCCTTCCGAAAAAATGCCCTTCGCCCGCCGCGAAGTCCGCAAACTCACCGCGGGGCAGACGCAGATGTATTACGCGCGCCGCGGCATAATCACGCCCGAAATGGAGTATGTGGCCCTGCGCGAAAACATCGCGCTTGCAAACTCGGTAGAGCACAAGATGTCTCCGTTTGCGTCGCGCAATTCGCTGTTTATCCAACATGCGGGATCCAACGGCGCGTTTTCGGCGTCGGGCGAAATCACGCCGGAGTTCGTAATGAAGGAGGTTGCGCGCGGGCGCGCCATAATTCCCGCAAACATAAACCACGCCGAGCTTGAGCCCGCAATCATAGGCAGAAATTTTCTGGTGAAAATCAACACAAATATAGGCAATTCTTCGATGGCGTCGTCCATTCCCGAGGAGGTCGAAAAAATGCTGTGGGCTGTCAAGTGGGGCTCCGATACGCTTATGGACCTGTCCACGGGCGCGGACATTCACGCCACGCGCGAATGGATTGTCAGAAACTGCCCCACGCCCGTGGGCACTGTGCCGCTGTATCAGGCTTTGGAAAAGGTCGGCGGCGTTGTGGAGGACTTGTCTTGGGATATCTACCGCGACGTTCTCGTAGAGCAGGCGCAGCAGGGCGTCGACTACTTCACAATCCACGCGGGCGTTCTGCGCGAATTCATTCCCGCCGTCGCCGAGCGAATGGCGGGCATAGCCTCCCGAGGCGGCTCGATTATGGCGAAGTGGTGTTTGGCGCACAACCGCGAAAACTTCCTCTTCGAACACTGGGACGAAATCTGCGAAATCATGGCAGCCTACGATATTGCATTCTCGATAGGCGACGGCCTCCGCCCCGGCGCGCTTGCCGACGCCAACGATTCCGCCCAGTTCGGCGAACTCAAAGTGCAGGGAGAGCTTTGCCGCCGCGCTTGGGGGCACAACGTTCAGGTTATGTGCGAAGGCCCGGGGCACGTGCCGATGCAGATGATTCAAAAAAATATGCAAAACCAGCTCGATTGGTGCGACGAAGCACCGTTCTACACGCTCGGGCCGCTCGTAACCGACATCGCCGCGGGCTACGACCACATCACCGCGGCAATCGGCGGGGCGATAATCGGCTGGCACGGAACGGCAATGCTCTGCTACGTAACTCCCAAAGAGCATTTGGGGCTTCCCGAAAAGGACGACGTTCGCGAGGGCGTGTTGGCGTTCAAACTCGCCGCGCACGCGGTCGATTTGGCGAAGGGGCACCCCGCCGCGCAATACCGCGACAACGCAATGAGCAAGGCGCGAATAGAGCTGCGCTGGCTCGACCAGATAAACCTTTCGCTCGACCCCGAACGCGCAGCGGAGTTCCGCAAAAAGCACGACCCGAACTTCTCGCCCGACAACGCGTCGATGCACTACTGCACAATGTGCGGGCCAAAATTTTGCTCGATGCGCGCGTCGCTCGAGCTGAAAGGAATGATGAAGGAAAATGGATAATTTTACTCCCGCCCAGAAACTTTTTTTGGCGGGCTACAACTGCTCGCAATCGGTGTTCGCCGCCAATGCGCCGCGCTTCGGTGTGGACGAAAAAACTGCTCTGCGCATAGCCGAGGGGCTGGGCGGGGGCGTCGGCAGAATGCGCGAAGTCTGCGGCGCGTTTTCGGCGTGCGCAATGCTCGCGGGTTTGGCGAGAGACGCCGCCGCGCAGCCCGACGGGGAACGCAAAAAGGCCGTCTACGAATTCGTCCAAAACCTTGCCCGCGATTTTGTCCGCCTAAACGGCTCTATAATTTGCCGCGAAATCCTCGACCTGCAAAAGGGCGCGCCCACGCCCCCGTCCCCCGACGAACGGACTGACCGCTACTACGCCGAGCGTCCGTGCCTGCGCGTGGTTGGCAATGCCGATGCAATCGCGCAGAAGATTTAATTTTTTCCGCGCCGTTCCGATACGGACTGCGAAGGAAAAAATATGAAAAAATATATCTATGTTTTCTGTGCGGCGTTTGTGCTTTCGGGGTGCGCGGGTTCCGGCTACGTTTCCCCCGAAAAAGTCGCGGTAGATTCGGTCTACGCATACAATATGAGCGTGCTGGACAATTCCGGCTCCCCGTCGGCGGTCGTTGCAAAGCTCAATTCGGCGAACCTTGCGGGGTGTCCAGCTCCTTTTGCCGAGGCGTTCGGCAGATATTCTGCGGCGTGGGGCGGATTTGCCGCCCTCGAAAGGCAGATGTATGAACAGGACTTGAAAAAGGCCGATTCCACGCTTGCGAATTTCATTTCGTCATATCAAAACAACCAGACGCGCGCGCTTGTGGATTTGAAGGCGGCTTGGCCGGAGATGGCTTCGCGCATAGACGCAGCGGGCGCGTCGTTGGCGCGGGCGTTCGCCGAGCTCAAGAGCGCGGGGGCGCGCTACAACGCAGTCTACGCGCCGAAGTCTTGGTATGAACTGTAGCCTTTGACGGCCGCCGAACCCCCACATTCCTTCGTTTGTCAACGCGCGCCTTTTGGGGCGCGTTTTTTGCGGGAAAAACTTGACTCTTTGACGCCGAGCGGAGAAAATCGCCGCGTTAATTGAATTGGGAATGCGACTTTTGCGGAATATCGCGGCCGTTTCAACGGTCGTCTTGGGGGCGGCAATGCTGTTTTTGGCGTGTTGCGTGCCCGCATATTTCACGTCGCTGGATATGCGCGTTGTAGCCGCAGCGGGAGCGGGAACGCGCTCCGTTGCCGATGCCGCGCGGTTTGCGCTCGACAACGCCCAGATTTCCCCCGCCGAAATTCTCGCGCGCTGCTGCGACAATCCCGATTCGATATTGGCGGCGGCGGAGAAATCGCTTTCCGAAAATCCTCGCTGGCGCGCGGGCGGCGGCGACGTTCCGTATTTCGAGACTTT
Source organism: Verrucomicrobiota bacterium (assembly GCA_023450935.1). Taxonomy (GTDB): domain Bacteria; phylum Verrucomicrobiota; class Verrucomicrobiia; order Opitutales; family Intestinicryptomonadaceae; genus Merdousia. The sequence goes on along the minus strand of JAEXGH010000005.1, from coordinate 142,078 downwards.
CGCGGCGTCTGCGGGCGCCGAAAAAAATGCCGCGGTTTTTGCGCTGCTTGCTTCGGGCGCGAACAGGAAAAAGCTGTTCGAATTCCTTTCGCAGAGCAGAAACGCAACAGTAGCAAAAATTCTGGCGGCGCGCGACATGAACACGGTGTTGTTGCCGCCCGCATATTCTGCGGCGGGCGCGCCGTTCGAGGCGTCGCTGCTTACGCTCGGGCTGTTGGCGCAGTCGGGATGCTTGGACGACAATTTTGCGTTCGCGCTCTCCGCCGCGCTCGCCGACCCCGCCGACGGCGGCGAGGTTTTCCAAAAATGCTCAATAGGAGTTGTGGCATTGTCGAACCGTCTGGATTTTTCCGCCTTGGGAGTTTTGTTTAAAAGGTTTTCAACTCCGCTGCAGGTTTTCGATTTCGCCGAGATTTTCTGCGCTCAAAAAAACGCGCACTTCGCCGACTGCATGTATGCGGCGGCGGTTCTCACGGGCGACGTTTCCGGACTTTGCGGCTATTTGCGCGGAGCCGACACGCGCAGGTGGGGAGGGTTGTCGCTTGCGTTGTCGAACGGGGAAGGGGCCGTGGAATTGCTGCTTTCGGAGGGGAAGCCCATATACGAAAATTCCGGCGCGGCGGCGGCAATCGATTTTTTCTGTTCGCCCGTAAAGGGCTTTATAGCCGAGTACGCGGGCGATTCGCTCCCCGCGCTGCTTTCGCTGAAAGTGATGTTTGCGTTTTTCGGCGCGTATACGGCGGCGTTCGGCGTGTTCGGCCTGCTCGGGTTTGCGCACAGGTCTTCGCTGCTTAGCCTGCGCTGCGCCATTGCGGCGGCGGCGGGAACGGTGCTGTTTTTTGCGGCGGTGGAGCCGGACGCGTTTTCGGTGGAAATCCAGAACGAATCGGCCGCCGAAATTAGAATTGCATTTGACAAAATAAAAACGAATATGATTGGAGAAAAAGATATGTTCTCGATAGATACCGATACCGCAACGTTGGCCGCCATTGTGCTGTTTTTCGTAATCCAGTCGCTGGTGTATGTTGTTTGTCTGCTTCGGATAAACGTCATTAAGCGCACGCGGGCGAGCGCGTCGCTGAAGCTCAAACTTCTCGACAACGAAGACAATCTCTTCGACTTGGGGCTGTATATCGGCTTGGCGGGAACTGTCGCAAGTCTTATTCTGCTGACGTTCGGCGTGATAACCGCCAGCCTTATGGCGGGCTATACTTCAACGCTTTTCGGCATTCTGTTTACCGCGCTTGTCAAAATAGTGCATTTAAGGCGTTTCAAGCGCAAACTTTTAGTGGAGGCTGCAAATGAATAGCGTCCATAGCACGGCAATAATAGGCGATTCCGTCCGCTTGGGCGACGGCGTTTGCATAGGCGCGTATGCGATTGTAGAGCCCGACGTCGAAATAGGCGACAACACCGTCATTGAGCCGCACGCAAAAATCTGTTCGGGCGCGCGCATAGGAGCAAACTGCAGGATATGTTCTTTCGCAAACGTCTCGGGGCTTCCTCAGGACTTGCATTTCGACGCGTCGCTTAAAACATACGCGCGAATAGGCGACGGCACTGTCGTGCGCGAATGCGCGAGCGTCCACCGCGCCACGTTCGAGGGCAAAAGCACCGAAGTAGGCAGAAACTGCCTGATTATGACTTCGGGGCACGTCGGACACGACTGTGTTGTGGGCGACAACGTTATAATCGCCAACTATGCGGCTCTTGCCGGACACGTTCACTGTGGCGATTTCGCGTTTATCAGCGGCGGCGTTATGATACACCAGCGCACGCGCATAGGAGAGGGCGTGATTGTAAGCGGCAATTCGGCGGCGAGTATGGATATTCCCCCCTTTGTAATAGCCGAAGACAGAAACAATTTGGGCGGACTCAACCTTATCGGAATGTCGCGCCGCGGAATGTCGCGCGCGGAAATTTCGGAAATTAAAAGCGCGTATTTCAAGGTCTACGGAGGCGGCGCGGTTCGCAAAAACGCGCTCGAGCTGTTGGAGTCGGGCACCGTGAATTTCGACGGCACAAGACGTTTTTTGGAGTTTTTCAAAATGCCCTCCCGCCGCTATCTGTTTCCGCGCAAGTCAAGGAGGTAGTCGTGAAACGCGCTCCCATAGCAATAACAATGGGCGACCCTGCGGGGGTGGGCTTGGAGATAATCAGCTCTTGGGCGGAGGAAAATCCCGAAGCGCGCAGGGGCGCGGCGGTGATTGCCCACAGGCGTTTTCTCGACGCGCTTCCCGACGATATCCTGAAAGTGCCGGTCGGCGGCGCGGCTTTTTCGCCAGAGGCGGGACACCCCACCCGCGAGGGGGCGCGCGCCGCGTTAGATTCGCTCGAAGAGGCGGCGGCCGGGTGCGCTGCGGGTCGGTATGCGGCGGTTGTAACCTCCCCGATTTCAAAGGCGTGCATGCGCGAAGTGGGATTCGAATTTCAGGGGCAGACAGAATTTTTCGCCGACAGATGGCGCGGCGTTCCCGTTATGAGTTTTGCGGGCGAAAAGTTCATCGTAAGTCTCGTTACTTGGCACGACCCGTTGCGGCTTGTGCCCGACTTGATTGACGAAGCCAGGCTTTCGCGCGCGGTAGAGGCGTCGGCGCGGCTGGCGCGGCGTTTGCGCGGCGCGGAAAACCCGCGCATTGCCGTTTGCGGGCTCAATCCCCACGCGGGAGAGGGCGGCATAATCGGTACGGAGGAGATTGAAAAAATCAATCCCGTTCTCGGCAAATTGAGACAAAAATATCCGAATTTGAGCGGGTGTCTTCCGCCCGATACCGTTTTTGAGCGTTGTCTGCGCGGCGAATTCGACTGCATTGTCTCGATGTATCACGATCAGGCTCTCGCGCCGCTCAAGGCGATAGAGTTCGATTCCGCCGTGAACGTCTCGATGAACCTCAAGTTTCTGCGCGTAAGCCCCGACCACGGCACGGCGTTTTCAATAGCGGGCAGGGGAATTGCCTCAAACAAAAGTTTTGCGCGCGCGTATGCGCTTGCCGAAAAATTTTTAGGATATTGAGCGGATAAAAAGCTCGCGCATTATTATTTCGTCGCAGCCCGGGCGCGATATGAGGTCTTCGAACGCCTTTGTGAGGTTAAGCTGAATGTCCATCAGCTTTTTAAGCGGCGTGCGCGCGGCAATGGGCGCGAGCTTGGAGCCCGCATACCACTCGTTTTGCGAAAACAGGTTATACGCGCTTTTGCCCTCCGCGCCGTCGAAAAATTTGCCGAACACCGACTCCGCGTTGGCAATAGAGCCTTTCGGCTGCGGCGCAGAAATTCGCGGCAGCATTTTGGCGTCCATGAGCGAGCGGATTTGAATGAGCGCGGAATTTTGTTTTTGTATAACCGTGATTATCGGGCGCGCCGATGCCGTCTTGTTCGTGAAGAAATAGCGGCGCAGCGAATCGATGGCCTGTTTGAGATTGCCCGAATAAAACGCGTTGGAGATTTCGAAAAAGTCGCCCTCGCCGAAAATCGGCACCATGTCCACAACGTCCTCCTCGGTTATGGGGCGTTCGCAGTTTGTATAGACGGCGAGTTTCTGCAGCTCCTGCAGAGCCATTCGCGTGTTGTTTGCAACAATCGCGGCTATCGTTTCGGCCGCGCGCGGGGCGAGCCGCGCGCCCAATTTTTTCGCCTCCGTTTTCAAAAGCTCTACGCAGGCGTCCTCCGCGCCCTTTGTTTTGAAGTCCTCGAAGTCGGCTATCTGCCAGAGGGTTTTGAGCATTTTGTTTGTGCGGTTCACGGGCGAGGCGTTTATGACGACAACCGCGTTCGCGGGGGCGAGTTTCCCGAGCGTATCCGCCATGTCGGCTATCGCCTCCCTTACTTTTTCGTTTCTGGCTACGACAGAGTCGTTCAAAAAGTTCAGGTTTCGCGCCCATACAACCTTCTTCCCCCCGAAAAGTGAAACAGTAGCTGCCGATTCCGCAATCTGCTTGCATACAGAAATTGCGTCGTCTACTTTATTGACCGACGCGTCCACGATTTCCTTAGACATATCGTCGGCTACGCCGCGCGACTGCTCCTCGAAGATTTCGCGGGCTCGGTTTGCGGCAATAAAGTCGTCGTCGGCTATTATCAGTTTCAGGGTGTGTTCTGCCATTGGAAATTGTTTTCCCAATTAAGGCGCACTCGGGCGGTTTCTTCAACAATTTTTTTGTTCCGCCTTTTGGCTTGACGAATGCGGCGGCGCAATCAAGAATCCGGTCAGGTTCGGGAGAACCGCGAACTCGTAAAGAAAGGATTGTAATGAAAACTTACCTGTATTTGTTGTTGTCGCCGGAAGCGTTGGTTGTTTCCAACTTGCCGCCGAAGGAATTCGGGGCGTATTTTGCCACGGGTTCGCTAAGACGCAACTACTCTCAGGCGATTTTCTGCGAAATCGACAAGTCGTTCAAAAGCGACTTTCTGCCCGTCGGGAAGGCCGACGAACTCTGCGTGCCGCACGCCGACGGCTCGCCCCATAAGTCGGTGTATTTGTCGGTCTACAGGGTTTTGGAGCACATTCCCGTTTCGGCAATCGGCAGGCTATTTGTGGTCACGCGCGACGGTAAAACACTGGAACTTTCGGTGGCGGCGTTTTCGCCCGAGGCGAAAATCCATCCGTATATGTATCAAATTCTCGCGCCCGCAAGCACGCGCGTTGTGAGCATTCTGCGCCCCGACGAATACATTGCCGACATCACTTCGCCCGAACACCTTGTCCACTACAATAAAGTAGCTTTTTGCGACCTCAAAATGGGGGAGCTTGAAACGGATGTCGCCCACGGCGATATGAGCGTTCTGCCCTACAAGAACCAATACCACCTGCGCGACTGCCTTATGCAGGTTTCGATCAAGGGCGGCAAGAACAACAAGGTTCTGATGAGGTCGGTGAGCGAAATCCCGTATAGAATGATACGCTCCGGGTTTTTCATCGGCTGCGGAAAGGATATGCTTTTCTACCCGATGCCCTCCATCGGAGACTTGGAGGAAAAACATTACGACTGGTGGCGTTCGGCGTCGCTGCAATAGCGCGTCGGGGCTGGTTGTATTTGGCGCGCGGCGTCCGGTTTTTGCCGATGCCGCGTTTTTTCGAGATGTTTCCGCGCCCGCAAAATGCGCGAATTTTTGGCTTGAGAATGCCGAAAATCGGATTTTCATTTTGCGCGATGATTCGAAAAGTCAGGTTGTCGGACGCCGCCGAAATAGTCCAAATTTACAACGGCTACGTTTTGCGCGGCGTCGAGACGTTCGAGACCGAAGCCGTGTCGGAAGCCGAAATGCGCGCTCGCATCTCGGAAATTTCCGCGCGTTTTCCGTATTTTGTAGCGGAAATCGACGGCGCAGTTGTGGGGTATTGCTACGCGCATTTGTGGAAACAGCGCGCCGCGTATGCGCGAACGTGGGAAACAACAGTCTATCTTGCGCCCGAATTTTTCGGTCGCGGGTTGGGTTCCGCGCTTTATGCCGAGCTTTTGGACGCCTGCCGCGCGGGAGGGTGTGCGGTGTTAATAGCCTGCATAACTTCGTGCAACGGAGCAAGCGTGAAGTTCCACGAAAAATTCGGGTTCGAAAAAGTGTCGCATTTCAAAAAAGTCGGCGAAAAATTCGGGCGGGTTCTCGACGTAGAAGACTGGGAAAAGGTTTTGTAGGCGCGCGCAGTCCGCTTGAAAGGCGGGCGCGGACGGCGGGTTCGGCGTTCGAACTGATTATTTCGCCGTCGGAATTTCGTCCCACACGGTGGTGTAGCGCGGGGAGCGGCTTTCGCTTTTCATACGCCACGGCTTTTCGATTCCCTCCGCGAGCGGCGCAACAGAGCCGCGCCCGAATTTGGCGTTTATTTTGTCGATTGTCGCAAACAGTTTGCTGTTGCCCGCGGGCGTTTTTGCGAACAAATCAGTCTGCACCGCGCCCGACTCCAGCCCCCAAAGAAGGACTCCCGATTTTTTGTAGCGGCGTCCGCCTACGAATATCTGTCTGAGTTTGGGTGTTATTGCCGAGAGCATAACGGAGGTGTCGTCGGTCGGATAGGGAAACGCCACGGTGCAGCTTGTGCAACCGCCGTCGAGCCTGCGAGGACGGTATTCGGGATAGTAGATGAAATACGCGTTTGCGCCCGCCGCGCGCTGCCGCTCTGCTCGGAGTTTTTCGGCGGCGCGCCCGAGGTAGTGGCAGACCGATTCCACAAGGGAATCGAACTCCCTCACGGGGTTGCCGAACGAGCGCGACACGCCTATGCTTTGCGACTGTCCCCCGCAGTGCTCGTCGGTTAAACACTCCGTTCCGCGCAGCTCCATTGCGGTTCGCGCCAAGATTATGCTGAACGATTTTTGCAGCTTGTCGTCGCCGTAGTTTGCGAGGTCCCATGCGGTTTCGATTCCCTTTCGGCGAAGCCGCGGCGCGAGTCTGCGCCCCACGCCCCACACTTCGGAAACGGGCAGTTGCGAGAGTATCGGCCGCGTGTCTTCGGGCATTACAAACACGCCGGAATCGAGCTTTTTGCCGATATGGTTGGCGATTTTCGCCAGCGTTTTCGTGGGGGCGAAACCCACTCCGCACGGCACGCCAATCCACTTCAAAATCGTCGAGCGCAGTTTTGCGCCGAACGCAAAGTAGTCGGCAACTCCCTCGGGGCGGATAAACGCCTCGTCTATCGAATACTGCTCCACGGCGGGCGCAAATTCCGCAAGGACCGACATCACCCGGTTTGAGATGTCGCCGTAGAGTTCGAAATTGCTGCTTCTTAAAATAAGTCCGAGCCGCGCGATATCTGGTTTTAACTCGAAAAACGGCGTTCCCATTTTTATGCCCAACGCCTTCATTTCATTTGAGCGCGACACCACGCAGCCGTCGTTGTTCGAAAGTATGCCGACGGGCTTGCCCTCGAGCGAGCGGTCAAATATACGTTCGCACGAGACGAAAAAATTATTGCCGTCCACAAGCCCTATCATTTTCTACTTTACAAACCTGTGTATTACTGCCGTCACCACGCCGAAAATGCGCAGCTCGTCGGCGTCGGAAAAAACGAGCGGTTTGAATTTTTTGTTTGCCGGCTCAAGGCTCGCGCGTCCGCGGGCGGTGCGCAGGTATTTTACTGTGAACTCGTTGTTGACAGACGCCACAACAATGCTGCCGTCGGCGGCCTCCAGACTGCGGTCTACAACCAAGATGTCGCCCGAGCGTATTCCCGCGTCGATCATCGATTCCCCCCGCGCGCGCACGAAAAACGTGGCGGCTGGTTTGCGCACAAGCAGCTCGTTGAGGTCGAGAGGGCGGTCTACGCGCTCCTCCGCGGGCGAGGGGAAGCCTGCAGCAACGGTGGAATCCATCAGCGGCGGCGGGGTGGCGGGGGTGGTTGTGGTTTTGTCCATAGCGCGCATCTTCCTATCTGTGTCCGTTCTCCGCAAGCTTTTTTGAAAAACATGCGAGGGCGACGCCTCTTTTTCGAATATTTTATAAATTAAAAAGTAATGGCGGTTGCCGTAGGCAATCCGCCTTTGTTTTTAGATTCGACAAAGAGGCGTCTCGCGGCTTATGGAGGTTTTGTTCGGGTGGTCTGTGCTTAAGCACTATCCCACCGCTCAAAAACACAAATCCCAGTGCGAACCTCGCGAATTTGTCCTGTTTGCACAATGTGGGTTCGAACTTACAATGTATTTTTTTACTGTCCACACAATGCGGGTTCGAACTCATATTGTGTTTTGTGGAAAAAAAACTTGTGAGGTTTGAGCTAAAAGTTGGATTTTTCAAGGCGTAGCGGTTCTTTAAAATAGTTCGCATTTAAGTTCGAATCCGCATTGTGTCCCGCGGGAAAAACTTGTGAGGCGTGTGCTTAGGGAGATGTTTGTGAGTTGGCGGAATTAACCTTGCGGTTATTCCGCCCGAACAAACTCTCCATAAGCCACGAGACGCCTCTGTTGCGAACTAAAACGCGAAGCCGTTTTCATTTTAAAAGAATAAAATTCTTTCGCAACAGAGACGTCGCCCTCACAAGTTTTACTTGCGGGCGCGGGGGTGCGCAGCCCTGTGCTCCGACACAAGCTTTTTCGTGTTCAGGTGCGTGTAAATTTGCGTAGTCGAAAGGCTGGCGTGCCCGAGCATTTCCTGAAGCGCGCGCAAATCGACATCGGCGTTTACAAGGTGCGTCGCGAAAGAGTGCCGCAGTTTGTGCGGGGTGATGTTTGCGGGCAGTCCCGCTCCCGCCAGATATGTCGCCAACGCGCGTTGGACAAAGCGCGGATACATCGGCTTTTTTTGCGGAGTGTGGAGAATGTAGGCGTCGGGGGCGGACGAAAGGGCGAAGGTGTCGCGCCATTGGCGCAGAAGTTTGCCCGCGTTCTCGCCGAAAGGGCAGAAGCGCGTTTTGTTGCCTTTGCCGACAACCGTTGCGGCGTTTCGGGCGAAGTCAATGTGCTTCCATTTGAGCGCGCAAAGTTCGCTTACGCGCAGCCCCGCGCCGTAGAGAAGCTCCAGACAGAGGGCATCGCGCAGAGTCTGGAGGTTGTTGCGTTCGCCGTTTTCAAGCTCGCGCCACGGCTCTGAAAGCAGCGACGGCATTTGCGATTCCGTCAGAAAAACGGGCAGGCTTTTTTTCAGTTTCGGCAACTTGACGCCCGAAAACGGGTCTTCGTCAATTTGCGCCGTTTGCATCAAATACTTGTAGAAGGAGCGGACGGAGGAAACCCTGTTGCGCAGCGACGCCGTTTCGAGTGTTTCGGAAAGCCTCATAACGTAGCGTTTTGCCGAGCGTCTGTCGGCCGCTTTAAAGTCGGTCTGAGATTCCGCAAGGAAGTCGAGCCATTCGCCGACCGACTTTGCGTAGCTTCGGATTGTGTGTTGCGAATACCGCTTTTGCGATTGCAACCGCGTCAGAAATTCGTCGAGGATATTCATTCGAAAGCTGCCGACAGGTTGGCGAGCGCGGCGCGGACAAAGTCGGCACAGAAGATATACGCGACAGCTCCCGCCGCCAGCCACGGCCCGAACGGGATTTCGATTTCTCCCGCGTTTTTCGAAAATCCGCGCGAAACAAGAATCATCGGAATCATGACGGCGCAGCCGATTATCGACCCTCCGAACAGCGCAAACAGACCGCCCTGCCAGCCGCAGAACGCGCCTATGCAGCCGACCAGAATGACGTCGCCCTCGCCCATTGCCTCGCGGCGCAAAATTGTTTCCGCAAGCAGGCGAATCCAATAGAGCACGCCCGAACTTACCGCGCATCCGAACACCGAATACCCGAATCCCCGAACGTGAGCCTCAAGCGGGTGCATTTGCGCGGCGTTTTCAACGAGCGTTTCGGGCACGGCGCAGACCGCCGCAACGCCCAGAATTGCGCCGCCCACAGTCGCGGCGTCGGGGAGCGTCATCGTGTCCAAATCCACGAACGTGCAGAACACCATCAACGCCGCAAACGCCATATACACCGCCGCCACCGCCGGCGGGAAAGCCAGCCACAAAAGCAGGAACAGCGCGGCGGTCAACGCCTCCACAAGCGGGTATCTGAAAGAAATCCTGCCGCCGCAGCAGCGAGCCTTTCCGCGCAGGACAAACCACGACAGAATCGGAATGTTGTCGAACCACTTTATCGGCGCGCCGCATTTGCAGTGCGACGGCGGCGACACAACTGACTCTCCTTTGGGAATGCGCAGAATGCACACATTCAAAAAGCTTCCCACGCACGCGCCCATACAGAAAACGGCTGCGCAGATTATCGACGGAAACTCCGCCGCGGTTTGGATAAAGTCGTTCATAGCCCGAGTGATTTCAACATTGTTTTTCCCGCGCTTTCTATGTTCGCCCCCGTCCAGATTGAAAGCGATTTCGCCCCCTGCCACGCAAGCATGGGCAGCCCGCTTTCCGCCCGCACTCCGGCTTGCCGAGCCGCTTCCACTGAATTGGTCTGCGCGCCGCGCCGATAGGGCATATCGAAAAACACTGCCGAACGCGGAAATTTCGAAAAGTCGAGAACGGGGGCGTCGTAGGGCTTCAAGCCAATCGACGTAGCGTTCACAACGACCGCGTTTTCGGGAATTTTCAGGTCTTGCGAAAGTTCCAGCGCGGTGCAGTCAAACCCCTCCGCGCGTATATCGCCGACCAGTTTTTGCAGGCGTTCGCGCGAGCGGTTCGCAATCGAAAGCGACCCGCATTTTTTCGCCAAAGCCCTGAACGCCGCGCCCCGCGCCGCTCCGCCCGCGCCAAGAACAACGACGTCCGCGTTTTCTAAGTTTCTGCCGAACGCCTTTTGTATGGCGGTTTCAAGCCCGAATCCGTCCGTATTGAAGCCGCGCCAGCCCGACGGAATGCGCAGAAGCGTGTTGCACGCCCGCGCGCGCGCCGCCTCCGCGTCGGTTTCGGCGAGAGCGGGCAAAACGGTTTCCTTGTGCGGAATTGTCAAATTTATGCCCGCGAAATTTTTTGCGGCAAACAGCGGCAGGACTTCGTTAAGCTCCGCCGAATCGACTTCGAACGCCGCGTAGCGCGCGCGGGCAAAGCGCGGGTCGGTTTTTGCAAGCTCGGCGAGGGCCGCGTTTTGCATAATCGGGCTTAGCGAGTGCGCAATGGGTTTGCCGAAAACGGCGAACTTGGGGGCGTCGTCGGCAAAGGCGTCGGTTTGGAGGTCTGCGGGAGTGTAAATCATACGGAGTAGTCGCGCGCGCCGAAGAGGAACGTGCCCACGCGTATCATTGTAGAGCCATGTTCTATTGCGATTTCGAGGTCGTGGCTCATGCCCATGGAAAGTTCGTCGAGCGCAAGCCCGCTGCGCGCGCGCAGGCCGTCGCGCAAAAGGCGCAGGTTTTCGAAGCAGCGGCGCGCCGAGTCGGGATTTTCGTCGAGCGGGGCTATTGTCATAAGCCCCTCTACCGCCACGTTCTTCAAGCCGAGCGCGGCGTCGAGCAGGGCGGGTGCGTCTTCCAACTCCGCGCCGAATTTTGCGGGGTCGCGCCCCGCGTTTACCTGCAAAAGTATGCGTTGGATTTTCCCGAGCTTTTCGGCCTCGAAATCGATTTTTTCAAGAAGCTTTACGCTGTCTACGCTTTGGATTCGCGCGAAGTTTTCGACCGCCTTTTTTGCCTTGTTTGTCTGCAGGTGTCCGATTAGCTCCCACTGCAGAGCTGCGGCTTTCGAATTGCCGCCGCGCGCCCGTTCGATTTTGGCGCACGCCTCCTGAACCTTGTTTTCGCCCACGGCGGCAAAGCCGTATTCGGCGGAAAATTCGGCGGCGTCGAGCGGGTGCGTTTTCGTTACGGGCAGTATTTTTACCGAGTCGGCGGCGCGCCCGCACTTTGCGGCGGCGCGGGCTACGCGTTCGCGGAGGGCGTTGCAGTTGGCCTTGAAATGGGGGAAGTCAATCATTGCTGTTTTTTGTTGTCCATACTTGCGGCTATAAGGCGTTTGCCGAACTTCCAGAGCGGGCCTGCGGGGTTGGCCGCGGCTTCGAGCGTTTCGTCGAACGCCTTGACGAACCTGTCGATTTCAGCCTCCGTGATTATAAACGGCGGCAGAAGCTTTACCGCGTGGACTTCGTGGCTTGTAACCTGAGTTATTATGCGGTAGTTGTCCATAAGCGACGTTACCACCATCTGCGTGAAAAGCGAGTTGTTTGCCGCCTTCAACGCCTTCCAAGCAGCCTTTTGCAGAAGCCCCTTCGGCTCCTGGAACTCTATTGCAATCATAAGCCCCAAGCCGCGCACCTCTTTTATGTATGAGTGCTTTCCCTTGAGAGCTTCCAGCTTCGACTTCAGCAGCGCGCCCATTTTCTCCGACCTTTCGACCAGCCCCTCGCGCTCGATTACGTCGATTGAGGCAAGTCCCGCAACCATTGCCAGATTGTTTCTGCCGAAAGTCGTGGAATGCTTTACGCAGTTGTCGAGCGGCGAGAACACGCTCTGGTGGATTTCGCGCGTGGTAACGAACGCCGCGCACGGAACGTATCCGCCGCTGAGTGCTTTGGCCATCGTTACGATGTCGGGTTCAAGCCCCCAGTGCTGGTAGGCGAACATTTTTCCCGTGCGCGCAAAGCCCGTCTGGACTTCGTCCATAATAAAAAGCGTGCCGTATTTGCGGCAGAGCGCCTGAGCTTTGGGGAAGAAGTCGTCGGAGGGAATGTCGACTCCGTGCCCGATTACGGGTTCGGCGATGAACGCGGCAACGTCGCCTTTTTCGAGTTTTTCTTCAAGCGCGTCGATGTCGTTGAAGCCGATTACGTCGGTTTCGGGAAGGAACGGGCCGAAGCCCTCCTGAAAGTGCGGGGTTTTCGTGACCGACAACGCCCCGTAGGTCAGCCCGTGGTAGCCGCCGTCCATCGACACGATTTTCTGCCGCTTGGTGTGTGCGCGCGCGAATTTCAGCGCGCCCTCGTTCGCCTCCGTGCCCGAGTTGCAGAAGAACACGGCGGTCAGCTGGTTGTTGTGCAGCTTCACGATTCTTTCGGCGAGCAGTCCGCTGAGTTCGGCGCAGTCAAGCTGCACCATATTGGGCAAATCCATGTCTATGGCGTCTTTGATTGCCTTGCCGACAACCGGGTTGTTTCTTCCTATGCCGTAGACGCCGTAGCCCGAAATCATGTCGAGGTATTCGTTGCCGTCGGCGTCGTAAAGATATGCGCCCTTCGCCGACTTGTAGCACTTGTCGAAACCTATCGTTTTCAGGACTTTCGCAAGCGTTCTGTTGACGTATTTTTCGTGGAGGTCGTAGTTTTCGCCGAAGCGCGATTCCACCAACTGCCTTAGGTCAAATTCTTTCATTGATTATATTTTTAAATTGTCTATACGTTAACGTCCGTAAAAAATTCTTCAAACATTTTATTCGATGAATTCGGCATCACATTACGTTGTAAATTTCGACCCCTTTGCGCTCCGTTTTCCCGACGGTTTTTTTCTTGAGGGCGTGCGCTGGTATGGACTTTCATATCTGGCGGGTTTTGCGGTGGCTCTGCTGCTTTTTAACCTGTATTCGGCGAAGGGTAAAAGTCCGCTCAATAAGGACGAAAACTCCTCGCTTCTGACATACTTGCTTGTGGGGGTGATTGTCGGCGGGCGTTTGGGGTATATGCTGCTTTACTCGTTCGACGCGTTTGCGGAAAATCCGCTTGTTTTCTTCCAAGTGTGGAAGGGCGGAATGGCGAGCCACGGCGGATTTGTGGGCGTGCTGCTTGCCATCGCGGCGTTTTCGAAAGTCCACAAACAGTCTTTTTTGAGGCTTGCCGACTTGGTTGTAGCGTCGTCGGGCTTGGGCATATTTTTCGGGCGCATAGCCAATTTCATAAACGGCGAACTGTGGGGCAAGGTCTCCGACGTGCCATGGGCTATGATTTTCCCCAACTCCGCTCCCGCGGGAACTGCGCTTGCCGACATTCCCGCGCGCCACCCTTCCCAACTCTACGAAGCGTGCGCCGAGGGACTGTTTTTATTCGCCTACACGCAGTGGCGTTTGTGGAGGGGAAACCCTCCGAAGGGACGCATAGCGGGCGAATTTCTCGTCCTCTACGGAATTTTGCGCATTGTCTGCGAACTCTTCCGCGAACCCGATTTCGGGGTGTCGCTTATCTGCGGACTCAGCCGCGGAACGTTCTATTCGGCGTTCGCGATAGTCGCGGGTCTTTGTCTGGCGGTGTATGCGCAGCTTCGGGCGAAGGGTGGTTCGGACTGAAAATAATCCCGCTCCGATTCCTGTGCGCGGTGTCCGTTTTTACAAACCGCCGTTTCGTAAATAAAAAATCTTGACGCGCTCCGCAAATGCGGCAATCATTTTCGACGTGAATCTCAATCGTTTGAGACGCTTTGGATTCGCCGTTTTTTCACACACACAATTACTACAACAAAAGATGGAATCTATAATATGGACAGAAGAGAGTTTGTAAAAAGCATGGCCGTTTTTGGGGCATCGGTGGGCTTCCCCACAATAATTCCCGCGTCGGCGTTGGGCAGAGACGGCACTGTAGCCCCCAGCGAACGCCTGACAATGGGCGTCATCGGTCTGGGCACACAGGGAATCAACAATACAACCAATTTCAAAAGCGACAAACGCCTCCAGCTTGTCGCCCTCTGCGATGTAAACAATACAGAGGGACGGCAATACTACGGCTACAAGAATTTCGACAGGCGCGGTTTGCGCTACGCCCGCGAGCTTTACGGCATGGACATCCCCTGCTACAACGACTTCCGCGAAGTCCTCGCCCGCAAGGACATTGACGTTATTTCGACCGCAACGCCTGACCACTGGCACGCCATAATCGGCATAGCCTGCGCAAAGGCGGGCAAGGACGTTTGGGGCGAAAAACCGCTTACGCGCACAATTCGCGAGGGAAAAATCCTGCGCGACATAGTGAAGGCTTCGGGCATAATGTGGCAGACGGGCTCTTGGCAGCGTTCGCGCCCGCTGTTTATCCACGCGGCGGAACTTGTCAGAAACGGATATTTGGGCGACATCAAGCGCATAAAAATAGGGCTTCCGTCGAACTTCGCCGCCGAGGTTCTCAAGCCCGTCCCCGTTCCGCAGGGGCTTGATTTCGAAATGTGGCAGGGTCCCGCAATGCGTTCGTTCTACCACCCGAACAAGACCTTCACGCGTTGGCGCGGCGTGTGCAACTACAGTGCGGGCAAAATAGCCGACTGGGGTGCGCACCACCTCGACTTGGCGCACTGGGCGTTGGGCATTGATCGCTCCGGTCCGGAGGAAATTGTTCCGAACCTTGTCGAATGGCCGAAAGACGGCTTCTCCGACCAGCCCTCGAAATTCAAGATTACTTTCTATTATAGAAACGGCGTGGAAATAGAGATGTCGGACCTCAACGAAAACGGCGTGGAGTTCTTCGGTGCAAAGGGCAAGCTTTTCGTGAGCAGGTCTGTGATGTATTCCGATCCCGTGGAGCTTTCGGGCATAAAAATTCCGCCGTCTTCCGACAGGCTTTTCCCGCTTCGCTTCCGCAACCACTTCACGGCGTTTATCGACAGCGCGCTCGACAAACGCATTCCCGTGACAGACATCGAGGTTGCGCACCGCTCCAACACGGCGTGCTTGCTCGGCGAAATCGCATACAGAATGGGAAGGCCGATTAAGTGGAATCCGGACACCGAGGAAATTGTGGGCGACGCCGAAGCCGCGCGCCTGTGCGACCGCGCCTACACCGCGCCGTGGGAACTTCAAGCGTAAAATAGGGAGGACAAGCGTATGAAAAGATTTTTTGCATCTATTGTTTTGGCGGCGTCGGTTGCGTGTTTCGCCGACGAATATTCAGATTTGGCAAACTATCGGGCGGGCGACTCGCTCGGGTGGTTCCATTCGCTGCGTCTGAAGGCGCAGAACGCGGAGGCGGCGGAGGGGATTTCGCAAAAGCTGCTCGAAACAATCAAGGCGGGCGGGCTTTCGCGCGAGGGATTCAGGCTTGCGTGCAATCTGCTCAAGCCGATTGCCGATTCCGACTGCGTTGAGGTTCTGAAGCCGTATTTGTTCGACATCGACCGCTGCGCCTACGTTTGCGACGTGTTCTCCACGCTCGATTCGGGCAAAGTGCAGTCCGCGCTTAAGGACGTTGTTGCAAGCCCCGACGCGGCGCGTCCGGTAAAGGAAAACGCGGTTGCGCTTTTGGCGTTGCTCGACAGCGACAGGGCGGTCGTAATAGCTATTGCAAACGATTTGTCCGACAAGCAGCTTGCCGTGTTCGCGGTGAAGTCGCTTGCGCGGTATGACGAATCGGCGGGTATTGCGGGGCTTTTCCAGAAAGACGTTGTTGCGGCTCTCGGCGACATTCTTTCCAAAAACGACTTCCGCAAAGACGCGGCGTTGTCTTCGCTTGTGTTCATGGCCCAAAAGGCGGCGGCTCGGGGCGACAAACACACGGCGGCAAAGGCGTTGGAGTTCATTCCCTCCGACACGCAGGGCGTGCTTTCGGCAAGGGCGATGTTCATAAAAGACCCCGCCGCGCGCGCGGCGTATCTCGACTCGATAATAGTTGCCGACAACGCGCTTTCGGCGGAGGCGGCAAAGCTTATGAACACGGGGCGCAAGTTCGAAAATTCGCAGTGGCTTGTTTCAAAATTCCCGTCGTTGGGCAGGCGCGCAAAACTTGCGGCGATGGGGAGCTTTATGATTTCGGGCGACACCCGCTTCTACCCCGTGATTGCGTGCGAGCTTGACAATCCCGACCCCGACATTCGCGGTCTTGCCGTTTACAGCGCGCGCTTCCTTTGCAGCGACGAAGCCAACATCAACAAAATCTATTCGATTTTTCTCGGGAACGAAGAACCCCTTTCGCGCTACGCCGAAAACGTCCTGCTTGAAAACACAAGCTACGCCGTCCAACGCGTCCTCAAAGAGCGCGCCGACGCGGGCGATATGTCGGCGTTGCGCATTCTGATTATGCGCGGCGACGAACAATACAGAATGAAACTTTGGAACTTGTTCTTCGACGAAAAAACGCGCACGCCCGCAGTGGAGCGCCTGCTTGAAAACACCATAACATCTGGCGAGCTGAACCTGCTTGCAACAAACTACAAGGT
This sequence comes from Verrucomicrobiota bacterium, assembly GCA_023450935.1. GTDB lineage: Bacteria > Verrucomicrobiota > Verrucomicrobiia > Opitutales > Intestinicryptomonadaceae > Merdousia. The sequence continues at coordinate 125,597 of JAEXGH010000005.1, read as the reverse complement.
AAAGGACGCCGCACTTTCAAAGGCTATTACAAAAATAGTCATCAAGAAAATAGCGCAATACAAAGTGTCGCGGCAGTATATGGCAATGGCGGTCAGGCGTGCCCTCGACGGCAACCTTCCTCCCGACGATCCCAACTACAAATTCATAGTTTCCAAGTTGCAGATTGCCGATTTGATGAAGTAGCAGCCTCTGCGCGCATAACGAAGCCTTGACATTCGTCAGGGCTTTTGTTTTCATTTCGACTTCCCCATTTTATAAATAAACCTGCAAATCAAATACACTATGAAAAAAATCGCATTTTTGACGGTAATATCCTTATGCGCGGCAGTCGCGCTTTCGGCGGCGGAATATTCGGTGAAGTCGCCCGACGGTTCGCTCGAGGCGAAAGTCGGCGCGGGGGAATCAATTACGCTTTCCCTGTCGTTCAAGGGCAAGCCCGTAATGGAGAATATGCGCATTGCAATGAAAACCGACAGGGGAGAATTCGGGAAAAAAACCGAAGTCGCTTCGGTAAACAATTCGTCGCAAGATGCGGTTTTGGCGGTAAAACTCGGCATTGCGTCGCGCATTCCCGACTGCTACAACCAGATGGATATAGATTTCGGTTCGTATAAAATAATTTTCCGCGCCTACAACGAGGCTGTCGCATACCGCTTCGTGGCAAAGTGCGGCTCGGGCGAAATGCGCGTTTTCTCCGAAACACTCGATCTGAACCTGCCCGCCGACGCGAAAATAGTGGCTCAGGTTGCAAAAACAATGTCGGCATACGAGAAGTCGTTCGACCGCATTACGGCCGCCGACATTCCCGCCGACAAATACGCGCTTTTGCCGCTTTTAGTCCGCGCCAAAAACGCCACGGTTGCGGTTGTCGAAAGCGATGTGCAGGCGTATCCGATGCTGCGCTTTAAGTCGGGCGGCGGGCTGAAATCGGCCTTCGTGAAATACCCGAAGTCCATGAAAAAACTCAACAATTTTATGGTTCAGTTCGACGAATTCGAAGACTTTATCGCAAAGACGAAAGCTACGCGCAGCTTCCCGTGGCGCGCGTTCATTGTCGCTGAAACGGACGCGCAGCTGGCGGTGAACAACACGGTTTTCAAGCTCGCCGAACCTTCGCGCATAGCGGATACTTCGTGGATTTCGGGCGGGCTGTGCGTTTGGGAGTGGTGGAATAACTGGAGCTTGGAGGGCGTGGATTTCGAAACGGGCGTCAATGAAAAAACCTACAAATACTATATCGACTTCGCCGCCGAAAATTCCATTCCCTACATTATGTTCGATGCAGGCTGGCTCGTGGGCAGGGACGTGGCGCAAATGAAAGACGGCGTGCACGAGAAAATCCTTTCGCAGAAGCCGTTTTTGGACGTGAAGTCGCTCATTGAATACGCGCACGAGCGCAACGTGAAAGTTGTGCTGTGGTGCTTGGGGCAGTCGCTCAACCTCTACGGCGAAAAGGCCATTCCGCTCATGAAAAGCTTCGGGGCGGACGGGCTTAAAGTCGATTTCTTCAACCGCGACGACCAAACCGCGATGGAGCTTTACTACAAAATCGCCCGCCTTGCCGCGGAAAACAAAATGATTGTTGATTTCCACGGGTGCGCCAAGCCCGCGGGGCTTAACAGAACGTATCCGAACGTGATAAATTTCGAGGCGGTAAAAGGCTTGGAAATGGTCAAGTTCAAAAAAATAGTGCCGATTACGGCCTCGCACAATGTAGATTTGGTTATGACAAGAATGTTGCAGGGCCCGATGGACTATACTCCCGGAGCGGTTCGCAACATTCAGCAACAATACTATTACAAGCGTTTTACGCTGCCTGAATCAACAACCACGCGCGCGCATCAGGGGGCGTTGTTCGTGTTGTTCTACGCGCCGCTTCAGATGATGTGCGACAGCCCCACCGAATACGCAAAGTATCCGAAGTTTACGTCGTTTATCTCTACTATCCCCACTTCTTGGGACGAGTCCGTGCCTGTTGCTGGCGAACTCGGCAAATACGTAGTAGTTGCGCGCCGCAAGGGCGAGGTTTGGTATATCGCGGGCATTTGCGCGGGCGAGGGCAGGGAAGTGGAAATAGACCTTTCGAAATTCATTTCCGACCAGTCCTACGTTCTGGAAATGCTCACCGACACCGTAAATTCCGAGCGCACGCCGACCGATGCTTCCATAAAAATTTCCGACGAAGAATCCGCGCGGAAAATCAAAGTCAAAATGGCTGCCGACGGCGGTTTTGTGCTGAAAGTTTCGCCTTCGGTCTTCCCCTTTTTCTCGAAATTTATCAGAAGCATTTTCGACGATTAACGCCGTCTTATGCGTTGCGACCACATCTTAGTTGACGGCTGGAACGTAATCCACGCCGAGCCGACGCTTAAAAAGCTTCTGCTTGCCGACGCGCGCGCCGCCCAGCGAAAACTTGCCGAAATGCTCGAGCCAATCCACGATGTCTACGCAACGCGCATTACTATAGTCTACGACGGCAGGGGCGAAGACGTTTCCATTGAACGCCCAAACGACGCCGTAATTACGTTTTCCGAGGTCTACACGCCCTCGAACATGACCGCCGACGAGTTCATTGAACGCTATTGTGCGCTCGCCAAAAATCGCGCCCGCATAATAGTGATTTCAAACGACAATATGATTTGGGAGACCGTTTCCGTTCTGGGGGCGGTCTGCATGCGCATAGGCGAAATTGTATCCTCGGCGCGGTCGGCGGCGGGACACATTCGGACGGTCGCCTCGCGCATAAATTTGAAGACCGACATTCAGTGGAAAAACTTCGGTGCGCTGGCGAATATGGACTTGTCGGGCTTGGAAATTGCCGCGACAAATTCGACGTTGTTCGACTCCAAACGAATGAAAAAACGTATGTCGAAAATGGCGAAAACAAGGGCGCACGCGGGCGAACACGATGATGACGCAGCAGCGCACGCAGGCGAATTGGAATCGCAATCACCCGCGCCCTCTAGCCGCGCAGCCCGACGTTCTTCGCCCGCTTCGGAAACGCCTTCCGATTCTTCCGAAAATTCCGCCGAGAAACGCGGTAAACGGTCGGCGGAAAATTCGGAGATAAAGTCCGCAACCGCCGAAGAATCTTCCGATTCCGCGCGCTTGCGCCCTGCCGACAAAAATTTGAACTTCCGTGTGTTTGGCGGCGGGTTGTCCGCTTCCTCCTCCCGCGAGCCCGCGCCCTACGAGGCGGGAGGACGCTGGACGAAAATGGATAAACCGCCCAAAATCTCGGAACAGGGCGATTCGGCAAATTCGGTGCGGAAGAATTCCGCACAAAACGCGGCAAAAACCGCCAAAACGGAGAAATCGGCGCGGCGCGACTACTCTTGGGAGGCAAAAAAAATCAAGCCGCAAAAGCCGACCCAAAAACAGCCCGAACTCCCCAAAAAAGTCCCGCATATTTTTAAAGACTTCAAAGCCCTTTCGTTTAAACCCTCCTCCCCAAACTCTAAAAAGAAATAATTTTGGGCTGACAATGCGCCTTTGTTTTTGCCTCCGCTTTGCCTTTTGCACTGCGGATTTTTTTGCAAATTCTTCCTTCGCCTACTCCCGAAGGAGACCTGTCGGTAGCTTAATTGTCCGCTCCTTGCCGTTTTTTCTGATTGTGCGCGACGAATCCAATCCCCCCTAAAAATAAAACAGATAAAAATCGCCGCGTGCGCAAATTTTACAATATTCGCGGAAGATAATTTTCCTACTTTGCGAAAATCTTTCGGGGAACGAGTTAGTTTCCCGAATTAAAATTATTTTGCAAAGATAGGAGAAAGATGAAGAAAATTAAAACGTTTTTGATGTTTTTTATAATTACGCATGTTCTTTTGTGTGCATATGAAACTGTATGTTCCATAAATGCAGAATTAAGAAATACAAACACTGAATTAACAACTACAGATTGCCCCCCATCCGACGAACAAACGGCAGAAGAAAAAAATATAGTGGAAGAAGAAAAACCATTTTATTACAATATGATAGATTCAGGGTGCAAAAAAATTTTAGGATATAGTATTGATGAAATAAAGAATGCCTTTAAAACGGTCAAAAAACAAGAGGGGAAAATCAAAAAACTGGAGACAACGCTTGAAGACAAAACAAAAATGTTGTCTCCCAAGGGTTATGCGGAAACTTATATCAGTATGTTTGTTAATCCGATTTGCGTGTTGAATTCTCTTACAATAGTATTTGTCATAGTCGTTTTCCCATCGGTGTTGAAGTTTTTTATATTTATTTGTGCTCCGTATTTGTCTAAAAGTGGGGACAATGTGTTTCAGGTTTCGGAAAGAAAAACTCCGAATCGCATAAATATTGTAAAAAATGCCCAAAAAACCATATCTGTTCCCCTGTTGAAGGGCGAATCAATAGTTGTAAAGAGCGACAGGGTTCACGGGTATTTGGAAAATTCAAAATTAAGAAAAAGCAAGTCCGTTCTCTTTAATTTAAGAAATCCGATAGTGAGCTTTTTTTCGGGTTTGACGGAAATGGACAAATACGAAAACAAGTCGGACGATACCGTTTTTCTCGACATACAGCCTTCGACGCCGTATGAGTATTTTACCGAGCTTAAATTGGACAATTGCGGCGGGGCTTTGGTCGCCCCCAAGTCGATAGTCGGCATTTCCCCTACGCTCAATGTGAGGGCAAAATGGTGCTTGAAAAAGGCGATTTTTTTGGGGCGTTTGCGCTATTATTACGTTTCCGGAAGCGGAACTCTCCTCCTTTCGGCAAACGGCGGCATAATTGATAAAACGAACAATGAAAATTACCGAATCGGCGAAAAAAACAACATCATCTTTGCCGATTTGTCGGTAGATACCAAAGCAATCAGAACCGATATATGTTATAATTTTATGTTGCAAAACTCCGAGTTGTTCGACATTTCCGTTTCGGGAGACGGGGTTGTGTTGATAAAAAACGGCGCGGCTGAAAAGACTTTCGGGCAGAAAATGGTCTCGAGCGATTCGTTCCTGAACGTTATCGGGCACCTATTCGGCTTTTAACCCCGGCCCAACTGCGTATCTGCTTTTGCCTATTGCCGTCGATGCCCGACGGGCAAAAACCGCCGACTGTGCGCATATAAAAAACTTGACAGGTGCGGAGGGCGGGGTAGGATCGGAGGCTTAAAATCGGGTTGGAAAATAGTCCCACGATTTTAGTTGAAATATGAAAGTATTAGTAGCAGATCCAATCTCGCCGAAAGGTGTAGAATTACTTAAAAAAGAAGGCTTTGAGACTGTCGAGGCTTACGGCTCGACTCCGGAGCAGGTTAAAGAGCTCATCAAGGACGCCGACGCGGTTATCGTCAGAAGCGAAACCAAAATTACCGCCGACGTTCTCGCGTGTGCAAAGCAGCTGAAGGCTGTGGGGCGCGCGGGCGTGGGCGTCGATAATATCGACATTCCCGCGGCTTCCGAAAAGGGCGTTGTTGTCATGAACACTCCCACGGGCAATACCATTGCAACTGCGGAACTTACGTTCACCCACATTATGGTGGGCACGCGCCCGATTACTCAGGCGAACGCCTCCATTCACGAAGGCAAGTGGGACAGAAAATCTTTCAAGGGCACTGAGCTTAAAAACAAGGTTTTGGCGGTGCTCGGTATGGGCAGAATCGGCGCGGAAGTCGCAAAACGCGCAATGGCGTTCGGCATGAAAGTTCTTGCATATGACCCGTTCCTTACGGAAGCGCGCGCCAAAACTTTGGGCGTGCAGATTGTTCCGCTTGAAGAGGCTTTCAAAACTGCCGACTACATCACAGTCCATATGCCCCTCACGGAAGCCACAAAGTATATGATTGACGAAAAGGCTTTCGACCTAATGAAAAAGGGCGTGCGCGTGTTCAACTGCGCCCGCGGCGGAATCATCAAGGAAACGGCTTTGGTTGAAGCCCTCAAAAGCGGCAAAGTAGCCGCGGCGGGCTTGGACGTTTACGAATCCGAACCCCTCGCCAAAGACAGCCCCCTGCGCGATTTCCCGAACTTGGTGCTCACTCCCCACTTGGGCGCGTCCACAAAAGAAGCTCAGGAAAGCTGCGGCATAGAGGTGGCGGAAGTCATTTCCGACGCGCTCAAAGGCGGCGCAATCCGCAATTCGGTAAACAAGCCGAGCGTTGATGCGGAGTCGATGAAGCAGATTTCCCCGTATATCCAGCTCTGCGAAAAACTGGGCACGTTTGCCCAGCAGATTTCGGCGGACAGGGTGAAGAAGATTGTCGTGAAATACTTCGGCAAGCTCGGAAACATCGACAACAAGCTCCTTACAATCGCAGTCCAGAAGGGCTATCTTTCCAAGATTACCGAAAACGCCAACGACCTCAATTCGCCCGCAAAAATGAAGCACTTGGGCATTGAAGTTGTGAGCGTCAATACAACCGCCGAGGCCGACTATTCGGAATTGGTGGAAATAGACGTCGAATTCGAAAACGGCGCCATTCAGAACGTCGCGGGAACTGTCATGGGCAAGGTAGCAAAGCCGATGCTCGTGCAAATCGGCGCGTATAAGGTTTCGGCGAACCTTGCGGGCAAGTGCGCGTTGATGCTCAAGAACAACGACACTCCCGGAATGGTCGGCATTATCGGAACGGCTTTGGGCAAGCACGGCTGCAATATCGCGAATATGAGCCTCGCCAGAATGGACGGCGGCAACGCGCTGAGCATTTACGAGCTTGACGCCGTTCCCATGCCCGAAGTCGTCAAGGAACTTGGCGGTTTGGCGAAAATCGACGCGGTGAAAGTGGTGGATTTGTCGTAGTATGAATCTGCTCGGCTACGTTATAACGGCATTGGCGGGATACCTCTTCGGGGCTATCCCGTTCGCCGTAATTATCGCCCGAAGCAGGGGGGTGGACATTTTCAAGGCGGGCAGCGGAAACCCGGGGGCTACGAATGTCAAGCGCGTTTGCGGAAAATTCGCGGGCAACCTGTGTTTCCTGCTCGACGCGGCTAAGGGATTTGCCGCCGCCTCGTTCCCCTTTTGGGCGAAGTATTTGGGCGTCGGTTTTGAATCTCCCGAACATTTGGTTTACGTCGGGCTTGTTGCGGCTATCGTCGGGCACAGCTTTTCGGTATTTATCAAGTTCAGGGGCGGAAAAGGCGTGGCGGTTACAATAGGCGGGTTGTTGTTCGTGATGATTGTGCCCATTCTCGTGGGGCTCGCGCTTTGGGTGGCGGTTTTCTACGCAAGCAGGTATGTGTCGCTGGCGTCGATTGCAATGGCGGTATCGCTGCCTATTTCGTCGTATTTCTATTTCGGAGTGGGGGCGCAGCTCTACATTGCCGCCGCCATTGCGGCGGTGATTGTCTACCGCCACAGAAGCAACATTTCGCGCCTGTTGCGCGGGACGGAGAACAGGTTTTAGTATGTCGGAAAAAATTTACAGAATCGGGTTTATCGGAATGGGAACGGTCGGGCAGGGCGTATGGAAGCACCTGCAAACAGACCGCGAACGCACTCAGGCGCGTTTGGGCGCGCGCTACGAACTCGTGAAGGCGAGCGTGCGCGACGTCAACAAAAAGCGCGATATCGACATTTCCCGCGAACAGATGACCGAAGATCCGCTCGACGTTGTCCGCGACGACTCCATCGACATCGTTTGCGAGCTTATGGGCGGCACCGACAGGGCTCTGGCTCTGACTCTCGAAGCCCTCAGGCGCGGCAAGGTTGTCGTCAGCGCAAACAAGGCGGTAATCTGCAAGCACGGCGCGGAGATTTTCGAGACAGCGCAAAAATACGGCGGCAAGTATTTCTTTGAAGCCAGCGTTGCGGGGGGAATCCCCGTAATCAAGGTTCTGCGCGAGGGGCTTGTGGCGAACGGATTTTCGCTCATATACGGCATTTTGAACGGCACGTGCAACTACATTCTCACGCGTATGGAACGCGAAAACGCCCCGTATGAATCAATCGTTGCCGACGCCCGCAAGCTCGGCTACGTGGAGGCGGATGAATCGCTCGACCTCGACGGCTGGGACGCCGCGCACAAAATCTCCATTTTGGCGTATTTGGCGCACGGCGTTTGGGCGAATCCCGAAAAGGACATGCTTGTTTCGGGAATCCGCGGAATCCGCCTTGAGGACATGCACTGGGCGCGCGAAAACAATTTCCGCATAAAGCTCATCGGCGCGGCGCGCAAACGCGGCGACGCCCTCTCGGTTTCCGTCTATCCGGCTTTGTTGCCCCTCGCCGACGTTGTCGCAAACGTCAATGAGGTCTACAATGCCGTTTCCCTCAGCGGCGACGTTGTGGGGCGCACCGTCCACATCGGGCGCGGAGCGGGGCAGGACGCCACTGCAAGTGCCGTGATTGCCGACATTGCCGACGCTCTGAAATCATTGGCGAGCGCGTCGGCATCGCACCTGATTGTTCCCGCTTCGGCGAACATTCACTTCGCCACTCCCGAGGAAATCGTCGGCGAATTTTACTTGCGCATGCAGGTTCGCGACGAGGCGGGCGTATTGGCGTCGGTTGCCTCCATTCTCGCTGCGGAGGGCATTTCCATAGAGCTTTTACAGCAGAAAAAGCACGACACCGAAGGGCGCGCGTGGCTTCTTCTTACAACGCACTCCACGAACGAGGCGGCTATTCGCCGCGCGTGCATTGCGCTTGAATCATCGAAGCTAATATATGACAATCCTTTTGTTCTTCGTATATTCAAATATTAGGCTTGTGAAATTTTTTTATAATTCCTAAAGCGGCGCGGTTGGCAAAGCCAACTCCCGCTTTATTTTTTGGTTGAAGTTTTGTATGGGCTAAGGTGATGGCGCTTTGCAAAAGCCCAATTTGACAAGCCATATTTTTAAATATGGATATATCACAAACGGGTGCGGTAAGTTTTCTCTGCGCGCCGTCGTTTTTTATGTCGTAAAAAACGCGCTTTCGGCGAATAAAATATGAAAAAAAAGTTGCGTTGGGTGTCTTGATTTGCGATTCTAAGCGAATGATTCGAAGACTGTTTGTAGAAGAAAAAAACGGAAGTTCGTCAACATCGCTTTTGAACGACATCAAAGGCAATCTAAACATTCCCGCGCTCGAAGGCTTGCGCGTGCTCCAGCGTTACGACGTTGAAGGGCTTGAACAGTCGGATTTCGACAACGTTCGCAATCTCATTTTCTGCGAAGCTCCCGTCGAAAAACTGTATGAAGAACAATTCCCTATGTCAGATGCCGAAACGGCGTTCGCCATAGAATTTCTACCCGGACAGTTCGATCAGCGCGCCGACTCCGCCGAGCAATGCGTGCAGATTGTCGCGCGTTGCCGCCCGAAGGTTGCGTGCGCGCGCGTTTTCGTCCTAAAAGGCAGTCTTTCCGCAAACGACATCGACCGCGTAAAAAAGTATTTGATAAATTCTGTAGACAGCCGCGAAGCCTCAATGGCGAAGCCCGAAACGCTTGTCCGCTCGGCGAAAACCCCCGCCGACGTCGCTGTTGTGGAGGGCTTTGTTGACATGGATATGGCGGGCGTTGCGGCAATGCACAAAAAAATGTCGCTTGCAATGTCGGTTGACGACCTCGAATTTTGCAGAAAATATTTTGCCGAAGAGCAGAAACGCAATCCCACAATTACGGAAATCAGGCTTCTCGACACTTATTGGAGCGACCACTGCCGCCACACCACATTCCTTACAAAGCTCGAAAACGTGAAAATCTACGGCGGCGAACTCAACAATCCCGTCAAGCGTTCGTGGGACGAATACCTCAAAACGCGCGCCGAGTTGGGTCTTCAAAAGCGCGGCAAAAACGTGTGTTTAATGGACGTGGCGCTCATTGCAATGCGCGCGCTCAGGGCGCAGGGCAAGCTTGAAGACCTCGAACAGAGCGAGGAAATCAACGCCGCAAGCATTGTCGTGAACGTCGATGTTGACGGCAAGCCCGAAGAATATCTTGTGATGTTCAAAAACGAAACGCACAACCACCCGACCGAAATCGAACCCTTCGGCGGCGCGGCAACCTGCCTGGGCGGCGCAATCCGCGACCCCCTGTCGGGAAGAAGCTACGTCTACCAGGCAATGCGCGTCACCGGCGCGGGCGACCCCCGCACGCCTTTCGACAAAACACTCGCGGGCAAGCTGCCACAGCGCAAAATAGTTTTGGGCGCGGCAAACGGATACAGCAGCTACGGCAACCAGATAGGCTTGGCTACGGGGCAGGTTTGCGAAATCTACCACGAAGGCTATGTCGCAAAGCGCATGGAAATCGGCGCGGTTGTTGCGGCGGCACCGCGTTGCACGGTTCGCAGGGGCGTTCCCGAAAAGGGCGACTTCATTCTGCTTTGCGGCGGGCGCACGGGGCGCGACGGCATAGGCGGCGCAACGGGTTCGTCGAAAGACCACACAGAGCACGCGCTTGAAAATTCCGCCGAAGTCCAAAAAGGCGACGCGCCCATGGAGCGCAAATTGCAGCGTCTGTTCCGCAACCCGAAGGCGAGTCTGCTCATCAAGCGTTGCAACGACTTCGGCGCGGGCGGCGTTTCGGTCGCGATAGGCGAACTTGCTCCGAGTTTGGAGATAAACCTTGACGCCGTGAAGAAAAAATACGACGGTCTCGACGGCACGGAACTTGCCATTTCCGAATCTCAGGAGAGAATGGCGGTTGTAGTTTCCCCGCAGGACGCCGAAGAATTTGCGCGCTATGCGGCGGAGGAGAATTTGGAGTGCACGCATGTTGCAACCGTAACCGACACGGGGCGGCTTGTGATGAAATGGCGCGGCAAAAACATTGTGGACATTTCGCGCGCGTTCCTGGATACCAACGGAACAGTCGCTCTGGCGTCGGCGGAAATAGAAGTTCCTACGGGCGAATCTCCGCTGTCGAAGTCGCAAAACGGCGCGGCGAACGCCGACAAAAACGCGTGGCTTAGCAACCTCCGCCAACTCAACTGCGCAAGCCAGCGCGGGCTTATCGAGCGTTTCGATTCATCAATCGGCGCAAGCGCGGTTTTGCACCCGTTCGGCGGAAAAAATCTCGCCACGCAGCCCGAGGCAATGTGCTCTAAAATTCCGCTGCTTAAGGGCGAAACAAACACGGGCACGCTGTTCTCTTTCGGCTTCAACCCGAACGTTTCAAGCTGGAGTCCGTATTTCGGCGCGATTTATTCGGTGGTGGAATCGGTCGCAAAAATAGCGGCGGCGGGCGGCGACATTTCGAAAATCCGCTTTACGTTTCAGGAATATTTCGAAAAGCTGCGCACAAACCCGACCCGCTGGGGCAAGCCGCTGGCGGCGTTGCTTGGCGCGTTCGAAGCCCAAATGCGCCTCGGTTGCGCGGCAATCGGCGGCAAGGATTCAATGTCGGGTTCTTTCAACGACATCGACGTTCCGCCTACGCTCGTAAGTTTTGCAATGTGCCCGTGCGATGTGCGTTTCGTGATTTCGCCCGAGTTCAAAAAGGCGGGCTCTACTGTCGCGCTCTTGGAAATTTCCAAAAACTCGCTCATGCCCGACTGGGACGACCTGCGCGCAAAATACGCAAAGTTTTTCGATGCGGTGAAGGCGGGCGAAGTTTCGGCGGCGCATTCGGTGCGCTTCGGCGGCTTGGCTGAGGCGGTTGCTAAGATGTCGTTCGGCAACTCAATTGGCTTCGAATTCGCGCCCGATTTCAAGGGCGACGTTTTCGCGCTCAACTACGGAGCAATAGTTGCGGAGGTAGCTTCGCCCGAAGTGGCGGAGCGTTTGGGCGCGCGCGTAATCGGCAAAACAACGGCGGCCGCGGAGGTAAAAATCGGCGGGTTGTCGCTTGAAATCGGAGAACTTTCCGGCGCGTGGAACGCACCGCTTGAGGGCGTCTACCAGACAAAGGCGGAGCGTTCGCAAGACGGCGCGCTTTTGGAGGCGCATTTCGAAAATAAAAACGTGGCGGTTGCAAAGAACAAGGTTGCGCGTCCGCGCGTGTTCATTCCCGTTTTCCCCGGTTCCAATTGCGAATACGATTCAGCCCGCGCGTTCGAGGCGGCGGGAGCGCAGACCGACACTTTCGTCTTCAGAAACCTGTCCGACAAAGACGTTGCAGAGTCGATTGCCGAAATGAAAAAGCGTATCGACGCCGCGCAGATTCTGATGATTCCGGGCGGTTTCAGTGCGGGCGACGAACCGGCGGGTTCGGGCAAATTCATAGCGGCGGTGTTTAGAAACGCCGCGCTTACCGACGCTGTGATGTCGCTTCTTAAAGACCGCAAGGGTTTGATTCTGGGTATTTGCAACGGCTTCCAAGCCCTCATAAAACTGGGGCTTGTGCCCTTCGGCGAAGTCCGCGAACTCAAGCCGGACAGCCCGACGCTCACATATAACAACATTGCCCGCCACGTCAGCTGCTACGTGAACACAAAGGTTGCAAGCAAGCTTTCTCCGTGGTTTGCCGACTGCGAATTGGGAGATGTCCATTCAATCCCCGTATCGCATGGCGAGGGCAAGTTTATCGCGCCCGAAAGCGTCATAAGGGAGCTTGAAAGAAACGGGCAGATTGCCACGCAGTATGTCGATTCTCTCGGCAGACCCTCCGCGGAAATCCCGTTCAACCCCAACGGTTCAATGCACGCAATAGAGGGCATTACAAGCCCCGACGGCCTCGTGCTCGGCAAAATGGGGCACAGTGAACGTTTCGGCGCTAACGTCGGCAAGAACATTTCGGGCAATAAAATCCAGCCGATATTCACTTCGGGCGTGAAGTATTTCAGATAACCTACGCGCAGACAGGTAGAAAATGGAAATATTTGCAGGGAATCTGCCGTTCGAATTGACGCAGAAAGAATTGGTCGACTTCTTCTCCCAATGCGGGGAAGTCGGCAAGGTGAGAATGCTCTTCGACGCACAGGGGCGTTTCCGCGGCATTGCGTATGTGGAGTTTCCCGAAGACGCCTGTGCGCGCAAAGCCATTGCCGAGCTCAACGGCAAGGAGCTGAAGTCGCGCGCGGTGAAAGTCGATTTCGCGCGGCCGATGCGCCCACGTTTCAACGGATTCGGCGGGGCGTTCGGGCGCGGGGAGCGTCCTGTGCGGCGCAGATTCGAAAACTCTTCGGACGGCGTAGTCGGGGCTGGCGCGCAGGCGGGCGCGTGGCGCGGCGGTTCCTCGCCCGAAGGGGAACGGGAACAGGGCAAACCGTTTAAAAAGCCTTTCAGCAAAAGTTTCGGAAAAACAAAACGCTTCGGAGGCGGTTTCAAGCGCAGCTTCGACGGCCGCCGAAGCGAACGTTCGGAAACGGACGGGGAGGGCGCGGGGGCTCCGCGCCGAAAGCCGTATTTTCGCCAGCGCCGCAGCGGAGATTTCGAAGCCGACGGCGATTCGCAATAGCGCGCGGGCGCGCGGCTATGCTGCTAGATAACAGTTTTTCGGGGGCGTTTTCCTCCTGCGGATTTAAAAAATCTCCGTCGTATTTCGGCGGGGATTATTTTTTCATCAACAGTTGCGCTGCGACGTTTTTGTTGTAGTTTTTGCCCAAAAAGAACCGTCCCGCGGGCGCGGATTCGGAAAAGATAAGAACATCGTTGGAGGAAGTGAGCACCCCCACAGCCTCCGCGCCGCGCGTAAAGGCAATATCGGCCGCCGACGGCGAGAATTTCTTGAATATTGAATCAACCAATCCTACGTCCAACTTTGCAAATTCACGGTTCGTGAAGTTCGCCATAAACGGAACCTGTCCGTAGTATTTCGTCCGCACGTCAACCACAACGCATTCTGCGAATTTGTAGAGGTTCTGCTTTTGCGCCGCCTTGATTGCGCCGTCTTTGTCTAAAAAGCCCGCGGGCAGCTCAAGTGCAAGCACCGCGCTGGCGCGTCCGAAAGTTACAAGCTTGTCGGCATACCAGATTTTCCCATTTGCCGAAACCGACACCTCCATTTTTTCGGGAAGCATATTCGGCTTGGAAACAAAAAACGGCGTAGCAGAGATGTCGAAGAACAGATAGTCGCGCCCGCCGAGCGAAACTGGCACCGCATCGATTTTTTGAACCGCGTTCTCCCTTCCGAGCATTCCGCTTTCCGAGTATTTGAAAGAAACCGAAACGAATTTTTTCGCGATTATTACGAATATTTCCGATGCCGTTTTGGGACGCATTTCGCCTATGTCTTGCGTGAGCTTTTTCTGCGTCGAAGCCAGTTCGGAGACGTTGCCAGAGAGCGATTGCGCGTGCTCCAGAATCATGCTTTTTTCCGCCTGTTCGGTCTTTACAAGAGCTTCCGCCTTTTGGAGGTTTTGCTCGTAGATAAGCGTTTTTGTGGAGGCAACTTCAAGCTTTGCGGCAAGGGCGGTTTTCTCCGCCTGAATGGCGCGGTTTTCAAGCTTGAGCTGTTCGCTCTCCTTTTGCAGGCGCGACAGATTCGACTTGTTTTGGCGGAGCTGCTCCTGCACGTTTTTGAGTTGTGTTTTCGTCGCGGCGTCAACCTCGCGCATTTGTCCGAGATTGCGTTCAAGCTCTATCCTCTCGCGCGCAGAACGCTCCAGATTCTCTGCCGCCTTTATGATTTCGTCCTGAAGCGCGTTGTTGCGCGTGTTTGCCGACGCCACTTTTTGCTCCAGCTCCGCGCTGCGCTGCAGGATTTTCTCGCGCTCCCGCTCCAGTTCGGTCTTCGCCGACTGCATTTGCGCAATCTGGCGTTCGCGCTCGCGTATTATCTTTTCGTTCGACTGCGCACGCTGCTTGTTTGATTCCGCGAGTCTGGAGAGCTTTTCAACGTCCTGTGAAAGCGAGCGGTGGCGTTGCTGTTCGGCGTCGAGCGCGATTTTCAGCGTTTCCAGCATTTGCGTCTGCACGAACGATTCGCTCTGCGCCGCCGTTTCGGCGCGCTTTTCCTGGGCTTTGTTCTGTTGCGGCTTGTCGAAATTTGCAATGCTCAGGAGGCTGAGCAGGAGGAAGTCGCAGATGACAATCAAAAGTGATTTATTCATTTTACGTCTGGGGAATTGCGTTGCGCGTTGTTTCGCGTTCAATGCCACCAAATTTTTGCGGTTGTGTCCAGTTTTTTCCGCGCGCGCGTGCGCGGAAAAAATTTCCGCTTCGTCGTGTTGTCGGCACAAAAGTATTGAGATTTTTTCGGCATTGGGGCACAATCGCGCAAGTAAGATTTAAAATTCCGCGCGTATGGCAAAAAAACAGAACTCCGACGAACCCAAGCTCAAAACACTCTACACGAAAACGCTCTCGCCCGAACAGGCGCAAAAGCTGGACGCGTGGCTCGACGCGCATTTGTGGGCGCCCTACGAAGTCCAATACGCAAAGTTCGCATACAAGGACAAGTTTACGAACGTCGTTTTCTACAACTCGGGCAAGCTTGTGGTGCAGGGCAAGGGCACCGAGGATTTTGTCCGCTTCGTTCTCGAAACGCAGATTACGGGCGTGGCGGAAATGGGCTACGAGGCGGTCAGCCACCCCGAGTGGTTCGAAGCCCACGCGGGCATTGACGAAAGCGGCAAAGGCGACCTGTTCGGTCCCGTCGTTTCCGCGTGTGTAGTAGCCGACGCAACCGCCGTGCAATACTGGATTGACGAGGGTCTGAAGGAGTCAAAACGCGTCACGAGCGATTCCGCCGTGCTTTCCATGGCGAAGAAAATCAGGCAGACAAAGGGCGTTGAGATAGGCGTTTCATACGCGTCGATGGAAAAATACAACGCCCTATACATCAAGTTCGGAAGAAATCTGAACAGACTTCTTGCGTGGCTGCACTCGACGGCGATACGCACGGCGTTGGAAAAGCGCAAAGTTCCGTGGGGAATGCTAGACCAGTTCACAAAGCAGCCGCTCGTCCAGAACAATTTGAAGGACCTTCCCGATTTCGACCTGCGCATGCGCACAAAGGCGGAGGAAGACCCCGTTGTTGCGGCGGCGTCAATCATTGCGCGCGCAACATACATCTACGCAATGCGCAAGCTAAACGACGAATGCGGGCTTGATTTAAAAAAGGGCGCAAGCGCGGCGGTTCGCGCGCAGGCGGTCGAAATTGTAAGAAAATTCGGCGCGGGAGAACTCAAACGCTTTGCAAAACTCCACTTCAAAACAGCTCGTGAGGCCATTGCGGAGGCTGCGGACAAATGAGGCGCGACGTTCGCAGGCTTGCCGAATTCGATTCCGAATATATGCTCGGGCGTTCGTGGCTTGTGGGCATTGACGAAGCGGGGCGCGGCGCTCTTGCGGGGCCCGTTGTTGCGGGCGCGGTCGCGGTTTCCGACGCGTTCTACAAAAACGCGAAATTTTTGGAGACCCTTGCAAATCTCGACGACTCCAAAAAGCTAACCGAACACTCGCGCAAAGAGCTTTACAATCATTTGGAGGAACTGAAAGCGGCGGGCGCGCTCGACTTCGAAGCGGGCTTCGCCTCGGTGGAGGAAATAGAGCGCGACAACATTCTGTCCGCGACGCAAACGGCTATGGCGCGCGCGTGTATTGCGCTAAACGAAAGGCTTTCGCTCAACCTCAATCCGGCGGGCGCGACCGCGACGCTCTTCGGGGAGTCGGCGTTGGACTTGTCGCTTGCCGACGTTTTGATTGACGGAAAGCCGATGAAGAAATTTCCCTTCGCCCACAGGGCAGTTGTAAAGGGGGACGCCTCCAGTCTGGCGGTTGCCGCAGCCTCCATTGTGGCGAAAGTTTCGCGCGACAGTTTTATGGAAAAGCTTGCCGAGAAATATCCGCGCTACGGCTTTGAAGTCCACAAGGGCTACGGAACGGCGGCGCATTCTCAGGCGTTGCTGCTGTTCGGCGCAAGCGACGCGCACAGGCCGAGCTTTCTCAAGAAATTGCGGGCAAAGCCGCTTGCGGATTCGCAACAGTCGCTTTTGTTCTCCTGATTTTCGGGGGGAGAGGAAAAAGCTTTTTTGCGCGCGGGGATTTTCCGTTCGGGTCTGCCGTTTGCCGCGCAAAACACGCACTGCGTCGCGCGCAGGCGGCGCGGAATTCTACCACTTTTTGAAAACGAAAAACACCGCAAGCACCATAAACGCAAAGCCCACAATGTAGTTCCACCTCAGTTCCTCCTTGAGGTATAGAACCGAAAACGCGCAGAAAACAACAAGCGTTATGGCCTCCTGCATTGTCTTCAGCTGCGCCGCCGAAAAGTATTCGTGCCCGATTCTGTTGGCGGGCACTTGCAGGCAGTACTCGAAGAACGCAATCGCCCAACTTGCCACAATCACAATCAAAAGCGGAGCGCTTTTGAACTTCAAATGCCCATACCAAGCAAACATCATAAAGACATTGGACAGCGTCAGCAGGACTACTGGAACTGCGTATTTCATTTTACTTTTACGATTCCCATCGCGCGGTATCTAAACATATCGGGGGAATCGTAGAAATACATGTCGCGGTAGCGCGAGTATGCGCGGCCGCGGCGTCCTTGATACAGGAACGGCGAGCGGAATTCCTGAGCGTTCATGACGATTATTCCGTCGAGCCCGAGTTTTGCGGCGCGCTCGCGCAGAATGCGGTAGACCGCCGATTCGTCGTTGTATGAAGAAAACGTCTCATAGGTGAGAATACCGACTTCGCGGTATTTGTATTCGGGTTTGTTCGTGATGAAAATCTCGACGTCCCGAGGGTTTTTGGGCGCGCCGTAGCTGCGCACCTGCGCGGAGTCAAGCGGGAAAAACGACGCATTCACGCTCTCGCAGCCGCCCAACAGGCCCGCGCCCGCAACCGCGGCGCACGCCGCCAAAACTTTCGCGCAGAATTTTATCATTTTACAATCATCGAAACAACGTCCGCTCCCTTTAGAAGGTTGCGCCCGTTGAGGAATTCAAGTTCCATAAAGAAGGCGAAGCAGGCGACTTTCGCGCCGCATTTTTCAACGATGTCGGCTATCGCCTTCGCTGTGCCGCCCGTCGCCAGGATATCGTCTACAATGGCGACGTTCGCGTTTTCGGGAATGTCGCCGGAGTGCGCGCAAAGCACGCCTGTTCCGTATTCAAGCGCGTATTCAACCTCTATCGTTTTACGCGGCAGCTTTCCCTTTTTGCGAACGGGAATGAAGGGCAGGTTCAGTTTTTGGGCAATCGGAATGCCGAAGAAAAATCCGCGTGCCTCGGGGGCAGCAATGACTGTAGGATTGGTCTTCGCCACTTCGTCCGCCATCGCGTCAACCGCTTCGGCGTATGCCTTCGGGGCGGCGAGCAGCGGGGTGATGTCGTAGAACAAAATTCCCTTTTTGGGGAAGTCGGGTATCTGGGCTATGATTTTTTCGGCATCCATTTTATTGGGCGTCTTTTTGAATTATCGTGTCTTTTATTTCGGACGACTTTTTCGGATAGTCAAGCGTATAGTGCAGCCCCCGGCTCTCCTTGCGCGAGAGCGCGGAGCGGACTATGAGAATCGCCACGAGCACTTCGTTTCTAAGCTCTATGAGGGCGGGTTCGACTTTGAAATTCCAGTAGTATTCGTCAACTTCGCGCCTGAGGTTTTCCAAGCGGTGCAGGGCGCGTTCAAGGCGTCGGGTTGTGCGCACAATGCCGACGTAGTCCCACATTATTCTGCGGAGTTCGCCCAGATTATGGTGCAGAAGCACGCGCTCGTCGGGATCGCGCATGTCGCCGTCTTTCCATTCGGGGACAACTACCTCTTCGTCGGGGCGGCTTTTGATGTATTCGTCAACCGCCTTAGACGCGTTGTTTGCAAGCACCACCGCCTCCAGAAGCGAGTTGCTTGCAAGCCTGTTTGCCCCGTGAAGCCCCGTGCAGGCGACTTCGCCGCACGCGTAAAGCCCGCCGATGGAAGTCTGCGCGTTCATGTCGGTTTGCACTCCGCCGCACATATAGTGCGCCGCGGGAACAACCGGCATATAGTCTTTTGAAATGTCGATTCCCTTTTCGAGGCAGTGCCGGTAGATTTGCGGGAAGCGTTCGCTGAGTTCCTCTTTCGACTTGTGGGTGATGTCGAGCCACACATGCGGAGTGCCCAGACGCTTCATTTCGCTGTCGATTGCACGCGCTACGATATCGCGCGGGGCGAGGTCTTTGCGGGGGTCGTATTTGGGCATAAACGCCTCGCCGTCGGCGTTTCTTAAAATTGCGCCCTCTCCGCGGACGGCTTCCGAGATTAGGAAGCGTTCGCCCTCCTGCGAATACATAGCCGTGGGGTGGAACTGTATGAACTCCAGATTCGCCACTTTTGCGCCCGCCCTATACGCCATTGCAATGCCGTCGCCCGTGGCGATTTCGGGGTTTGTGGTATAGAGATACACGCAGCCCGCGCCGCCCGTGGAGAGCATCACCGCCTTTGTCGTGAAGGTTTTTACGCGGTTGTTTTTCGTGTCGAAAACGTAGACGCCTACAACGCTGTCTTGTTCGCCCTCTTTGAGCTTGCGCGTTTTCGACTCCAAAATGAGGTCTATTGCAAAGTGGTGTTCGAACACGGAGATATTCCCATTTGCGGCAACCGATTTCAGCAGGGCCTCTTCTATTGCGCGCCCGGTGTAGTCTTTGACGTGCAGGATTCTGCGCTGCGAGTGTCCGCCCTCCTTGCCGAGCGCGACTTCCCCGTTTTCATCTCTGGAAAATTCGACGCCTTCGGCAATCAGATTTTTAATCTGTTCGGGCCCCGCCTTTACGATTGCGCGCACGGCGTCTTCGTGGCAGATGCCGTCGCCCGCTATAAGTGTGTCCTTTACGTGCGATTCGAAGTTGTCGGCGCAACTTGTCACGCTTGCAATGCCGCCCTGCGCGTGGTTTGTGTTGGTGTCGGAACGTTCCTTCTTGGTCAGGATTGCCACTTTGTAGCCGAGTTTTGCCACCTTCAGCGAAAAGCTCAGCCCCGCAATTCCGCTGCCTACAACAACGATGTCGAAATTCATCTATTCTCTCCCGTCCGTTGTTTATACCAAAATGTTGTCGATAAGCCGCGTTTGCCCATACCAAACCGCCACGCTTATTCTGCACTTGCCGCGCTCTATTCTCTGCACGGGCAGCGACGTTTCGGCGTCCACCACTTCCGCGTAGATAACGCGCGCTTTGGCGGAGGAAATACTGTGTATTACAAATGCCTTTGCGCGGTCGACGTTGTCGCAATTTTCCGTGTCAATCATCTGTTTGGCGTCTTTCAAAGCCCTGTTTATGCGCGCCGCGCCCTCTCGTTCGAGCTTGTCCATATACTTGTTGCGCGAGCTTAGCGCAAGTCCGTTGGCGTCTCGGACAATGGGGGCGCGGACAATCTGCACGTCCATGAACAGGTCGCGCACCATTCGCTCTATAATCGAAATCTGCTGGGCGTCCTTTTCGCCGAAAACTGCGATGTCGGGCTTTACTATGTTGAACAGAATCGTAACGACTGTCGTTACCCCCCTGAAATGCTTGGGGCGCGACTGCCCGCAGAGAAATTGGCTTATCTGTTCTTCGTTGACGAACGTTGAGGCGTCGGGCGCGTAGATGTCTTCGGCTTTCGGGGCGAAAACTGCGTCGGCCCCGCGCGCTTGGCAGTTTTGCGCGTCGGCTTCGAGCTGGCGGGGATATTTGTCGAAATCCTCGTTCGGACCGAACTGCGTGGGGTTGACGAAAATCGAAACAACAACCACGTCGGCCAACTCTTTCGCCCTGTCAATCAGGCTCAAGTGCCCATCGTGGAGCGCGCCCATTGTGGGGACGAGCGCTATTTTCCTTCCTTCCGCCTTCGCTCGGGCGGAAAACTCTTTCATTTCTTTGGGAGAAGATATAATTTTCATTTCGGATAATCCTACTCTTTATTCCCGCATATATTCCCACCAATTTTGCAAAAAAGCAACTTTTTTATGTAGTGCGCCGCCGCGGGCGGGAAATCGGGAAAATGGATAAAATCGAGATTTTTGGCTTGCGAAATTCGGTCTTTGGGAAGAGTATGCGTCCCTATGGATAGTAAGGAAGAGAGAATTGTGGCGCTGCTTCACGGGCACGACCGCGCCGGAATCGTCGCCCGTGTTTCGGGCTGGATTTACGCGCGTGGCGGAAATATTTTGCACGCCGACCAGCACAGGGACAGGCAGGAGGGCATTTTCTTCCAGCGCGTAGAGTGGATTCCCGTGGGCGACGTCGCCGAGGAAATGCGGCTTTTCGAGGAGTTTGCCCACTCCGATTTGGAGATGGAGGTTTCAATGTATAGATCTTCGCAAAAACCGAAAATCGTGCTTATGGTCTCGAAGTTCGAGCACTGCTTCAGCGATATGATTCTGCGCTGCCGGTCGGGCGAAATCAACTGCGAGATTGCCTGCGTTATTTCCAACCACGAAGACCTGCGGCAGCTCTCGGAAATGTTCGGCCTGAAATACTACTGCATTCCCGTGGACAAAGACTCCAAGCCCGAGGCCGAAAAACGCCAGCTTGAAATAATAACCCAAAGCGGCGCGGAACTCGTGGTTATGGCGCGCTACATGCAGATTTTGAGCGCGGATTTTCTCGACAACTGCCCCGCGCCCGTAATCAACATTCACCACAGCTTCCTGCCGGCTTTTGCGGGCGCGAAACCCTACCATAAAGCCTACGAACGCGGCGTGAAGCTCATCGGCGCAACAGCCCACTACGCGACCAAAGACCTTGACGAAGGCCCGATTATCGCCCAGATGGTCACCACCGTAAGCCACAGAAACAATGTCGAAGACCTTATGCGCAAGGGAAGGGAGCTTGAGCGAGAGGCTCTGGCAACGGCGGTTCGCCTGCACGTAGAGGGCAGGATTCTTACATACAAAAACAAGACCGTAATTTTCGACTAACCTCCCGTATTCCCCTCCCGATATGCCGCAGTTGCCGTTCAAAATAAGCGTGCTCGTTTTCGTCAGGGACGAAAGCGGGCGTCTGCTGCTTATCGAACGCCTGAAAGAGCCGAACAAAAACCTCTTCAGTCCCATCGGCGGAAAGCTCGAAATGGCTCTCGGCGAATCGCCCTTTGAATGCGCAATCCGCGAAATGCGCGAGGAAATCGGTTTGGAAATTTCGGAGTCCGACCTGCATCTATTTTCGATGGTTTCCGAAAAGGCCTACGAGGGCGGCTGCCACTGGCTGATGTTTCTTTTCGACTGTAAAAAGCGCATATTTGCCCTCCCCGAAAAAATCAGCGAGGGCGCGTTCAAATTTTTCGACGAAGCCGACATTTTCGGCGGAAAAGTCAGAATCCCCGACACCGACAGAATTCTCCTTTGGGACATCTGGAAGCGTTATCGCGACTCCGGTTTTGCCGTTCTGCGCGCCGACTGCGGCGGCGGGGTAAATTTTAAAACAGAACAAACAATTCCACCAACGTTATGAACGACAAAATTCTCCAAATATTCAAAGACACGGGTGCTCTCATGGAAGGGCACTTTATCCTCAGAAGCGGTCTGCACAGCGGATACTTCTTTCAGTGCGCGCGCGTTTGCGAGCATATGGACAGGGTTGGCGAGCTTGTGGAAATGCTGGTCAAAAAGCTCGGCATCATTGAATGCGACACCGTTCTCGCCCCCGCAATGGGCGGGCTTGTGCTCGGGCAGGAAGTGGCGCGCCAGATGAAAAAACGTTTCATTTTCGCCGAAAAGCAGGACGGCAATTTGGTTTTGCGCCGCAATTTTAAGTTGGCTCAGGGCGAAAAAGTTCTGATAGTCGAAGACGTAATTACGCGCGGCGGCAGGGTGCAGGAATGTATCGACATCATAAAGGCGACGGGGGCGAAGCCCGTGGCTGCGGCGGTATTGGTTGACAGAAGCGAGGGGAAGGCGAAGTTCGAAGTGCCGTGTGTGAGTTTGTTGGAGTTTTCGTTCCCGACGTATGAGGCCGACAAGCTCCCAGATGAGTTGGCTGTGATGCCTGCGGTGCACCCCGGCTCATAAATAGCGCGTGAAAACGGGGTTGATACTGCGTTTTGTAAAAATTTTCGCTTGGTCACGTAGGCTAACTACGCTCCCTGCGCAAAAATTTTTCAAAGCCTTGTCTGAACCCCGTTTTGACGCGCTATTAAGGACACAACTTTATAGGAAAGTTAAAAAACTGCGTTTTAACGCGTTCCAAGGGGCGCAGCCCCTTGACCTGAGAGTTCGTAGAACGCTCATTGTGTAATACGGCGTAGCTAACCGCTACGCCTTTCTGTTTGTATCCCGCATTGGCTTCGCCAATGGCTAATCATTCTAAATTGAAACTTTAACCAAAAGACAAAGCGGAATTGAATTTCATTCAATCCGCGTTTTTTATATGTTGTGAAGTGGCGCAAATTGGCTGAAGCCAATGTTGCTTTACTTTAATCAATAATCAAAGGCGAACGGGCTTTGCCCGCCGCCGCCACTTTAGGAATTATAAAAAGCCCGAGAGCGTTTGCTTATGAAAATTTTTTATTTCTTTTTTTACTTAATAAAAAATTTTCATTTTCATAAGCAAACGCGCCCTCGCGCTTTTTGAGAAAAAAAGCTTGAATGAGGGGGTGAGCAATGTTGAAATTGCGAGCTGCCTATGGGAATAAGGTTTAAATTTTTGTTGTATGTCGCGTTGCCGCTTGTGGTGTCGGTTTTTTTTGCCGTGTTCTACGCGTCGTCTAAAAGTTTTTCGGCGTTGTCGGAATCGTTTCGGCAGCGTTTTATGCTCGATACCGAGGCCGTTGCCGACAGGATTTCGGCAGAAAATATCCGTGGTATATCGGTGGCAAAAAGTTCCGCCGCCGCCGCCGAAATATTTTTCGGGAATAGGTCGGCAAGCGTCAATATGATTCGCCGCACTCTCGATTCGTTCCCGATTTTTTCGGGGGCGAGCGTCTCCTATACAGTCAACGCCGATTTCAACGATTTCCGTTCCGACCTGGGGCTGAAAAATATACGCGACGGCAAGGACGTTTACGCCGACGGCGCGCTCGACACATACGAGTTTTCGTCGAACAGAACGAACGTGTCCATCGACGAATGGATTGCGGCTTCCAACGGAGGGCGTTTCGGGGCGCATTGGTGCAGGGTTGACGGAGAACTTGCGCTTTCGCCGATAACCGACGGCGATTTGGCGGTGTATTCGTCGGCGTTGAAAAAGCGCGTCGATTCGGGCGAGAAGGATTTGTATATCGTGTGCGAGCCGTATATTGCGGGCGGAAAGACGATGTCCGTTGAGTATGCCGCCGCCATTGTTTCAGACGGAAGATATTCGGGGCAGGTCTCGTTCATCTGCGATATGTCGAGAATACAGTCTATTTTGGCGTCGATGCGTTTTTCGTCGGAGGACGAATTCTTCCTGATAAGCCCGCAGGACAGGGTTATAGCCTCGAGCAAATTCGAGACGCTCAAGACAATTCCCGTTTCTGACTTCTACATCGACAACGCTGGAAACCTCGTGCAGAGCTTTTTCAAAGAGGAGGGCGGGCTGCTTGTCCGCGACGATTCCGCCGCGGCGAAAATGGATTTTTCGAAATATGACGGCTTCTACAAAGACTTGCTGCAGTCGGTGTTGGCGGTCGCAAAAAATACGGTTTCTACTGATTTGTCGGAGAAGAAGCTGGCGGTGTTTACCGGTTCGCGTGGGCGTTCGTATTATGTGTATTTTTCCGCCGTGCGCGCGGGGCGTTGGATTGTGGTGCATGTCTGTCCGCAGTCGGCGTTGGCGGCGGCGTATTCTTCGGCGACTTGGGGTTATTTTACGGCGGCAGTCGCGGCAGTCGCCACTCTGTTTTTGGGCTTTGCGATGTTCTCGCGAATGTCGGCGCGCCTTGTTAAATGCGTTGCCTGCGCCGACAAAATCTCGGCGGGCGTTTTCGACGATTCCCAGCTCGGGAAAACGGGCGGCGACGAAGTAGGCAGGCTCTCGCGTTCGCTTTCGCGCGCGGTGCGCAAAATGGATTCCGCGTTTTCGGCCGTCGGAGTCGCGCGCGGCGAATTTTCCGCGGCCGCCAAGCTTCTGGCGTCGTCGCTCGACGACTATTCTTTCCAGTCCAATTCAATCGGAATGCAGACGGCAAAAATTGTCAACGCGCTGAAGTCTGTTGCGGAAAAAAACAGGACGCTTTCGGCCGACGTAGACAAAATCCAGAAGCAGCTTGTAGCCTCTCTCGAATACGGCGAGAGCGCGCGCAAAGACATTTCGCAGGTTGACGGGCTGACCGAATCGTTCTCGCGCAGCGCAAACGCGTCGATACGTAGAAACGCGGGGCTTAACGACCGCATAAACGGCATTACTGGCATTTCCGCGGAGATTTCGAAAGTCGCCGACGAGTCGAGCCTGCTTTCGCTCAATGCGTCGATTGAGGCGGAGAAATCGGGCAAGTTCGGGAGCGGGTTTTCGGTAGTGGCGCGCGAAATCGGGAGGATTTCGGAGAATATTTCAAGCTCTTCGGCGGAGATGAAAAGCATTGTCCGCGATATTCAGGCGTCGATTTCGCGCGATTTGTCGGATTCCGGAAGAATGCTCGAGAGCATAGGAGAATTTTCGCTGAAATACTCTAAAATGCTCTCTAATATGGACGCCGCCGTGGAGCAGATGAAGACCGTCGTTCCGTCGATGGAGTCGCTTTCCGAGGAGTGCGCGTCGAATGCGGGCGATTCCGAACGCGCGTTCGATATGGTTTCGGAGCTTTCGGATTCGGTCGAAACTCTCAACGAACTGCGCCTTGATTTGCAGACTTCGGCGGCGAATTTGGGCGAGAAGCTCGACAAACTGAAAACGGATTTCTCGGACTTCGGCGCGGAAAAGTAAAATGGACGTAGACGCAAAAGTTGCCAATCACTGCTGGGCCGCGGAGGGGCTTTGGGGCGACGCGTCGTGCGCGGAGCTTAAAAGGGTGCTCCACTGCAGAAATTGCGTTGTCTACGAGCGCGCCGCGGAGAAGGCGATTGAGTCGTTCCAGAAAAACAAGCCGCTTGCCGCCGAGCCTCCCGCGCCCGTTAAAACGGCGGCGGAGTGCGCGCCCATGTTCGTGTTTTCGCGCGCCGGGACGCGTTTTGCCGTGGCGCCCGAGTTTGTCGGCGAAATTACGCGCGCCGAGACAGTCCACCGCATTCCGCACCGCACAGGCGGCGCGGTCGAGGGCATTTCGAACATCGAAGGAGACCTCGTTCTGGTTGTGGACATTTGCAGGGCGTGCGGGCTTGATTGCACCGGCGCGGGGGAATCGAAATTGTCTGTTTTGTGCAAAATTGACGGCGAAAAATTCGCGTTCAAGGCCGACTCCGTTGCGGGCATTGTCCGCGTTGAAAAGACCGATATAAAAGAGGGCGCGCCCGTGCCGTTTGCGGGCGGAACGTTTGTTTGGGGCGGCTCGGAGGTTAAAATACTCGATGTCGGGCTGCTTTCGAGCGCGGTAATCAGGCGTATGGTATGAAAAACGACAGGTTCATTCTCGATTTGTTTTTGGGTGAAATGCGTTCGAATGTCGATATTCTCAAGTCGGCGTTCGGCGATTCCGCCGACAGTCAGATGCTCGAAAATGTGGCGAATTCGCTCAAATCGAGCGCGAAACTTGTGGGGTTTGTGGAGCTTGCGGCGTTGTTTGCGAAGCTCGCGGAGTTTTTCGCCGCAAAAAACGCGTTCTCGGAGGGCGATAAAAACGCGCAAAAGTGCTTCGAAATTCTCGATTTTCTAAAACAGTCGTCGCCGGACGATATCGAACGCAACGTCGATTCGTGCGTGAGGGAAATCAACGCGTGCGCGGCGGCGGGTTTCGAGGCGCACGAGCCGGCCCGCGCGGCGGCGCAGGCGGAGGTTGTGCCCGACGAAAGCGGCGTGGAGTGTGTTGATATAGACCCGTCGATGAAGGAGCTGTTTGTCCTCGACGTTTCGGGGCAGGTTGAAGTGATGTCGAACACCCTCGTGGAGATGGAGGGCGACTTTTCCTCCAAGCCGAAGCTGGAGGCGTTAATGCGCGCAAGCCACAGCGTAAAGGGCGCGGCGCGGGCGGTTAACCTCGGCTCCATAGTGGAGCTTACGCACCAAATGGAAAACTGCTTTTCGGCGGCGTTGAACGAGAAAATCGCGCTCGGCGAAAATTCGCTCGACGTGTTTTTCGAATGCGTCGATTTCCTCTCTGAGCTTTGCAAGAGCGGGTTTGCGGCGGTAAACAAGGCGCGCAGAGACGAGCTTCTGGAGGGCTTGAAGGCGGTGGAGTGCGCAAGCCCCGCAAAGTTCAAGTCGGCAAGGGCGGGGGTTTCGGTGCGCGCGGGCGCGGGCGACGAACATTCGTCATACGTGAGAATTTCGGTCGAAAACATAAATTCGATTATGTCGCTTGCAGCCGAGGGGCTTATCGAGAACAGGAAGTTTGAGCAGTTCCGCGACGCCATTCTTGCCGTAAAACAGGAGCGCGAACACATTCAAAACAAGCTGGAGGACGCGGTAAACATAGTCAACTCCTCGGCCGTGGACGAATCGGTAATACGCAGGCTCGAATCGGTGGGGGCCGCGCTGCGCGTGGAGTCGGCGGCGTTGCGCAATTTGGCGGAGGCGTTTTCCGACTACGCGCGCAAGAACGTCCAGCTTTCGGCGCGCCTTTACAACGAGGTTTTCCAGAGCCGCATGCGCCCTTTTTCCGATTTGGCGCAGCGTTTTCCCAAAATGGTGCGCGACTATTCCAAATCGCTCTCAAAAAAAATTGCGTTCGAAGTTTCGGGCACGTCGGCCTCGCTCGACCGCGACATTCTCGAGAAGCTCGACGCGCCAATAATGCACATTCTGCGCAACGCCTGCGACCACGGCATTGAACCGCCCGAAGCCCGCGCCGCCGCGGGCAAACCCGAAACGGGAAAAATCACAATGCGCGCCGCCCACTCGTCGGGCATGTTCATTCTTTCCATTTCCGACGACGGCGCGGGCATAGACGTAGAGGCGGTAAAGCGCAAAATTCTCGACCGCCGCCTT
Organism: Verrucomicrobiota bacterium; assembly: GCA_023450935.1. Classification (GTDB taxonomy): domain Bacteria; phylum Verrucomicrobiota; class Verrucomicrobiia; order Opitutales; family Intestinicryptomonadaceae; genus Merdousia. The sequence continues at coordinate 97,873 of JAEXGH010000005.1, read as the reverse complement.
GTCCGTTCCGACATTCTCGAGCAAATGCACGAGGAGGAGATTTTCGAATTCCTTTTCCTTCCCGCGTTCACCACAAAGGAAAACGTTACCGAAATAAGCGGCAGGGGCGTTGGTTTGGACGTTGTGCAGACTATGTTGCGCGAAATAGGGGGCTCTGTGGGGGTGGTGTCCAAGCGCGGAAAGGGCTGCGAATTCACTTTGAAACTTCCCATAACGCGTTCCGTGCTGAAATCGCTGCTGGTGTCGATTGACTCGCAGCCGTATGCGTTCCCGCTTTCGGGCGTCTACAGAACCGTCAGGATAGCCCAATCGCAAGTGCGGCGCGGCGACGGCGGCGCGTTCTTTATGCTGGAAAAAAAACGCGTGGTGCTTGCCGATTCGGCAAAAGTGCTCGGGTTTGATTCAGTTTCGCGCGAAATGGGCGACTTCCTCTATGTAGTGGTCGTTGCGGGCAGGGGCAAGTATTGGGGCTTCATTGTTGACGGACTTCCCAACGAAACCGAACTTGTAGTCCGCTCGCTGAACGCGTCGATGGGGAAAATCGCCTGCGTTTCGGCGGCGTCGCTTGACGCCGACGGGCTGCCGGTGCTGATTCTGGATATGGACGACATTCTCATATATGCGTCGCGCCTTGTTTCGGAACTCGGTCAGGCGTCGGAAGGTTCGGCTCAAAATTCGGGAAGAGTGCGCCGGAAAAACGTTCTTGTTGTCGACGATTCCGCAACAGTCCGCGAAGTCGAAAAGAAAATTCTGCAAAATGCGGGCTACAATATAACAACTGCAGTCGACGGAATCGACGGTTGGAATATGGTGCGCCTTTCAAGCTACGATATGGTTGTTACCGACGTCGATATGCCGCGCATGTCGGGGTTCGAGCTTACCGCCAAAATCAGAAAGCTCGACAAATCCCTGCCGGTGGTGATTGTTTCATACAAAGACCGCCCCGAAGACAAGGCGCGCGCGGCGGAGGCGGGGGCAAACGCCTACCTTACGAAGTCGAGTTTTCAAGACGATTCGTTCGTTCGGACAATCGATAAATTTTGCAAGTGAACTTTTGCGCTTTCTGCCCAGCCCGCGTCGAAACAGTGAAGACGTGAGTTTTTGGAACATTGTTTTGTATATAAAATATAAATTGCTGTTTTTTATCTCCTCAATCGTTTGAGGTTGTAAAAAAAAATAAAAAAAACCTTGATTATAGTCGTCCGAAGGTTAGATTGGTTAAGCTAATAAAATTGAACACGGCCAATTCGGACAAACGTTTTTCGCGCTGTGGTTGATGTTATTTTTTTTTCTTTATTTTGTATACTATAACACTATAAAAATAAATAAGATATGAATATTCACGAATATCAGGCAAAACAACTGTTTAAGGAATACGGAGTTCCGGTGCAAGACGGAGTTGCCGTTAAGTCCGAAGCTGAATTTGACAACGCTATAGCCCAGATTCAGGGCGACCACGTTGTGGTGAAGTCGCAGATTCACGCAGGCGGACGCGGCAAGGGAACGTTCAAGGACGGTTTTCAGGGCGGCGTAAAGTTCGTCAAGCGCGAAGACGCGCACGAAACGGCAAAGAAAATGCTCGGCAATACGTTGATAACGAAGCAGACGGGCGCGGCGGGCAAAGTTGTCGGAACGGTTTTCTTCGCCCAGCCCCAAGACATCAAGAAGGAATACTACCTCTCGATTTTGATGGACAGAGCTTCCAGTAAGATTGCCATAGTAGCCTCCACTGCGGGCGGTATGGACATCGAAAAAGTCGCCGCCGAAACGCCCGACCAAATTATGAAAATGCTTGTCGATGCCGATATCGGTTTGCAGAGCTTCCAAGCAAACAGACTGGCTTTCTTCTTCGGCTTCGGTATGGACAAGGCTTTGAAAAAACAGTTTGTCGGTATCATCAAGGGCTTGTATAAATTGTTTGTAGATAAGGATTGCTCGCTCGTGGAAATCAATCCGCTTATCCTTACGGAACAGGGCAACATTGTTGCTTTGGACGCCAAGGTTTCGTTCGACGACAACGGCTTGTTCCGCCACCCCGAAATCGAAGCCCTGCGCGACCCGCACGAAGAAGACCCCAAGGAAATAGAAGCCCACAAATACGGTTTGAACTACATCGCTCTGGACGGCAATATCGCGTGTATGGTAAACGGCGCGGGCTTGGCAATGTCAACAATGGACATCATCAAGTATTTCGGCGGCAATCCCGCAAACTTCCTCGACGTGGGCGGCAGCGCAAACGAAGAGGCAATCACGCAGGCGTTCAACATTCTTCTCAAGGACCCGAATGTCAAGGGCATTTTGGTAAACATCTTCGGCGGAATTATGAAGTGCGACGTTATCGCCGCGGGCGTTATCGCTGCGGTAAAGAACGTCGGATTGAAGCTTCCGTTGGTAGTCCGCTTGGAGGGCACGAACGTTGAAATCGGCAGAAAGATGCTTGCCGATAGCGGTATTAAACTGACAACCGCCGATTCTCTCGCGGACGCCGCGGAGAAAATCGTCAAGATTGTCGCTGAAAACAAATAACATTTAACCGTTTGTAAAGATGAGCGTATTAATAAATAAAGATACAAGAGTTGTTGTTAGCGGTATTACCGGCAAAACGGGCGCGTTCCACGCCGAACAGTGCTTGGCATACGGCACAAATATCGTCGCAGGCGTCACACCCGGCAAAGGCGGAATGATGTTTCAGGAAAAAGTTCCCGTGTTCAATACGATTGCCGATTCCGTCAGCAAGGAAGGCGCAAACGCCTGCGTGATTTTTGTTCCCCCGCCGTTCGCTGCCGACTCCATTTTGGAGTCAATCGACGCGGAAATCCCGCTTATTATCTGTATTACGGAAGGCATTCCGGTAAAGGACATGGCAATCGTCAAGTCGCGCCTCATGCAGAAGGGCTGCAAGTCGCGCCTTATCGGCCCCAACTGCCCGGGAGTGATTACCCCCGAAGAATGCAAAATCGGCATCATGCCCGGCTACATTCACAAGAAGGGTAATGTGGGTGTTGTCAGCCGCTCGGGCACTTTGACATACGAAGCCGTTTGGCAGCTCACGCAGCTCGGCTACGGCCAGAGCACCGTTATCGGTATCGGCGGCGACCCCATCAACGGCACGAGCCACCTCGACGCAGTGAAAATGTTCAATGACGACCCCGAAACGGAGGCAATCGTTATGATTGGCGAAATCGGCGGCAACGGCGAACAGCTCGCGGCGGAATGGTTGAAAGCCAACTGCAAGAAGCCCTGCGCGGCGTTCATCGCGGGACGCACAGCTCCGAAAGGCCGCAGAATGGGACACGCAGGCGCGATTGTCTCGGGCAATTCGGGTTCGGCTGAAGACAAAATCAACGCCCTGCGCGACGCGGGTATTGCCGTTGCGGATACGCCTTCGGTAATCGGCACTACATTGCTCAAACACTGGGGCAAAATGTAGTTTGGGCTTCGCGGCGTTTCGTGGGTTTCCCGCGGAACGTCGGCGGATTTGAAAAAGGCGCGGATAACCCCGTGCCTTTTTTGTATTTTAACAGAGGAATGAAACAGCGCGGCGAAACAGAGTAGCGTTGACTTTGTCAATTTGTTCTTTACCCTTTGTTTTAATTGCGGTGGAAACGGAATTGGCCGTGCCAATCCGCACCGCTTTGGAAAAAGTAAAAAATCGAGTAAAGCGGAATTGGCTGTGCCAATCCGCGCCGGTGCCCAAAATATAAAAAAATGGAAATTGTTGTTCTGGAAGAGTCGGGAAGCTCTAATGATGCGGCGGCGCAAATGCTGCGCGACGGAAAAGAGACGCCGTTTGCAGTGCTCGTGAAACGACAGACGTGCGGGCGCGGACGATTGTCGCGTAGATGGTTCTCGGAAGAGGGGAAAACCTTGTGCGTTTCGGTTGCCGCCGATTTTTCAGATTTGCCAAGCCCGCTTATGGAGTCGGCTACCGTGCGCGCGGGAGTGGCTGTCTGTAGAACGCTTTCCGCGTTGTGCACCGAAAAGCTTTTTGTGAAGTGGCCGAACGATTTGTATTCGGCAGACGGAAAGAAGATCTGCGGAATGCTCGCCGAACTTGTGCAGATTGGCGGGGTGTATAAAATCGTTTTCGGAGTGGGGATAAATTACGATTTATCGGGGTGCGAAAATAAAATGCCGCGCGATGTTTTTGAAAAGTCCGCCGACGTGCTTTCGCGCCTTTCGAAAAAAATCACGTTCGAAGAATTTGCCAGACTCGCGGTTGATACGGTGGGCGAAGAGCTTGCGCGCCGCGATTTTTCGGCTGTAGAACGCTTTGGAGATTTCGATTTCCTGCGCGGGAAGGAAATCTCCGTCTCCGTGGGCGGAGATACTTTTGACGGCGTGGCGCGCGGCGTCAACGGGCGCGGAAACCTGCTTCTGGAGCTGCCCGACGGCGGCGTAAAAACAATCAATAGCGGCGAGGCTACTCTGCGCTGCCGATAGCAGGTTGTCTCCTCGCGTAAATTTGCCGCTTGTCCAGAGTTGCGCGCCCGTTTTCCGGCGCGTTTTTTGCGCCGACCGCGCGGCGGGCGTGGCGGCTATTTTGCGAAATTGCGGGAGCGGCTTACTTCGTAAAGGCAGATTGCGGCGGCTACGTTTACGTTCATACTGTCGGAAAGCCCGTCCGACATTGGAATGATGATTTTTTCGTCGAGGGCGTTGTTCCAGCCGTCTCCGAGGCCGTCTTTTTCGCTGCCCATAACAATGGCGGAGGCAACGGTGAAGTCGGCGTCCCATAGATTTTTTTGCGCCTTTAAATGCGCGCCGAAAGTTTTGATGCCGTTTTGTTTTAGCCACTGTGCGCATTCGTCCGCCGATGCCTCGGCAACGGGAATAGAAAAGACCGCGCCCTGCGACGCCCGTATGACCGACGGGTTGAAAATATCGCAAACGGCGTTCGTTACAATAACCGCGTCCGCGCCCAGACTGTCGGCAGTTCTTATTAGCGCGCCGAGGTTGCCCGATTTTTCGATTGAATCAACAACAAGAACAAGCGGCGTTTTGCCCGCCTTGAAAGCTATGTTCGAAAGCGCGCAGTCCCACTGCTTGGCTATGCCGATAAGCCCGTCGCACCCCTGCCTGTTCGAAATTTTTTCGAACGCGCCCTCCGAGAGCCTGCATAGCTGGACGTCCTTTTTCCGCCTGAGCAATTCCAGAAATTTTGCGTGCTCTTGGCTCTTGAAAAATTCGGGGCAGAAATACACTTCCTCCACGCCGACTGTTTCCGCGCACCGAGAAAGTTCGCGCAAGCCCTCCACAACGAACAGGCCGAGCTTCTTGCGCGCGGCTCGTTCCTGCAGTTTTACAAGGTTTTTCACCCTCGGATTTTGTCTGCTTTGTATAAATTCTTCGGACATTGCTCGTTTTATTCTTGAACTAATACAAAAACATAAAAGACTCCATTACAACTTTTAATTTCCGCAAAATTTTATGAAAGAACGTTCCGCACCAAAGCACTTTGTAGCCGAGCCGTTCGGGTATCGGCAGATTATCGAGCTCGAGATAACCGACCTTAACAATCTGGGAATAGGCGTCGGCAGGGTAGACGGTTGGGTTGTCATGGTTCCTTTTGCGCTCGCGGGCGAAAAAGTCCGCGCAAGCGTCTACAGAAACCACAAAAATTATTCGGAGGCGGATTTGGTGGAAGTGCTTGCCGCTTCGCCCGAGCGCGTAGAACCGCAATGTCCGCTTTTCGGCAAATGCGGCGGCTGCCAGTATCAGCACCTCTCCTACGAGGGGCAGCTGAAGTGGAAACGCAAACAGGTTGCCGACTTGATGTTGCGCATAGGCGGAATCGATTTTCCCGTTTCGCCCGCGCACGGTTCGCCCAAGCAATACGGATACCGCTCCAAGCTCACGCCCCACTACGAAAGACCCCGCGCGGGAAGAATGCCAATCGGCTTTGTAATGCAGGGCAGGCGCAACACGCTTGTTGACGTCGCCCAGTGCCCGATAGCGTCCGATTCAATCAACGCGGCCTTGCCCGATGCCCGCGCGCGTCTGGTTGCGCGTTCGGCAAAGCTCAAACGCGGCGGAACAATCCTTTTGCGCGACTGCGCCGACGGCGTATGCGAAGACAACAACGCAATAGTCGCCGAGCGCGTCGGGGGCATAACATACCAGTTTTGCGCGGGCGAATTTTTCCAGAACAATCCGTTCGTTTTGCCCGAGCTTGTCGATTTTGCAATAGAGTGCGCGTCGGGTTCGAAAAATCTCGTCGATGCCTACTGCGGCGTGGGCGTGTTTGCGCTTGCGGCGGCCAAGAGGTTCGAAAATGTGGCGGGGGTGGAAATCAGCGCAAAAGCGGTTCAGTGCGCAAACGTTAACGCGAAAATAAACAACATCAAAAACTGCGATTTCCTCATAGGCAAGGCGGAGACGATTTTCGCCGACGTGTCTAAGCGTTTTGACGGCGCGGAAACCTCGATGATTATCGACCCTCCGCGCGCGGGTTGCGATACCGCCTTTCTTGAGCAGCTCATAGCCTTCGCGCCCCGAAAGCTCGTCTACGTTTCGTGCGGACCCGACACACAGGCGCGCGACTTGGCGTATCTGGCTACGCGCGGCTACGCGCTCAAACTTCTGCAGCCCTTCGACCTCTTCCCCCAGACGCGGCACATTGAAAACGTCGCCGTGCTGGAGAGGGCGTAGCCGTTTCGCGCCTCGGCGGTTGCAGCATTTAGAAACGCGTTCGGATTTTTTTCGGACGCGTTTTTTTGCGGATTTTAACGACACCGCCGAATGTGTTTTGGCGTTGTCGGCGCATCTTTTTTATTTGACAATCCGCGTGCGCGCGCCGAAAATTTACAGCCTTAACATAAACACAAGGGGAGACTGCATTATGAAGAAAATTTTTCTGTGCGCGGCTTGGGCTTTCGTATTGTCGGCGTCGGTATTTGCCGACTTCGAAAGCGTGGAAGTTATAACCGCAAAAACCGACGGCAAAACGCAGACCGCCAAAAAGCGGCTTGAACGCCAACCCGACGGCGCGTTCAGGTTTGTAATTCCCGCGGCGGAGCTTGCTTCGGGCATAGCCACAATCGACATAGTGGGAGACTTCGCCAAGGCGAAGAAAGGGGAGTCGGGCTATTTCGTTCTGCCGCCTAACTCGATAGGTTCTTTCACCCAAGACGACGGCAAAGTCGAGCAGCGCGAAATGGGGCTGCCGATTTTCGGAATGAAAAATCCGCGCTCGACGTTTGTTGCAATAGTCAAAGGGCTGCGCTTCGAGTTTTCAACAATCGTCAAAGCCGAGAACGGCGAATACACAATGTTCCCGCGCTTCCACATAGCCGACATCGGTTTTGCTCCATATGAGGATTTGGTTGTCGATTTCTATGAACTCAAAGGCGGCGACGCCGACTACTGCGGTATGGCGCGCACCTACCGCAAATACCAACTCGACCGCGGCGAAGTGCGCCCCATAAAGGAGCGCATCAAAACAAGCCCGAGCCTCAAATACACAGTGGAGTCGATTTTCGTCCGCTTCGCAAACGGCTCCAAAGCGCGCGACACCCGCTTCTGGCTTCAAACGGAGGAAAACCAACCGAATTTTTCCACCTCCATAACGTTCGCAAATTGCATAAAGAAAATGCGCCAATTCCACGAAATGGGTATGCGGAAAATCGAAGTGTGCTTTGTGGGCTGGAATATCGAGGGGTTCGAGGGCAGGCTGCCCGACCTGTTCCCGCCCGACCCGCATTTCGGCGGCGAGGCGGGCATGAAAGAGGCAATCGAAGTCGGGCGCGGGCTGGGCTTTCAGATGACGAACCACGTCTGCAACACAATTTTTACGCGCCGTGCAAAACGCTTTTCGGAATACGCAATCGCCAAACGCGCCGACGGCAGGCTGCTGCCCTACGCCATCAAAAGAATCCCCTGCGGCGAGGCGTTTATGCCATGTATTAAAGTAGTCTGCGAGCAATACGCCGACGACGACTACAAAGGAATGCAAAAGCTCGGCTTCAAAACGGGCACGCACCACATCGACGTAACTTCCGCAATTATGCCCCATCCGTGCTTCGACCCCGCCCACCCGTGCACGCGCAAAGACACCGCCGAATACCAAAACAAAATCGGCGAAAAATGCCAAAAATACTTCGGCGGCTTTTCGTCGGAATCGGGCTACGACCACGTTGCGCGCACGCTCGATTTTGCAATGTATACAACTCCGTTCTTCCACCACAAAGTTATGTGGAAAAAGTGGAAGAAAAAGCCGAACTTTATGCTCGACAACCGCACAATCCCGCTTTGGCAGATTGTCTACCACGGCATAATTTTGAGCAATTCCGACTGGGACACAATCGACTTCTACTACCCCCTCAAAGACGAATCAGACCCGCGCCTTAAAACCGCCGACACTCCCGACTTCAACCTCTGGCGCAGGCTTCAGTTCTGGGAATACGGCGGCAGACCTGTCTTCTACTGGCACAACGCCCACTACGTTGACGAAATCAAGAAGATTTACGACCAATACCAAAAACTCTCCTTCCTCCAATACGAGTTTATGGAACACCACGCCGAAATCGCCAAGGGAGTTTTCCTCACGCGCTATTCCGACGGCAGCGAAACCATTGCAAACTACACAAAAAAGCCGTTTGACTACAAAGGTTTCGAAGTCCCCGCGGAGGATTTTGCGCTTGTCCCCAAAAAATAGGTCGGGAAAATGCAATGCCGTCATTCGGCTTTCGGGCGTCCGCACCGCGACGCCCGTTTTTTTGCCAACTCGAAACGCCGCAAAACGCTTCGTCGGGCGCGAGAAAAAAATTGACAAACCAAAACGCAAAACTAAGATATTTTCCTTATAACAAAACAATCTCGATAATTATGTCTTGGGAACGCTATAAGAAATACTACCTCGGTCTCGACGACCTCGGTTTCGGTCTTGATGTAAGCAGAGTCGATTTCGACGACGCTTTTTTAGCCTCTATGGAAGGCAAAATGTCGGCCGCGTTTGCCGCCATGCAAAAGCTTGAAGGCGGCGCAATCGCCAATCCCGACGAAAACAGAATGGTAGGGCACTACTGGCTCCGCAACCCCTCAATCGCTCCCGACAAGGCAATAGCCGACGAAATTTCGGCTACCGTCGCCAAAATCAAGGCGTTCGCCGAAAAAATCCACAGCGGCGAAATCAAGGGCGCGGACGGCAGGTTTGAAAACGTTTTGTGCATAGGCATAGGCGGTTCGGCTCTCGGTCCGCAGTTCGTAAGCGAAGCCCTCGCAAGCCCCAAGACCGACAAGATGAAGATTTTCTTTCTCGATAACACCGACCCCGACGGATATGACGTGGTTTTCGACAAGCTCGAAGGCAAGCTCGGCAAAACGCTCGCGGTTATTGCGTCGAAGTCGGGCGGCACTCCAGAGCCGCGCAACGGCATGATGGAGGCAATCGCGCGCTGGGAAAAGGCGGGGCTGGACTTTGCAAAACACGCCGTAGTTACAACGGGCAGCGGAAGCAAGCTGTTTAACTTCGCAAAAGAAAAAGGCTATCTGGAATTCTTCCCGATGTGGGATTGGGTAGGCGGCAGAACAAGCGAGTTTGCCGCTGTCGGTCTTCTCCCAGCGGCGTTGCAGGGAATCGACATCGACGATATGCTCGCGGGCGCAGCCGCTATGGACGCCGCCACGCGCGTTCCCCAAACGCTCAAAAATCCCGCCGCTTTGCTGGCATTGATGTGGTTTAAGTGCACGGGCGGAAAGGGTCTGAAGGATATGGTAATCCTCCCCTACAAAGACCGCCTGTTGCTGCTTTCGCGCTATTTGCAGCAGCTGATTATGGAGTCGCTGGGCAAGGAGCTTGACCTCGACGGCAACAAGGTAGAGCAGGGCGTTTCCGTCTACGGCAACAAGGGTTCTACCGACCAGCACGCATACGTCCAGCAGTTGCGCGACGGCATCAACAACTTCTTTGTAACGTTCATTGAAGTCCTTTCCGACAGAAAGGGCGCAAGCCCCGAAGTAGCCGAGGGCGAAACCGCCGGCGACTATCTCCAAGCGTTCCTGTTGGGCACGCGCGAGGCTCTTTCGGCAAAGAACCGCGAAAGCGTTACAATTACGGTGAAGGACTGCTCTGCCTCGACAATCGGCAAGCTCATCGCCCTCTACGACAGAACTGTCGGGCTGTATGCAAGCCTCATCAACATCAACGCCTACCACCAGCCCGGCGTTGAAGCGGGCAAAAAGGCCGCGGGCAGGATTCTGCAAATCAAGGCGCAAATCCTCAAGGCTCTCGATTCGGGCAAGGCAATGTCGGCCGACGAGCTTGCCGCGGAAATAAAGCTTGAAAACGAGCAGGAAATAATTTTTAAACTACTTTCACACCTCGAATGTAATCCGCAGTGGAACGTGGCTTCCGAAGGCTGCGGGTTCGACAGGAAATTTAGAAAAGTAAAATAATCAAGTATGAAAATGTTATCCCCCATCTTAAAGCTGGTCGCGTTGTTGGCGGCGGCGTTCTGTGTCTACGCTTGGTTCGACGTTCGCGGCAAAATAAGCGACGCCGAAGCGCAAATGGAGCAAATAAAGGGCGAAACCCTCGCCGAAAAATCCGTGAGCGCGGCAAACATCGACAAGGAGAATAAGCAGCGCAAGGTGAAAATCGCCGCGTTCGAAAAGCGCGTGGCAGCCTTGCAGAAGGACATCAACAGCGTGAATTCGGAGCTTGAGTCGGAGCGCGCCAAAAACGTTTCAGCCAACAGCGATATCGTAAAAGGCAATGCGGAAATCCGCTCTTTGAAGAGCGAGCTCTCAAAGGCAAACCGCTCCCTTGACGACCGCGACGCCACGATTGAGTCGCTGAAAAGGGAAATCCTCGCGTCGAAAGAACTTCTTGCCAAGCAGGCCGACACCGACTCGCTTAAGGCGAAAATCTCCGAGCTTGAGCGCACCATAGAAGACCAGAAACAGGAGCTCGATAAGGCGAACAAGAAGGCAAAGCTCGCCGAGATGTCGGAAGTTGTCGAAATTGTAGAAAAAGACGCAAGCGGCAACAAGGTAAAAAGAAAGATTGTCAGAACTCCCTATGTCCCCTCGGGAGATATCGCAACTGTCCTTGCGTTCGACAAATCCAACTACATTCTTGTAATCAACAAGGGCAAGGAAAACGGCATCGAGCAGGGGCAGGTTATCCAGCTAAAAAAGAACGGTGTTGTAATTGCAACGACTTTCGCCCAAAACGTGAAGGAAAACATATCTTCTCTCATTGTTGACAAAGACTCCGTCATGCCCGAATACATAAAGCAGGACGCCCAGTTCGAACTCTCGGCTCCCGCTCAGGAAACGGAAGCTCCCAAACAGGAAGAGCAGTAGTTTATGAAATACATTCCGTTGGCGTTGTTGGTATTTTTGGGCGTATTATGCGGCGCGTGTTCGTCGGATTCGCACAAAAGGCTGCCGTCGCGCCAGACGGACGGCGGCGATTTGCCGTGGGCGCGCCCCTCCGACTGGGAAGGCGGTCTCCCCGGTATGAACAACAACTCGGGTCGTCGCTTCTAACACAAGGGGCAAAGCCCCTTGACCTGAGCGTTCGTAGAACGCTCACTGTATAATTCGGCGCGGTTGAACACCGCGCCTTTTCTGTTTATATGCGCATTGCTTACGCAATGGCTTGATTATTCTAATCACAAACTTTAATCAATCCGCAAAGGCGAATTGCCTGCGGCAATCGCCGCCACTTTAGGAAAGGTAAAAAAGCTTTAACCAGAGAGCAAAGCGGAATTGGCTACGCCAATCCGCGCCACTTACCAATATGTAAAAAACTCGAGGCAGAAAACAAGCGAAGCGCGTTTGAGATTTTTTGCGTAGCAAAAAAGACCCCGAAGGGGCGAGACGGTTTGCGAATGCAAACGCGAGTCAATTTCGTATTTTGTGAGGCGTAGCGGGCTAAACGCCCGTAAGTCCGAAACAAAATCGAATGATGCCCGAGAGCGTTTGCTTCGACGAGTTTTTTTAATCAAAAGGCGGAACAAAAGTTCCGCCTAATCTATTGAATAACAAAACTCGTCGGCGAAGCAAACGCGCCCTCACGCTTTTGAATATTCGCAGCCACAGTAAAGCTGGTTGTAGAAGTTGTGCTGCCTGATGAGTTCATTGCGGCGTTGCTGTAGACCGTGCTTGCGCCAGTTTTGCGCCCAAAACTTTACGCCTGTTAGCTGCTCGGCGGCGAAGCCCGCCTTGTCGATTTGCCCGATGTTTTTCCAGCGGGAGGAGGCGAGTGTTGTGGCAAACATCTTGAAGCCGTGTTCGCCGGCGTATTCGGCGGTTTTGAGTAGACGTATGTCGAAACAGCGTTGGCAGCGCGCGCCGCGCTCGGGTTCGCGTTCAAGCCCCGCAATTTTCGCGCGCCAGTCGGCATGGTCGTAGTCGGCGTCTATTTGCGCCAAACTGTTGATACCTGCAAAGCGCGAACATTCCGACTTCCGCTTTAGATATTCCGCCTCGGGAAAAATGTTCGGGTTGAAATAAAAGAGCGTGGGGGTTATTTTTAATTGCAGTAAAAGCTCCACGATGGCGCAGGCGCACGGAGCGCAACAGCAGTGTAGAAGAAGCCTATCGTCATCGACGGGCGGGGTGAAATCCGATTTTCTGTAGAGCATATCTGGGGCGGATATATTGCGCGGGCGGCGGCGGCGGTCAAAGAAAAAATCGGGAAAAAGTCAAAAAAAATCGTCGTTTTGGGCGAGGTTTTTGGAGTGAAAAAAAGCTTTACAAAAAAACCGCAATGCGCTTGAATTGCGCACATAGTTCTATTGAATAAAACAATGTTCAAACATAGGGAATAAATATGTCAGATATCGAACAAAAAGTAAAAGAAATCATAGTCAAACAGCTCGGTGTTAACGAAGAGCAAATCACCCCCGAGGCCAGCTTCATTGATGACCTCGGTGCAGATTCGCTTGATTCGGTCGAATTGATTATGGCTTTGGAGGAAGAATTCAAGGATCAGATGGGCGGAGCGGAAATTCCCGAATCTGATGCCGAAAAGCTCACGACAGTGGGAGCGGTTATCGACTACATCAAGTCGAAAATCGCTTAATTCTTTTTTCATCGAATTTCTTTCCGACCCGCTTTTCATCTTCGGGATTTAAAGTCGGGTCTTTTTTTTAGTAAAAAACAACATAGAAGGTTTTTTATGAGAGAACGTATAGTTATAACCGGAATAGGAGTTGTTTCGCCGTTCGGCGACGGCGTGAAGCCGTTTTGGGACGCGCTCAAGGCGGGCAAAAACGGGGTTTCGAAAGTATCGTTGTTCGACGCGTCTGAGTTGAATTGCCAGATAGCCGCCGAGTGCAGGGATTTCAACCCCGAAAATTATATGGACGCCAAAGAAGCCAAGCGTAGCGACCGCTACACGCATTTTGCCGTAGCCGCCGCAAAGCTTGCAATGAAGGATTCGGGTTTGGTGGTGGGCGAAAACCTCAATCCCGACCGTTTCGGCGTGTTGATCGGCTCGGCCGTCGGCGGAATGAACACAATCGAAACGCAGTCGCGGGCGTTTGTCGAGCGCGGGCCGCGCAGGGTTTCGCCGTTTATGATTCCCAACCTGCTGGCGAATATGTCCTCAGGCGTAGTTGCAATAGACTTGGGCGCGCGCGGCGTGAATTTCAGCGTTGTAAGCGCGTGCGCTACGGGCACGCACTCCATTGGCGAAGCTTTCCTTCACCTGCAGCTAGGGCGCGAGGACGTCATACTTGCGGGCGGAAGCGAGGCGGCAATCACGCCACTTAGCTTTGCGGGCTTCTGCGCAATGAAGGCAATGGCGACGAATTTCAACGACGACCCCTCCCATGCTTCGCGTCCGTTCGACGCCGACCGCTGTGGGTTCGTCATGGGCGAAGGCGCGGGCATTATCGCGCTTGAACGCTACGAACATGCCGTCGCGCGCGGGGCGCACATCTACTGCGAGCTTTGCGGCTACGGCGCAACCTGCGACGCCTACCATATCACAAGCCCCGACTCCGAGGGCAAAGGGTTGTCGTCGTGCTTGGAGCGCACGCTTTCCGACGCGGGCGTGTCGGTTGACGAGGTTGACTATATCAACGCGCACGGCACTTCCACCCACTACAACGACACGTTTGAAACCGCGGCAATCCGCAAGGTTTTCGGGGCGGCTGCCGACAAACTCATGGTAAGCTCCACGAAGAGTATGACGGGGCATATGTTGGGCGCGGCGGGTGCGATAGAAGCGGCCGTGTGCGCAAAGACAATCGAAGAGGGCGTTGTAGCCCCCACGATAAACTACGAACACCCCGACCCCGAATGCGACTTGGACTACGTTCCCAATACCGCGCGCGAGGCCGACGTGAACGTTGTAATCAGCACAAACTTGGGCTTCGGCGGACAAAACGGCGCGTTGCTTTTCAAAAAGGTGAAGTAGTTTTGTCTGTTTTGATTTCACAAGCCCGATGCGTTTTGCGTCGGGCTTTTTTGTTTTGCCTCGCCGTTTCGGGGCGTGCGCTTTCCCGTAATTAGCCTTAAAACGCCTGTGCAGAGGTTCGGTTTTCGCATAATTGCATTGACAGCCGTTTTTCGACACAATAGTATTTTTTCTACTTATGAAGAAAATATCTATATTGTTTTTTACACTTTTATCAACGCTTGCGGTTTTTGCACAGCAGAAAGATCCGTTTGTGGGTTTTTTCAAGGGTGAAATTACCGCGCCTAAATACGGCTACCCGCTCAGCGGCGACCACACAATCTTCGGCGAAGTGTTCAAGGGTCCCAACGGCTATCGTTTGCGTTTGCAACCCGCCATTTTTGTGCGCGCGGAAAGCTTCGCAGTAGCCGACGGTTTGAAGTCTTCGGGCGATAAAATCGTCCTTAACAAAGTGGGGTCGGGCGAAAAATTCAAGGATTTGGAGGGGTTCATTTCCGCCGATGCCGTAGACTTGAAAGTGGAATATCTTGGCAAGCCCGCCGAAATCAAGCTCAAACGATACGAATACAAGTCGCCGACGCTCGGATTGGAAGCCCCCGCAGGGGCAATCGTGCTTTTTGACGGCAAGGATTTCAGCCAGTGGGAAGGCAAGGACAACCGCAAAAACGTAGTTCCGATTACCTGGAAAATCAACCCCGACGGCTCGTTTACAATCGACCAGACGAAGGACGAAAATGGCAAGAAAAAGGGCTATGTAAACATCGTTACCAAGCAGAAATTCGGCAAGCTGCGCCTGCACCTCGAATTCAAGATCCCTCCCGAATACTCAAAGATCCGTCAGGCGCGCAACAACAGCGGTGTAATCTTCAGCGGAATGTATGAAGTTCAGATTCTTGACTCTTTCGGTTTTGAGGGCGCGTGGGACGAATGCGGTTCGGTATACCGCCAAGTGCCCCCGATGGTAAACGCCTGCTTGGAATCGGGCGTTTGGCAGACATACGACATCGAATTTACCCCCGCAGTTTACGACGGCAAAAAGCTCTTGCAGATGCCGAAAGTCACGGCGCGTTTGAATGGCATACTTGTCCAGAAAGACACTCCGTTTGCGTATCCCACGCACCTGCAACCCGCTCAGGGCGCAAAGTTCGACACGTCAACGCACCCCGCAACAGTCGATATTCTTTTGCAGGACCACACCAACCCGATTTCCTTCAGGAATATCTGGGTAATGCCCGAATAGTTCGGTTTGCAAACGTGTGGACAAAAATCGGGAACGCATCGGTTCCCGATTTTTTTTCGCTCCCGCGTCCAGTTTTGTTTGCGCACTTCGCCGCGGCGCGGGGTTTCTTTGCCTTGCTCCTTAATTTCCCGATTGGAGCAGGGGCAATTCTACACAAAAAAACGGCGAACCGGGAGGGAACGCCGTTTCGGAAATTTTTCGGGCTTGCTTAGGCGATAATTTTGTTGAGCGGATACTCCACTATGCCTTCCGCGCCGTTTGCCTTGAGCACGGGAACCAAGTCGCGCACTGTGGATTCGTCAACGATTGTTTCAACCGCCACCCAAGCTTCGTCGGAAAGCGTGGCAATGGTGGGTTTACGCAGGGCGGGAAGACCTGCTATGACTTTTGCCAAGTTGCCCTTGGGCAGGTTCATCTTCAGGCCGACTTTGTTGTTTGCGTCGAGAGCCGCCTGCAAAAGCATTGCGATTGATTCTATTTTTGCGCGCTTTTTGGGGTCTTCCCAAGCAGCCTTGTTGGCGATGAATTTCGTGTTTGTGTAGAGCATTGTGTCCACAATGCGCAGGTTGTTGGCGCGCAGCGAAGAACCCGTTTCGGTGATGTCGGCAATGGCGTCTACGAGGTCGGGAACTTTAACTTCCGTCGCGCCCCACGAGAACTCGACTTCGGCATTTACGCCGTTGTCCTGAAGGTATTTTTTCGTGACGTTTACAAGCTCCGTCGCGATACGCTTACCTTCCAAGTCTTTGACGCTCCTCACGGGAGAATCTTCCTTCACGCAGAGCACCCAGCGCGATTTGAGCGTTGTGGCTTTGCTGTAGATGAGGTCGCAAACTTCAACAACGTCGCTGTTATTTTCAACAATCCAGTCGTAGCCGGTAAGACCGCAGTCGAAAAAGCCCTGTTCTACGTAGCGGCTTATTTCCTGCGCGCGCACGAAGCGTCCGTCAAGCTCTTCGTCGTTAATCGACGGCTTGTATGAGCGCGAGCCCTTCGTAATTTTCCAGCCCGCCTTGCCGAAAAGCGAAATTGTGGATTCTTCGAGGCTACCTTTCGGGAAGCCGACCATAATAAGAGGATTACCCATTTTTAACTTCTTTCTTGTTAATAAAAAAGCATTCCGCCGAGGACGCTCTGAAGAGGGTGCGCAAAAGCCGCCGCCACAAATAAGCACCTTTCGGAGAAATGCTAAAATTGGTGCGAGCAGACAGAATCGAACTGACATCAGCTGTGTGGAAGACAGCGGTTTTACCACTAAACTATGCTCGCGTAAAACTGGTGGGAATTTATCGTATATTTGCGTTTTCAGGTCAAGCACTTTTTTTGAAAAATCGCCCGCGTTTGCCCTGAGTTTTTTCTGGAGCGAACTTTTGCGGCTATGCGTTTTTGCCCAGTTTTTCGGCTTCGGCGAGTTTCCTTTTCGACACTTCGCTCTCTCCCGTAAACCCGACACCCCTGACAATTCCCGCAAGCCGCGCCCTGTCGAAGCAGGAAATCCAGCCGCCCAGCCCGTTTTCCGCACCGTCTGTAGCCGATTCGCTTTCGTCGGCGGCGGTTGCAAGCAGATAGATGTCGGTGAAGGCGTAGTCGCTTTCGAAAAGCGGGTTCGCCCTGTCAAGCAGCGTTTTCATTTGTCCGCTCATTTCGTAGTAGTAGACCGGTGTGGCAAAGGCGATGGCGTCGGCGTTTTTCATCTTTTCGACGATTGCGTTTGCGTCGTCTTTTATTACGCATTTATGTGTTTTCTGGCACGCCAGACATCCGCGGCAGAAATTGATTGTCCTGCCCGCAAGCGATATTGTTTCTACTTCGTTGCCGGCTTCGCGCGCGCCGCTTGCGAATGCCTCCGCCAACGCCGCCGAATTTCCGTTTTTTCTGAGGGTTGTGGATATTACGAGAATTTTTTTTGCCATAGTTTTGTTTGGGTATAGGGAAATTAAACGACTGCTTTTTGAAAAAGTAAAGTTTTTACGTTCCGCGGCTAAGTTTCGCCGCCACGCCGCGCGGCTGCGCCCCACTCGGGAGTATGCGGGCAAAAAAACGGGGACGGAAAAGGCCGTCCCCGAAATATGGATTAAAGTCTATTTTTGCACCTGAAATGGCACTGCGGGCAGGCCGTTTTCGTTGAAGAGCCACACTTCGGGCTTTGCCCAGCTTTTCCACGCGTAGCGCACGCCCGTTATTTCGCCGTCGGCATTCACCTCAATCTGGTTGCGCGAAACTATTTTCGCTTGGGCGTTTTGCCATTTGCCGTTTACAAGCACCTCAACGGGGGCGTTTTCACCTTGCGCTTTCAGGTGCGCGCCGAACGTTTTGAAGCCCACAACGGCGCGTTTGCCGTCGAACTTTACCGATTTCATTTCGGGGAAGTCGGGTTTGAACGACTTGTCGGCATATGTGTGGCGCATAACGCTTTCGAAAAGGCGTTTTGCTACGGGGCGTTTGTCGCGCGGGTGAATGTCGTGCTGCGTGCCGGTATCGACAATGCAAATCATTCCCACGTTTTTAAGCGACTTTGCAACGTCGGCCTGCGCTTGGCGAACTTCCGCCCACACCGACCGCGTTTCGAACGACGGCAGTTGGAAGAAATAGAACGGCATATCGGGCTTTACCCAGTAGCCGCGCCACGCGGCAATCAGCGTTTTGAATGTATCGGCGAAGGAGACTCTATGGGGAAATGGCGCGTCGGATTCGCCCTGATACCACGCAAACCCGCGCGCGGTGTAGCCCGCAATGGGAGCGATTGTCCCGTTATACATATAGCAGGGCGTTTCCTGCGGACGCCACGGAGACAGCGAATTCGGCTTGAAGCGGACAATCTGCTTGCGTGCGGCGGCTTCTTTGTCGGTCAATTTTTTGCCCTTGTGTTTTGCGTCGAAGTCGGCGAGCTTTTTGTCGTAGTCGGCCTTCACTTTTTGGTAGTCGAATTCGGCTTCGAGCTTCTTGAATTTTTCCAGATACTCTTTATTGGCTTTCGAAGTCATTTTGCCCTCGTCTATCCAGCAGCACATCATTGTTCCGCCGAGCGGGGTATCGAGAAGCCCCACGGGGGTGTCGAGCTTTTTGGAGAGCATATCGCCGAAGTAGTAGCCGATTGCGCTGAGGTTCGATTTTATGTTCTTTTGGTCAAGCACAATCCAGTTGCTGCCCTTGGGCGAATCGGCCTGCGGCTTTTTCGCCATATGGCGGGGCTGGACGAAAAATCGGACGTTCTTGTTGATGTTTTTTTCCGCTTCGCCGAAGCTGTCGGTTGCGCGCAGCGACCACGCCATGTTGCTTTGTCCGCCCAGAACCCAGACTTCGCCCACGAGGACGTTTTTTAGCGTCTTTTTCAGTTTGCCGTTTTCGAAAAACTCGAGCGTTTTAGGCTCGAAACTCTTCTTCATCTTGGCGGTAAACACTGTCCATTTCCCGTCGGCGTCGGCTTTTGTCTTTACCGTTCCCGCTTCGGTCTTGACGGCGACCTGCGCGTTGGAATCGGCAGTGCCCCAGATTTTATTGGGCATTTCCGCCTGCAAAACCATATTGTCGGAAAATATTTGCGGAAGTTTTATTTCCGCCGCCGCCGCGCCCGCAACAATCGCCGCAAGCGCAATAAGTGTCGATTTTTTCATATAGATATCTGTTTTTTGTTGATTTCCCCGCCTCGCGCGCAGGGCAAAACGCCCGTCCGATTCGGCGGTGTATCCTTGAATATTCGCGCGCCTAAGTGCGGATGTCAATTATTATTTGGCGTTTCGTTTCCGCTTTCGAAAATGCCGGAGTTGCCGCGGATAATTGTCTCCAGAACCGCCCGCGCGCGTTTGGCTTCGGGGGAGCTGCTTTTTGCAAGAATTGCTGCGGTTGAGCGCAGTTTGGACAGCGACGGCAGGCGCAGATGCGCAAGTCTGCGGGCGTCGAATTCGGCATTGGAGAAGTCGCCGAGAGCCGCCTTGCGGCAGATGCATTCAAGCAGTGCCGAGGCGTCGCGCGGGTTGCGGGCTGCGGCGGTTTCGGCTATTTGCGCGGCTTCGGCGGCTCTTCCGATTTTTGCAAGTTCGCGCGCGGTTTCCGCAAGCAGGGCGGAGGGCGCGGTTTTTTCGAGCATGCGCAGGGCGGAGTCGCCCTCGAGTCCGCTTTGGGCGGCGTATGCCGAAAGCGTTTCGAACGCCGCAAGGCGCGCGCGCTGGGCGTCGGTATATTTTGCCGAATTTTTTTTCAGCGACCGCGCATACCCGAGGGCGTTTTCGTATTCGCCCGATTTATACGAAGCTTCGAGCGCAATCAACCCGAAATCGGCGGTGGAAAAGTTTTTTAAAATTGCGTTTTCCAGCAACAGTTTCGCCGTCTCGATGTCGCCGCGCCGCGCCGCAAATCCGCCTGTCTGCAGGCAGACGCGCTCGTCGGAAAGGTTTGACTGCACGAGCGAACTGAGCAGTTCGCGCGCGGAGGCGGTTTCGCCGAGTTTTTCGAGAACCTCCGCGTGCTGCAGGCGCGGGGAGACTGAGGCGGGTTTTTCCGCAACGCACATAAGCGAAAACGTCCGCGCCCTTGCGTATTCGCCGCGTTCGCAAAACAACTCGACAAGCGTCGCGTATATTCCGAATTTGGATTGCGGCGTCTTCTTGTTAAGCGCGTTTTCGAGCGTTTTCAACGCCTCCGCCTCCCAGCCCTGAGCCCAGTCGTTCCTTGCAAGTATTTCCATTCCGTCGAGCGTGTCCGCCAAACCGTATTTGCGCACGCAGGCGCTGGATTTAGCGTATTCTCCGTGCGCGGCGTAGAGTTTTGAAAGCGTGAAGGCGAGGTTGGTTGTCAACGTGCGCTCGTCGGAGTAGTCGAGTAGTTTCCTAAGCGCGGCGGCGAGCTTTTCGTCTTCGCCCAGTTGCGCGAGCAACACCGCGTATGTCTTGACAAAATTGGAGTCTTTTTTTGCGAAGAAAAGAGTTTGTTCCAGAATGTGCACCGCCGTTTCGGGTTTGCCGAAGCCCGCAACGTAGAATTCGGCGAGTTTCCGCGCCGTCTGCGCATTTTTCGGGTTGCGCGCGTGCGCCAAGTGAAGGCTCAAAAAGGCGTTTTCCCAATCGCATTTTTGCATGTATTCGCGCGCTTTTTCGGCGGCATAATCCCCCGTTTTTTCTCTGACGATGGCGGCGTTTGATGGATATTTCACGGCGTCGAGAACCGTCATATCGTCGAAACCGCGCGCGTATTTAAAGAAGACGAACACAAATCCCACCCAGCCCGTCCAGAGCAGGGCGGCAGCAACTGCGAGAACTGCTAAAAGCCGTTTCCACGCCACTTCAAGTGTCCACTCGCCGTCTTCGGAAAGTCGCCTTTTCAGCAGTCCTAACAGTGCCGGATATTGTTTTTGACTGTCAATGCGTTTCCCCATTTTTATATGTTGTTAAGCGCGGTTTTTTATATTTCCTGAAGTGGCGGCGAATGGCGTAGCCAATCCGCCTTCGACTGTTTGTTGAAGTTTTTTATATTTCCTAAAGCGGCGGCTATTGGGCTTTGTTTCAATGCGCCTTTGATTTTTCGTTAAAGGTTAGTTTTTATTGAAGTTCATGCAAGTTTTTATTGGCGTTTATTAAGATGTGTCTGTCGGCGGCTTTTCGATTCAAAATTTTTATTGACAACAAGTGGAATATATTTTTTATTTTTCACATTACAAAAAAGTTTTATATTATGAAATCATTCGAATTCAATTTTTATAATCCCGTCCGCGTCGTATTCGGGGTGGGCAAGCTCGATATTCTCGGCGAAGAAACTGCCAAAATAGGCAGGACTGCGCTTGTTGTAAGCTATGCGCAATTCGGGAGCATAAAATCCGCGCTCGACCGCGCCGTAAAAAGTCTCGAGGCAGCGGGCTGCAGGGTTGTAAAATTTTTCGAATTCGAACAGAACCCCGACATTTCAACTGTCGCAAAGGGGCGCGATGTGGCCCTTGCCGAGAAATGCGACGTTGTTGTGGGTATCGGCGGAGGTTCTGCAATGGACGCCGCCAAGGCAATTGCCGCCGCCGTTTTCTACGAGGGCGATTTGTGGAACATGGTCGCCCACTCGCACAGTCGAACTGACGACATCAAGCCGCCCGAGAAGGCTCTGCCGATTGTCTGCGTGCCGACGCTGCCTGCCACTGGCAGCGAAATGAACATGTGTTCCGTTTTGAGCAACAGGGCGTTGGGGTGTAAGTCATACATTTGGGCGGAATGCCTGTTCGCAAAACTCGCGCTTCAAGACCCTGAGCTTACGTATTCCGTTCCGCCGAAGCTTACGGCTCTTGCGTGTGTAGACGCAATTTCGCACGTTCTGGAAATCTACATAAACTCGCGCGACGGGACTCCGCTGCAGTCGTATTTTCAGGAGTCTGTAATGCGCGTATGTATGGAGAATCTTTTTACGGCGATGGAAAAACCTACCGACGAATTTGCGCGCGCCAATTTGATGTGGGCTGCAACATGCGCCATCAACGGCTGGGCATACCCCGGCGACGGCTGGACGCCCGTCCACCAAGTCGGGCACGTTCTTACAAGCAAGTTCGGCGTGGCGCACGGCGCGAGCATTTCGTGCCTGTTGCCCGCGTGGATGCGCTACAATTCCAAACGCCGCCCGGGCGTCTACCTAAACTTTGCCCGCAACGTCATGGGGGTCTCGAAAGAGCTTCCCGAAGAGGCGGCGATAAGGGAGGGAATCGACGCGTTCGAGGCCTTTATCAAACGCGCGGGCGTTCCCGCTTCGCTTGCCGACCTGAACATTTCGCCCGAACATTTCGACTCAATCATAGACGGCGTGCGCGGGGTGTCGTTCAATTCCGACGGCGTTCTTTCGTGCAATCCCGTTATGACAGCCGCCGATATAAAAAACGTGCTTACAAACTCCTACGAAAGGAAATAGAATGCACAGACGCGAATTTGCCAGAATGGTAGACATCAGCGCGGTGCGCGCGCAATCGACAAAGGCGGAAGTCGATATGATTATAGACGCCGCAAAAAAATACGGCTTCGTCTGCGTGTTCGGGCTTAACGGATTTACTCCGTATATCGTCCGTCGGCTCGAAGACAGGCCCGACATTGCAGTCGGCGGGGTTGTCGGCTTTCCGTCGGGCGGCGAATCGACTGCGGCAAAATGTTTTCAAGCCGACGAAATGCAGAAATGCGGCTGCGGCGAAATCGATATGGTTATGAACGTGGGCAGGCTAAAATCGGGAATGTTTGCCGATGTGCGTGCCGACATCGCCGCCGTCCGAAAAGCGGTAGAAAAGCCGCTGAAAGTGATTGTCGAGGCGCCGCTGCTCGACGAAGCGGAGCTTGCCGCCGCCGCGCGGATTGTTTTGGAAAGCGGCGCTGACTTTGTAAAAACGGGCACGGGCTGGGCGGGGGCAACTACTTTGCGGCATGTGGAGGTTATAAAAAACGCGGTCGGAGACGGCATAAAAATTAAGGTTGCAGGCGGCGTGCGAGATGTCGAAACGGTGGAATCAATGCGCGCGCTGGGCGTGAGCCGCTTCGGGATAGGCTATTCGAGCGCGCTGAAAATAATAGAGTCGCTATGATTATCGCATACGACTTGGGCACAGGCGGATTGAAAGCGTCGCTTTACGGCGGCGACGGCATTTTGCGCGATTTCGTTTTCGAAAAATATCCTACGTTTTTTTCGGGCGCGAACATTGCCGAACAGCGGCCTGCAGACTGGATTGACGCCGTCGCGCTCGCCACGCGTGCCCTGTTTGAAAAGTCTTCCGTCGCGCCCGAATCGGTGGAGGCGGTTGCGTTTTCGGGGCACAGCTTGGGCGTCGTTCCCGTCTCGCGGGACGGGAAACTTCTCGCCGAAAAAACGCCGATTTGGAGCGATAAGCGCGCTTCGGAGCAGGCGCGGAGACTCTTCGAAAAATTCGACTATAAAAAGTGGTATTGCGCGACGGGCGGCGGCTTTCCGCCGGAGTGTTATTCGCTTTTCAAAATTATGTGGTATCGGGACAACGCGCCCGAGATGTTTGCGGAGGCTTCCGTGTTCTTGGGGACTAAAGACTACTGCAATTTTGCGCTCACCGGCGAAATCGCAACCGACCGCTCATACGCGTCGGGTTGCGGCGCGTTCGATTTACTGCGCAACCGCTACGACGCCGAAATTCTCGAAGCCGCGGGGCTGCCCGAAAGTGTGTTCGCCCCGATTCTCCCCTCTGCGGCGGTCGTGGGAACCGTTTCCGAGTCGGCGTCGCGCACGACGGGTTTGGCGGCGGGGACAAAGGTTGTTTGCGGCGGCGTAGACAACGCGTGCATGGCGTTGGGGTCGATGGGCACCGAGGACGGCAGAATCTACACGTCGCTTGGGTCGTCGGCATGGGTTGCGCTTTCGTCGAAAAAACCCGTGATCGATTTCGAATTGAAACCGTATGTGTTCGCCCATCTGATTGACGGAATGTTCGTTTCCTCGACGTGTATTTTTTCCGCGGGAACGAGTCTGGAATGGCTCAGGCGGACAATGTGCCCCGAACTCGACTATCGGGGCATTGACGCGCTCGCCGCCGAAAGCCCCGTAGGCGCAAACGGCGCGGTTTTCAATCCGAGTTTGGCGGGAGGTTCGATGATTGAAAAATCGCCCGATATTACGGGCTTTTTGAGCGGACTGAAACTTTCCACAACGCGCTCCGATATTCTGCGCGCCGCGCTCGAGGGTGTTGCGCTCAACCTCAATTTCGCGCGGCTTGCCCTTTGCAAAACGGGTGTCCGAACGGACTCTATGCTGCTTACGGGCGGCGGGGCGAAAAGCTCTTTGTGGAGGCGCATTTTTGCCGACGTTTACGCGATGCGTGTGCGCACGTCCTCCGTAAATCAGGACGCCGCCTCTTTGGGGGCTGCGGCGTTGGCGATGAAGACGCTCGGCATGATACGTTCGTATTCGGAAATCGACGGACTGCACGTCTTGGACGAGCCGCTCCCGCCGGATTCCGAAAATGCGGAAAAATACGCCGAAATCTACGGGCGTTTCCGCGCGCTCGCCGAGGCGGAAATAGTGTTTTGATTGAGTTTTTTCCGCCGAAAAAAGGGGGTATTTGCGCCGGCGCGGGGCTTGTTTTTGGCGAAAAATGCGGCTACAAAAAAGCGGCGCAATCGGTAATGATTCGCCGCCTTTGGTTTTTCGATGGGCCGCTCTACACGACTGTGTTCGACTGAATCCGCGCGCCCTTCGTTACCACGAGGACGTTGTCGCGCACATACAGACCTTCCACGCCCTCCCACTTGTCGGGTTTGCCGTCGGGCGAAAGCACGCAGTTGTCGCCTATGCTTGCGTCTTTGTCGATTATGGCGTTTCTGATTTTGCAGTTGTCGCCGATTCCTATCGGCGTGTGGTGGCGGTGGTTGAAGTCGTAGGCGTCGGCGCCCATCATCACGACGTTTTCAAGCTCCACGTTTTTGCCGATTATCGAGCGGATTCCAATCACGCAGCGTTTGAGTTTCGCCTCCTCGATGATTACGCCGTCCGAAATGTTGCAGTGGTCGATTTGGCAGTTCCTGATTTTAGCTCCCGGAAGGAAACGCGTGTGCGTGTATACGCTTTTGTCGCGGGCGTAGAAATCGAACGGGGGAATGTCGTCGGTGGTGGCGAGGTTGGCTTCGAAGAACGCGCCCACTGTGCCTATGTCTTCCCAGTAGCCGTCGAAGATGAACGCGCAGAGCTTTTTCTTGCCGAGGAATCCGGGGATAATTTCCTTGCCGAAGTCCATTTCGTTGCCCGACATCGCTTCCTCCAGAATCTTCTGCGAGAAGACGTAGATACCCATGGAGGCGAGGCAGTATTCTTCGTCGGGATTTTTAAGGCCCTTCTTGAGCTTGTCGCCGATAAGCAGCGAGTCTATCACGGCGGGGTCTTTGGGCTTTTCCACAAATTCCGTAATATTGAGTTCGTTGTCCACACGCATTATCCCGAGGCTCGACGCCTCCTTTTTGGGCATCGGCTTTGCGGCAATGGTTATGTCCGCGCCGCTTTCGACGTGTCGGCTGATGAGCTCGCGGAAGTCCATTTGATAGAGCTGGTCGCCCGATAGAATCAGGTAGTATGAATCGTCGCCGTGCTGCCCGAAGTGGTGCATATTTTTGCGGACGGCGTCGGCTGTCCCTTGATACCAGTCGCCGCCTACGTCGGATTGTTCCGCCGCCAGAATATCGACGAACCCCTTGCTGAAGTTGTCGAACTTGTATGTCTGCTGAATGTGCTTGTGCAGCGACGCCGTATTGAATTGCGATAGCAGGTAGATTGAGTCGCACCCCGAGTTTATGCAGTTGCTAATGGGAATGTCTACGAGCCTGTATTTGCCAGCAAGCGGAACCGCGGGTTTGCAGCGGAATTTAGTCAACGGATACAGACGCGTGCCGCGTCCGCCCCCCATAATTATGCTGATTACTTTTTTTACCATATCTTTTCCGTCTTTTATATTAGTGCGTCATAACGCGTTTACTGTTTGCGATTATCGACAATTCTCCCTGAAAATCCAGCTTTTTTTCGTTAGATTTTCGTTATCGAAGCGTTGCCGAGATTTTTCTTGACCCAGATAATATGTTGGGCCACCCTGAGGAGATGAAAACATCGTTCCGATATATTGTCAAAACCACGGCGTTGATTATCGCTGCATTTGCCTGCCATTCGCCGTTCGCCGCGGAAATGTCCGCAGCAAAACAGGCGCAAAAAGAACGCTGGAAGTATGCCGCAAAAATTTTGGAGGAAGATTGTTCCAAACTTGAAGCCCGTAAAATTTCGGACGAGTTGGCGGCGTCGGTATTGTATCAAATTTCGCTGCGCACGTTTACCGCGCAAGGCACGTTAAAAGAGGCTCAAAAAATGTTGCCCCATTTGAAAAATCTCGGAGTCGATGTCCTCTACTTGTGCCCGATAAACCTCTCCGACGACGATACCGACAAAAGGTTTTGGTCGAAAGGCCAGAAAAAATTCGGCTTTTCCAAAAACCCCTACCGCATAAAAGACTACGAAACAATAGACCCCGAATACGGCACGCCCGAAGACTTGAAAAATTTTGTGGACGCCGCCCATTCGAACGGAATGCGCGTTCTTCTCGACGCCGTTTTCTATCACTGCGGCCCGAAAACGACTCTCGCGAAAATAAATCCCGATTTTATACGCCGCGACGACTTCGGCGAAATGATTCTCGGTAAATGGAATTTTCCCGAAATCAATTACGACAATCCAGAGCTTTGCCGCTATATGCGCAAAGTTCTTGCCGACTTCGTGCGCAAATACGGCGTTGACGGCTACCGAACCGATGCCGAATGGTATGTTCCGCCGTCGTTCTGGGAGGAAGCCGCCCGCGAGCTTCGCGCAATCAAACCCGATATAATAATGCTTGCCGAAAGCGAACGTCCGCGCGCGCAAATTTCGGCATACGACGCAAATTATTCCTACCGCTATCAGGACGCCCTTGCGGAAGTTTTCGGCGAGGGTAAGTCGGCGGTGAACATTGTCGAAGTGGAGCGTAAAAACAGGGCTTTGTTCCCAAAAGGCTCGCGCCAAATCAGAACGCGCGAAAACCACGACACAGCCTACGTTGCCGAAAACAAACGTCCCGACAACGCGTGGAAGAATGGCGCATTCGAGGCTTCTTTCGTTCTTTCGTTTATGCTTGACGGCATACCGATGATTTACAACGGCAACGAAATTGCCGACGGCTCAAAGCACAACCCGTATCACAACAGATTCTTCGGCAAGACAAGTTTGGATTGGTCCAACGCGCTTACTCCGAAAGGTGTCGAACGCTTTGCCTTCATGAAAAGGCTCATAGACCTTCGCAAGAAAACGCCCGCACTGTTCAAAGGCGAAACAATCTGGCTTGAAAATTCCGCGCCCGATTCGGCAATCACCTTCGTCAGAAAGCACGGCAACCGCGCATATGCGGTTGTTATAAACGCGGGGGAAAGGCAGATTGAAATATCGGCAACGCTCGGCGGAATGAAAACTTCTAAAATTCTGTCTATGCCTCTGTCGAAAACCGCAGAATGTTTGGTTTCGGGAAATTCCGTAAAGGCGAAACTCGGCGGATTCGGCTACGCGGTTGTGGAATTGGGGTTGTAGTTTAATAAATGCTTGCGTTTGTTTCGCGAAGACGGACAATGCAGGGAACGTTTTTATTCATTTTCGAAGGACTTTTATGAACCAACTCGACAGTTTTGCACAGAACGCCGAAGTCTTTATCGGCGCGGAAGACTTAAAACAAAAACTCGCGCGCGGGCAGATTCTGCGCGTAAAGCTCGGCGTCGATCCCACTCGCCCCGACCTCACGTTCGGGCATATGGTGGTGTTTAACAAACTCCGCCAGTTTCAGGATATGGGGCATCAGGCAGTCCTTATCATAGGCGACTACACCGCCTGCATCGGCGACCCCAGCGGACGCAGCGCGCTCCGCCCCGTTCTCACCCGCGAACAGGTTTTGGACAACGCCAAAACATACCTCGAACAGGCTTTCAAAATTTTGGACAGGGAGAAAACGGAGGTTCGCTTCAACAGTGAGTGGTTCTCCAAAATGTCGTTCGGCGATACCCTCGACTTGGCGCGTAAAATGACCGTGGCCAGAATGCTCGAACGCGACGACTTCGCAAAACGCTATTCGCAGAAAGTTCCGATTTCGATAGTCGAATTCCTCTATCCGCTTGTGCAGGGCTACGACTCCATTATGGTAAAGTCAGACGTGGAATTGGGCGGGACAGACCAGCTCTTCAACAACCTCGTGGGGCGCGACCTCCAGAAGGACGCGGGCTTCGAGTTCGGGCAGGCGGTCATAACAATGCCGCTTTTGGTGGGCCTTGACGGCGAAAAGAAAATGTCCAAAAGCTACGACAACTACATTGCCTTCAACGATTCCTCCAAGGATATGTTCGGCAAAATAATGTCGGTGAGCGATGAGACAATGTGGAAATACTACCAGTATTTGATGCTCTCAACCCCCGCCGAAATCGCCGCCCTCAAGCAGGAGCACCCGATGAAATGCAAGAAGGACTTGGCTTTCAAAATGGTCGCCCGCTTCCACGGAGAGGACTCGGCAAAGGCGGAGCTTGAAAATTTCGAAAAGGTTTTCTCCAAAAACGAAATTCCCGCCGAAATGCCCGAGTTCGAATGGAGCGCGCTTTCGCGGTCCGACTCCGACACGGTTGTCAACGTGATGTCGGCAACGGGGCTTTTCCCCAGCAAAAAAGAGGTTCGCAGAATGATTGAGCAGGGCGCGGTGAAGATGGACTCGCAAAAGCTTTCCGACGTTTTCGCGAAAATCGAACGCAAGCCCGCGGGAGAAACCGCCGTTTTGCAATCGGGAAAACGGCTGTTCTTCAGGATAAAATTCTAAACGCGCTTCGGTAAAGAACGCCCGCCTTGCCGCTGTGCATGCGGACGTTTTTTTGCGGGCAAAGACGATGCAAACTAAAAGCGCCAAGGATTTGGAGACGCAGGGCATAGCCTCGCTTATGCTCCGCTACTGCCTGCCCACAATCTTGGCGACCACCGTAAACGCCGCCTACAACGCGGTTGACAGGATTTTCGTGGGGCGCGCATGCGGCGAAGACGCCCTTGCGGCAATTACGGTGTGCTTTTCTCCCACGCTGTTGCTGCTTTCAATAGCGATGACAATCGGGCAGGGCAGCGCGGCCATTCTCTCCATAAAATTGGGCGAAAAAAACTACGAAGACGCCTCCAAAATACTTTCTCAGGCCTTGTTTTTGTTTGCCGTCTTCTACATATCCGCCGCTTCGGCAATATCGCTTTATATGGACGAAATCCTGATGTTTTTCGGAGCGACGCAAAAGCTTCTGCCCGACGCCCGCGCATATTATTCTGTGATTATAGCGGGGCTTATTTTCGAAAAAATCTCCTTCGGCATAAACAATCTCATAAGGGCGGAGGGACGCCCCGCATACGCAATGTCCACAATGCTCATAGGCGGTTGGGCGAACGTGGTTTTGGACTACATTTTCCTGTTCGTGTTCGAAACGGGCGTCGTCGGGGCCGCCTATGCAACCGTGCTTTCGCAAATGTTGGGTTCGCTGTGGGTAGGGTGCTTTTACCTGTCGGGCAGGAGCTGTCTTAAAATCAGGCTGCGCGACATGAAAGTGCACAGCGGCCTGTTCAGGGACGTTTGCGAGGCGGGGTCGCCGTCGCTTATAATGCAGTTTTTTGCGGGATTGTGCGTTTCGCTCTATGTAAAGCAGGCGTGCGAATACGGGTCGGAGCCCGCCATTGCCGTCGTGGGAATAGCGATGTCGATAACCACGTTTATGTTCCTTCCGATTGTCGGTTTGGCAATGGGAATGCAGCCGATTGTAGGCTACAACTGGGGCGCGAAAAATTTTGCGCGCGTGAAGCGGACTTTCCTTTGCGGAATTGTCTTTTCCACATGCATAGGTTTGGCGGGATTTGCGGCGGGAGAGTGCTTCCCCCGACTTTTTTACGCGGTATTTTTGGGGAGGGAATCAGAGCTTGCGGCAATGGGGTCGCGTGTGCTTCGCATTCTCATTCTATGCTATCCGCTAATAGGAGTTAACATAATAACTTCGGGCTTTTTTCAGTCCACCAAACGTCCGGTATACTCAATTACCGTAAGCGTGTTGCGTCAGGCGGTGTTTTTGATTCCGCTTATGTATGTTCTGCCCGAAATGTTCGGCGTGGACGGTTTGTGGGCTAGTTTCCCGATTTCCGATTTTATGGCGTTTGTTATAACGCTCGTTTTCATAAAGTATAAAATTTTGAAAAAAATTTCTTGACAATGCAGGCGGACGAATCATTGTGTGTCGAAGAATGGGGAAGCCGAGCGTGCTTCCCTTCCTATAGAAGATAAAAATGAAAAGTTGGTGGCTCAGTTTGAGGTCGTAGAGGTTTAAAATAGTATTTTAAGCTTCGGCGGCCTTTTGTCTGGTCGCCTTTTTTTTGACCCAAACAAAATGACTCCGAACAAAGAAACATTCAAGTGCTATGCGGCCGGCGCGAACGTCGTGCCGGTCTACACGCAGGTATTGGCAGACTTGGAAACGCCCGTATCGGTTTTTTCCAAGCTTGAGGCGCGCTTCGACGACTGCTTTATGCTCGAAAGCGCGGAGAGCGTCGATAACTGGGGGCGATACTCGTTCTTGGGCTGCCGCCCGCGCGCGGTTTTTACACTCAACGACAAACACTCGGTTCTGAAATTCAACGACGGGCGCGAAATACGCTCCGAGTCCGAAGCGGGGCTTGAGCCGCTTGCGCCGCTTAGAAAATTTCTCGCCCAGCGCAAGCCCGCAAAGCTCGAGGGGCTTCCGCCGTTCTTCGGCGGGGCGGTGGGCTACTTCGGCTACGAGTGCGTGAATATGTTTGAACGCCTGCCCGAGCCCAAGGGCGGGCGCACTTGGGACGACGCGCGCTTTGCCGTCTACGACGACATCGTCATTTTCGACAATATCCGCCACACGGCCAAGATAGTTGCCTGCGCGCATATGGACGGTTTCCCCGACGCCGACGCCGCCTACGACGACGCCTGCCGTCGCGTTGCGGAGCTTGTGGAAATATTCAAATCGCCCGCGGTGGAGCGCAAGGCAGTTTCAGGCCCCGTCGAGCTGCGTTCGAATATGTCGCGCGAAAGTTTCTGCGCAATGGTCGAAAAGGCCAAGCAATACATCAGGGAGGGCGAGGCAATCCAGATTGTGCCTTCGCAGCGTTTTTCAACCACGGCGAAGGTTGACGCGGTTGCCGCATACAGGGCGTTGCGCCTGATAAATCCGTCCCCGTATATGTTCTTCATTAAGGGCGCGGGACGCTATCTTGTGGGTTCATCGCCCGAAACGCTCATACGCTTCAAAGACGGAGAGGCGCACGTGCGCCCCATAGCGGGAACGCGCCGCCGCGGCAAAACTCGCGAAGAGGATATGCGTCTTGCCGACGAACTTCTCTCAAACGAAAAGGAGCGCGCAGAGCATCTTATGCTTGTCGATTTGGGGCGCAACGACCTTTCGCGCTTCTGCAAAACTTCGAGCGTGCGGGTTGTCGATTTTATGAAGATAGAACGCTACTCGCACGTCATGCACATAGTCTCCGAGATTTCTGGCGTTGTAAAAGACGGTGTGGACGCCTTCGACGCGTTGAAATCGGCGTTTCCTGCGGGCACGCTTTCGGGTGCGCCGAAAATCAGGGCGATGGAAATCATCAACGAGCTTGAGCCCGTCCGCCGCGGGCCCTACGGCGGGGCTGTCGGCTACTTCAACTATTCGGGCGACATGGATTTGGCAATAACAATCAGAACCCTCCAGATTGCCGGCGGAATAACGTCGGTTCAGGCGGGCGCGGGCATTGTATTCGACTCCGTCGCCGACTTCGAATACGAGGAAACGAGGATTAAATCGCGCGCGGTAGCCTCCGCAATAGAGGCGGCGCAAAACATAGACAACGCCGACATAGACGGCTTGGTAAGGTAGACTTTTATGACGCTTTTAATTGATAATTACGATTCGTTCACATACAATCTGGTGGACTACGCCGAATCGCTCGGCGCGGACGTGAAGGTTGTCCGCAACGACGAAATGTCTGCCGAGGCGATGTTCGCGCTCAACCCGAAGTCTGTGATAATTTCCCCCGGCCCGAGCAATCCGCAAAACGCGGGCGTGTGCGTTGAGTTCATTCGAAAATTCGCGGGCAAAGTTCCGATTTTCGGAGTGTGCTTGGGAATGCAGTCGATAGGCTACGCTTTCGGCGGCAGGATTGTTTCGGCAAAGCGCATAATGCACGGCAAGCTTTCCAAAATAACGCATACGGGCAAGGGGGTGTTCGAAAATATGCCGCCCGAAATGGAGGTTGTGCGCTACCACTCTCTGGCTGTGGACAGAGCTACGCTCCCCGACTGTCTCGAGATTACCGCGCTTGCCGACGACGGCGAAATCATGGGCATACGCCACAAGGTTTTCGACGTCGAAGGCGTGCAGTTCCACCCCGAGTCCGTGCTCAGCTACGGGGGAAAACGGCTGATTGCAAACTTCCTCAAGAGGGCCGAAAAATGAACAAAACCATTCAAGCCCTGCACATAGTTGCCGACGCAAAGCGCGATTTGAGCGTGAAGGAGTCGAGCGATGTTTTCGACGAAATCATGTCGGGCGCGGTGGACGCCGACATTCTCGCCGCGTTTCTTACCGCGCTTAAAATGAAGGGCGAATGCGTCAACGAAATTGTCGGCGCGGCAATAGCCATGCGCTCCAAGGCGACGTTTATAAATTCGGGCGGAACGTCTCCCGTGGACACATGCGGCACGGGCGGCGACGGCTTGAACACAATCAATATTTCGACAACCGCGGCGTTCATCATTGCGGGCGCGGGCGTGGCGGTTGCAAAACACGGCAACAGGGCGGCTTCAAGCAAAAGCGGCTCGGCGGACGTTTTGGCGGCGTTGGGCTTCAATCTCGACGTCGAAAGCGCGGTTATGGAGCACTGCCTGCAGGAGTGCGGCATTGCGTTCTTGTTCGCGCCGAAAATGCACCCCGCAATGCGGTTCGCCGCTCCCGTCAGGAAAAAACTCGGGTTCAGGACAATCTTCAACGTGCTCGGGCCGCTGCTCAACCCCGCGGGAACGCGCGCTCAGATTGTGGGCGTGTTCGACTCCTACCATACGGAGGTTCTCGCCAACAGCCTGAAAATTTTGGGGTCAAAGTCGGCGATGGTTTTCCACTCGGCGGATGGAATGGACGAAATCTCCCCTTGCACGCTCACGCGCATAAGCGAGCTTAAAAACGGGCGCGTCACCACGCGCGAGTTCAACCCCTGCGACTACTTCGATACCGTCGAAAGCTTCGACGCCCTGCGCGGGGGCGACGCCGCCTTCAACGCCACGCGCGCGCTCGACATTCTCGAAAACCGCGACCGCTCTTCCGCCGCAGATGCGTGTTTGCTAAACGCAGCGGCGGGCATTTACGTCGGCGGAAAGGCGGCAGACTTCCCGACCGCAATGGAGCTTGCGCGCGAATCGCTGCGCTCGGGAGCGGCTCGCGAAAAACTCGAAAAACTTGTTGCGTTTTCAAAGAAATGAAACCCGATATTTTGCAGGCAATACGCAATTCAAACGCCCTTCTTCTGGAGCAGCAGAAGCGCGTGAAGCCCTTCGACGAACTGTTCGAAGCCGCCCGCCGCGCGCCCTTGCGGGCGTCGTTTAAAAACGCGCTCAAAAAAGACGGCGAAGTTGCGGTGATTGCGGAGCTTAAAAAGGCGTCGCCCTCGCGCGGGCTTATCCGCGCGGAATTCGACGTTCCCGCGCTTGCGTCTTCGCTTGAAAACGCTGGCGCGGCGGCGATGTCGGTGTTGACCGAACCCAAGTATTTTCTGGGTTCGGACGCCAATTTGGAGATTGCCGCAGCCGGTGTGAAAATCCCGCTTCTGTATAAGAATTTCGTCTTCGACAAATACCAGATTTGCAGGGCGAAAGTTTGCGGGGCGTCGGCTGTTTTGCTGATTGCGCGCATGCTTTCGGCGGACGAGTTTGAGGAGCTTTCGGCGTTCGCAAAAAGCCTGAATCTCGACACTCTTTGCGAGGCGCACACAGCCGACGAGGTCGATTTCCTCGCCTCGGCGGGCGCGGAGATAATAGGCGTAAACTGCCGCAATTTGAGTTCTTTCGAAACCGATTTCACAATTTCCGAACGCCTGCTTTCGCGCATTCCCGACGGCGTTGTGCGCGTTTCGGAAAGCGCGATAGACTCGCGCGAAACGCTTTTGCGCGCGCAGGCTGCGGGCGCGGACGCCGCCCTGATAGGCACTTCGCTCATGGCGGCGGAAAATCCCGCGCAAAAACTGGCGGAACTTTTGGGCAAATGAAAATAAAAATATGCGGAATCACAAAACCCGAGCAGGCCTCGGAAATCGACGCTCTGGGGGCGGCGTATGTGGGCGCGATTTTCGAACCTAAAAGCCCGCGCCGCGTAGATACCGCAACGGCGCGCGCAATTTCCGAGGCGTTGAGCCGCGCGCAGTGCGTTGGCGTTTTCGTAAATCAGGACGCCGACTTTATTGTGGGCGCGGTGCGCGCGGCAAAGCTCGGCGCGGTGCAAATCCACGCGCCGCGCGACAACGCTTTCCTGAATGAAATCCGCCGCCGCACAAACGCGGAAATATGGAGGACTGTTTGGCTCGATTCGGTTCAGTCGCTCAAAGACGCGCTTGAATGCAGTGCCGACAGGCTTGTCGTAGATTCGCGTTCGGGTTCGGCGGTCGGCGGAACGGGCGTTTGCGCCGACTGGAACTTCGCCGCCGAACTCGCCGCCTCGCGCAGCGTCGTTCTTGCGGGCGGCATTTCGTCCGAAAACGCGGCGGCAGCTGCGGAGCGCGTAAAACCCTACTGCTTGGACGCAAATTCGAAGCTCGAAACTTCGGCGGGCGTCAAAAATATGGAACTTGTAAAAAAACTTTTCGAATTGAAATTATGAAAGACTACATAGATTACAAAACGGGAAAATTCGGCGAATTCGGCGGAATGTATATCGCCGAAACGCTCGTGTGCGCGCTGAAAGACTTGGAGCGCGAATTCTACGCGGCGGTTGAGGACGAATCGTTCAAGGCGGAATATTTGTCGCTTATGAGGGAGTATGTGGGGCGTCCGTCTCCGCTATACTTTGCAAAACGGCTCACCGAATATTGCGGCGGCGCGAAAATCTACCTCAAGCGCGAAGACCTCAACCATACGGGAGCGCACAAGGTAAACAACACAATCGGGCAGGCGTTGCTTGCGCGCAGAATGGGCAAACACAAGCTCATTGCCGAAACGGGCGCGGGCATGCACGGCGTTGCAACAGCCACTGTCGCCGCGCTTTTCGGAATGGAATGCGACGTTTTTATGGGGGCCGAAGATGTCCGCCGCCAAGCGCAGAACGCAGCGCGCATAAAAATGCTGGGCGGCAACTTGGTGGCAGTTGAAATCCCCGAGGGCGAGGCCACGCTCAAGGACGCAATGAACGAGGCTCTAAGGACGTGGGTGGCGCGCGTGGAGGACACTTTCTACGTCATCGGCACGGCGGCTGGGCCGCACCCGTATCCGCTGATGGTAAAGGAATTCCAGTCGATAATCGGCAGGGAGGCAAAACGCCAGTTCCTCGAAGCCAACGGAAAACTTCCCGACCAAATAGTGGCGTGCGTTGGCGGCGGCAGCAACGCAATCGGCATTTTCGCCCCGTTTATAGAAAACGATGAAGTCGCGCTTTTCGGCGCGGAGGCGGCGGGCGCGGGCGTCGAAACGGGAATGCACTCGGCGAGTCTTTGCGCTGGAACTGTCGGCGTTCTG
Source organism: Verrucomicrobiota bacterium (assembly GCA_023450935.1). GTDB lineage: Bacteria > Verrucomicrobiota > Verrucomicrobiia > Opitutales > Intestinicryptomonadaceae > Merdousia. Next base: position 62,002 of record JAEXGH010000005.1, on the reverse strand, counting down.
CACGGCAACAAAACATACCTCTTGCAGGACGAACACGGGCAGATAAAAACGACGTTCTCAGTATCGGCGGGTTTGGACTACCCCGGAGTCGGGCCCGAACACGCCTATCTGCACGATTCGGGCAGGGCTACATACGTTCCGATAACCGACGAAGAGGCGGTTGACGCCTTCCAAAAACTCTGCCGCTTGGAGGGAATAATTCCCGCTCTCGAGTCTTCGCACGCGGTCGCGCTTGCGATGAAAAACGCGCGCGAACTTTCGCCCGACAGGTCGATAATTGTCAGCCTTTCGGGGCGCGGCGACAAGGACATGCAATCGGTAATGGATTATTTGAAGGATAGAAAATGAAAAAATTGTTCGAAGATTTGAAAAAACAAAACAGGGCGGCGTTGGCGATTTTCGTTTCGTGCGGCGACCCGTCTTTGGAGTTCACCGAAAAGCTTATCGAGCGCATTTGCCGCTCGGGCGCGGACATTGTGGAATTGGGCGTTCCGTTCTCCGACCCCGTGGCAGACGGCAAGATAATTCAGGCTGCGGGCGGCAGGGCAATCAAGGGCGGCTGCACGCTCGACGGCGTTTTCAAAATGGTTGCGTCGCTGCGCGCAAAGGGCGTTGACAAGAAATTCGTGCTGTTTTCATACTACAACCCGATTTTCAAATACGGCGTAGACGCCGCCGCGGAAGCTTCCGCAAGGGCAGGTATAGACGCGTGGTTGGTTGTGGACGTTCCGCTTGAAGAGTGCGCCGAAATCAAGCCTGCGCTCGATTCGCGCGGTATCTGCCTCGTGCCGCTTGCCGCACCAACAACGCCTCTTGAACGCGTCCGCGAAATGTCGGAGAAGGGCAGCGGCTTCCTCTACTACATTTCGGTTGTCGGAATTACGGGCGCGCGCGACAGCCTTCCGGAGGGTTTGGCGGAACGTATCGACGCCGTTCGCGCAAATTCGCGTCTTCCCGTGGCGGTTGGCTTCGGTATTTCAAGCGGCAAAATGGCGGAGGAAGTGGCAAAGTCTGCCGACGCGGTTGTAGTGGGCAGCCGCTTTGTGGACATCGCTCACAGAATGCTTGCGGAAAGCGGAGAGCCGGCGGCGCTCGCCGCCGCCGCGGCGTTTGTTGCGGAGCTTGCGCAGTCGGTGGGCAGGTAGGTTTCGGTTTGTTTCGGGCAAAGAGCGGACGCGTTTGCGTTCCGCTTTTTTTGTGCGTGCGGCAAAATTTTTTTGGGGGACATCATTTAAAAATTGCAATATTTTCGGGACGTTCTTATGTTTGCGCAGAATGAAATATCTTATAGTAGCGTTGGGTTGGACACTCTCGAAAACTCCCGATTTCGTGGTTCGCGGACTGTGCGTATTTGTGGTGGCGTTTATGCGCGTGTTTATGAATTCGCGCATGCGCATAGGTTATTCGAACCTGTCGCACTGTTTCCCCGAAATGTCAGACGCCGAAATAAGGGCGGTCGGCGACGAATCGGCGCGCAGAATGGTGGAAATGGCGCTGTTCGTGCTGGCGAATCCGTATATGGAAATCGAGAGGCTCAAGCGGCGTTTCTCGGTTGACGACTACCTCGTTTCGGAGTTCAAAAAAAACTCGAAAAACCCGTCGCCTATTGTTGTGTTGAGCCCGCACTTTTGCATGATGGAGTCGATTACGCTCATGCCCGCGCTGGTTGACAGTCCCGTGCCGCGCATCGGCGTTTTCTACAGACCCTTCGCCGACAAATCCATTGAAAGCTGGGTGAAAGAGTCGCGCCAACGCTGCGGTTTGACGCTGCTTTCAAGAAACGATGGCTCGAAAATCGCGCTCGACTTCCTCCGCGCAAACGGCTGCATAGCCGTTATGTTCGACCAAAACATGGGGCGCAGCGGCGCATACGGACTGCTTTTCGACCGCATTTGCAGCTCCACAAAACTTCCCCAAATACTTGTAGAGCACAGTCGCGCAAAAGTCGCAGTCATATACGCAAAGCGCACGGGGCTGTGGCGCGCCAAGATTTTCTCCGAGTGGCTCGACGTTTCCGACCCCGAGGACATCGCGCCCAAAATGAACGCATGGTTGCAGCGCAAACTTTCCGCCGACGCGGGAATACGCAAAGACTGGCTCTGGGTTCACCACCGCTGGCCGAAGTCAATGGCTTTCGGATTGGCGGCCCAGATGAAGAAAAGCCAGATTGAAAACTGCGTGAGCGAGGCGGGCGGCGAACTGAGGCGCGTCAACAGAATCGCCGTTACGCCGCCGGCGTCGCTGCGCGGAACGTTCGCGCTTGTGCCGTTGTTGCGCGCGCTGCGCAAAAGCCGCCCCGACGCTTCCGTAAGCGTTGTATGCGAACGCCGCTTTTACGAAGTACTTTCGGCTTTCGATTTCGCCGACGAAATTCTGTGTGCCCCGAATTGTTCCGAAACGCTCGCGCGCCTGTCGTTTTTCTCGGCCCTGCGCAGACGCTATTTCGACACCCACGCCGTGATAGAGGATACTTTCCTGGCCGATGCCGAATCGCGTATTCTGGACGCCATAGAAAATATCGCGCTGCAGTCAACCGCGCGCAAACGCCGCTTTTTCAAAAAGGTTTTTACTGCCGACTACGCTTCGGAGGCCGAGGGACTTTCGCAGTATTACGAACGCTTTTTCAGGGCTTTCGGGCTTTCGGCAGAGGCGGATTTTTCGCCGCTTAAAAAACTTCCGTCGCCGGAGGGGAAAACAAACATAGCCATTGTCTGCGGGGGTAGGGGCAATCATGCTCTAAGCGCGCGCAAATGGGGAGAAATAATCAAGTCGCTCGACAAGAAGCTCGACGACGCCAAGTTTGTGGTTCTCGGCGACGACATAGACACGCAGACGGCTTTCGAAATTACCCGCACCGCCGAATACGCCGACATACGCTCACTGGCGGGGCGTCTTACCGACTCCGAATTGATGGAGAAATTCGCCGACGTCAATGTTGTAGTCGGCACCGACTGCCGCCTTACGCACATAGCAAACGCCCTCGGCAAACCAGTCGTGGCGGTATATGGGCAGACAAACCCCGTCCGCAACGGGCTTGTTTTCGACGCGCCAAAAGCCGTCGTGCGTCCGCGCAATTCGCCGCCGCAAGGAGGGGTCCCCGTGGAGGATATCGACGTTTCCGACGTTGTTTCTGAAACATTAAATTTAATGAAGGAATAATCATGACAAATATAGGAACTGTTTTTAAACCAAATGCTACTAAGGCGATGCTGTTGGGCAGCGGAGAACTCGGCAGGGAAGTCGTGATAGAATTGAAGCGGCTCGGGCTTGAGGTTGTGGCTGTCGATAAATACGCCGACGCTCCGGCAATGCAGGTTGCCGACAGAAGTTATGTGATTTCGATGCTCGATGCCGACGCGCTCGAAAATGTGGTCCGCAGGGAGAAACCGGATTTTATCGTTCCGGAGATCGAGGCAATCGCCACAAAGAGATTGCTTGAACTTGAAAGGGACGGATTCAAAGTAGTGCCGACAGCCAACGCCGTAAATTTCACGATGAACCGCGAGGGGATAAGAACGCTTGCCGCCGAAAAACTCGGTATGAAAACGTCGCGCTACGCGTTCGCCGGCAGTTTCGAAGAATTCGAAAAAAAGGTTGCGCAAATCGGAATGCCCTGCGTTGTAAAGCCGGTTATGAGTTCTTCGGGGCACGGGCAAAGCGTTGTTAAATCGGCGGAAGACATCAAAACGGCGTGGGATTACTCGCAGTCGGGCGGCCGTGCCGGCAGCGGCAGAGTGATTGTCGAAGGTTTCGTAGATTTCGACTACGAAATAACGCTGCTTACCGTGCGCCACAGCGGCGGAACGTCGTTCTGCCAGCCCATCGGGCACCAGCAGGTTGACGGCGACTACCGCAGAAGCTGGCAGCCGCACCCGATGAGCCAAAAGGCGTTGGAGCGTGCCAAGGAATACGCGAAACTAATCACCGACGCGCTCGGAGGCTACGGAATATTCGGTGTTGAAATGTTCATAAAAGGCGACGATGTTTTGTTCAGCGAGGTTTCGCCGCGCCCGCACGACACGGGAATGGTTACGATGATTTCGCAAAATTTGTCGCAGTTTGCGTTGCACGCGCGCGCCATATTGGGGATTCCGATTGCCGAAATCGAACAGTTTTCTCCGGCGGCGAGCAGGGCGGTTGTAGTGGAGGGTAATTCCAAAGAGCTTGAATACTGCAATATCGACAAAGTCCTTTCGCGCCCGAAAACGGATATGCGCATATTTTCCAAGCCCTGCGTTGAGGGACACCGCCGTATGGCTGTTTTGCTTGCCCGCGCCGACACAGTCGAACAGGCAGATAAAACGACGGCGGAAATGCTCGCCGACTTGAACATTAAGCTGAAGTAGTTTCGCCCATTCCGCAAAGCCGCGGCGTGCGAAACGAAAGAAGCGAAGAGGACTCGCGAAATTGCGATTTCCGGCGGGAAGTCGCGATTTTTTTTCGCCATATCCATTTTTCGATTGACTAACAGGGAACAGTGTTTGAGTATATGCGCCAATACTCAAGGCTCAAGTGGTGAAATTGGTAGACACGTACGATTCAGGTTCGTATGCTTCACGGCATAAGGGTTCGAGTCCCTTCTTGAGCATTACTTTAAAGCCCGCTTCCTCACTGAGGTTGCGGGCTTCTTTGTCAGTAGTGGTGCGGGTTTGCGGGGTGTTCGGTCGTTGTTGGTGGATTTTGAAAGGTTTTGAAATATTGCTAAAAAAGCTTGTTTTGAGGCTAAAAATTTGCGACATTTTCGCGACAAGGTTTTTATGAAAGTAGCGAAATGTAAAATTCACGGTGAAGACGGTTATGTCTGTTCCTACAAGCGCGACGGCAAATATTGCCGCAAATATTTTTACTCCAAAAAAGACGCAGAAGCTTTTAAGCGTAATATCGAGCAGTCGGATTCTCCCGCAAGGGCAAAGGTTCTCGCTCTCCCCGATTCGGTTCTTGAAGATATAATTTCCGCCCTCAACGTTCTCCCGCAGGGGAAAACGCTTTTTCAATCCGTAAAAAAAGCGTGGGAATTTGACAGTAGGCAATCTATTCACGATTTTCTCGACAAGTTTCTCGCCCTAAAAAAGGCAAAGTGTGCTGCGGGCAAGCTTTCGCGTGCGGAATTTTCCCAAATAAAAGGGCGTGTAGCGATGTTTAAAGGTGCGTTCAGTTCTTTTTCCGAGGCGACACCGCAAGCGTTGCTCGCCTTTTTATTGGCTCGGGGGCGCAACAAGACCATCAAAAACTGGCGCGCCACGATTTCGGAATTTTTCACCTTCTGCATATATCACGATGCCATTGCTTCAAATCCCGTTCAAAAGATTCATACGGACGAGTTCATCAAATCGGAAGAGCCTTACAAGATAGGTTTTTTGTCGGTTGCTGTAGCCCGCGAATTTCTGGCGTTTATAGAGCAGCGGTATCCGCACTTTGCGCGCTTCTATGCACTTGCTATGTTTGCGGGGATTCGCGTTGAGGAAGTTCCTCGTTTAAAAGACGAATATTTCCGCTACGACGAAAAGAAAATCATTTTTCCCGCGCAAATCGGCAAGGTGAAAAAATCGTGGACGCTGGAGGATTTGCCCGAGAATTTATGGGCTTGGCTTGAAAAATACAAAAATTCTCCGATTCTCCGACCTTCCGACTACATAAGAACTCACTCCTTCAAGCAATTTAACCTGCCTGCCAATTTCGCGCGGCACAGTTTTGCGACGTATCATTTGAGTTTGTATCTCGACCCGCGCAGAACCTCTATGATTACCCGAAATTCAGAGCAAATGCTTCGCGACCATTACTGGGCGGCATTAGTGGACAAGCAAACCGCCAAGGCGTATTTCGAGATTTTGCCGAGTTAGCGTTTATTTGTTAGGAGATAGTTTTTTGGGAATATTTCTTTGCGAGATAAGCCTGATGTTAATTTCCGTATATTTGCAATCCGTTTTTATATTTTCTGTTTTTTCAATTTTCTGTGTTGAGACATCGGATAATCCTGTGCCGCCCTCTGCAATAGAGAACTTCGGTTCTTCATATATTTGCCTGTCTATTGCGTCCTTATAAAACCTGCACGTTATATAGCCCATTCCTTCTTTTATCCCAGCGTGGAAGCCTTCATTTGTTCCATATTCGTAATAGGTAAAACAACCGTTATCGTGAATAGGGTGTTCTATTGACACAGACGAGAGTGGCTGTATAACAAAGCTTCCTATACTGATTTTATCAATAAATACCTCGGCTTTTGCGGCTACCATAGGGGCGTCGTTAAACAAGATAATTTTGTATTTACTTCCGTGCTTCATAAAAACATATCCGTTTGAAGCGGCGAATTCGCAGGGGGAAATTCTTATCCCAAAATCCCCCTTAAAGATTCCCCTATAAAAGAGGTCATCAACATAAAGTGCAAGTTTCCCCATCGAATTTTGGTCAACATACAAAAATTTTCTATTTTGAAAATTCGTTAACAAACAAATTACCAAAAAGGATACTTCTTTTTCTGTTGTTGCGTCAGGCGCGTAAGCCTTGATTATTTGCGCAAGTATTTTCCCCGATTCTAAGTATGCAGCTTCGAGTGTAGCGTGTTCTTTGGGTAATCCTGTTTGTATTGCGCAAATTTTAGCCATCTTTTTCTGAATATCTTCATCACAAAATAGTAAAGCGACAACTACTGTTGGAAGGCATTCTGGCATTAAGCCATCAATCAATGGCATTAAAGGTCTGGGGATTAAAAGCAGATTTTCCCAGTAATGGGATAAGTAGTCTTTCCCATTTGAAAACTTGACTTTTGCAGAAAGGAAAAACTTCTTCCTCTCTTCGATATATTTTTCTCTTCTACTTTTAAATAAACCAAAAAAACTCATTTTATTATAACGAATTAAAAATCATAATTCTTCCTTTAAAAACGTATGCGGCAGGAGCGTGAAATAGCGTGCTTACTCCCCACACAAACAAGGCGATATTGCTTTATTCAAATGATGTGCGTGGACGCGTTCAATAAAAAAATAAAAAAAAATAAAAAAATTTGCTTGACAGGTGTCATTACACAAGCTTTTATGGAACGCATAAAATAAAATTTATGCCTAATAAGAGAGACCCAAATAAAGTGTTAGTTAGTTGCTATATCGACAAGGAACTCCGTGATATGGCTAAGGTCGCTTTGCAAAAAAATGGTATTACTTTTACGGATTTTGTTTGTATTAAAATCCTCGAACTCTTAAATGAAAGCGCAGATGAAGTCATCAAAAAACTTAAAGAACAAGATGGTAGAACAATTCAAGGCAAAACAAAACGAAATAGCAAGACTTGCCAAAACAAGCAAGGTTCACGCAAATGAACTTATTGTCGAAAATGCTTCAAAAAAGCTACACGTTTTTTTTAATAGGTGTCATTACACTATTGACGACAACGCGATAACAAAGAAGGTTTCCTAAATTTTTTTTGCAGAGGGTGTCATTACACTGTCAAATTTATGAAAACATACATCAACATATCCAACGTGCCCGTTGAGGTCGCAGAAAAGGTAAAAGTGATTGCCGAGAGCGAATTCGACGGCAACGAATCAGCGGCTTACAGAAAACTGCTTGCGGAGGCTCTCGAAGCACGCGCCAAGAAAGCGAAGAAAGGCGCGTAATATGGAAGCAGCATTGAACGAATTTTGCACCGTGGGGGAATGTGCGAAGTATTTAAAGACGCGCGGGGCGGTTGTCTCCGTCGCCGAGCTTAGGCGCATTGCCTCTGCCAAAGACTTGCCCTTTCGAAAGGGTGCGGGGCGAACGTTTCTATTCCGCAGCGAACAGTTGGTGAGGGCGTATGAATCGACATTTTTACGCCCGAGCGAAATTTTGGCACTTGCCCGCGCCCGCAGGCGGAAGGAGGCGGCACTATGAACCGCTATGACTACAATGAATTATTGCGTCCGATTCGCCGCGCGAAGTGGGAACATTTAATGCGCGCTGTCTGGTGGGCGGTGCAGTTTATAGGCGTGCTCTGGCTGTATTTCGGGCTGATTGGGCTGGTTTACAGGGCACTTTAATTTCCGCTCCGCAGTGGGGCGAAACAATCAACAACAAAAAAGCCCGCCGAAAAGGCGAGCTGAACTAAAAAAAGTAAGGATACAAAAATATGAGCAACAACAAAAAGTCAAGCGTAATATCGCGTCTTAACAGCAAATGGGAGGCGACCATAACAATATCGCTGCCTCTGTCCGTCTTGGCAAAGGTGGCAAAGATGGCGACGAAAGCCAAGTGCGAGCCTGTAGAAATAATCAAGCAATTTATCACAGAATGCGCGTCGGAGGGCAAGTAAGATGGAGAAAATAGGCTATGACAAAAGGGACTCGGAAATGAATAGCAAAATCTATTTCGACATCGAAACAGCCCCGCTTGACGAGAGCTACATAGTAAAGCTTGCGCCCGACTTCAAAGCCCCGTCAAACTACAAGAGCGATGAGGCTATAGAAAAATACAAGCTTGGGCAGCTTGCCGAATTTATCGCAAACGCGGCTCTTTCGGCGACCACTGGGCGCGTTGTAGCCATAGGCGCAGCAGTCGGAGAATCGTTCCCCGAAATCGTTATGGACGCCGACGCGGAGAACGAAGCCTCAATCATAGAATGGTTTTGGGGCAAGATTGCCGACCAGCGCGGAGTGATAGCCGACGACGTAATAGGGCACAATTCCAACCGTTTCGACATTCCGTTTTTAATCCGCCGCAGCTGGATTCTTGGCGTAAAGATTCCCGCGACCGTCTTGGTGCGTTCGCGCGGGCGAATGTATCTGAACGAGCATTTCAAGGATACTATGGACGCTTGGGCGTGCGGAACAATGGACAAAATCAAGCTCGACCTGCTCGCCAAGACATTCGGAGTCGGCGGCAAAAACGGCGTCGGGGCTAACTTCTACAAGACGCTGCTTTCCGACTCCGCAGCGGCGTTCATGTATCTGTCAAACGATGTGGAGCTAACCCGCGCGGTTGCTCAGAAAATGGGAATGTAAGGGTATGTCGATTATGACTTCTCAAAAAATAACGAGCGCGATGTGTGCAATTATGCGCGAAACCGAAAGCATAGCAAAGTCGCGCACCAACAAGACTCAGGGATTCAACTTCCGCGGAATAGACGATGTTTATAACACGCTGCACGGCATATTCGCAAAAAACGGCGTATTCATTCTGCCCGAGGTGTTGGAGCACCGCATAGAGACGCGCACAACGGCAAAGGGCGGCACAGCCTACGACCACATCAGCAAAATTAAGTTCCGTTTCTGCTGCGACGATGGCTCGGAGGTTTCGGCGATTACAATCGGCGAAGCCGCCGACAGCGGCGACAAGGGAGCGAGCAAAGCGGCAAGCATTGCTCTTAAATACGCTCTCTTCCAAATCTTTTTAATTCCCACGCAGGACGAATCAGACGACGCCGATGCGCAAAGCTGGCAGTTTTCAAATCCCGCGCCGAAAGTTTTCTTCACGGCGCAACAGGCGGCGGAGGCGAAAAAATGGGCGGAGTCTATGCACCCGAGGGCGTTCGAAAACGCGCTCAAGGTTTTGGGCGTAGACGACCTCACGCGCCTTGAATACGCCCGCAAGCGCGACTTCACCAAGATTGTTTCAGACTCCATCGCGCAGCTGAAATCTGAAGACAACACCGACGGGGAGGCAAAAAATGGCGACGCGTAAGCAGTATCTTTTCGGGCGCGTTGACGCCGACGGACGTTTGACGCTTGACGACAATGCGGCGTTCGCCCGCGTTCGCGCATCACTTCGCGGATTGAATGTGCAGGTGCTAATAGAGCGCAAGGCTAAGCCGCGTTCGCTCGAGGAAAACGGCTACTACTGGGGCGTGGTAATTCCGCTAATCGGCGAATGGGCGGGCTACACTGCTGACGAGACGCACGAAGCACTCAAGGCAAAGTTTCTTTCGACGTTCGACAAGACTACGGGGCTTACACGCGTTCGCTCGACCGCAAATTTGACTACGACGGAGTTCGAGGAATATATGGGCGACATACGCCAGTGGGCTTCCGAACAGGGCTGTTTCATTCCGCTGCCCAACGAGGAAATTTATTAGAAAGGTAAACTATGAGTTTTAACAAAATCATACTTTTGGGGAACTTGACAAAATCCCCCGAGCTTAGCCAGACGCAGGGCGGAACGAGCATCTGCACGGCGTCGATAGCAGTCAACGAATGCCGCGTAGACCGCGACGGCAATAAAACCGAATCCGCCGTTTTTGTGGACATCAAGGCTTTCGGCAGAACAGCCGAAAACATCTCCAAGTATTTCTCCAAAGGCAAGCCCATCTTAGTTGAGGGACGCCTTGCGCAGGAATCGTGGCAGGACAAACAAACGGGCGCGCACCGCTCGAAGCACTTGGCAATAGTAGACCGCTTCGACTTCATCGGCAAAAAGGACGACGCCCAACCGCAGACTTCGCGCCCCGCGTCGAGGCAGACGCTGGCAGAAGAAGATTTCGACGACGTTCCGTTTTGATGAAAGGCTTTAGTATGACTGAAAACGAAGCAATGGAACGCGCAGAGGCAATCGGCAAGGAGAGGGAGTGGTAAATGAACGGCTGGACGAAAGACGACGTGAATCGAGTTGTTCGGAAAAACCGAACAACTGACGCCTACAGCCGCTCTATTGGTTGCATTCTTGGTGGGCGTGTGCTCGCCAAAGGCAACAGGGGAACGTTTCACAAGTCAGGCGAGATGAACAAGACCGAAGCGGCGTATGCGGCTTATTTGGACAGTCTCAAAAAAGACTGTCTCATTGCCGACTATCGCTTTGAGGCGGTCAAATTGCGCCTTGCCGACAAGACGTTCTATACGCCAGATTTTATGGTTTTGATGCCCGATTTTTCTTTTGAAATGCACGAAGTCAAAGGTTTTTGGGAGGACGACGCCCGCGTGAAAATCAAGGTGGCGGCGGCTCAATTCCCTTTCAAGTTCGTTGCAATTCGCAAAACAAAAAACGGCTGGGACAGAGAGGTTTTTTAAGATGGCAAAACTTCCCTCATTCCAATTCTACCCGGGCGACTGGAAAAAGGACGCAGGGGTGCAGGCTCTCTCATACGAAGAAAGGGGCATTTGGTTTGAGTTAATGCTTATGATGTTCGAATCGCCCGAACGCGGCAAACTTATCTTCAGGACTGGCACTCCCATTCCCGAAGACGCTGTCGCCCGTGCGCTCGGTTTGGACAAACAAAAGGTTAACCAAATTCTAAGCAAACTTCTTGAGTATGGGGTTGCGTCGAAAGAGGAAGACACGGGAATCATCTACTGCCGCCGAATGGTTCGGGACGCGGAACTCTCCAAAAAGCGCGCGGAGGCGGGCAAAATGGGCGGAAATCCGAATTTGCTTAACCAAAATTCAAGCAAAACCGAAGCAAAACGAAAGCAAAAGCCAACCCCTTCATCTTCATCTTCTATTTCAAAAGAAGAAAAATATATAGAAAAAGAAGATTCTTCACCCGAGGAAGTCAAGGTGTGGACGCTCGGGGAATTTCTCATCGCGGCAAAAGAGCCGTCGGTTGCTCTGCCCGAAAAGGACGCCGCCGAATGTTTCGACTTCTACGCAGCGCAGGGCTTCCGCCGCTCGAACGGTCAGCCGATTGTTGCCGTTGCGCCTCTGTTGCGGCAATGGAAGCGCAAGCTCGGCGAATTTGCCGCACGCGGTGGAGGCGCGAAGACAGACGCAAGCATTGACGCGTATTCGCTCGAAAGGGCGTTTGAGTGGTTTTCTGGACACTTTCTCGGCGACTACGAAGACGACCCGAGGGGCGAAGACCAGCTGCGGGCGTGGGCTGCCGAAAACGGCATTTTCGGGCGGCTACGCAACCCGAACGACAAACTATACCAGCACGTCTTTAAAACGCGGAAATAGGGGCAAAAACTCAACGCCTACGGGCAATCAAAATTTTTAACTCATCAACAACTGAACAAATAAGGATACAAAATTATGACATTTGAAGAATACCAACAGGAAGCCGTGAAGTTTAGAACCGACTCGGCTGACAATGAAGAATACTTGACGCTCGGACTCATCGAGGAGGTCGGAGAAGCGGCGGGAAAGCTCGCAAAACGTAAGCGCGATTTCGTTTGGGACGAAAAGGCGTTTATCAAAGAGCTTGGCGACATACTCTGGTTTGTTGCCAATCTGGCGGACTACTATGACAGAGAAAACGGCGAAAATTTTACCTCTAAACTTAAAAACTGTTTTTTGCTGGAAGTAGACGACGATAGATTTGATGACGATATAATGCGTTTGCTCGTCTATTGGGTCGGTTGGTTTTTGGACGGTAATGACTATCGAATAACTGACATAGTTTTTGAGGTTGGAAGCATTGCCAAAAATCACGGCTACACGCTCGAACAACTCGCGGAAATCAACCTTGCAAAACTTCGTGATAGGCAGGCTCGCGGCGTAATCAAGGGCGACGGAGACGAAAGGTAGGTTATGACAAAGAAGCTTAAAATCAGGTTTGTTAAATTTGAACGCGCCCTTGCTATGCAGATTTTGGAGCAAGTCGGGATTTTTAAGGATACTGAACATGTTCAAGCTATCGGATTCCCTGCAATCAGCTATGGGCGTATTTATTTGCGCGGTGCTGATTTGAAACTACACAACACCATATCGACTTCAACGAATTATTCAGACAACGCCGAGCGCGACGAATACCTCAACAATGTAATCAAATGGATTTCGGAGGAACAGTTCGCGGAGGGCGGAAAGTTGGAAATCGGCAAGGAATGCGAAGCGTCTGACAACGGCGAAGATTGGGTTGTGCGGTCTTTCGCGGGTAAATCGGCAAAGCAACTCGGCGAACCGCGTTATCTTGCCTATTGGTATGACAATTTGGGCTATTTTATTCGCTACAGATACGTCCGTCCGCTTGCCTCTTGCGTGCGCCCGAAAATCGACGGCGACGTTTACACTTGGGAAATGGAGGTTGCCGAATGAACGTTGATTTTACGGTGTTTATCGACAAAATTCTTTCTGGCGAAAAGCGGCAGACAATCCGCCGCGCGTCGCCGAAGTGGCAAAAAGTCAAGGCTGGCGACAAGCTCACGCTTTACACGGGTTTGCGGACGAAGCAGTGCCGCAAGCTTGGCGAGGCTGTCGTGAAGAGTATTGGAAAAATAGTTCTCCACGAGAGAGATTCAATCGGCGAAATTACCCAAGAAGGAGAATTTCCGCTTACTTATAGCGAAATGGAGATATTGGCAGAGTGCGACGGGTTCAAGTCGGTATATGATTTTTGGGATTTTTTTAATGCCCACTATGACACAAGACCAATCGAAATGCGAGTAATCCGCTGGACTGATTTCAAGGAGGTGAAAGATGAAACAGGTATTAACTAAATTCGGCGCGGGTTGGATTCCCGCCGACGAATTACAACCCCGCGATGGGGAATTTGTTTTGATTTTGTCCGAAGGGACACAAACAAAAACGTGTCCCATTGGGTATTGTATTTTAACTGGGTATCTATCGGAGGGCGATTGGTTCGACGTTATGAGTGGAGAGACAATCAACTCGTTGCATATCTACTGGCGTCCGTTCCCCCAAATTAAAAAGGTAAAAGGAGATTGGCTATGAGCGATAAACTAAAACCGTGCCCGTTCTGCGGTGGAACGCCGATTGTTTCTGGTTGCGACGACACGCTGTGGTCTGTCATTTGCAAAAAATGCGCCGCCTCGATTGACTACAACGAAACCAAGCAAGACGCAATCATTGCTTGGAACAGGCGCATAAGGCCGATGTTTACGCCCGACGAGTTGGACGCAATCCGCCGAAATGTTCGCGGGAATTGCGTTCTGCTCGTGCGCGAGTTTTCGAAAATCGAACAAAGCATTATCGACAAATGCAACGCCGCGTTGAAAGGAGGGGCGCGCGATGATTAACGCCAACTTTTACATTGCGATTTCTGGGCGCGTGCTCTCAACGCCGCGCCGCTATTTTACGGGATTTTTGGTGGATTTGGAGACCGACAAGCACCGTTATGATATGGTCGTAAAAGAGCGTCGCGAGATTGAGACAAGCTCGACGCTCACCCGCGAGACGCTCGCCCGAAACAAAATAATCGGTTTTGCAAAAAAAGAGCACGCCAAGGATTTCGGCAGGCAGTCGGTCGAGCATTTCAACGCCAATCGCCCGCCGTCCGAACGCTACTACAACTTTAAGAAAATGTTGCTTGGCCTCTTCGCCGCAGAAGTCGAAAAGCGCGGCGTGGACATCGGCAAAATCGACGTCCGAAACATCAACTACATTATAGGAGAGGCGAAATGAAAATCGTTGACGCGCAACCGAATATATCGCGCAAATACCTAATTCAGTGTGCCCTTGAATCGCTGATTTGTATGCCAAAAAAAGCCGTATTGTTTGAGTCCGAGTCCGATTTGCGGAGATTCCGCAAGTTGGCGGCGGCGCGTGGGCTTAAAGTTAAGGCGCAAAAACAGGCGCGTGGCGGTTGGCTTGTATGGTTAAAAAATATTTAAAAGTTTATCCCTGCATATCCCTGTTTATCCCTGAATATCCCTAAATATCCCTGTTTATCCCTGATTCAGGCTTGTTGCCTCGCGCGCGTTATACTGTATTTCGTGGGCAATGGCAAAACGCGAGGTAAGTTCGGACACGGCAAGACCGCTGGCAAATGCGCGAAGGGAAAAATTCGCGCAGTTGATAGCGGACGGCGTCAAGCCCTCCGAAGCCTACAAAAAAGCCTATAAATGCTCGTCGGTTGTTGCGATGGCGTCGGTAAGCCGAATGTTGGGCTATGCTGATGTAAAAGGCAGGATTGAGTATTTACAGTCGCAGATTGCAGACAATAAGGCGGAGCGCAGGCGAAAGAAGCTCGCGGTTTGTGAGAGTATTTGGAGCGGCGAGGTTGCCGAAGCAGCCGTATCTGACCGTTTACGCGCGATTGACATAGACAACAAAATGTGCGGCGATTATGAAGCCGTAAAGGTCGATTTGGGCGAGGTAGGCGACGTTTTGGCGGGGCTTGTAATTTCGGCGTCGGAACTCGAAGAAGCAGCAGCGGCGCGGCGCGAATGTTTTGCGAAAATCCGCAAGAGACAGGAGGCGCGCAATGGCTAATGCACCCGTAAATTCCGCCCGCGAAGTATTGGCGCACCCCGCGCTTTTTGCGAAAAAGGTTTTGGGGTTTGAATCGCTCTATAAGTGGCAGGAAGAATGCCTGAATGAATGCGAATGGATATTGGCGAACCCCGAATCTCGTCCGAACGCGTTGTCTATCTTGGCGTGCAACGGAAGCGGCAAGACGTCGGTTTTGATAACGTCGCTTGTGTTGTGGGCGATGTGCGCCTACAAGGGCGCATTGATTGTTTGCACGTCGGGCGCGTTCCGCCAAGTATCGGAACAGCTATTTCCAAATTTACAGCGTTTTGCGCCCAAATTTAAGGGTTGGGTATTCAATGCGGTTGACGTTGCCGCTCCCAACGGCTCGCGGGCGTTCGGCTTTTCAGCGTCGGACGAAGGCAAGGCGGAAGGGTTTCACACGGCGGACAAATTGGAAGGTCCGCTCATCTACATAGTTGACGAAGCCAAGACCGTAACCGACCCGATTTTTACAGCGGTTGACCGCTGTCAACCTACGTTGTTGATATATGTATCCTCGGCGGGCGGCAAGACTGGGGCGTTCTACCGTTCCCAGACTACCGCCCGTTCGCATTTCTTTACGCACAAAATCACCTGCGACGACTGCCCGCATATCGACGAGGCGATGAAGCGCGACATCATCGACAAATACGGCATAGACCACCCGTTCACGCGCTCTATGCTCTTTTCCGAATTTATGGGCGACGATGCCGACGCGGTTATATCTTCCAGCATTTTGGAACGGTGCTACGGTTCGGGGCTTAAATTTGCCGAAGGCGAAAAGCACGCTTTTTGCGATTTTGCCGCAGGCGGAGACGAAAACGTGCTTGCGCTGCGCAATGGCAACAAGGTGACCATTGAGGACGCGTGGGTTGAAAAGGACACTATGCGGGCGGTCGGGCGGTTTATCCAGAACTTTATCCGTTTGGGCTTAAAGCCGCGCCACATCACGACGGACGACGGCGGAGTCGGGCACGCGATAAATGACCGCCTCGCCGAGATGGGTTGGGACGTTAATCGCCAAAACAACGGCGCGAAGGCGTCGGAAACTAACGTATGGGCGAACAAAGGGTCGGAGGTCTGGGACAGAGGGCGCAAGCTCATTGAAGATTGCAAGATTATATTGCCCGACGACGAGGTGCTCAAAGAGCAGCTTGTAAACCGCAAATGGCGGAGGTCTTCCGACGGCAAGCTTTTATTGGAGAGCAAAGAGGATTTAAAGCGTCGCGGCGGGCATTCACCCGACAGGGCAGACGCCGTATTGGGGGCTATGATGCCTTCACCCGTTATGGCGTGGACGCCTGTTAAATACAGTTTGGACGATTCCGACGAAGACGGGCAAGAGGAAGACAGCAACCTATACGCGGAACTTGGGATACAGGTATAATGGACGACAACGAACAGCAATTTTTTGACGAAGAAAAAGCGGTGAGGACGCCTGAGGAAACTTTGGCGGACTTGACGCGCGGGTATTTGTCTGACCGCCAGAAATGGGAGGAGAGGCAGGAGCTTTTCTACAAGATGCGCAACCACGGTTTGCGCAGGAAGTCGAAACCGTTCCCGAGCGCGGCGGATTTACACTATCCACTCATCGATACCGTGATTGAAAAGCTTACGCCGTTCTATCTGCAACAGCTTTCTGGCGCGGCGTTGCTTGCGGACTTTATAGCCACGGACGGCAGCGGCAAGAACGAAGCCGCCCTTGCGGAGGAAGCCGCGCGGTATTTCGATTACGAGCTGAAACAGAACTCGAACTTCGAGGACGAGCTTGAACCGCTGATAGATTCGATGTTATTGACAGGGCGCAGCGTGCTGAAAATCCGCTGGGCTGACGATTTGGGCAAGGTCGATTTCGACGTGCTCGACCCGTTATTCTTCATTGTGCCCACGATGACAAAGCGTTTGCAGGACGCGGAATTTATCACCGAGGTAGTGCAATACAGCCCCGCCCAATACAAGCAGATTAAGGTATTTAGGCAGGACGCGGATTTTATAGAGCGTCTTTCGCGCAAGGGCGACGAAAACGGCGACGGCGACGAAACAAACGATGTAAAGTATACGCGCGAGGGCTTAACGCAACCCGACGGCAAGACTATTGTGTTATGGCAGACCTACCGCAAGGAGTGGGTTGACGAAACCGAAACGACAATCAGCGAAGACCCGATTACGGGCGAGGTTGTCGAGGTTGAGAAAACGCGCAAGGTTCGCCGCGTGCGCGTATACACCTATGCGCCGCATATGCCAAACGAGCCAGTGCGCGCGCCGTTTACGCTACCCTACGAGCACAACGAATACCCGTTTGTGGACTTTCCGATGGAAGCGAAAGAAAAGCGTTGGTATAGCCCGCGCGGAATTGCCGAAAAACTCGCTCCGTTTGAGGTGTATTTGTGCAAGACGTGGAACGAAAAAGCGGACGCGATGACGTTTTTCAACGCACCGATTTACACGACAAACGGTTCGCCCGTTTCGAATGCGTCGAACCTCAAGATGACCCCAGGCAGCGTCTTTACAACCGCGCTGCAACGCGTTGACGCGGGAACTCCGCCGATTTCGTTCGACCAAGAAATGATTAACACGCGTTCGGCGGCAGAGGGATTGGCGCAAGTGCCCGATTTCGGAATGGGCAGGCAGACGGAGATTTCCCAGCGCAGAACGGCAACTGAAATTCAGGCGATTAGCCAGATGTCGGGAGCTTCGCAGGACGCGCGCGCGCAGCTTTTCCGTAAGCGTCTACGCCAAGTATACAGGCAGGTATGGGCTATTTTGCGCGACTACAAGCGCGGGGATACGTTGCAATACATACAAAAGGGGCAAGTCGGCAAAGCCTCGAACGAGATTATGCAGCGCGAATTTGACGTTGCGCCCGCAGGTGCGCCGAACAGTTGGAACAAGCAATACCACGCGCAGGTTGCGTTGCAGTTGCTCAGTTTGTTCCGCAACGACCCGAACGTAAATCAAATGGCGTTGGTAAAAAATACGATTGAAGCGGTATCGCCCGAGCATTTGACGGACTTGGTTTTAGACCCGATACACGAGCAGATTATCAAACGCGTTTTGGCGGAATTGCAACAGTTTGAGGCGCAGGGCGGCGTTGTTTCGCCCGAGGTTAAACGGCAGGCGTTAAATACCATACAGGAGCATTTCGACGTAATCAAGCAGGCGAACCCGCAGAAAGCGGCGCAGTTGGCGCAGGTGCTTCAACAGATGGCGCAGCCTGCACAGCCGCCGCAGCCGCAGATTCCACAGGGCGGCGTTCAACAGGTTAACGGAGGGCAGATGTAATGGCTGGTAAACGCTTAATGGACAACGCGGCGGTTGACGCAAACAATCCGCTTTTATCGACGGACAAGTTTGTTGTGGCAAACGACACGGACAGGGTGATGACGTTTGCCGAGCTTGCGCGCATTCTGCACGACGGCGTAGACGGCATTGAGGCTGTAAAGTTTGCTTCCGACGAGGATTTGGCGGCGTTCACCGCGCCCGAAAATGCCAAATACAGATTTAAGGACGGAGAGATTCAGTTCTTCAATGCCGACGCTAACAAGTGGGTTTCTCTCAATTTTGTTTCGTCTTCGGGGGCGGTTTTAAAGTGGGTAATAGGCGGCGCGGAATATCGCGCAGTAAGTGTAAACGCAAACGGCGAAATCTCCGAGCCTTCAAACTTTATAAAGGCGAACAAAATCGTTACGGCGGACGGCGGGCAGCTTGCCACGATAAAGGCGGGCAGCGGTTTGATTGGCGCGGATTACAACGGCGCAACGACGCAGGAATGGAAGCTCGATGAGGTATTTTTAAAGACTTTTATCGGCAATACGACGGAATCGCAGAAATTTATCAGAGCCGACAGCGGGGAGTTGGTCGCGCTCAAATGCCGCATAAAAAACGGCGTAGTGCAATTTTACGGAGAGATAGTCAATGAACAATAACAACACAGAAGAGGTATCGGCGGGAGTTCCGCCCGAATTTCAGGCGTTTTTCAACAGGCTTGACGGGCGCAAAACTGTCCACGCAGACACGGTAAAAACCGACACGGTAGAGCTTAATGCCTCCGACGGCGAAACAATCGAGCTTGAAGGGGTAGTAAAAAACAATACCGCCGCGATTAAAGCGAAGAGAAAGGGGAAGTAAATGCAGAAGATTTTACTGTTTTTGGCGGCGTGTGTGGCGTCGGTTTCGGCATTTGCCGAAGGAGAATCATACACTGTAATGACCGACGATTCGGGCGCGTTGCTTGTGCCGAGCAAAGCGGAGTTCCACGAAAAGAATGTCAAGTGCTTCGACCGCGACATACGCCTGTATGTGGATATGACGCCGACGGTAGACGTTTCTAATAAAAATCTCGACGGCAGCTACAACACTTACTACTGGACTGATTGCGAGATAAAGGCAATCGATAACCGCACGAATGAAATCATCTATTTCACGTCTACGATTGCACTGAACAATTCGCAGGTGGCACAAATGCACTCATATCTTACCGACAAGGAGATTCGGGTATGGTATAGGACGGTCTACGGCGGTTCGAGTTGTTATGGCGGTATCTACGAGTTCACCGACTTCTACTCTTGCATAGGCTACGACGCCGATAAAAACGTGCCGATTACAGGCGTGTGGGTATATCCGAACCTTGAAAAGAAGATTTATTTGGGCAATCAAAACCTTTCCGTTCGCGAAGTGCTCACGCACCCAGACGTAACCGTTTTGGCGTGGCGGCAAACTCCGATGCAGGGCGAACTTTACAACGGCAAAAAAGTATGGCGTCCTGTCCGAGTTGAACGCTACGGAGAGATGCACCAAGTGCCGAACTACATTCCGCAAAATAACGCGTTTGTGGGCCAGTTTGACAGTCAGACGCAGGTAGGTATCTACCAACACACCGAAAACGGCGACAACTGTCTACTGTATTACCAAAAAGACCAGCTTAATTTTGTGGCAGGCGACGCCTGTCCGTATGACTATAAGTTGAATTTCCGTTACGGGACAGACTTCAGCAAACAATCAAACAGACGTCTTGTGTTGGAATTCGAGTCCGACACGGTGACTTGGTTTCCCAGGTCAACCGCAGCGCGAACGATAACCATAACGAGCGGCACAGGCAAAGGCACTGTGTTGTGGACAAAACCCGAGAACAGCAATATCGCAACAAGCGCGCGCAAGTTCTACTTGGCGTTGGACGGAGGGTCTTCGACGTTGAGTATTTCGGGCCCGTTTATCAAGGGAGAAATTTTCCGTATGCCGAAGTTCAGAACTTATTTAGAGGAGTAATTCTTATGAAAAAACTGATAACGATTCTTATTTCTTCATTCTTAATGCTTCAATCCGTTTTTGCAGAGGAGTTCGACGACACGCTTTTAGCGCAGGTTGACGAATACTCGCGCTACTGCGGTTTGAGGCTTCATCAGCTGGACTTTTCCGCGCCGCTGCAACGTTCGCGTTTGGCGGGGCGCAATACGTTCATCTGGTATCTCTGGAACGACGCCGACGCCGCAAAAGGAAACATAGAAAAATTCAATGTAATTGAATCCATCAACAATTTAACTCAACCAAAAGGAAAAAACTAAAATGAAAAAGATAATCACACTTGTATCTGTAATTGCGTTTGCAGTTGCCGCGAATGCCAAGACCTCTGCCGAGCTTGCGGCGGAATTCGACGCCTCTGAAAAGGCTGGCAACACCGAATGGGACGCCGCCGTAAAGGTCTATCAGGACAACGCCTCCGACGTAGCAACGCTCTTCGAGGCGTGGAAGAATACCAACGCGGGCAAGTTCAATAGCAACGAAGCTCCCAATGCTTCGATGACGCTCGAGTCGAAAAAGGAAAACGAAAGTATGCGCAGGCTCTACACGCAGTATCTGCTTGCGCACACGGACAAGTTCGCAGGCACGCCCAAGCGCACCGCGTTGTTGACGTGCCCGAGCAGCTGTGTGGAAGCGTTCGGCGTAGACAACCCCAATTTCTACGAAGAGCTCAAAGCGGCGGGATTTGTGGTGGACGGCGTAAAACTTCCCGCGTATGTGGTCTGCAATCTGGCGAAGTCGGTGCAGGATTTTGACTACATCAAATCGCTTTCGCTTGAGGAGGGATTGCAGAGCCCTGAAATCTACTTCTCCTGTGTCTTCGACGGCATCTTGGATATGTCCGACGCGACGGCGGCGAAGGCAAAAATTACCGAAATCATCAACGCACTCGCCAAGAAAAAGCTTTTTGAAAGCAAGTATATGGCGCAGGCAAAGGCGGTGAATTCCATCATCACGGCGCGGTTGGTGGACAGCAAAATTTTGGGAAAGTAAGAAAGGCTGAACTATGGCAGACGAAAAAGTAGACTTAACACAAACCGAAACAAAGAAGACTTGGAAGGAATCGCTCGGCGCGTTTTTGACGAAAAAAGGCGCGGTAATAGGCGCGGCTCTGGTTGTGCTCGGCGGCATTTTGCAAGGCTCGACCAACTGGGTTGACGGCGTGGTTTCCATCATCAAGGGATTCTTCGGAGCGTAGAAAGTTATGGTTTCAGCGATAATTCAACTGCTTGCGGCTGTGTTCAGGGCGTTCCCGAAGCTCACAGAACTTGTGGAATGTGCCCTCGATATGGCGGCGGCAGCGAATGTCGCCGAAGCCATTGAACGCAAACAGAAAAAGGACGCGGCCGTTGACGCGTCCATTGACAAGGGAGTGGGCAATGATTGCGAGGCTGATTAGCGTTTGCGCCGTGGCAGTATTGCTCGGCGGGTGTATTACGCACGCGCGATACGACAACGCCAAGCGGCTCATCAACCGCGCGGACTTCGAAACCGCCCGCGTTGCCGCTCCCGAATGGTGCAGAGACGCATTGAAGACAATCAACGAGTTGGAATTGGAAATCGAGAGGCGGTAATGGGCGACAGCGAAATGACACAGATAGGGCGTTTGCAGGCGGACGTAAAAAACCTCTGTCGAAGTATCGATGAGGTGAAAGAAACTACAAAGGAAATCAAGAAGACGCTGGACGACCACAGGCTTCTTTCGGCGGAACGCGCACAGCGTATCGATAACACGGCAAAGCGCGTTGACGACCACGAAGTGCGCATAAAGAAGCTTGAAGTGTCGTTCGTGAAACTGACTGTGATTGCCGCTCTTTCGGCGGGCGGAGCGACGCTTACAATCGACAAAATCATAGGACTTTTCAGATGAGCGGACTCAAAAAATTCATAGCGCGCCTATTCGGAATAAAGACCGAAAATGTGGTTGTAAAAAAGGTTGTATATACCATCAGCGACAAGGAATGGACGGCGGAAGGCTACAAGATTGTATCGGACTTTCTGCAAACGAAAGTGGGCAAGCAGTTATGCGATTTCTTGATTTCGCAAAAGTATGCGGTGGCTTCAAACTCAGCGCACAGACTGCAAAAGGGGGACTTTTGGCAAGGCTACGCAGTCGGTTTCGGTGCGGCGATAGACAGCATTTTGGATTTTCGTCAGCTGGACGCAAACAGCGATTCGAGCGATTCAGGGGAGGTCGGACTTGAAGAGCTCGCAGACAAACTCGACCAATAAAAAGAAAGAAACAAACGATGTCAGAAAACAATGAACCTACTTTGGAAGAACTCGAAGCGCAGCTTCGCGCGGAAGCGGCAGACGCGGACGCAAACGGAGTTGAACTCGGGGATTCCAACACGCCAATCGACGCAAATACGGGAGATGACGCCGACCCCGCCAATGGCCAGAACGTGGGAAATGAAGATGACACCAACCCCTCCGACAATGGCGGCGGCGATGACGGCGACGACGGCGGCGAATCCGATGAAGGAAACGGCGGCGATGACGGCGGACAAAGCAATTCCGACGGCGAGGGTGGCACTCAAAGTGCGGATTCTTCAAATGGCAATGACGGCGGCGGCGAAGGTAAGCCGAAGTCGAAAGCCGAGAAAGACGACGAAAGGCGAAACAAGAGCTGGAAGAAGCTTGAAGAGGAAAAGGCGAAATTCCTACGCGAAAAGGCGGAGTGGGAGGCGGCAAAGGTAAATGCGCCCGCGAACGCTTCGGCTGGCGGCGGAGCTGCGGAAAATCCCGCAGTCAACCCTCAGGCACTCGCGGCGGAGTTCGACAAGCTCGCAAGAGACTTTGAAGCGGCGGGCGACTTCGACAAGGCGGACGAGGCGAGAGCCAAAGCCGACCAGCTCAGACAAATGCCCAATGCGGCGTCTAACGGGGTTTCCGCAGGAAGCGGAGCGGGTGCGGCGGGAATGTCGCCCCAACAGGTTCAACAATTTAAGGTAGCGTGGAATGCGAATGTCGAAAGGGCGGTAAACGAATTTCCCGAGATGAAAGACGCAAGCAGCGACTTCGGCAAAACGGTTCAATCGCTGCTCAATGCGCCCGACACGCGCGAGTTTTTTGGAACTCGCCCCGACGGCGCGTATGTAGCGGCACAGCTTACCAAGATGAAGATGACCGCGCTTAGAGTGCCCGTGCTCGAAAAGGAAAACGCAGCCTTGAAGGAGGAAATCAAAAAACTCCGACAAGGAATGACACTTCCCGCTTCGGGAGCGAGTGGACGTGAAGGCGCGGCGAAGTCGTTCGATTCGATGACTCTTGAAGAGCAGGAACAATTCCTGCGAAAAGAGGCTGAATCGGCGGACGCTTCGTCAAGACCCGTAGTCTACTAAGGCTTAGAGGCAGGGTGTGTTCCGAGTCATAAAAAATAAGGAAAAATATTATTATGGCTACCCCTACGGGAATGAACACAACCCAAACCAATACGACTGCAAGGCAGACGTATTTTAACCGCAAGCTGCTCAAGACGGTGACGGAGATGTTGCAGATGGCTCCTCTTTGCACCAAATACAGCTTGCCCAAGAATCAGGGCACTACGACTATCCGTATGTTCAAGCGCGCTAAAGCCGAAAAGGACAGCGTGAAGGCACTTACGGAGGGCACGCCCGACAGCAACTGGTCGAGAACGAACCTCACGGGAATCGACGTGGCGTTGAAGCAATACGGCGACAAGGCGAAGATTTCCGACGTGGCGAGCGAAACCGACCTGTTCAACCAGCTCGACATCGAATGCAAACGTATGGGAGAGGCTTGCGCGCTGTTTGTTGACAACCTCATTACGGAGGAAGCAGTCAAGAACGCCACAAAGAAAATCTATGCGGGTGCAACCGATTTCGCCACGCTTAAAGCCGCAACGGCGGCTGCCGCAACGACGATGAATTGCGCGCGAGTTTTGGCGGTTGCGCAGTTCCTCAAAAAGATGCGCGCCCCGAAATTTTCGGGCGGCTACTATGTCGCCGTTATGACGCCCGAGCAGGTCTACGACTTGATGCAGGACGACAACTGGAAGACGCTCAATGTCCACAACAGAGGCGGCAAGGCAATCTACAACAACGAAGTGGGTATGATTCACGGCGTTCGCATTCTGGAAACAACAGCAGGTTGGACGGAATCGAGCGCGGAAAATACCTACGACGCCGCAGGCGGCATCTACAACGCTCTGTTTATGGGCGAGGGTGCTCTCGGCACGGTGGACTTGGCAGGCGGCAAATCGGCGAGGAAACCGTCGTTCATACACGTTCGCGGCGCGGACAAGAGCGACCCGCTCGACCAGTTCCAGACCGTCGGTTGGAAAGGCTACTTCGCCCAGAAGCTGCTTGAACCCGATTGGCTGGTTGACGTGCGCACCAAGACGTTGATGCCCTCGGTATAAAACTTGCGTAGGGCACGCCGCCTGTTGCGAACGAATTTCATTCTTTAAAAGTGAAAATTCTCCGTTCTTTAAAATTCGCAACAGGGGGCGTTCGCGGCTTATGGAGCGTCTGCGCGGACGGAATAACCGCAAGGTTAATTCCGCCAACGCGCAAACATCTCCCTAAGCTCACGCCCCGCAAGTTTTATGAACCGAACACAATGTCAAACGAACTTAGAAAGTAAATTATTATGGCAGACAATACGACAGGTTTTGAATTTAACGAAGTTCCAGGGTCGCCGAAGAGCAAGGCATCGGCGGTGAACTTAAACAACGCCGTAAAGAAGGCGTTGATACGCAACATAGCGGCGAATGCGGTAAAGCCCGCGCACATAGACCCGTCGAACGCGGGGGCTGGGCTTGTCGGTGGAGGCGGCGCAAGTTTGGCAGTCAATACCGACGGGGAGACGCTCGAAGTTAACAGTGACAAGGTTCGGATTAAAGACAGCGGCGTGGGGTCGACGCAGATTGCCGACGGAGCGATTACTATGGACAAGCTCGCCGATGCGGTAAAGACGACAATTAACACCGTAATTAAGAGCATTTACAAGGTAGGAGACTATTTCATTACGCACAACGCCGAAGACCCAGCGAAACGTTTCGGCGGGCAATGGGAATTGGTCAAGGATAAATTCCTTATCGGTGCGGGCGGCGACTACGAGATTTTGAGCGAGGGTGGCGAAAAGGAACACACGCTCACGGTTGACGAAATGCCGAAGCACAAGCACGAAATAAAATTCGGGAGAGACCACTGGAATTCTGGCGGCGCAGATTCAGGGGTTAATCGCGATGGCTGGTATGCAGACGATTCAGACCATATGGCGGAGACGGGCGGAGACCAGCCGCACAACAATATGCCGCCTTACAAGGCGGTTTACATTTGGGTAAAAATTTCTGACGAGGACACTGCAGAATGACGATTAGGGAAATAGCGGCGGTTGCCTGCGGGATACTCAATTTACAGGACGAAACGAGTATCGAGCAGGCAATGGAGTATGCAAAGAACCGTTGGAATACGATTTGGAACGGGCATCTGTGGAAGGATTCGATAGGCTATGTGAGCACTTCCGCTACCATAGAAGGCGGCAAGTGCTTTTTACGCGTGCCTCTCGAGCGCGTGCGCAACATTCGCTGCAACGAATATGCGATTTACCCGATTGACCCGAGCAACGTCTTTCAGCTCGACCCTACGGCATTCGACAGTTTCGGCGAAATATCTGGCTTTTCGGAAATGGGCAAGGACGCCGACGGCAACAGGATTGTGCAGTTGTTCAAAGTGCCGCAGGACGTGGAGGCGCAGTCGTTTTTGGTGATGGGCAAAAAGAAGTGCCCCGAGCTTGGAGAGGACGACGAACCGTTTTTAACGGGCGTTGAAGACGCCCTTGTGGAATTTGTGGCGGGAGACCTTTGGAGGCGAGACCAGCAGTTGGCAAAGGCAAACTCGCACTTTCAGAACGGTTCTACATTTGTAGAGGCGATGCGCAGGCTTGACGGCGAGCAGAGCGCGGCGAATCCGCGCGTGATACCCGATTTCGGCTGCACGTTCGAGGGCTGCGGGATATTCGAAGACTAAGGGCGGAATATGGGCGAAGCTTACAAATACAACACTTTGGAAGACGACCCGATAATGTCGGACGGCAGTTCGGCGTTTGACGGCGTGGTATCTGCGACAAAAGAAAACAGGATTGCCGACACGGAGCTTGCGGAGCTTATCAACGGCGACATAGGAGCTTACGGAACGGTTGGGGCTCGCCCTCCCGCCTCTTTGATTGCGGACAACCTTTCTGACGATTTCTACGTTGACCAAAACGGCGTAGCATACGATACGGGGTTCAGTATGCGCTATGTGGGTAAGGATTACATTTCGGATACTCAGAAGATTTGGGCGTTCAAGGGCGTAGAGCCGCGCATATTCTTTTTTGTGGGCGGTAAACTGTTTTTGATAGATACACTCGCGGCTTCGACGTGGGGAGAGCCTGCGCTTGAAGGAATAAATTCCAATGCGATTGTATGTTGCGCACAACTATCAAACAACGCGTATTTTACGGACAATTCAAAGCTGCGCGTCTATGAAAAGTCGGCGGACAACACTTGGGGCTTTTCGGAAATTTCGAATTTCAAAAAGACGGTTGACGGCGCGATTGTGGACGCCGACCCGATGCCGCCCGCAACCTGCATTGAAACTCACGTCGGGCGTTTGTGTATGGCAGGAATTACGGACGCCGCGCACGACCCCGCGAGCGTGTTTTTCAGCGACTATCTCGACGGCAAGAGATGGTTTAGCACGGAACACATACAGGTAGGCTCGGACGGCGACGCGATTATTGCGCTTAAAAGTTGGCGCGAAAACAACCTGCTCGTATTCAAGCGCGGTTCTGTTTGGACAATAGTTTGCTCCCCACTTGTGGACGACAGCGGCAAGAAACTTTCGCCCGTGTATTGGACGGTCAACAAGATTTCGGACAGCTACGGAGTAGTCAGCCGCGAGACGATAACGCAGGTCGGCAATGACGTATGGTTTTTGTCGAAGCGCGGAGTGTGCTCGGTTCAGCGCGCGGTTGCCGCCGACGCAAACGAAATGCAGGCGTTGCCGATTTCGACGCCGATACAGGACGTTATTGACCGCATAAACTGGGAAGCCGCCGAAACGGCTTCTATGGCGTATTTTAAAGACAGGGTGTTTTTGTCTGTGCCCGTGGACAGCAGCCTGCGCCCGAACATAGTTCTTGTATACAACACGATTACCCAGAAGTGGCAGGGAGTTTGGGAGGGAACGTCTATGAGAGCGACTGGATATTCGCGTTGCGATATGGGCGGCGTTGACCGCCTTATTTGGCGGACGCACGACGGCTCGGCGTATGTATTCGAGGACGACGAGACGGAAATTTGCTATGACACCTGCGAGGGCTACGAGGAATACTACGGACAGGAGATAACGACAAGAGCCTACACTTGGGGCGCACCGCTCAACCAAAAGCGCGTCTTGGACGTTGAGCTTGAATTTTACGACAGCGACGGATACGGGGACGCGTTCGCGATTTTGGACGGTGGAGAACCCATACAATTCGCGGAAGGTATGCGCATTTCGACATCGAAGGAGCTTCCGCAGAATGTGCCGTTCGATTTGGCGGAATCGCGCATAACGAACTTCAAATACAACCTGCGGCATTTGCCGCGCTTTAGGCAGATACAGATTTTGATAAAGACGCGCGACGGGCGCGCCAAGCTTAGAAACGTAAACCTCAACGGAATTGTGTTGCCAGTGTAATATGGACGGAGACTTAACGAGCGAAGAAATTTTAAAGTATATGGCGGACAAATACGGCAAACACTATCCGCCGTTGGGCGTGTTTGTATTGGACTACTTCCGCGAACAGGGGCTTGTGCACGTTGTCGAACACGGGCGCGGAATAGAGGGCGTGATGATTTTCCGCAAGGTGAAGCTGCGCGGGTTCAATCCACGCGACAGAATGAGCCACGACAAAAAGGGCGATTGTGCGTTTGTGGTTGAGCTGTGCGCAGACAACAAAAAGGCGATTGCCGAATGCACACGCGCTATGGAGAAACGTCTTGGGAACGTGAAAAGCTTGGGTATGCACAGGCGCGGGATTGTCCACTTTTACGACTACGACAGATACGTCAACAAACTATTGGGAAACGAAAGGATTAGGAAATGAGTTCACTTTTATCGGGATTGGCAAGCGGGGCTTCGACTGTTGGAAGCGGTATTGCAAGCGGTGCAAGCTCTATCGGAAGTGCAATCGGCAGCGGGGCAAGCGCGGTTGGCAACGGGTTATATTCGGCGGGGAGCGCGGCTCTCGACGGAATGGCGAGCGCGGGTTCGTATTTGGGTGAACAGGCAAAGAGTTTCGGAGACTGGCTCACAAGTCCCTCGACGGGTTATGGCACAACGACGGCGCAGGGCGGAAATCAGTTTACGCCGAAAAACTTCTCGGAATTTTTACAGCTTGAACAGGCACGGCGCAAACGGCAGGAACGCCAGCAGGCAGCGATTGCCTTGATGCAGATGGGCAACAATCAGCTTTACTACAACAGAAGGAGGGGCTACTAATGGGAAGTTTTTTCTTCGGCAAAGACGTTGATATGCCGACAGCCCCGACATACGGGGAATCATACGCGGAGGGTGTGCAGGCGTTGCTCGACAGTATGGGCAACCTCTATAAGTCGGATTATGTATACACGCCGTTATACAACGCCCTGATGAGGCAGGCGCAGAGCGAAAACCTCGCGGGCTACAACAAAGATTTGCAGGACTTGACGCTCGACGCCTACGGCGACTATGCGCCGAGATTGGCGGAGGCGCAGCTTAGATACGAAAAGGAATACGGACCGCAGTTCATAGAACGCCAGCTTGCCAACCAACGCGCCGCCGACCCGACGTATTGGGCGATTAGGGACGCCTACGGGGCGCAGGTGCAGGACGACCTTGTAAACGGGAACAACCTTTCGGAGGCGCAAAGGCGGCAGGTAGACCAGAGCACGCGGGCTGCGATTGCCTCGCGCGGCGGTTCGTCGGCGGGATATGCGCCCGCAGCGCAGGAAGTTTTGGGGGAATTTCTCGCGGGCGAGGGGTTGAAGACGCAACGCCAGAATGCGGCGGCGGGATTTCTGAATATGGGCGCGAACGGGTATTCGTCGAACTCCTACGGAGGCGCTGCCCCATCGGCGCAGGTTTCGGAAAATTCGTATTCGACGGTAAACCCGTATATGTATAGCAACGCGGCGTCGGCGGGCAACAATGCCGCCAACTACAACAACTCGATTTACAACCAGCAGGTGCAGTGGGCGCAAAACCAGAATAACCAGCCAAGCGGCTTTGCTACTCTCTTCGGGACGATTGCAAACGCTGCGGGTTCGGCGGCACTCACAAAACAGGCTTTCTCTAACTAATGCCCAATTTTTTCACAGGCGAGGTAGACCAGCCCACCGCTTCGAGCGTGGGGAGCGTCTACGGCGACGCGATAAAGGCGTTGTTGGAGTCGATGTCGGACATCTATAAAAGCGATGAACGATACACGGCTTTATACAACGCGCTTATGCGCGGGCAGCAAAGCGAAAACTTGGGCGCGTATAACCAGACGCTGCGCGACCTTACACTGCAAAATTACACGCAGTATTTGCCGCGCTATGCTATGGCGGCGTTGGGATACGAGCGCGCATACGGCAGCGAGTATGTCAAAAGGCTTGTGTCGAATATGCGCAGTGCCGACCCCGAATACTGGGCGAACTACGACCAGCAGGGGGCGCAGGTATTGGCGGACTTGCAGAAAGGCTCTTCGATGTCGGAGGCGCAGGTTCGGCAGGCGAACCAAGCAACTCGCGCGGGGCAGGTAATGCGCGGGAATGCCTACGGTTATGCTTCCGCCGCACAGGAGGTATACGACCAGTTCATAGCAGGCGAAAACCTCAAACTCCAACGCCAACAGGCGGCCGCGAGTTTCTTGGGAAGTTCCCCTATGGCGAACTTGAACATAGGCTCGCTTATGGCGTATCAGCCGAGCATCAGCCAGAACGGGTATTCAACAACAGCCCCCTTCGGGTATGCGAACGCGGGCAATTTGATGGCGGAGGCGACAAGCACAGCAGCCAACAACTATGCGCAGAAAAACGCTTGGTATATGATGAAGTCGAACGAGTTGCCGCCGTTTTATGCGATGATTAGCGGAGCGGCAAACGGCGCGGCGACGGGTGCAACTACGGGCGCGGCGTTCGGAGGTCCGTTCGGCGCGATAGCAGGCGGCGTAATCGGTGGCGTCAGCGGAGGCGTAATGGGAGCATTTTCAAAATGAGCAGTTTATTCAAAAGTGATGATACAAAGTATGAATACCTTTTCGACGGGAACAACATCAGCCTGTTGAAAGACGGCGGCGTTGTTAAATCTTGGAAAGCCGTTTCGGGGAAGGACGGATACCAATCACCAGAATTTCAGAACGTGAAGGGGAAAGGTCCGATTCCAGAGGGCGAATACGATGTGAGGCAGGACGAACACAGCCATATGTCGCTATTTGACGACATATTCGCAAGGGCTTATCCGAAGGTTCGGGAAATCTTTCCTTCATTGCCGAAGAGAATGGGGGCTTGGACTGGCGGATACAACGCGTGGGGCGCGGACAAGATACATCTGATTCCGACAGGTCAACAGGAAATGTTCGGCAGGGACGGCTTTTTTATCCACGGCGGGACAGTTCCAGGGTCGGCAGGGTGCATAGACCTAACCGACCAAAACCCGAATTTTATGACAAAGTTCCTGACGTTGAAACGTGATATCCCATTAAAAGTCAAGTATGAGTCCAAAGACAAAACAGAAGACCCCGACGAGTAGTAAAAGCGCGATTGAATATTTAATCCATCTATTAACAAAGAAAGTCAAGGAGATGAGAAAAGGACAAGCAATGGAGAGAGTAAAGAACGCTCTAAAAAGGAAATCGACAACGGGTGTTTCGGGTATTTCACAATCAATTTTAAAATCTTCGGTGTATCTGGATTCAGGAAGAAACAATGTGTGAATAAACAAGGCTATTATAAGCAACAAAGTGAGAATGTAGGGAGTGCAAATAAAGGCAAATACGACTTTAAACGGAACTGGCGTTAAGTTCTTCAACGACTCTTTAAACGGAACAGGAACAAACATTTCAGCAAACTTCATAGGAAAGGCAATACAATGAGCAGAATGGCGACAATGCAAGTATTAAATCAATCTTTCAGGAATTTGAACGACGCGTTAAATTCCTATATGGCAAATAGGAATCGTTCTCGTTATATGGATTTAAGGGAACAGGCGCAGCAGCTTGAAGCGGCGCGGAACGAAGCGTTGGACAGGCGGAACTTGTTATTTGAGTCGGCGAAGATGAGTAGCGAATATTCGCCCGAGGTAGGCAATGCGTATAGGTATGCGGCGGGCGGCGACCCGATAGCGCAAAACTTGTTTATGCAAGGTGTAGGTAAAGATTTGGAGCGGCAGAAAGCCGAGGCGACGGCGAAGGAATATATGAGGCAGTGGGAGCTTGGACGAGCCGAGGCGCAAAAAAGACAGTGGGATTTATACAAACTCAACCGACAGTTTGAGAACCAAAAGAGCCTTGCCGAGCTAAACAATGCCGCAAAAGCGCAGGAAGGAAAACTGAGTAGGGAAAACCAGCTTAATCTTCTTAATACTAAATTGGAGTATCAGAAAATGCTTGCCGAGCTTGCGCAGAAACAGGCGGCGGAAAAGGCGAAAGCTGCAGCAGCCCAAGCCGACGAACGCGCCGTTTATCAATACCTAACGGACAATCCCGACAAAACGGTTATGGAGGCAGTGGCAAAACTTAGAGAAATGAAATCGACGTTGTATGGCCAGCAACAGCAGCCTACGAACAAAGGCGGCAAGGGAAAAGAAGACAACGCATTTAATAAAGTTTTTGGGAGATAGAGAATGAAAACAGTCTGGGAAATCTACAACAACATAGAAAAAGACTTTAAAAAACGGCTCGCGAGTTCGCCCGAAGCCGTAGATGCGATAAACGAGCTAAACGACGAAGAATTAAAGAGGTTTCGTTCACGCGTTTTTGACCACTATTTAAGTCTTCCCGAAAACCAGCTTGTCTTGGAAGAAGAGATAAACATTCCGTCGAAACCGATTTACGGGTTCGGTGGAGCGAAAGTGGATACGCCCGCAGTATATCGTCCCGCAAAAACCCGCAGAGTCGAGTTTAGCGAAATTGAACCGTTTGTGTTGGGGCAAAAGCCACAGGGGTTTTTGTCGCGTGTTGGGGACGATTTGTCGAATGTCGGGAAGGCGTGGAAGGCTGGCAACTTCTATTCGAAAGGCG
Source organism: Verrucomicrobiota bacterium (assembly GCA_023450935.1). GTDB lineage: Bacteria > Verrucomicrobiota > Verrucomicrobiia > Opitutales > Intestinicryptomonadaceae > Merdousia. The sequence goes on along the minus strand of JAEXGH010000005.1, from coordinate 29,360 downwards.
GGTGGAACGACATTGCGCAGAACATCATCAACGGCGGGACGCCCGAAGAGCGCGAGGTGCTTTTCAAAAACTATCTGGACTGGGAAAGCAAAAACCAGATGCCCGAAAACAAGTCTTGGGTGGGCGACGTTGTAAACGGCGTTGCAAACCTTGTTCCGCTCACGGTCGATATGCTGCCCGAAGCCGCCACGGTGGGAGCTGCGACGGCGGCGGGCGGTGCTGCTTTGGGAAGCGTTGTCCCCGGGGCGGGAACGGTTGCGGGCGCATTGGGAGGGTTGAAACTCGGCGTCGGCTCAAGTATGGCGGAACAGTCCTATAAAGTGGGTATTGCCGACATATACACTTCACTGCGCAAAGACGGAGTGGACGACGAAACGGCGAAGAACTGGGCTATCTGGGCGGGCATTCCGTATGGCGCGCTCGAATTTATGGGAAAGGGCGTTGCGCCGATTCAGAGAAAGTTCTTGGGCGGAAAGGTCTTGAAAGAGCTGATAGACAAAGTTTCGGACGCGAAGATAAAGAACAAGATTTTGAATGCCGCCGCGAAATACGGCGCGGACATAGCGTTGACGGGAACGCTTGAATCGGCGACCGAAGGCGGACAGGGAGGCATAACGGAGGTTGCCCGACAGGGGGCGAAAGGCGAAGGATACGACGCGGGCAAGGTTGCTTCGGCGACGTGGGACGAAGCCGCGCAAGCCGCGCCCGCGATGTTCGGAATGGCGGCGTTGGGCGTTCCTCTTGAAGCGGCTACGAACTTCAGAAAAAAGCGTCTTCAAAAGGATTTGGAGAATGTGCAGAATGCCTATGAAGAGGGGCGCAAAGTTGTTGAAGTGCCCGCAGGGGTGAAGAACGGCGAAGTGTTCACGGGTTCGGACGGCAAAGCCTACAAGAATGTTGACGGCATAGCGCAGCCCTATGTCGTGAAAATCAAGCCCGAGGTTTCGGACACGGACAACTTGGACGCGGACGCCGAGAGCGACCCATACGGCAAGCCCGCAGAAAAGCCCGTTGTCAGAATGGGCGAAGACGGAAGATTGTATGCGCAGACGAGGAATGTCAGCGAACAGTTGAATGCGGACTTTTCGCCCGAAAATGCGGCAAAGTATTACCAACCGTTCAACGCCCGAGGGGAAATGCTTGACGCGCCGATTCGCACAATGGTGGAAGACAGGATATATGCCGCCGAAAAAGCCGAAGCGCAGAAGCAGGCGCAGCAGCAACAGGTGATGATAGAGGCGCAAGCCGAGCTTGAAATGGGTCGGCAGAAGTTGCAGAAAAAGCTCGACGAGATAAACCGCAAGAAGAACAGGGTTTCGGCGATTGCAAAGAAGATTGCCAAAATTGACAACCCCGACGACCGCTTGCAGGCAATGGAGTTTTACATTGACGTTGAAAACGGCGATGCGTCGAAACTCACGGAGGAACAGCTTTACGAGGCGTCGAGCCACGGTTTTGAATGGGCGGACGCGGAATTGTCGCGCAGGGCACAGACGGAAAATTCGGGCGTTCCGCTCTTGGAGATTATGAGGAAGGACGGGATAAAGCTTCCGACGCCGCAGGCGATTCAGCGGCACGCCGACGCCAACGGGCGCGGTCTGGGAAGTTATCTTTACGGCGAGATAAGGGATTTGTATTATTCGCTGCCTAAGAATTTACAGCTTAAATATTTTACAAAGGACTTTGTAGACCTCGACACCGTGGCGGCAGATATGGAGCAAACCCACGGCATACGCTACGACAGCGAGGGGGATTTTCTTGCAGACGTTGCCGCGAATTTGTCGGGGCAAAAGGTTTCATACGGGGCGTTCAGCTTGGCGGAGAAAGACTATGCGAAGATGACTGACGCGGAGCTTGTGGAAGCCCACAGGAAAGCCGAAACCGCAAAGGATTATTCGGCAGGCTTTGAAATCAAAAAGGAATGGGACAAGCGCAGGGGCTACAATACCGACGTATACCACGGCACAGGAGCGGACGGGTTCAACGTGGCAAAAGCCGACGCTTCGGAAGCGAAAAATGGCGAGGGTGCGCAGGCTCACGGTATGGGGCTGTATGCTTCGGGAAACAAAGAGGTCGCCAAGGCATACAGGGGAACTGCCGTATACGGCAAGCCGTATTATTCCTACTGGGCGAAAGGCGAGGAATTGTCGAAAGGGGCAAAAGAGCTTGGCATACGCGACGTATACTTCAACGACGCGATGTCGAAAATCGCCGACGTCGGTTTTGCGCGTATGAAGAAAGACCTCGAAAAAGAGATAAACTCATACGCCAAGGAAATCGAGGAGCTTGACAGAAGAATTGCCCACTGGAAGGAAAAGGCGAGGTGGAGCAGGACGAAGTATTACGACTATATGAGCCGAGTGGAGAGCTATTCCTACGACGCTCGCAAAAAGGAGGAATACAAGCAGGAAGCCGAGGGGAAGCTGAAGTTGTATCAGCTTGTAAACGACTGGCTCGCGTCAAAAGGCATATCGGAAAAGGAGCTTGAAAAAAGGGCGCGTTCCGACGGGAAGCTTTACAACTGGCGGACGAACCTTACAAAGGAAAACACGCTCGACGAGCAGTTGCCGTTTAGCAAGCAGAGCAGAGAGGTTCAAGAGAAGATAAAAAACGCGATTGAATCACTCACGGAAGAGCAGCTTGGCGGCGTATCAAAAGAGGACGCTTTGCGCGATTTTATAGAAAACAACACGGACGGCGGAAACATTTATGACGCATTCGAAAACTATACAGGGTCGAAAAAGAACGCTTCAAAGCATTTGCTAAAACACGGGATACGCGGAATAACCTACGACGGGAAGAGAGACGGCAGGTGTTATGTGTCTTTCGAGGGCGGCTCGGCGGTGAAGTTGCAGAACGCCTTTACATACGACGACAACGGGAAGTATATACCGCTCGACAAGCGTTCGGACGCGGGCAACCCCGATATGCGCTATTCGATAGGCGAAACCGACGCTCAGAGGTTTAAGAATGAACTACAAGACTACATAGACGGGAAACTCGACAACAGACACGTTTTTAAACTTGGGACTACTCCCGAAGTTATGCGGCTTGTGGGAGCGGACGATTTACCCGTAGAATTATCGGCTTCTGTTTTAGAGCGGAAAGAAGCGAAACATTCCCTTATATTGGAGAATTTGTCGAATCTTCCCGAAGAACTCGCAGACCCGATTGCTGTTATGCAAAGCAGCACTATTCCCGACGCTATAACGCTCATAACCGAATTGCCGACGATTGACAGGCACAATATGCTTGTTGCCGTTCACTTGAACAAACGGTTCGGGAAAGCCGAAATAAACAGCATTAGAAGCATCTATCCGAAAACTCAAAGCGGTCTTCAAACGGCGATAGACAGAGGCGAACTTAGGTATATCAATACAAAAAGAAAACCCTCTTGGATAACTCTTCCGTTTCAACACGCGAGCGGCCGAAAAGCTATCCAGAGGGCTTATGGTCACGAAGTCTTCACACAGGCAGACCTAAGTCAAGCGGAAAAAGAAAATATTTTCAAACTTCGAGGGGAAGACAAAAGACATTCGTATTCGATTTCGGAAAAGGAAAGAGCGAAGCAGGCGAAAATCGACGGGATAAAAGCCGCCGTGGAAGACGTGCGGGCGAAATTCAACCGCAGGGCAAAGGTAAAGGCTTCGGTCGATATTGTAGGGACTTTGGAAGAGGCGCGCGAAAAGCTCGGGGCGGAAAGCATTCCATATAACGCGCGGGCAGTTCAGGACAAGGAAAGGGTAGTTATCATTGCCGAAAACATAGACAATGCAGACGAGGCGGTGCGTATATTCCTGCACGAGCTTGTCGGGCACTGGGGCGTGAAGAAGCTGTTTGGAACGAAATCCGACTTGAAGCCGTTTTTAAACTACATCATAACCCACTACAAAGACAGCAACGCGTGGAAGCGCGTAGCCAAGTATTACAAAGACGTTACAAAAAACAAATACGCCATTGCCGAAGAAGTGTTGGCGCACGTTGCCGAAAACAGGGAGCTTTCAGACCCGTCGATGTGGAAACGTCTTGTGCACAGGGTAAAGCGCGAATTGTGGGGCAACGGCGTTCCGCAAGAGTATGTGAACCTGCTAAACGAAGACGTGTTGCGCTCTGCGATTGCACTTAGCCGCGAATGGGCAAAGGGAGACCACTATCTGAACGCCAACGGTATCTGGGCGAAGATTGATTCAACCCCGAAAGGGCGCGATGTGCCAGACGATGAAAAGCAAGGCAGGTTTTCGTTGAACGAACGCCCAACTGATGCGGAAATTGCCGAGGCGCGGAGACAGAAAGACGAAGTGAAAGCCAAGTGGATCAATCCCGATGGCTCGATGAAAAAAGGCTATATGAAAGCCCCAAACGGCAAGCCGACAAACCTTTCCGAAGACCAATGGCTGCAAGTTAGAACTCCCAATTTTAAAAAATGGTTCGGCGACTGGGAAAAAGAAGCTTGGGCTAAGGCTGCCATGGACTTCTTGGAAAAAACTGCGCCCGTGGCAAATCTTACAGGACATGAATTCCAAAAAGACGGCGTAAGGCTAACAGACAAAGTCTCCGCTTACTTTAACTCGCTCGGCAACATTGCCCACAACGAGGAGTTGGGCGATGTTATTCTGGATTTAAAGAGTGTTGAGGATAGTATTGCGCATGGAGTCGGACGACTAAAATCTGCAGCGTTTATAGCTGTTCCCAAAGTTATTGAAAAGGGATTCATTTTCAATAGGGAAAATAATTGGAAAGAGCGCGGTTGGGATACCGCTGTTATTGTTGCTCCTGTAAGATTAGGGGGAGACGATTATATTTGCGAAGTTGTTGCCAAAAAAGTTCGTGGGAAACAGCGGTTTTATCTACACGAAGTAGAAATAAAAAAGACACTTGATGGCGTGTTCAAGTCCGTAGCGAATAACGGCAACGCTTCCCAAGTGTCCAGATTGATAATCGGCAAACATATTGCGGAAGTCAAGGGAAATGTTTCAAAAGTTGTGGACGAAAACGGCGAGCCGCTCGTGGTTTATCACAATACGCCGAACAAATTTACCATATTCAAGCCTTCCGAACGCGGCAGATTTGGCAGGGGTATTTATGCGACTTCGAACCCAGAAGATACGAGCTATTCCAAAAAGTGGAATATGATGGCGTTGTTTGCAAACGCCCGCAAACTGCGCAACCCTATGGAGAAAGTCCCAGTGGAATTTCTACGCAAGTTGCAGAAGCAAGCCGAGGAATATTTACTGGAAAATCCGCCCGAGCTTTTCGTTGGGAAGAAAGAGGCTATGCTTGATTTCTATTTCGGAAAAAACAGAAACGAAATTTTTCAACATAGCTTTGGTTCGTTTTACTGGAACAATCTAAGGGACATTTTAGACCAAGTCAACAAGGTGTTTGGAAGTGATTTCAACATTGAAGCCGATGGCTTTATAATCGAACGCGACGGCGGAAAATGGTTCAACTTTTTCGACCGTTCACAGATAAAATCCGCCACAGACAATATAGGCTCTTTCAGCACGAATAATCCCGATATACGCTATTCGATAAAGGAAGACGACGAAAGGGCATCAAACAAGAAAGAATGGGACAATACAACGTTTTCCCGACAAGTGGACAGCTACGCGAAAGGCAATTATCCGAGCGGAAAATTCTTCACTGTCGGGACGCCTTCGGCTTTGCTGAAATCATTCGGAATACCTGACAACAAGATTGTGATGACAGAGGGCGTTTTGAAGAAAATCAAAGCGCACGGGCTAAGCGACATTCAGATAAAGCAAATTCCCGAAGCGATAAATTCACCAGTGGGAATATTCTCTTATCCGAAAAATGAAAACGTGTTCGATGTGCTTGTCGAAATGTATATGGACGACGGACGCCCGATTATTGTTTCGTTGGAGATAAACAAGACCCGACAAGGTTTGGGCGAAATTACAGACCTATTGACGGCACACCCGAAGGAGAATTTCGGACGGATAGTTAACTGGGCGAAAAAAGGCAGATGTAAGTATTGGAACAAACAAAAGGGGCGTAAGCTCCTCCAAGATACGATTCCCGCCGATTGGGAACGCTATGAAACCGAGCTTACGCCTTACTTACCTTTACAATCGGAAGTTAACGGCGAAAGTCAAGGAAAATATTCCCTGAAAGAAGAAACCCCCGAAAACGACAAAGAATACAGACAGAAGCGGGCGCGGGAGGAAATCAAAAGCAAGGCTGGGCGTGCGGTGCAAGCAGCCGTTGACGCTTTCGCGCCACTTGCGACGCTTGAACGCGTATTGTATGGCGACGTTCGCGGGGCGGAGAAATCGGCTTGGAAAATGGCGTTGATGACGCGCAATCTCGACCAAGTGATGTTTCACGTTTTGCGTGTGGGTGGCATAAAATACAACAAAGCCGACGGAAGTTTTGTAAAGCGCGAGGGAACGAAAGGTTTGGAGGAAATTTTAAAACCCGTAAAGGGCGAAAACTACAAGAATTTTGAGCACTACGCGAAAGCGAAGTCAGCCATTGAACGTTGGGGATTCTTGCGCAAGACAAATTTCTTTGCGGGAACGGACTTCTACAAGACGTTCGGGTTTTCGTTGGAGGACGCCAAGAAATGGGTTGCCGAGGGTTCGGAGGCTTCCAAAAAGGCGTTCGGCGAATTGCAGATATTCTTTCAAGGGCAACGCGACTTTATGCTTGAAACTGGGCTAATATCGCCCGAACAGCACGCGGCGTTGTCGCGTTTCAAAAACTATGTGCCGTTTTTCCGCGAGGGCGCAGATTTGGACGCCGAAACGGAAGCCGCATATGAACGCTTTTCGGAAATATTCCCTGCGGGAAAGGGATTTTCGGGACGCAACAGCGGAGTGGAAAAGTTCGAGGGTTCGGCGCGGCGCACGAAGAACTTGGTGGAAAATATTGTCAATCAGTCCCGAAAGGTAATGGACAGCGGCTACAAAAACATTGCAGCTTACAGGTCGCTGAATCTGATGCGTGAGCTTGATATGGCAAAGTATGTCCGCAGCGACAGCGTGGACGCGCAGGTGAAAATCGCCGAAATGCGCCGTGCGCTTGAAGCGGAGGGAATAGAGGTTGGCGACATTTCCGACGAGGAGCTTTTAAAGAAAGTGCCCGTTGAGGCGTATTTGAAGATTACGGACGATTCAAACGACAATATAGTGAGCGTTCGCGTAAACGGAACGTTGCGCTTTTACAAGGTTGAAGACCCCGAATTACTTGTTGCCGTAAAGAATTTTGGAGCGGAAAAGGTGAATGTTATGTGGAAGCTGTTGACAGCTCCTAAAAACATTATGACGCAGGCAATCACCAAGACACCCGAATTTGCAATCCGCAACTTTATACGCGACACGGGAAGCAACACGATTCTCTTCGGCGGGAAGGTGCTTGCGCCGTATTTGGCGCATACGGTGAAAAATGCGGTAAAATCGGCGTGGAATACGGCAGATATGCAGAAAGTTTGGGCGGCTGGCGCGGGCGGCGGTGCGTGGTATTCGGTAAAAGCGGAGGATATTGCCGCAGACTTCAAAGACGGCGGGAAAATCCAAAAGATAGGCAAGTATACGATAAAGCCCTTAAAGTGGCTGTTGAACGAATACGAGCGCAGAATTTTGATGCCGTCGGAGCAGGGCAACAGAATTTCCGTTATGCAGAAGGCGTTGGAAAACGGCGCGTCGGATATGGAAGCCGCATTCCAATATTTGGACGTGATGAACTTCGGTATGCACGGTAGCGGCGTATGGACGGGCAAGAACGAATGGGCGAAAGGCACGTTTACGGCTCTTCACGCCGTTGTCCGCATTACGCCGTTTCTTAACGCCCGCATACAGGGTCTATACAAGCTGTGGCGCGAAAGCGGCGCACAGGGCGCAAAATTCAAAGCGGGCGAAGAGTTCGCGTTGAAAGAACGCACACGAGCCTTCGTTCAGAGTTTGAGCAAGGCGGTATTGTTGCGCGGAATGATGATGGCTTCGGCTTCGATGTTGTATTCGCTTTACGCCAACAGTTCGACCGACGACGACGGCGACAAGTGGTTTGAGAAGCTGCCAGCGCACGACAAGCTCAACTATTGGCATTTCTACTTGGGCAACAACAACATCTTACGCATTCCCAAGCCGTTTGAAATCGGCTACATATTCGGAACGATACCAGAAGCCATAACGGACGCGCTGATTCAGAAACGCCCACAAACTGCAAAGGTTTTGTGGGAGGGGCTGACGAGCCAGTTGGAATTTGACCCGCTGTCAAACCCCGTAATCGACACGGTTCGGGAACAGTATTGGAACAAGGACAGCTTCACAAAACGCCCGATTGTGCAACAGTCGGACAAGGACCTGAAGCCGCGTTATCAATACGACCCCGACACTTCGGCGACGGCTAAGGCAGTTGCGAGGGTATTTGAAGGAGTCGGGCTTGACGATTCTTGGCTGGCTTCGCCCGCGCGAATCCAGAATGTAATCGGAAATTTCTTGGGCGGTATGACCAAATACATTACGGCGGCAAGTGATGTTATTGTTGAAGCTCTTACGGACATTGAGGGTGGAACGAGCCGTTATGCCCGCGAAAGTGCGACAAAGCGCGTTTACGATTGGGCGGTTCGCAACACAAAGACGATGACCACGCGAAATGCTGAGGATTACTACGAGTTGCGCAACAGGGTTCGGGAAATCTACGGGGCGGTTCGTGTATTACGGCAGGAAAAACGCCTTGAAGAATGTCAGAACCTTATTGACGAACACAAAGGCGAATTGGGCAATTACAACCTCATTGAAGCCGTAAATACCCGATTGAGCGAAATCTCGCGTAAACGCAAGGCGTTGGGCGCAGACAGGATATTATCGACCGAAGAACTGATTCGAGCCGATGACGAACTTCTGGCGGAACGCAACCAACTACTTGCCGATGTGGATATTCTCATTGACAGGGTGGAAAAGGGTGATTTCAATGCCCGAGATATGAGAGATATTCTCAAACGGATACGCAACGCAGACCGAGAGAAAAGGGATTCAAAGAAAGCACGGGCAAGGCTTCGCGAATTGGCAAATATGAGGTAAGATTGAAGCTGAAAATTTTAAAAATTCGAAAGTCCTCAAAGGCTCGCAAGAGCCTTTTTTTTGCACCCTGAAAAAAATTTAATTTTTTTTGAAAACAGTATTGACTTTTCAAAAAAGCGTGCAAGACTTAAAAACATAATCAAGCAGGGCTTGGTTAAAAAATCGTTAAACTCACAACTCAAAAAAAGGATAAAAAATGACAAACAAAATTGATTACACAATAAACGGCAACACAGTAAAAATCGCCTGTGGCGACAATTACGGCTGGGGCGAGCGACTCTGCGAGAGCGTGCTTGACGGCGCACCGTGGACAAAGGTTGTTGACAGCGGGTCATATGTAATCGATGACGCCGAAGAGATGGAGACACTGATTGCGTTTATCAAGGCTTTTAATGCCGCCGACTTGGACGACGAGGATTTAAACAACGCAATAAACGACTGGACCATTTTGATTTAACAAAAAACGCGCAAGTTTTACTTGCGCGTTAAAAGCTCTCGCTTTTTTATCGTTAAAACTCACAACCACCAAAAGGTGGTTGACGAGGAGATAGCAAAGACAATTTTATTTAAAAAGCAAGCAATATTTTTCAGGGGCGTTAAATAAAAAACCCAACAAAAATAACAAAATGGAAAACAAAAAATACACAAAAGGTGCAATCAAGGCAAACTTTTATGCCCGCATAAATGCGCTATCCGCTGAGTTCGGTGCGCCGCAAGCCGTTTTTTTGGCGGTTTACGAGGACGACGAGAGTTTGCGCTTCTTCCGTCCGTCGGAGTCTTGGACGGACGGCAACGCAGAACATACAGAGCTTATGCGGCAACTTGCTGCTGATGCGTCGCGCGATTTTGCGCCGATAAAATTTGAACTAAAAACAATCAAGACCTCCGATTATTGGCGGTGGCTTGCAACTACAAACCAAAAGGACACAGATGGCAACAGAGCGCAGTTTATCAGTCTCCAAACCTCAAACGGGTAAGGGAAGCGGACGCGGCGGCGCACGCAAAGGTTCGGGGCGCAAACCTTCGCCGCCAGATTTAAAAAAAGTCCCGTTTTCCGCGCGGGTAAGACCGTGCGACATCGGTAAAGTAAAGGCTTTTATTAAGAGTCTTGACAACCCTAAAACTTCTTAAGTTTTTTTAAGGCAGTCTAAAAATTTACGGCAAAATTGAAGTTAAATTTTTGCGATATTTTTGCGACAAGATGGGTTCTGAGATTTTAATTAACTAAAAATAAATGAATTAATAAAAACTGTAAAAAGGTTCGAGTCCCTTCTTGAGCATTACTTTAAAGCCCGCTTCCTCACTGAGGTTGCGGGCTTCTTTGTCAGTAGTGGTGCGGGTTTGCGGGGCGTTCGGTCGTTGTTGACGGGGTTTGAATCGTTTACCTTTATTATTGCAATTTTCGACGTAGGGCGGAATTATTTTACATATTTCCTTATGTAATCTATATTATACTTCATTGTCGTGTCGATGTCGTCTTCTTTTGTAGTCGAAGCGGTGGGCTTCAAAGCAATGGTAGCCGTTGTGGCCTACGCGCTTGAGAGTGTTTAGACACGCTTTGAAATCTTGGGCTTTGTCTTGGATACGCCGAATTTGTGGGCTTCGCCGATTCTACCCTTCAAGCTGTCGATGTTGGAGATTTCATCGTGTCCGTAGTAGACAATATTGAAGATGTCGAAACACACTTTGAGGTTCGGGCTGCCGACGGCGTCGATAACCCTATTGTTTTTACGAGGCTGTCTATGCCCGCAATGCCGACTTTGATTTTATCCGCCCCTTTCGCTGTGTAAACGAATATTTGGAAAGCGCGAAAGATACGATCGCCGAGACCGGTGGTATCGACTTCAAATTTTCCCTATTATAGATACAAATCAAACAATATGGGCAGATTTTTAACATCTTCGCAGAGGTTTTCTCCTGCCGTATTGCGGCAATATGAGTTTTGGAGGGGTATATTTACGGGAAGTTTTGCCGAGAGTTTGCGACTGCATTTAAATATCCATGCAGGCTGAGGCTGTTTTTCTCTGTATAACTAACTTCTCACAGGGCAGTTGCGAACCAGAGAAAACATAGCGGCGGAATTTTAAGCGCCCATTCTGTAAGTTCAGCAAAGTCTGCCGTTTGTTCGAAGGAGTTGTGCGTCGAAAATTCGCGAAATTTTTGCTGGATAATTCACTTTTTTCGGCGTAGCGTTACCACAATTATGTTAAATAAAATAAAGCAACTATACGGTGGGCTGCTGCTGATTGCCCTTATTTCATTTTCAAGTCTATACTTTGCCGACACGTCCGCGGCGAAGCACATAAGACTCAGCCCTCTTGTAATAGCCATTCTGCTGGGGTTTGTCTACGGAAACACCGTCCATAGGAAAACGCCCAAGGAATGGGCGGCGGGAATAGCATTTGCGCAGAAAAGGCTGTTGCGTCTCGGCATAATTTTGTTCGGATTAAGAATTTCCTTTCAGGAGATAGCCAATGTGGGCGCGACCGCGCTTCTCCTCGACTGTTTTGTTGTGTCAACAATTCTTATTTGCGGATATTTCATAGGAACAAAAATTTTTGGGCTTGACGGAAAGCTCGCCGCTATCATTTCGTCGGGAAGCGCAATCTGCGGCGCGGCTGCAGTTATGGCGACGGAATCGACAATCAAGACGAAACCCCACGAAACGGCGCTGGCGGTTGCAACGGTCGTGATTTTCGGAACGATTGCGATGTTTGTTTTTCCGCAGTTGCTCAGGTTTACGAGTCTCGACGCGTATCAGTCGGGCATTGCGCTGGGTGCTACAGTCCACGAAGTGGCTCAGGTTGTGGCGGCAGGCAGCGCGATTTCGACAGAAGCCACGGAGACGGCCGTCATTGTAAAGCTCACACGGGTAATGCTGCTTGTGCCCGCGCTTGCAATTTTGGGCGCAATTTTCGCCCCTCCTACCGCCGCCGGCGAAAGTAAAATAAAAATATATGCGCGGGCATTCCCGCTGTTTGCACTGGGTTTCATAGCTGTAAGCGGATTCAATTCGCTTGATATTGTTCCCGCCGATGTCAAAAGCGCTATTCTTGTTTTCGACAATTTCGTTTTGACGATGGCAATGGCGGCTCTAGGCGTGGAAACGGATTTAGGCAAGATAAAGGAGGTTGGCATAAAGCCGTTCCTCTTGGCGGGTGCGATATTTTTGATTCTTGCGGGTATTCTGCTTTCAACGCAGTTCTATCTTTAAGTGCGGTAAAGATGCGGGCGTTGTATCGCGGAAACTGATTGCGGAATAACGAAGTTGGGTTGGGGAACGGGAGTTTTTGGAACCCGCAAAGAACCGTTGAGTTCAGTCTACAATTAAAACTGTATTTTGTTGCGCGGCGCTTGCAAGCCAACTTTCCGCTCAGTCCGATTTTCCCATTCTGTCTAAGGTAGTTTCGCTCTCATTCCCTGCTCAAAAAAGAGCTGACAAGCGACTATGTCTATACCGTCGAGCGGGCTCTCCAGAGATTTATGGAGAGTTTCGGCAAAGATAAAATCGTATCGCTAATTTCAGCCAAAGAAATCTATCAATGGCTGATAAACCTAAAAAAGCGAGAATATGCGGAAAGCGATACTCTGACAGTAGGAGGTCGCCCCATGAAAGTTTTCAGGACGGACAAAACGACATCGGCATTTACGGCAGAAATGAGTATAGGCGAACTTTATATTCGTTTTTCAAATATTGCAAAATGCAGGATTGGCTCGACATAAATCCAGTGGAAAAAGTCGAAAGCTGGCGCATACGCGGCAAGACACCCGAAATATTTACTCCCGAAGAAATCCAAAAGATTTTGAATTCCACTCCTCCTCAAAGCGAAATTAGAGCATACGCCGCTATTGCAGCCTTCACGGGAATTCGCAATGCCGAAATGAAACGCCTGACGTGGGACAAAATCAAGCTCGACGACAGGGAGATAATTTTAGATAGCGAAATCACCAAGACCGCTCGCGCAGGGTCGTAAAAATTCCCGAAAACTTGGCAAAATGGCTCGAGCCGTATGTCTGGGAACTCGGAACAAAGAAGAAAATTCTAACTAAAAGCCAAAACCTGCAAATAAAGAAATTGCATAACGCGCTCGGCAAGGGGAATTGGGTGAAGAACGGCTTCCGCCACTCGGCGGCAACTTACTACCTTGCACTGGCAAAAAACGCCTACTTAACCGCCGAACAAATGGGACACGCCGTAGATGTCCTAAAAAAGCACTACAACGGCCTTGCTCGCGAAAAGGACGCCATCAGGTATTTCAATATTATGCCGGAAAACTAAAAATGCGCTACCTTTCAAATTCCGCATATGTGCGGATTTTGGGAGACAGCCCGCTTCATGCCGATTCGATATATCCCGCTATATGTTTGCCAGCCGATATTTTTGGCGGGGGTTATTTTTGATGGCGGACGTGGGGACGATAAACTTGCCCTCCAGCGCGGGAACAAGATAGTTTTTTCTGAAATTGGCGCGGCTTTTAAGCTTCAATTTAGCCATGATTTCCGCCGCGCTCATCTCGCGGCTTCCGATTGCCTTTACGAGCTTTTCGATAAATTCGCTTGTCGGGCTTGCGGCGGGCGCGACAAACTGCCGAAGGGCTTTTTTCAGGGCTTTAAGCATAAATTCGACAAACTGCGTGGAATCGCCGAGAGTGTCGGATGCGTTCAAGACTTCGTAATACTCCTGCTGGTTTTCGTATATGACTGTTTCTATAGGCAAATACGAAAATATTTTGTTCCATTTACTTAAAATCAGGCTCTGCCAAAAACGCCCCATTCTGCCGTTGCCGTCGGAGAACGGGTGTATAAACTCAAACTCATAATGGAATACGCAGCTTTTTATTAGCGGGTGAACGTCGGAAAGTTTTAGCCAGTCCATCAAGCGGGCAACAAGAGACGGAACTTGGTATGCTGGCGGAGGCATATGCACAACCTCTTCGCCTTTGTAAACCGCCACACCGCCTGTTCTGAATTTGCCGCTATTTTTAATCAGGCCGTCCATCATTACGGCATGGGCTTTCAATAAATCGGAAATATTGTCCGGGGAAAGAGACGAAATCAGCTCGTAGCAAGCGTAGGCGTTTTTTACCTCCTCTATTTCGCGCTTCAGCCCCAGCACCTTTTTGCCGTCGATAATCGCGCTTACCTGATCCAAGGAAAGGGAATTGTTCTCTATCGCCAAGCTGGAATGGATTGAGCGGATTTTATTGTCTTTGCGCAAATGGATTGGCGCAGAAACTTCGGAAAGCGCGCCCAAAGATTCCGATATGTTTGCTACCAGATTCAATATGTCGGAATTTATGGAAAATGGCGGATTATAAAATTGTTCCATAGTTGATATAATCGCAAAATTCTATAAAAAAATCAAACGAAAACATACAACTAACATATAAGTAGAATACAAGTAGAAACAAGCTATGACAGCTTGCCTGCGAGAAAGACGCCATAAGATATTTCGATATCATGCCCGAAAACTAAAAATACGACGCCTTTCAAATTCCGCACACTTTCAATATGTGCGGAATATTCACCAGACGGTATTTTTTATGGGGGACTTTTGCGCAATATAATCTAAAAACGACACACTTTTATTTTTGTGTCGTTTTTCCGCCTTCCAATTCTTTTTTTGTGCGATTTTGCGGCAGTTTATTTTTTGAAAATTTGACACGGCGTTATCTTGTGTATGGGAAAAAGAAAATACGAAAAAACACAAACATTAACGGAGTCTGACGCAAGCGACAGGCTTTTTACCCGCGCGGAGGTTGCGCAATATCTCAATATTGGAACAACGTTCATTGAACAACTTCGCAGGCAGGGGAAATTGCCCAGTTATCGGCTTTCAGGCAAATGCATTCGATACAAGAAAAGCGATTGCGATGTCTTGCTTGAGCATTGTTTTATAGGCCGTCCCGCCAGAAGCGAAAAGAGGCAAAAAGACTCCAATGAACATTAAAAACCTGAATTTTAGTTGACTTCCAAACCGATACCTGGTCTCATATTCCCTTTATCCCGCCCCTGTAGTTCAACGGATAGAACGAGCGTTTCCTAATCTCCTTCTGTTTGTATTCATTTTCGGGTTTTCTTAGTTTTGTATATTGTTGATGTTTGCTATGTTGCAAATGCAGGATTTTGAAAATTCTTGCGTATTTTTACGTATTATAAAATGCTGAAACGCCTGTAAAAACCATGTATTTTTGCGCATTTTTACGATAAAATCCTTACCAAATTCTGACCAATCATTTTGACGGATTTTCATCTTCCATTGTCTCCATATTTGTATTTCCAATAGCTTATCGCGCTAGCAATCGAGCTGTACGCCTTGCCCTGCGGACGCTCCGAATTCGTGTCGTCTATAATTTGCAAAACGATGTCGTCCAAGCTAAACTTCCGCATGATTTCAAAGAGTTCAGGAGCTTTTTCAAATTCGTCAATAAGCTTTAGTATCCAGTTTTTCTTGCGCGTGCATAACTTGGAAAATTCAAACTTAGCACAGCGCACTCCGCCAAACATCTGCCCCCAAATCCTGTTGGAAATGCGCTGATGATTGTTGTACTTGTCGTCCGCAAAATAGCCGTCTAAACGAACCTTCATTAGGCGACGCTCAACATTATCTTCCGCAACAACCGCCCATTTCCCAATAGCTTTCTTCGGAAGCCCGAATATATCCGCCATCTCCGCAGTAATCTCAACCTTCTCAAACCCCTCAGTTGAAATCTTCGTCTTGCTTATCATCATACCCTGTCCCGTTATGGTATCTATACTACCACATCACGACAAAATACGCAATATTTTTATTTATTATTTTTAGATAATATTTCTCTTGCACTATTTTAGAATTCATCGATAAAAAAATCTGCATATGAATCTAATTCGGCTGCGATCTTATTTAAAATTAAAGAAGTTCGTGGGTAGATTATTGCTAATTTCGATGCTTGTTCTCTGTAATATTTTGCTTCATCTTTTTCTTGTTTAAAACTTCCTGACCGAATTCCTCTAGAATTCATTTTTGCAATGACTAAATTTAATTCTAAATCAGGATCTTTAAGTTCTTCTAAAATATCTCTTAATGCACGATGCGGCCATATCCCATCTTTTTCGTCTGCAGGCGTATGTATAAGAACCTTAGGTAAGGCGCATTTTACACCAACGAAATATTCTTGTTCTTTAGATAACTTAATTATTTCCTGAATCCATTCTTTATAAATTGTATCATCAAAGGTTTCTTCATTTTTTCCAGGAACATTTCTAATTTCATCTAGTATGCGATAACTCATCTCGGACAAATTAGAATCCTTAACGAATTCCTCCATTTTATCATTCTTATATGCGCCCTTTACAAGATCTATATAGAATTGTGGACTAGAAAAAATATTATCTTGGAGAAATAAGGGTTCAATGTCGTTATATCCATTAAAAATTCCCAAATATGATATTTCTAATCCTACTATCAAATTTTTATCAACATTTTTAATCTCAGGGCGTGAATATATTTTTTTAAAAATTATAATAATTTCATAATAAGAAGACGCTATAAATTCATGATATTTGCGCTCCCTTGCTTTATCTAAGACTTCGCATAGGAAATTTATTGTAAAAGTTTTATTTGATAACCACAGTATTTTTATAAGGTCTTTGATGCGTTCAGCAAACAAAAGTCCAGAAGCGATTTCTTCTATATATTCCGAATTAGGGTCTATCGGTATAAGAGAAAGGTTTACCCAGTAGTTTTCTTTTATTGTAGAAGAAGCCTGATCGAGTAATAGTTTTACGCCATCGTCATAGGGCAATGAAGCGAAAATCTTTGATTTCATAATATCATCAAAAGAAGAATTCGCGATATATGACAAAACGAACTGACGATTTACATTATATATATGGTATAATAGTAGTTGCGCAAAATTAAATAACTTTGGGTTGTCAGAATTAAGACATGACGGGATAGAATTAAAAATGGCGTCAATATCTTTCGCATCTTCAATCGCACGAACAATAGCATTCACATCTTCGGATATTTTAACTAAACTTAAAAGTCCATCTACTCCGAATTCTCTTAGGAACTCTTCCAATGCTTTTTTTTGGAAGTCCCTATTATAAATTTCACGTTCTTTTAGATCCTTTGGAACATCATTATATTCTGCTAATCTTAATCCCTGTTCGAAATATTTTGAATACAATACAATTTTGTCTTTCGGTTTAAATTTATTGTATAATACTCGAAGCGTTTCTTTCCTTTGTGGAGTTATTTGCCAATTCTGATGTCCTTCAAATTGATTGTAGGACCATATGTCATTCCGTACTTTTTCCCAAATTTTTAAACGATCATAATCATTCCAATCAGAAATATCTATTCCATTTAAAAGCTCGTACAACTTAAACTGTAAGTCACGATGAAACCCAAGATTTTCTAATAGAGATACTATTTCCTTGGGGTGCTCCCTCGCAACTTCAAGATAAAAATTACATGGTTCCAAGTAATAAAATGCGGAATCTTTTTTATTGTCTCTCCAAAGCTCGTACTTTTTGATTTTTGGATAATAGATTTGTCCAGATGTGTGTGTATTTATAATGGATTTTATAATAGATATGGCAATATTGCTATGTCTTTTGTATAGAGATTTTAAAATCGAAAGTCGATCTTCAATTTTTAATGGTATCTGCGGTAGCCAATAAAGAAAAATTCTAGTCAATGAATTTTTTGGTCTATTTCCCCAATTCCCCATAGGATCAATGACTGCTAGATCAACGAGGATATCAGCTGTACGCCTAGAGTGTTCAGGAAAACATAATACTAACTCCAATCCCCAGAGTAATCCTGAATGTTTACAATCTCCAAATGTGAAGGAATCTTTATCATCACTTAACAATTCTACTAACAATTGTTGTTTACTAGCAATAGTTCTTTCCAGATATTCCAAGAATATATCTGGATCTGCTTCTGCAAGCAAAGGTAATATAGGATCAACAGAAGCCCATTTCTCCCAAGTATCTAAACTTTCATAAACACGAATTAATAGGCGTTTTATACCTGCAACTAAATGGCTTTTCATATCAGATGCTCTGTCCGCGAAGGCCATCATATACAATAATGTTTCTGCAATGCCTTTTTTTATGGTATTAGAATATTTGGCCTTTTTACCATATAATTCTGCCGCGAATCTTTTATCTGCAGTTAAATCCCATTTTGGATCTACATTTGTTAATACATTATAAGCTTCGGTTAAAAACGAATCAATGAAAGATGAAGTTATATGTGGCGCAAAAAAGAACCATGCCCCAATCTTATTATAACTTGAAACTTTCTTTTTTGCGCCCACAACAAAAGGGTATTCATATTGTTCCATATCCCTTACTGTGGTTTCAATTTCAGCATATGAAACTTTGGCTAATCTCTCTAATGTATTTACATCGCCAGGGAAATTTACATCCCAAGAACCAACAGCAAAAAGCGTATAAGATTTGTTGTTTAGAGCGCATGGCGATACTGGAAATGAATCATTGATAAAACACCTCAAACAAGTCAATGAGCCGTTCGTCATATTAGAATATCGCATAGAATCTTCTTCCGAAAACCCAATATTCTGCAATAGCTCTACGTAACTCGTATTAGGTAATCTATTTAGTTGAATTGCCTTTTTAGCGTTAGTTATTGAATAAATAGGAAGCAAAATTTTAGCATTGGAAGAATTACACCTATAAAAAGTTTCTCCGCTTAATTTTAAACTTGGATCCACAATGATAATTCCCGAGAATCCCATATCTATTAAATAATCAAGAACATCTTTGTTTTCAACTATAACAACCGATGGAGAATGTTCTTTATTGTGCACAAAAAATGCCAATAAAAAAGCTTTTGAATCGCTTGATGAAAAATCACTTCTTACATATATAATCCTATCTTCGCTGCATAAGAATTCGTTCAAATCTGTTATTGCTTTTGTTTGCCCCATTAAATATAATTTAGGAAGGAGTTGTTTTTCTCCCAATCTCGAATAAATTCTTTCCCATTCTGATTCTACAAATTTCACTCCTGTAGTAACTTTTCCCAGGCAGGTTAATAATCGCAATCTCGCCGAACCAGATTGTGGATTGTTAAAAATAGATTCAAAATCGCGACTATCGAGCGCAATTACATCTTTCCATTTTCCCTCATTTCTTTTTTCTTCTGCCCATTTTTCTTTATTATTCCATCTTCTAAAAGTTGCCTGGACATATGTTTTCTGTGAATCAGCATTCGCAAGCCGTTTATTATAGTCTGAATTTGCTTTGCCATCTATATCTACTTGATTACTCAATTCCCAGACACTATTCCCCTCTGGGAAAATTGGATTCTTCATGTCTTCCGGTATAAATAAGTCCCCGTCATATCCAGGCGAACCGACATCTTCACTTCCCTGAAATTTTACCGTTGCTCTAATCCCAAAAAAATTGAAAAGAAGATCTCGAATATGGGTTGACATATTATACCTCATCGAAGTTCGTTGTGCTAAATTTTCTAAATCCAAACGGGTTATGTCGTATGTATAATTGTTTTCCATATGTTTATAGACTGCTATTCGTAGGAATTACTTTTATAGATAGTAAAAACGTATGTTGTTTAACATGATTATTATCATGTAATCCTGTGTTTTTATTTTCAAGAGAAAAGATTATCTAAAGTTGCAGAAAAAGAATCTTAAATCTATTAGAGCCACAACGGGATAATGAGTCAAAATGAAAAAACAGGCTACTTCCTTTTTGCCTATTTTTATTGTGCGTTTTTTAAAGACAAATTCTGGGAAAAAGGGAGAAGGAATGCCTGTTGTCAGGAATCAGATGTTTTATTTTAAGGAGCGATTTTATTAGGCAGAATTCTACCGAAATGTCATTTGATAAAAATAGCTGGTGTATTCTATCGCCAATCGAACAATCTATTAAGAGAAAAATTGAAGCCGTTGGCGTTCCACTTAAAGATTGGAATATATCTATAAATTATGGAATAAAGACTGGCTGTAATGAAGCCTTCATAATAGATGGAGCTACTAAAGATGCGCTCATTGCGCAAGATCCAAAATCTGCCGAAATTATACGACCGATTTTACGCGGCAGAGACATAAAGCGTTATTCTTACGACTTCGCCGATAAGTGGTTGATTACAACGCATAACGGTACTGAAACTAAAGAAAGAATAGATATTAACGATTATCCTGCCGTAAAAGCTCATTTGGACAGCTACTATGCAAAAATAGCAAAGAGAGACGACCAAGGCGATACTCCATACAATTTACGTTGCTGTGCTTATTGGGACGATTTTTCTAAACAGAAAATCGTATGGGCCAGACTTATGAGAATATCTAAGTCAAATTTAACAGATTTTCCAAGATTTTCATTGGTCAAAGAAGAAATCTATCCGATTGACAGTTTATGCTTTTTTACGGGAGATAATCTTGAATACTTGCAGTCCATATTAAATTCCGAATTTGCAACATATTGGTTTTTTAACAATATAGCGATTTTAGACAATGGTGGGATGCAGATGAGACAACAATATATAGAGAAATTCCCAATCCCCGAACAAAGAACTTCTGATGAAAAAATTATTTTAGACAATGATATATATTCAAGATTTGGATTTAGCAACGAAGAAATTAACTTCATAAAAGAATGTATATCTTTGAAAGTAAAAGATATAATGCAATAAATCAGATACTTTTAATGAATATTTGCTCTTCTTTGGAAATCTCATATATTTTGCAAAGATTTAATTCTATTTCTTCTGTAATAACTTCTCTATCGTTTGAGTCTTTTGTATTTAATAAATTATCAACTAATTTATTAAATAATTTTTCAAGATTTGGACTTACTTTCTTAATAGGTAGATTTATTAAGGCATGCTTATTATATTGATAGGCAGAACTTCCTAATTCTATGCTTGAGAAAATTCTTCTGTACGCATATTCAAATAATTTAGAATTTAGTGTAGCATATAAATATTTTGCTTTTTCAGATATTAACATAAAACACGTTTTATCTATATACATACAATTGTAATCTAACGCAAATGCTGCTTTTTGAGTTGTTTCTGGATATACGATTTTCTGTTTAGAAAAATCGTCCCAATAAGCTATCGTATCTTGTGTCTCAAACCACTTATTATTTGTTTTCTTTCGGGCGTTATTGCCTTTTATTCCACCTATATCTTTCTTCCCACTTTGTTCCAATTTTTCTTTTCCGAAGGATAGTAGATAATTCTTAATCGCAGGATAATCATCGATATTGTAATGCTTGCTTGGAAATGTTGTAATCAACCACTTATCGGCGAAGTCGTAAGAATAACGCTTTATGTCTCTGCCGCGTAAAATCGGTCGTATAATTTCGGCAGATTTCGGGTCTTGCGCAATAAGCGCATCTTTTGTAGCTCCGTCTATTATGAAAGCTTCATTACAGCCTGTTAAGATACCCCTGTAAATTTTAATATCCCAATCCTTAAGTGGAACACCGATTTTCTCTATTTTAGCCTTTATCGATTGTTCTATCGGATTCAAAATGCACCAACTATTTTTGGTGAAGTTTTGAAGTATAGAATTCTGCCTAATAAAATCGCTCATATTTTCTGTCCGAGATTTCATCGAACAGGAAATTGTAGAATGCGTATATGGCTTTTTTTCGATAATGAGAATATTGGTATCTACTGTTGCAGTTTCAAAAACATTCGGACCAAGGTCTATAAGCGTATGAGGATTGTTTTCTATGAAGAATTCTCGTAGTTTTTCTCCATAACCAGCTCGCATCCATTTGTTGGAAGTGATATAGCACAAATGACCATTGGGTTTCAATAGTTGACAGCCGCGCTCATAAAAAAGACAATATATATCGCCGGTTCGGGCAAAGGTTTCAAAATCGCAATTTATATATAAATCGCCGAGTTTCTCATCAATAATTTTACCCTTTTTATCTTTAATTTTTCGTCCAGTTGCAGACTGCAACTGTATATATGGAGGATTTCCAATAACTACATCAAATCCATCTGAAACACCAAACATCCATTCTGGATCAAAGAATGGGCTAACCGCATTCTGGTCATAAGGATTCCATGAAGCCAATTGAAGTGCATCTTCTGGGGCGAAATAATCCTCATCCGCAATCAGTTTTGCAAGTTTATCGCGCAGTTCTTCATCCTTTTCACGCAAACGGCGTTTGATTGAAGCCGATTTGGCACGAAAATGTTCATGACGGACATCAGATAATGCTTCTTTTGTTATATCAATCTCTGGATTCTCAAAAAGTTGGCGTTGTACCGGTTTCTTCTTCTTTGAAATAAGGGAGTTTGCTGCCACGAACTTAGTTTCAAGATTAGGTAGTGTAGGAATACCAAAATTGGGTTTTGAAGCATCACGTTCACAGTTGCATATCAATGAAATAAAGAAACGCAACTTAGATATTTGTACAGCTATACTTTGAATATCACTGCCATAAATGCAGTTTTCAATTATGGCAAGCTTGAGGTCATACGGATTTTCATTAGGAGCTATCTTTTGAAAAATATCCATCATTCTATTTAGAATACCCATAGGGAATGCTCCCGAACCACATGCTGGATCAAGAATCTTAATTGATTTTAGGCTATCGTATATTGCACGATACTCATTTTCAAATTGTTTATCGTAGGTGAAATCATCATCCATTAGTGATTTTGCAATCGGAGTATTATCAAGGTAAGCTAAAAGACTTTGGTCTACCATGTAATTTACTATCTCACGCGGAGTATAGAAAGAACCACTCTGTTTACGAACCGTTTCGCGTGTTTCAGGATTATATGCACCTAGTAAATTTTCAAATACTTTTCCCAACAATTCAGGATCAAGAGCCACCTGCTGCTCTTCCGGAGTGTTCTCTTCTATAGTAAAATTATATCTGTTGAGTATTGATATTAAGCCTTTTTCTTGATCGAAGAAAAATATGTTGGGAATTATTGCTCGATTACGATAACGGCCATCGCTAAATGTCTTATCGTTACGGCTGAAACCATCTAAATTGAAAGCCTTGTCTACACCATCTAGCGTTACTGTCTTATCAAGACATTCAAATAAACCTCCATTCAGGAATGGAACTTCTGCGAATAACTGAACAACTTCCTCTTCTGAAATCTTAAATAATTCAGCATAGCGATATAGAGTTTTAATATCTTTCTTTGAGGATTTTGCAAATTCACGTTTATTGCCTTCCTCGTCTTCAATAGCTCGGTTTAATGTAGCGAAGAATAGATTTTGCAAAATAGCATTATAAAAGTTCCCAAATTTGCAGCTTTCAGGATCAAAATCTTTCAGTATTGTTTTAAGATAATTTGGCTCAAAGATTTTATTTGGAACCAAACCTTTTTGTTTTATAAACCATACAAATATGATACGAGTAATCAGACGTATAATCTTAATCTCAATACAATCTTTGTCGTCATCTTCTATTGATGTATTATTTGGAAAAGAAATATTTGAAGACGGATCAACCGCCCAAAGATACCATGCGAATAACTCTTTGTAGAATTGTTTTGTTAAAGCTTCTACAGAAAATGCCTTGGTTATGTCGCTCAAAGTTTGTTTGCTATCTTTTAATTCAGAAAATTGTTCAATGGCTGTTCGGCATCCGCGACATTCACCTAAGAGGTAGGTATACCGTTTTGTATTGGTGGAAATCTTTTCGTAGTCTCCTTGTTTATTGAAGCCCCAAGTCTCGCTCACATAAGAGAAGCGCAGTATGCTTTCATGTTTACGATAGCAAAACATAAAAGCTCCAGCATGACCAGCATTACGCCAATCTGTTGTGAGCATATCGCGAATTCCTCGACGATTACGTACAATATCCACATTGTCTGATAGTTCGACCTCGTAAACTGCAATAGATTCCCCATCAGAAAGAGATATCTTTCCCAAATAAATTGCCTCTTTTGCGAACCGACTACTAACTTTTATTGATGATGGAGTGTTCCAAAATTGTACCTTCCCTCTGAATATATCATGTAGTAACTCTTGCCAAGCTGCTCTATTGTATTTTGATTCAATAATTGATTTGTAGTCCATAATAGTACTATTTGAATGATTCTGAAAGAATGATTTCAGCGTTTGTTTCTTGTTGATTTAATAGTTCTTCCTCCGCCATATAATATGGAGAGTATTTCTTTGCCATTGCAATAATTTCACTCATTGCATCATCATGAGTCATTCTGGCTTTACTTCCGGTACGGCGTAAATCCTTTTGTATTCGTTGCAACCTTTTCGCTATATATGTGATTACGCCTCTTTCAGCCAGTTTTTTCAACTGAAGTACTTTCCTATGAATATCTTCATCGTCAATTTCTCTAATAAAACTATTTAGGAGGTTCACGGCCATACTCACTTGTGCACCCATCGCAGATTGACTATTTGCCGATGCTTCTTGTATTTGGATTTCTCTATCCTGAAGTTCTCGGAACTTTGCTACTGCCTTTACTACGTGTTCGTGATGCTCTTCAATTCGTTCTACTTTTTGTTCATCTTGGGAGGCTTTAAAATATTGAAGTGCGTCTAGAACGGATAGTTCGGTCGCGTTTTTTGATACAAGAAAGAATACCTTGCGAAAGTTTGTCTTGAGGAAAACCAATGTATCTTTTGAGAGTGTTACTCCATTTATAGTCTTAGCATCACGTCCACTTCGACTACGCAAAGATATTCTTTCGATTCTATTATATTCACGACGATTATATTTGTATAAATCTCGCAATTCCTCATAGAAAGGAATTTCCTGATTGAAATCTTGTTTTTGTTCGGCCATTGCCGCATCAAAAAGTTTGTCAATATCTCGGTCAAGAATTTCATCACGCGAATATATTTGGTTATCCTCTCCGAAAGTGGAATGGAAGGTTTGTATCTTGCTCAGGGCAATCTGATTTAGGTTGATTTCCCTATTTCCTTCTCTGGAAGGATAAAACACATAATTATATATATGGTCTGAGACTGAACCAATACGATTTACACGGCCTATACGTTGCATCAGTCGAGTACTATTCCAGGGAGTGTCATAGTTCACAATCACATTTGAACGATGTAAATTCACGCCTTCTGCCAAGACATCAGTTGTAAGTATAATATTGTATTCATTTAGCTTTGTCTTGCAGTTGGAATCAAAATTTTCTCGTATAGTTTTAAACTGCTGAGCACGATTCTGGGCTGATATAACGAGCACATCGTTACGGTTTATTCGCCGTTGCAGATAATTTACTGTATCAATAGATTCTGAGAAAACTACAAGCTTTTGCTCCGGATTTCTTTCGATTTTAAACAACTGATGTTTTAACAGCTCATTGAATGCCTCAAATTTGGAATCGTCCTTATCTGTGATGCGAATCCAATTGTTATACATTTCTTCAAGGATCTGT
Source organism: Verrucomicrobiota bacterium (assembly GCA_023450935.1). Lineage (GTDB taxonomy): Bacteria > Verrucomicrobiota > Verrucomicrobiia > Opitutales > Intestinicryptomonadaceae > Merdousia. The sequence goes on along the minus strand of JAEXGH010000005.1, from coordinate 3,935 downwards.
TGATCACGTTTCAAAAGCTCAATAAACTGAGGCTGAAAGCTGTTTGCAGTAAAAGTTGCATTTTTAGGATTATTTTCAGCCTTTGCATTAAGACGCTCTTCAATTTCGTCATAGCTAAGATCTGCATCTAACATGGCATTAATATCCAAATCTGGGGCAATAAACACTTTGTCATTCTCAAACATGTCTATCATGTTTTGATTGGCTTGTTTGAAATTCTTAAGAGATTGTTGGAACGCATAGAAACTGCTTTCCAGCCGTTTTACCAGACCATTTTTTCTGATGCCAGCCAAACTACGACTTACAAGTTCTGCATTGTCATATAACCCTTGGGCAGCTTCAGGTTTTAGATATGCGATGGCTTGATATCGTGCATAAGATAAGTGTTTATCAAGAGTTTCTATTGCTCTCTCGAAAAGGTCGGCCAGATGGTTGTTAAGTTCATAGTTGGTCGTAATAGGACGTTCCACTTGGGGAAACCCTTTAACATCCTTATTATACCTAGCAACGCTCTCTATATCAGTCCGCGTTCTACGGACAGTAAGTGGCTTAATAATTCTATCGCGGACTTTTTCTGCAAGTTTCTTAAATTCTTGCAAGTCAAGCGTCGGTCCTCGTCTTAACTTCTTAAATTCTACAATAAGGGGTGCAAAGAATGCAGTTAAATTACTCACACCATCTATTGTGCAGTGGCGGGGGTCTTGAAACAGAAGAATCTCATTGTATATATCTGCGGGTGAGTTATTCATCGGAGTTGCGGAAATAAGCATGATTTTCTTCTTGTATCCCGGTATATTTCCCTTTCCAATACGTGGCATCTTACAAATTTCTTGGAGCAGAGAAAAGGCATCTGTAGTATGTGAACGAAACTTATGCGCTTCATCTACAAGGACAAGATCATATTCGTCGGCGTTCCAATAGTTATAGTCATCCTCATCAAGAACCTTGGATAAGCTACCATTGGAAATAAACTTGGCATATTTATCAATTCCAAAATCTTTAAAAGTTGTTTTCCAGTTTAATTCAACTGCAGGAGGATAAACTACCAATATTTTTGTATCTTCTTTCCCATTTTCTATTAGGAACTTTTTAGCAATCATAGTTGCTATAACAGTCTTTCCTAGACCAACAACGTCAGCGAGGAAAAAGCCGTCGTAACGCAATAATTTTTGATAACCCTCGATGACGGCATCCATTTGATAATCATATTTTGCATAACCACTTGGCATGTCAAACGGATCGTTATTATCAGTCCCCATAAGTCTATCTGAAAAATACTCCATAAGCATCTTGATATATAGCTCGTATGGGGTAACATCTCCCTTCAAATATGTCCGGTCTATCGATTCGGTTATATCATCGGCTGTTATTTCGCAATTCTTGGCTTCTTCCCATAATTTATCAAACTCATCTTTGGCAAACTGTATGTCATCATATCTATCCAGCTTAACATTAAATTCATATTGCTTATCCTCGCTGATGCCAAGGCCATTGCCAGAAAGATTACTTGATCCTGTAATAACTAAACCTGGAGTATATTGATTAAAGTTATCTGGATATAGGATGTATATTTTTGCGTGGATTTTTTTTGACGGATGAGCGCGTAATTCCAACTTCCCATCAATTAAATCCTTGACCATTTGAAATATACCATCTTCAACTTCTTTCTTGTAATTGGAATGTTCAATATCTTGCTTAATCTTATACAAACAATCGGATTTTACTTCGTCCTCTGCTCCAAAAAATAATTTACCGCGTTTATTTGCTTCGACAATGTATTTATCTACGTCAATACCAATTAAAACACGTACCTTGTTTATACCATCAAGAAAAGGCCGAAGGGAAAAATATCCGGAAGCTCGTAAGAATCCAACTACTGCATCAAGATTCTTTATAGTGGGATTATGTTCTAAAACTCCTTCAAATTCACGCATTAGCGTGTTGCCGGATCGATTGGTAAAGATGTTTGAATGTAATTGTGCTGATGTCGCCATTTTTAAATTGGGTATCTTGATAATAGATCTGTTTTGTACTTTAAATAATTCGTTTGGGGCTGCTTCTAAAGTACCTGTTGATCTTAGTATCCAAATTTAAGGTTTTAGATAGATGAATGTCAATAGGATTGTATCTATTGTAGAATTTTCTATCTCTTTCATTCTTTGCCGTGACGATTTCGTCACGGCAAATCCTTTCTGAAGGTTCATTTCGAATGGGCAACGAATTCTTTCATAATTATAAAATATTTATTGTTTTTCCCGATATTGTCTTCTTTTTTTATTAACACATATATCAACTCGCTTCAGAAAAATTCATTCTTAATTTATCATTAAAATATTCCAAACCATTCTACCATGGACTCCATGCATATAATTACGTTTAGACATGCGTAACATTTATGTGTATATTTATTCGCTGAATCTTGAATTCGTTTTTAGTTTTTTATGTGTTTTTTCTACTGGATTTTCTCATTTAATTTGGTTCCCGTCGGTGGGCATATGTAAAAATTATGCAACTTCTTCTTTTGGAAGTCAAAGTTTAACAATAAGAAAGGTATAGAAAATGATTTATGGATATATTCGCGTAAGTACGGATAAACAAACAACGGAAAATCAACGCTTTGAAATAGAGAATTTTTGCACGCATAAAGAGTACACCGTAAATTCTTGGATAGAGGAGACTATTAGCGGAATGAAGCGCATTGAAGAACGCAAATTGGGGAAATTGCTTAAAAAAATGGGAAAAGATGATATTCTTGTGGTAACGGAACTTTCACGCTTAGGAAGAAATCTAATGCAAATAATGAGCATATTGCATTTCTGTATGGAAAGAAATATTATGGTTATGACGACAAAAGAGCATTATGAATTGGGCAACAATATAAACTCTCAAGTATTGGCTTTTGCATTTGGCTTATCCGCTCAGATAGAACGAAATCTTATCTCAGCAAGAACCAAAGAATCTCTTGCCCGAAAAAAAGCGGAAGGCGTTATTTTAGGGCGTCCCAAAGGGCGTAAATCCTCAAAAGTAAAACTGTCTGGGAAAGAAAATTTAATTCAGACTATGTTGGATAAAAACTTCTCAAAATCTAAAATTGCAAGAAAATTAAGAGTTCATAGGGCGACGCTCACAAAATTCATAGTAGAAAGACTCTCTTAGCAAAAAGCTCTCATTTTAGTGCGATACGAAGAGCTTATCTTGATTTCTTCGTATCGAAGAGTTCGTCAATATTCACCTTCTTCGCGTTCAAGATATATTGAGCCCACGAATAACATTTGCAACATTTTACCTCATCTTTTTTTTAAATGTTTATTTGTTTAAGTAGTTGATATACAAATAAAAAGACAAATAAAACCATTGAAAATTATTATGAAATATGGTATAATAGAAACATAAACACCAACAAAGGAGGTAAGATGAAGAAATACAATAAATTCGAGAAGGTCAGGCAATGGAAACAAGAGTAGTAATAGATTCGATGTTTGACTTCGGCAATGTCGTAGCCACGAGGGCACTTTTTAACCACTGCAAAACGCATAAATTCCCGCTGTTGCCGTATCTGGTGCGCCACGCAAATTGCGACTGGGGAGACGTCTGCAAATCCGACTGGGAAAGCAACGATAAAGCCGTAAAAGAAGGCTTGAGAATCCTGTCGGAATACAAGCTCCCTGACGGCTTGAAAATCTGGATTATCACCGAGTGGGACAGAAGCACAACCACGCTGCTATTCCCAGAGGATTACTAAGATTCTTCAACATCCACAGGCTCTTTAATCGAGTCTGCGGCAACCGACAATGCAGAATAGGTCTCATCGAGAACTTCCTGCATTTTCTCTCGAATCTGGATTGCGTCGAGAGTGGTTAATATCGGCGGAAGCTCGTTTAAAAATCGGCTCTCAAGGATATTTCTTACCTGACTGATATGTGTTAGCCAAACTT
>JAEXGH010000013.1 GCA_023450935.1 Verrucomicrobiota bacterium | reverse complement strand
CCATTGTCGCCATTTTCGAAAGGCTGTCCCATTCGTCGTAGTCGGCGAGAACGTCGTTTTCGAGGACGGGGTCGTCGCGCTGCAGAACGTCTTGCAGTTCAGTGAGGAATTGTTCTTTATTCATGTTTTTTGTGTCCAGATTGGGATTGATTATGTCGCGACAAACTACGGAATTTTCGCGTTAGTCGGAAATATGTTCTTTTGCCAGTTCGAGCAGGTCGCCGACTGTATTGGAGTATATGAGGTCGTCCAAAGTGATGAATTGGGCAAATTCCTTCCCGAAAAACGCCATTGTCGCCATTTGCGAAGCCGAATCCCAAACGTCGTCGGTCAATTCCGTAGCGGAGGTTGCGGTTTCGTCGAGCTGCAGGACGTCGGAAATTTTTTCGAAGAATTCTTGCTTTGTCATGTGTTTTTTTCTACTTGATATAATTTCTCCAATAATTGACGTAATGGCTACGCGTTTTTTTATCTTCTGTCAATTCAAATGTATTTATTTCGGCGTATGATAGGTTTTTAAACGTAGTTGCGCAGCTGCCCCACGCAAGCCCTATCCCGAAACCCGAATACAGAACTTTCACGCCTTCGGGCGAAGTCATTTTCTCTTTGAGCGTATGGCAAAGTGCGGCGGGAATCGACGTTACGGTTTGGTTGCCGAACTCTTCGAACGTTTTATACGACGTTTTTTCAAGCGGGAAGCCCGCCTGCTGGCAGACCGTTTCCACTATTTGCTTGTTTGCCTGATGCAGAACGAGGTTGTCGATATCGCTTTCGGTTATGCCGATTTTTTGCATAAACGCGCGGATTTTTTTAGGAACGACAGTCATTGTAAAATTGAAAACTTTCATGCCGTTCATCTGTTTTTGCGTCAAATTAGTGGTGTGTCCGCTTTTTGAAACTATCGGTTCAAGCACGGGGGCGTTGTAGGCTGCGTCGTGTTCGGCGTCGAACTTCAGCGGCAGGCGCGCCCCGCCCGCGGGCGTTATTATGGCATCGTAGCCCGAGCCGTCCGCGCCCAAGTCGAAGTATGTGGGCGTTTCAAGCTCCGCATCGGAACGCTCCAGAAGCGTGGCGGCGGCGGCGTCTCCGAAGAGAGGGGCGTTGATTCTGTCGGAAATCTCTACTTTTGTTGAGGGAGAATCGCCAACAAGCAGCAGCACGCGCCTGTTCGCGCCCGATTCAATCATCGAGTGCACCAGCTGCATGCCGTAAACCCACCCCGGACAGCCGAGGTTTATGTCGAACGCCGAGCAGCTGTCGGGAAGCCCGAGCGCGTTGTGGATTGAAAACGCGCTTGCGGGCGTGGGGTAGTCGGGCGACTGCGTTACGAATACGAGCGCGTCTATTGTGCCTTTGTCTGTTTGCGTTCCCTCGATAAGCTTTTTTGCGGCGTCTATAGCCAAATCCGCGGGCGTCGTGTTTTCGTCAACCACCCTGCGTTTCCAAAAACCGACCATTTTACGCATGCGGTCGATTTTTTTTACGTTGTTGTCGTAGTATTGCGCTTCGTCGTAAATGCAAATTTCCTTCGGCGGAAGGACAACCGAAATGCCTTTGACGGCGACGCGTCTGAATTGTGAAAAAGCCATATTTTGATAATCCGATACACGTACGCAAAGTCAAGGCATTTCTCCCCGCGTCGGCGTTTGCGGGAGGGCGTGTTTTGCGGTCGCCATTTTTTTCTTGAAGTTTGGCGGGTTAAATATTTGCATTATAGTGATGAATCTGTTGTTTACCTGTGTCGGGCGGCGAAACTATCTTGTAGATTTTTTCAAGCGCGAACTTAGCGGAAGTGGAATTGTTGTGGGAGCCGATGCCAACAAGTTTGCCTCGGCTCTTTCGGCGTGCGACAAGGCGACGGTTGTCCCCTCCGTCGATTCGCCCGAATACGTGTCCGCTCTGCTCGAGGTTTGCAGGCAAAACAATATCGGTCTGCTGTGCCCGCTCAACGACCTCGAGTTGCCCGTTTTGGCGCGCGCGGTTGGCGAATTTAAAAGGGCGGGGGTGGCTGTTGCGGTAAGTTCGCCCGCGGTTGTCGATACCTGTTTCGACAAGGTTGCGTCCGCCGCGTTTCTGGAGAAAATAGGCGTTGCAACGGCGCGCGTTTTCACGGGCATAGGTGAATTTTTGGCGGCGGCGGCCTCGGGCGAAGCGGACTTTCCTGCGGTCGTGAAGCCGCGCTGGGGAAGCGGTTCGATAGGCGTTGAAACGGCATGCGACGCCCGCGAATTGCGCACGGTCTTCGACTTCATAAAGCACAAGCTTTCGTCAACAATCTTGCGCAACGCAAGCCTTGCCGACTGGGACAAGGCGGTAATAATCCAGCCCAAATTAAAGGGCGACGAATACGGGCTTGACATTGTAAACGACTTCAACGGAAACAACGTCGCGGTTTTCGTGAAGAAAAAAATCAGAATGCGCGCGGGCGAAACCGACATAGCGCAGTCGTGCGACATTCCGCAGCTTTCTGAATTGGGGCGCAAAATAGGAACGGCTCTCGGGCACATCGGCAACCTCGACTGCGACGTTTTCTTCGACGGCGAAACCGCCGCGGTGCTCGAGATGAATCCGCGTTTCGGCGGCGGGTATCCGTTCACGCACTGTGCGGGCGGAAACGTTCCCAAGGCATATTTGGCTTGGGCGAACGGCGCAACCGCCCCGCGCGAGTGTTTCGACAATTTCAGAGTCGGCGAAACTTATTCCAAGTGCGACACTCTCGTTGGAGGCGGCCGAATTGCGTTATGGAAAAAATAGACGTAGAGTTTTTGGGGCGTTCGCCCGACCTGAAACCCGCTATAGCCGCCATTTTACGGCGTTCCGACGCCGATTTTTTCCCGCCGCTCTCCGCGCGGCTTGACCTCGACGCCTACGCCGAAAAGCTCGCCAACGCGCCCGACGCCTTTTTTATCGGGGCTTGGAATCAGCCCAAAAGCGAACTAATATGCCTGTATGCGGGCTACGCGCGGGAGGGCTTTGAATACTCGTTTTCGCCCTACATGTGGGTTGCGCCCGAATACAGGAGCTTTTTTCTGGGCTTGCGGCTGCACTCCGCTGCGGTTCGGCACTTGAAATCTTTGGGAATGCGCGGAATTAGGGCAAAAACGTGGGTCGAAAACAACGACGCGCTTTTGGCATTCTACAAAAATCTGGGCTACAAAATTTCAGAGCCGAAATTCGACGTGCGGCTAAACCGCCGCGAGGTAGATTTGGAGCTTACTTTCAAATAGTTTTTCGAGATGGCGAGAATTGACAGTGTTTCGTTCGGGGGGCTCGATTTTTCGATTGTCCGCGACGATTTGTTTCCCGAAGTTGGCGGCGGCAACAAGGCGCGCAAAGCCCTTGAATACGAGCGCGAAGCCGACTCCGCAGGCGCGAACGCGCTCATCACTACGGGCGGGATACAGTCGAACCACTGCAGGGCGATTGCGCTTTTGTGCGCGCGCCGCGGCTGGAAATGCAGGCTTGTCTACCACGGAACGCGCGAGCGGTTCGAGTCGGAAAAAGGCAACGCGCTGATTGCGAGAATGTGCGGCGCGGAAACCGTTTTTGTCGGCGAAACGCAAATTTCCGCCGCCATGGACGAAGCCGTGCGCGAGTTCCGCGCGCGCGGATTTTCGCCATATTACGTGCGCGGCGGCGGGCACGACATCTGCGGCGGCGTTGCGTATGTAAAGGCGGTCGCAGAATTGGCGGCGTCGGGCTTTGCCGCCCCCGACTACATTTTCCACGCCTCGGGCACGGGTTCTACTCAGGCTGGAATACTTGTTGGCTTGGAGAAAATCGGCTGGAAAAACACGAAAGTTGTCGGCATTTCGGTCGCCAGAAACGCGGAGCGCGGAATGCGCGCGATTTCCGAATTTTCGGAAAAATTGGCGGAACACTGCGGCGCGGACTTAGACCCGTCTAAAATAATTTTCACCGACGAATACGTCTGCGGCGGATACGAAAAATTTTCCCCCGAACTCAAGCATACCGCCGCCGCCGCCGCGCGCGAATTGGGAATAATTTTCGACACCACCTATTCGGGCAAGGCTCTCTTCGGAATGCTCAAATACGCCGCGGCAAACGGTTTGGCGGGCGGACGCATTCTGTTTTGGCACACGGGCGGAATTTTCAACGCGCTGGCGTAGGCTTGCGCGGCGCGGTTGCGCTCCGAAACAAAGCCCGTTTTTTGCCGAAGCTCAGTCGAGCGTGATTTTGCCCTCTTCTATTTCCTTCTTGCGCTTTACGTCGAGGAAATTCTCCATGCCGACTTTTACGTCGGAATGCTTCAGCACCTTTTCGACAGTGGAAAGCGCGATTTTGATGTCGCCCAGAAGGGAGACGTTTTCGGCGTATTGAACGTCGAAGGCAAGTTTTTCGTTCCAGCCTATGCAGTTTCTGCCGTTCACCTGAGCAAGCCCCGTTATACCCGGACGCACCGAGTGGCGCAGGCGTTCGCGCTTGGTATAGTAGGGCAGGTAGCGCACCAGAAGCGGGCGCGGGCCTATGAACGACATATCGCCCTTGAGGACGTTGAAAAATTGCGGAATTTCGTCGAGGCTTGTTTCGCGCAAAAATTTGCCGAGTTTCGTCAGCCGCTGGGCGTCGGGCAGAAGCTTGCCGTCGGCGTCTGTTTCGGAAGTCATACTTCTGAATTTGTAGAGCTTGAAGATTTTTTCATCGAGCCCCGGTCTGTCCTGCTCGAAAAGCACGGGGCTTCCCATTTTCCTTTTCACAAGTATCGCCACAACCGCATATACGGGCGACAGCGCGGCAATCAACGCCGCCGCTCCCAGAAAATCGAAAAAACGCTTGAAGAAATTTTTATACATACGGCTAAAATAAACCAACTATTCGGAATGCTTGTCAATCCATTTTAGCCGCGCGCCGCAACGGCTTCAGGCGAGCTTGATTGCGAAAAATTCGACGCCCAAGCGCGATATTTCGCGGTCGAGTTTTTGCGCGTTCGGGCAGATTCTGTTCAGAAAAATCCAGAAAGAGACGGAATGGTCCATAAATTTTGTGTGCGCGAGCTCGTGCAAAACCACGTATTTTTGGTGCTCGGGCCTAAGCAGCATAATGCGCCAGTTCAGCGAAAGCGTCCCGCTTGAGGAGCGCGATGCCCAGCGGCTCGACTGGTCGCGCACACTCACGCGCGAAAATTTCAGCCCAGTTTGTTCCGACAACCGCGCGCACAAAATTTGCAGCTTTTTTGCCGCGTATTCGAGAAACAGTTTTTGTATTTGCGCGTCGGGGTTGTCTTCCGCAAGCGCGAAAACGAGTTTGCCGTTTTCGAAGTCGTCCACAAAAAACGGCGATGTGCGCGAGGGTATTTCAACCACCGAAATCTCGCTGCCGAGCGCGTAGACCGCGCCGCCTTCGCGCAGGTATTGGGCGAGCGTTTTCGCCTTTTTTGCGGCGGCGATTTTTTCGAGCAGCCAGCCGGTATTTTTTTCGAGAAATGCCAGAGCCTCTTTTTTTGAGGCATACTTGGGCATTGTAAGCACCGCGCGGCCGCCGTCTTTGACCGTAAGCCTGAACGAGCGCGATACCGCCAGACGCTTGAACGCCACGGTTGCGCCCGTTCCGCCGTTCGGGTCGGGTATGAACATCGAGCCGTCGGCAAGCCCAGCCATTTAGATGCCCTCTTTGTCGGCCTCTTTTTTGATTTGCGCAATGTAGTCGCGCAATGCGCCTTCGGGCTCTATTTTCCTCTCGGCGGCAAGACGGACGGTGTCGAAGAGGCGTTTGCCTATTTCGAGCGCATCGGAATTCGGAGCGGGAGTTTTGTCGAGGACTTCGGGCGTCGCCTTTTTTGCGATGTCGAGCGCGTAGCGCAGCGCGGAGAGTTCGGGCGGAATGCCGTCGAAAAGTCTGCCTACAACGCGCTCCTTTTTTTCCTGCGCTTTGACCTGTTCCCAGATTTTGAGAACGTCGTCGCAGGAGCTTGCGGTTTTGTCGCCGAAAACGTGGGGGTGGCGGCGGACGAGCTTTTCGTCTATTTCGCGCGCAACGTCGTCGAGCGAGAATTGGTTTTGTTCCGCGGCAATTTCGGCGTGCAGGGTTATGTGCATGAGAATGTCGCCGAGCTCTTCGCGCATTTTTTCCGGGCTGTCGAGGTCGATTGCCTCAAGCAGTTCCGCACATTCCTCCACGAGGTGGCCGCGCAGCGACTTGTGCGTCTGCTTTCTGTCCCACGGACAACCGTCGGGCGAGCGCAGGGCTTTTATTATTTCTACAAGTTTGTCTACTGATTCCATTTTCGGGCTTTTATGTAAAATAATTGTTGCCTATTATTTGCCCGATTGCAACAATAATGCGTGTTTTATGGAGACAAACGGACAACTTACGCCGTCGCGCACAAGGGAACTGCTCAGGGAAATAGGGCACACGCCCGTGAAGAAACTGGGACAGAATTTTCTGATTGATTCGAACATCGTCAGGAAATCGCTCGAGCTTGCCGGCGTGCGCGCGGGCGACGAAATAGTGGAAGTCGGACCGGGGCTGGGAACGCTTACGGGCGCGCTCTTGGGCGCGGGCGCGCGCGTCCATGCGGTGGAACTCGACAGGGAGCTTTTTGCGTTCCTGAAAGGCCGCTACGCCGCCGAAAACCTTTCGCTTGTAAACGCCGACGCAGTGGAATTTCCGCGGGCCGGCCTGCCCGACGATTTCCCCTCCGACTTTAAAGTCGTCGCCAACCTTCCGTATGCAATCAGCACGCCGTGGCTCGACAAAATCCTTTCAGGGAAGCTGCCGTGCGCGATGTCGCTTATGCTGCAAAAGGAGGCGGCCGACCGTTTCTGCGCGCGCGACGGCGGGGACTATTCGCCGATTTCGATTTGTCTTGGGCAGGCGTATGAAATTTCGGCGCGCCACAAAGTGTCGGCATCGTGCTTCTACCCGAAGCCGTCGGTGGATTCCGTTTTGCTCGCGCTGAGGCGCAGGGAAAAACCGTTCGCTTTCAAGCCCGCTACAAAGGAGATTATGCGCTACGCGTTTTCCAAACGCCGCAAGCAGATTTCCTCAATAGCAAAATCGGCGGGAGATTTTGCCGACGTCATGTTGCGCTGGCTGGAAGCCGACGCGGAAATTTCGGGCGATTCCCGTCCGGAACGAATCGGCGCGGAACACTGGCGCGAGCTTGACGCTATCGTAAAATGAAAACGGAATTTTTATGAAAAAGGCTGTTGTATTGCTTTTCGACGGAGTGGAGGAACTCGAGGCCGTAGCCCCGATTGACATTCTCAGACGCGCGGGTGCAGACGTGTCGGTGGCGGCGGTTGCCGACACGCTGTCCATTACGGGGCGCAGCGGGTTGGAAATAAAGTGCGACGCGCCGTTTGCCGACGTTCAAAACGCGTCGTTCGACGTCGCCGTTCTGCCGGGCGGCCCCGGGACGGACAAAGTGCTTGCCGACGCGCGTGTTGTGCGGTTCTTTGCGCGCCATAACGCGGAGGGGAAAATAGTGGCGGCAATTTGCGCCGCGCCCGTCGTGTTGAAGGCTGCGGGCGCGCTTGAGGGCAGGCGGTGCACCGCGCACACTTCGCGCGTTGCGGAACTGGAAAATTGCGACGTCTCAGCGGCGGTCGTGCGCGACGGCAATGTCATAACTTCGCGCGGCGCGGGCACGGCGGTAGAATTCGCCTTCGAAATAGTTTCGGCGGTATTTTCCGAAAAAACGTCGAAAGATGTTGCGCGGGCAATATGTTTTATGGAATAATACGGCGTTATGTTGGACGAAGATGTAGTTATAAAAACCGCTCGGAACAACAACGAGCGTATGCTTATTGTAAACGTTCTGTTTATGGCGTTCTTCCCCGCGTTGTTTCTCGGCGAGAATTACGATTTGGTAGTGGGGATTTTCGCGGCGTCGGGAATTATAGCTCCCGTAAATATGGTGAACTATTTTTATTCGTGGACTTTCGCGCCGCTGGGGCGCGTGCGCGATATGTTGTTGTATTCACTGCCGTTTTTGGCGTCGATTGCCATAGCGGCGTTTGCGGCGTTCAACCCGAGCCTGTCGGTCATTACAAGCGGCGATTTGGAGTATTTCGAACTTCTGCGGTCGGGCGGCAACGTTCCGTCGAGCTCTTGCTACGGCGCGCTCGCTCCGTTTTCGGCTGAATTCGTTTCTCTGGCGGCTTTCTGGAGCGGGCTGTCCATATTCATGATAACAGACTCGCGCTTTATCATAAGGAAAATCCTTACTTGGGGCGCGGTTTCGGCGGCGGCGATTACGCTTGTGGGAGCGTTTGCTGTGCTTGTGTGGAACTACGAGGGCGAGCTTTCCGAAAACTTTTCGCGCACGGGATTTTCGCCGTATTGGCCGTCGTTCTGCGTAATTTGGTGCGGCGCGGCGTTGGCGATGTCGCTGTATTCGGTTCATAAATTCAGACTCTTCCCGTTTTTATATTCGCAGAAATTCATGTGCTTTTGCGCCGCGGCGGTGCTGGCGTTTTTCGTATTCAGGGAGGGGAAGACAGTCCACCAAACGGCGGTTTCGCTGTTAGCGGCGGCGGCGTTTTCGATTCTCGCGTTCGAGGTTGTCCCGATGAAATTCAACGCGCGCAAGCACAAAATGCTCAGGTATTTGACCGACCATTCCAAAAGGCTGGCTAAAATGCGCGTTCCGTTTGTCTGCTATGCGGCGGTCGCAGCGTTGGGTTGGTGGGGCGCGGTTTCGGGCGCGGCGAAAATCTGCGCGGATACATCGGTGCTCTGGAACGAAACTGCGGGAGCGAATTCGGAGGGGTTCGTCTCCAAAAAGGCGTTGACAGAAGACGCCTTGAAAATGCTCGACTCAGAGCACCTGCTTTTCGGCTACGGAACGGCGTCGTTCCCGAACGCGTTTTCCTTTTTTCAGGGGAGCGATTTGGGCGTTTCCTCTTGGGCGAGCCCCGATTCCGACCTGCTGCAAAAGCTCGTTGAAAACGGAGTCGTCGGTTTGGTTTTAAGCTCCGCAACATTCGTGTTTTTGCTGCTTAGATGGCTTTGGAAGCGTTCGTTCAGCCGTTCGGGGATTGTTATGTTCGCAACGCTTGCGGTTGTGTTGGCGGCCTCGGCGGTTGAGGCGCAGATGCAGTCGGTTGCCGTGCTTGCGGGGTTCTGGGTTCTTGCGATGTCGCTTTTTAGGTGGGACGACGCGGGAGTCGTTTGATTTTTTCACTTGACTGGAAGTCCGATATTGGCGAGAGTTCGGGCTTGATTTTTCAGCCGAAACGCTCGGGTGGCGGAATGGTAGACGCAGCGGACTTAAAATCCGCCGAGTAACATCATACGGGTTCAAGTCCCGTCCCGAGTAGTGGCAAGAAGCCCGCTTCCTTACTGAGGTTGCGGGCTTCTTTGTCAGTAGTGGTGCGGGTTTGCGGGGCGTTCGGTGGTTGTTGGTGGATTTTGAAAGGTTTTGAAATGTTTTTTCGGACGCGTTCCGAAGGCGTAGAAAATTGGGTCAACCACAAAGGTTGTGGAATAACGATTTTTTTGTAATTTGTTAGTCTTGCAAGAAAGCCGCTTCTTTTACCCTCTTGCATTGCGTAAATTGTTTGACAACTCTGGCGTGTTGGAATTTAATAACCCCTCATACCTTTATGAAGTTATTGGTAAGGCTGTTGTTGTTGGTTTCGGTATTTGTGTGCGCATCGGTTTCGGCTTCGGAACGCGACCTGCTCGACGCGCTCGTATCGCGCGGCGTTTTGACAGACGACGACGCCGAGATAGTCAAGAAGGAGTCGGCGGGAATTGCAGAAAATCCCTTCGGCAACCGCGTCCGCTTCCTCGCGTTTTGGCATTTGCGCTACCAGTATATGGACGAACGCTACAGCTCTGCCGATTCGCCCGACGACTCCTACGAAAAGCACAATTTCGCCATAAGAAGAATTGTGCCCGTGGTGATTGCAAACCTCACGGAAAATTCGAAGGCGATGTTCACACTGTATTTGCCCAGCAACTGGCTCATCAACACGGCGCGCTATCAATACGACGTTGACGAGGAAAATTTGTGCGGTTCTTTCTGGCTCGGCTACGAGTATGTCTTCTTCTGCATGGAAGAGCCCGAAAGCGGAATGCGTCTGCTCACGCCCGACCGCTCCATTGTGAACATGTATTTCGGCAGCGGCGACGGCTACGTGAAATGGAATACTGTAAGCAACAACATTTTCTCTTCCAACGAGGCGTTTTCGGGCTACCACACGGGCGCGTATTGGCACGGAAAGTTTACGAAAAACAAGTCGCTTATCTACAGGCTTGCGGTCACCAATTCAAAACCGGGGGAGGTGCGTTTCGACAACTGCACGGGCTTGGCCTTTTGGGCGAGTCTGGGTGTAGACCACGAAGAGGACGGCAACCGATACCGCTTCGGCGTCAACAGCGGATACTCAACGCGCGTTGTTTCGGCAGTCAGGCACGCGGCGGGCTACTGGCCGCCCGAAGACTACGGCGACTGCGTCGGCGTCAATCCCTACATTTGGCTGTATGTCAACAGATGGACTTTCGTTGCCGAATACGTCGCAACCTCGCTCAAATACGGGCGCACGGTTGACGACGAACATCCGCTTTACACAATCAACTCGCCGCGGGCGAATCCGATTGGCTACTACTTTCTGCTTGCGTATAAGTTCGACATCAACCCATTCGGCGAATTCGAGCCTGTTTTCAGGTATTCGCGCGTGAACTCCAACGGGCGCGGCATTGACGAAACCGTGATGTATATGGCGGAAATGAACGACGGGCTTTTCGACAGTGCCGAGGCGTATTATGTGGGCTTTAACTGGTATCTGATGGGGCAGACGCTCAAATACCAAGTGGGCGGGGAATTTGTCCGCCTGCGCGACGCGCCGTTCGGGACGGAGTCGAAAAAGTCCGACCTGTTTGTGTTCATTACGCAGGTACAGCTGATTTTTTAACGCCGCGCGTTGTCTTTTGCGCCTTGCGCGGCGGCGCGGCGCGTAGCGGGGCGTGTTATTCGGAAGTTGTATATCTGTTTATTGTAGTTGTTCTATTGCCGTTAACTATGGTTGTGGTTGTCGTCCGCTCTACGTATGTGCGCGTGCGTCTTATCTTAACCTGCCGTCGGCAAACGCCTTCAAATTGCCGTCCTTTTTAAATTCGAACAGGTAGTTGCGCATTGATTGGCGCAATGCAATTTGGTAGGCAATTTCGCCCTTGTATATCGAGTATATGTCGTTAAACGAGGTGTCTGGAAGAAGCACCATTGAGAAATCCATATCGCGCAGAATATCGGTTATGAAATCTCTGTAATATTGAATGAAAGCCTCCTCTCCCAGATTCGTCTGGAAGTATTTTTCGTATTTTCGAGCTATCTTCCGCAGTCTCGGAGAATCGATGGCGTCCTGAAAACGGCGCGTTATGAAGAAGCGTATGTATTCGTTATTTTTGTCGGTATACAGGCGCACGGCGTTCTTTTGAATAAGGTATTTTCTGATGTCGAATTTTCTCCAAGTGTTGAGGTTTGAAAATCTGATGAAATTGCACATAGAATATGGCTTTCTGTCCGCCGCCTTCACATTGCCCGAAAACATTCTGACTACGTTTGTGTAGTCTGGAATTTCCGACTTTTCGTGCCCTATTACGTTGCCGATTTTTCCATTACTTACGTAGCCGAATTCGTAGAATCTGACGGCGGTGGAGACTAATTTGCGTCTGTCCACGTCAACCACGAACGCGCCTTCTTGTATCCCCGAATTTATCGAAAACCTCATGTAGCGCATATCTTCCGACTTCAGCGAAATCTTCCGCGCGTCCCAGCCGCCGCCCGAAGCCGAAAGCATAACAAGTTGCGCCTCGTAGAGCGAGGGAATGTCGCTTTGCGATACGGCTTCAAGTGGCTTGAAGTCTTGGGGAACGGAGTCGGGAATCATAAACAAAACGGGGTAGTCGTCGGAGACAATTCCCTTTGAGCAAACGATAGTCCCCACTGTGTTGGAAAAGCGAATCGGCATTCTAAGCGGGATAAACGTTTTCGGACAGATAACAAAAGCCGTTCCGTTTACTGAAATTAACAGGGCAACATCTGTGCTGCCGTCTATGTTGCGCTGGACAAACGCACACTCTCTGGCGATTTTTTCGGGGTCGTATTTGCTTTTTACAATGGGTATGCTCACCGGCTTGGTTGCGGGGAGGGGTTTTGCTGCAGGGCGCGAAACCGTGCGCTTGGTTACAATCGATACAGGGCGCGACTGTGGCTTTTCGGCGGGCGGTTTTGCAAACGAATACGATTCCAGCTCAACCCACTGCTTCGGGAAATCGAGCGGGTATTCCCTTGTCAAATTTTCTTTTGCCTCGGCTATTTCCGCGGCGGGAATGCCTCTGCGGTAGTAGTATTTGAGCTTTTCGTAGGCGTCCAACTGCGAATAGAACGCCGACAGCACGCTGTCGGGATTGTCCTTGAAACGTTTTTGGTATTCCGCCTTCAACGCCATAAAAACTTCGGGGTTGCCGAATCTTCTTTCTATATCGCGCATTCCGTCGAAGACGTCCAGCCATTTTTTCGCCTTGATTACGGAGAATCTGAAGTAGTCGGTGTCGGTATAGTCGATTAGCGACATCACGAAATCGAATTCGTCCTTCGGGTTCGACATCATTTTTCCTTCGAGCTCTTCAAGTTTAATGCGAAGTTCGTCGAAGGAGTCGAACCAGTTTTCAATGTTGTCTTTTGTGAAGTTGCCGAGCATTGCGAGCAGGCGGTCGAATTTTCCGCGCGGGGCGTTCTCCAGAATTTTTCGGTATTCCTGGAACGCCGAGAACTGTCTTTTATACCAGTATTCGCGCTGTTTAGCGTCGAATTTGTATTTGTCGAACCCCGTCTCTAACACGCTAAAAAACACGTCCGAAGGAATGTCGGAATTTTTGCGGAACAGCTCTTGGGCTTCGTCCGAAATTTTCCCCGCAAACTTTGCGGGATATTTCTTTGTTATATTTGAAATCCCGTCGGTTATTTCAGTCGGCAGCGGAAACTCGTCGTCCGCTTTCGGACAACCCGCCGACAGCAATACAAACGGTAAAATGGCTAAAAAAGCGATGTGTCTCATACTACTTATATTTCGCTTTTACTTCGGCATATCTTCCGCCTTTTTTTCAATATGTTCGCCGCGCCTGCCGCCAATCGCGATTGGCGGGGCGAACTATGCGCAAGCGTTTTAAGCGGCACAAAAAAAGCCCGAGCGGTTGCGTTCGGGCGGGGCAAGGGGAGGGGCGGAATGCCGCAGGGCGCGGCGTTATATGTGGCGGCAGTCGTCGGGGTTTTTGTTTGTGTAGCCCGAGTCTTGGCGGTCGTGGTTTATATGGTTTTTCTTGGCGTAGGCTTGGTAGAAGTCGTCGGCTGTCATTCCGAGCACCTGAGCAAGCGACACCAAAAAATGCAACATGTCTACAACCTCAACTTTCGCGTTTTGCGCGTCGAATTTTTGGTATTTAGCCCACCACTTCCACGGGACGGAATCGACCAGTTCGGCGTTTTCCTGGGCGAGGGCGCGACTGTAGTTGAGCGTCCATTTTATTTTGTCGTCGTCCGACATATTCGCGGTATCCACGCCTATTCTGCTGTTGAGTTGCGCCTGCATTTTGAAAATTTCATCGAGTTTGTCCATTGTAGTCCTTCCGGTTTCGTTGATTGTTTTTCAAGCTCTGCGCGCTATATAAGTCCGAGAGCCTCGATTTCGGGCATTATGCGTTTGTCGGCCTCTGCCAGTCTGAAGCGTTCCGCCGCAACGGGCAGGGCGTCGAGAAAAAAGCGTCCGTAGCCCTTCGACGCCACGCGGGAGTCGAGCACCACGACAATCCCCCTGTCCTGTTTCGTTCTGATTAACCTGCCTATCCCCTGACGGAATTTTATGACCGCCGCGGGAAGCATAACGTCCATGAAGCCGCTTCCGCCGCGGGCTTCGGCGCGCTCCATTTTCGCCTCCACAAGCGGATGCGAGAAATTGTCGAAGGGCAGCTTAGCCACCACCACCTGCGAGAGCGCGTCGCCGGGGATATCCACGCCCGTCCAGAAAGAGTCAGTCCCCAGCAGAACTGCGTTGCCTTTGCGCGCGAACTGCGCAAGCATTTCGCGCCGCGAAATGCTGTCGCTTTGGGCGAAGATTTTTCTGCCGCGCAAAATCTCCGATTTTTTCAGAAATTCCGCCGTTTTTTTGAGTTCGGAATAGTTCGTAAAAAGCACCATTGTTCCGCCGCGGACGAGGAAGCATAGGCGTTCAATGCACTCGCACAATTCTGGGTTGTCGGTGCTCATTCCGCGCTCGAAGGCGGGCGCGTCAACCGCGTAGAAGGCGCGCATGTTCTTTTTGTAATCGAACGGCGACGCCACTATGAACTGTTCCGCCGTTTCCGCCCCCATAGAAGATGCGAAGTCGGCAAGGCTTCCGTTTACCGCCATCGTAGCCGACGTCATCACAACGGGAGAACCGCTTTCGAACAACGCGCGGCGCAGGATTTTCGACACGTCAATCGGGGCGGCGTTTATGCGGACTTTTTCGCCGCCGTCCGCCGACTCCAGCCAGTATACGAAGTCGGGTTCGGTTATATAAAGGCACGTTTCAAGCGACAGGCGGAACGATTTTATTTTGTCGCGGTAGTCGTTTATTTCGGCGGCGTGCTTTTCTGTCATTGCGTTTTGGGCGAACCGCTTGAGCATTTGTTCAACCTCCTCGAGCTTGTGCAGCACCAAGTCTTCGCCCCAGTTCGGCTCTTCGATTCTGACCATGTCGCGCCTTTGCAGGCGGTTCGCGCGCACGCGCACGAAAAATTCCTCCACGCAGGCGATTGTTTGCTCGACCAATTTTTTGTCGAAGTGCTCCGCCAGAGCCATTCGGGTAATCAGGCCCTTCCTCTTTTTCGGGCTGTAGATTCTGTTGAGCTCGCGCACGATAAGTCCGCTGCTAAGCGACGTGCCGAAGATTTTCCCCGCAACCTCGGGCACGAGATGGGCTTCGTCCAAAACGAGCATGTCGTTTTCGTAAAGTATTCCCCCCGCGCCTTCCTCAAGCCCCGAAATGAGCGAAAACAGCAGGCTGTGGTTGAGTATCACAACATCGGCAGCCGCCGTTTTGCGGCGCGCGTTCTGATAGAAGCAGGTGTCGTCGCACGAACGCTGCGAGCACGACGACGAATCGGCGCAGACCCAGCTCCACACTTCGGGGTTCGGTGGAGGGTCGAGTTCGTCCCTTATCCCGGTTTTCGTGGTTCGCGCCCACCGGGCTATGCGTTCAAGCTCCTGCGACTCCTCCGTGTCGAAAAGCTCGTTTTTGTCGGCAAGGGCGCGTTTTAGACGGTTTGTGCAAAGGTAGTTCGCCTTGCCGATGAGTATTGCAGCCTTGAAGTCGGCGCAGTCGGCAAGGGCGTCGCAGTTGTCGAAAAGCATTCGTATGCGCGGCAGGTCTTTCTCGACGATTTGTTGCTGCAGGTTTATCGTATGCGTTGCAACCACGAGCTTTTTATTCAGGCGTTTTGCCGCGATTATCCCGCCGATTAGATACGCCAGGCTTTTCCCCACGCCCGTGCTTGCCTCGAAAATCAGCGGGTCGCCCGAGGCGAATGTCTGGGCGCACGCAAAAGCCATCTGCTCCTGTTCGGGGCGGTGTTCGAAGTTGGGCAGAATGCGCGCGTAGCCGTCTTTGCAAAAAATTTTCTCGCAAAGCTGCGGTAAATCGGTCGCCCGAAAGGTCGCTGTGGCACCGTCCGACACCTGCGTTAAACCCGCTTGGTGAAGTTGCGCGCGTGTTTCGCCGCCCTAAAAAGTCCCCCGAAGCTTCCGAAGATGTCGCAGACGGCACTGGGTTCGTAGCCGCTATGGAGCATGCAGTCTTTGCATTCGGGGCGCGTGCCGCGATGGCCGAGGTCGTATTTTTCTATCTCCCGCATCAGTTCGGCGAACGTTTGGCAGTAGCCGTCGTTGATGAGGTAGCAGGGCTTTTGCCAGCCCTTTATGGAATAGCAGGGGTTGCCCCACGGCGTGCAGTCGTATTCCTGTTCGCCCTTGAGGAACGCCAAGAACCCGGGCGAGTGGTTGAACACCCAGCTCTTATGCGGGTTGGAGAGAATCTTTTTGAAAAGCTCCACCGTCTTGTTGCGTTCGAGGAAAATGTCCTGATTGGGGGCTTTGTCGTAGGGAAATCCGGGGGAAATCATCATGCCCTCGACCCCCAGAGCCATAACGTCGTCGAAGAAGCCGCGGACTTCCTCGGGGTCGGCATTGTTGAAGATTGTAGTGTTTGTCGTCACCCTGAAGCCGCGCTTTACCGCCTCTTTTATGCCCTTAACGGCGATGTCGTATGCGCCCTGCTTGTTGACGTTGCTGTCGTGCATGCGCTTTGTGCCGTCGAGATGGATTCCGAGCGAGAAATATTTGCTGGGTTTGTAGAGGTCTATTTTCCCCATCAAAATTTGCGCATTGGAGCACATATACACGAACTTCTTGCGCCTGACGAACCCTTCAATCATTTCGGGCATTTCGGGGTGGAGAAGGGGTTCGCCGCCCGCTATGCTCACGATGGGCGCGCCGCATTCTTCCGCTGCCGCCCACGCCTTCTCTTTCGGCATTCTCATCTTCAGAACCTCGGGAGACTCCTGAATCTTTCCGCAGCCCGAGCACGCCAAATTGCATTGGAACAGCGGTTCCAACATCATTACCAGCGGATACTTCTTTTTGCCCTTGAGCGTGTTCGATATCGCGTATTTTGCTACGCTTAAAACTTGTGATACGGGAACTGCCATTTTCTTTTTCTCCTTGCGATGATATAAAGCTTTCTATACTGTGCCCTTTTTTGCGCGTATTCAACACTTTTTTTGCGGGTTGCAAATATGCCCAAAAAAAGCTTGCCCGCGCGCGCCATAGTGTCATCATAACTCCGATAATAATTAGTGGAGCGAAATGAACGTATTTAGATTTGTAAAATTTGCGGTTTTGGCGTCGGCGTCGGTCTTGGCGGCCGTTTCTTACGCCGCTACAGAGACTTTCACATTATCTACGGGCGAAATCATAAAGGGCGTTGTAGAGGGCGAAAAAGACGGCGTGCTTTCGCTAAAAACCCAATATGGGACTATTTCCGTGCCCGCTGCGGCCGTGGCAAAGCGCGAACCCGACGCGGCAAAAGAACAGTCCGCCCAAGAGCAGGTTGCCGAAAAAGCCCCCGAGCCGCAAGCCCCCAAAAAACCTACTATTGACGATGTCCCCCCTCCCTCGGACAAAGACCCCGAATGGGTTGAAGAC
>JAEXGH010000021.1 GCA_023450935.1 Verrucomicrobiota bacterium | reverse complement strand
TCTCGGGGTTTTTCAACCCCATCAGAGCGACTTTTCTAAACAGCCCCCTCCTTAATTGGAAAAGACCACCCATAGTGCCCATATCCACTCCTAAGTCAAGCTCTTTTTTTGAAAAATTTTCATACCTACCCCCAAACCCCCTATTCCACTGCCTTTTCAAGTACTCCCAACCCCCAAAAAACCTGAGAAAACTTTCATAAAAACTGCATGCACGCTACCTGTATATCCCATAAAATCGAATGGAAACGGGAAAAACTTTTCCCGTTTCTCCTAAAAAATAATTAAAAAACTACTTGCAACTATTAAAAATTAATTTTTAACATAAACACAATCTCCAGTCAAATTAGCGGCAAGTTTTTATTGAAAAAAAGGCGCAAAACGGCGATGGTAATTAAAATGAAACCGAGCATACGACAGAAATTAAGGGCAGCCGCCGACTTCTTCTTCCCAAGAATTTGCATTGGGTGCGGAGAAGTGAACGCTAAAGGACGGTTCAAATTTGTCTGCCCGCAATGCTCGACCGATATTTTCTACTGCACGGGAGGCAGATGTCTTATTTGCGGCGAACTACTAGGGGCGTCAGACATGCCCAATATACGCGGCTGCCACAAATGCGACGACATGCGCATAGCCTACAAGGAAGCCCTTTGCCCTGTAGTTTTCGGCGGCAAAGTAAAAGACTTAATCCACGCGCTTAAATACGCAAAAGCGCTCCATGTCGCGGGCGACTTGGCGAAAATCGCCCTGCTCCACCCCGAGACAAAGTGCTTTCTACGCGAAGCATACATTGTGCCCGTGCCGCTTCATTGGCGCAGAAAAGTCTCGCGCGGATACAATCAGGCGGAAGCCGTCGCCGCCGCCATAGTAAAAGCTGCGCCCGAGCTTAACGCCAAGCTGGCGTACCCGCTAAAAAGAACAAGGCCGACATCAACGCAAACCCAGCTTTCGAGGGAGGAGCGCGCAGAAAATATAAAGGGCGCATTTATGCCGACAGCCGAGACTGCGAAGCTCGACAAGTCAAAACGCATTGTAATTTTCGACGACGTTATGACAACAGCGGCAACAGTCAACGAGTGTGCGCGCGTTTTAAAACGCGCCGGTTTTAAAAACATCTACGCGTTCGCCATAGCAAAGAAAATATAATCACCCCTACCCCCTCCGCTCCTGCCCCCCTATTTTCCCAACGCGAACAGCCATATCCAACTGTTCCACGTGGAACATTCACTCTTTAATATAGAGAATATCGCAAACTCGGGAACTGTATTGTTCCACGTGGAACAATAGCGCGAAACCCCAAAAAATCGCCCCACCGCCTAAAACACAAAATTTTGCCGTTTTTAGGCGTTTTGCCCTCTTTTGCGACATTCCCCATTCACCCCACCAAGAAAACGCCATTTTGGGGCATTTTTGAAGCTCGATTTTTTGAGCCGCCAACAAAAAACTTGACCGCCCCTGCCCCGTCCTTTTAGATTCTCGCCTGCCATTTGGCATTCGGACAAATTCAAAACTAAACAGGAGAAATATGAAACGATTTATCGCAACAGTTGCACTCGGGATTTTTTTGCTGCCGGCACTCAACGCCGCAGACCTACAAAAACTCTTCGACGCCGCAGCGTCTTCGCCCGACAAAACCCTTACGCTCACGGGGCTTCACTCCCTCACCGCGCCCGTAAAGCTTACGCAAAAACACAGCGGACTTTCCGTTGTCGGCGACGGCACTGCCGTTATTTCGGGAGAGATGAAAATACGGAACTGGCAAAAGGACGGCGCGCTTTGGAAGGCAAAAGTAGACGCGCCCTTCGTGGAATACCTCGTTGTCAACGGGCAGCGTGCAAAAATCGCCACAACGCGCGAAATAACCGTTGAAAAACTTCCGCCCAAAAAGGACGACGAAATTCTGCGCCTTAACACCGCCGATATTCCCGTCTACACAGATGCGGAACTCCCCGACGCCTTCATGGAGTTCGTGGCATTTTGGGAATTCAAACGCTATTATATCAGCTCAATAAAACATAACGCAGACGGCACATCGGACATTCGACTCAAAAACGGAAACCTACGGCTTGCCTACCAAAAACCCGAGTGGGTTCATTTTAGATTCGCGAACTCCAAAAGCTTTCTATCCGTAGGGCAATTTTACTTTGACAAGACACAGAAAACGCTTTACTACCACCCGCGCGGGGGCGAAATGCCCGAAAATTCATCGGCAAGCATAGCCGTTCTCGACAGGCTAATCGAAATCGACGGCGCGGCAAATATAACATTCGAAAATGTAAAATTCGCCAACTGTGCGGCATACACCAGCTATGCGCACACATGCGGTCAGGCGTCGTGCGCGCTTCCGGCTGCAATCGAAATTTCAAACGCATCTGACATATCCGTTCTCGGTTGCACGTTCGAAAAAACCAACGGCTACGCCATTGCAATAGAACACACATTCAAAGGAGGGAAAATACAAAACTGCATTTTCAGCGACATCGGCGGCGGCGCGGTTCGCTTGGGCGAATGGAGGCGCAGCGACAGTCGCACATACGAAAAGCTCGTCCGCGGAGTGGAAGTAAGAAACAATATAATATACAAATACGGGCGCGAATTTCTCTCGGCAGTTGGCGTTCTTATTCTCGACTGCGCCGACAATATTGTGGCCGACAACACAATTTCCGACGGCTATTACAGCGGAATTTCGTGCGGCTGGAGCTGGAACCCCATCGAAATTTCATACGCAAAAAACAACAAAATCCTCCGCAACAAAATAACTAAAATAGGGCAGGGCAAACTGAGCGATTTGGCGGGAATATATTTGCTCGGCATGCAGGAAGGCACGCTCGTAGAGGGCAACAGAGTTGAAGACGTATCGAGCCGCAGCTACGGCGGCAACGGCATTTACTGCGACGAATCCTCGAGCCACTATACGGTAAAGAACAACACGATAATCGGCGCGCAGTCGGGCATGAGTCTTAACAAAGTGCGGGCGGTTCGCGTTGCAAACAACGTAATTGCCTCGGCCAAACGCCCGATAACCCTCTACTGGACAAACAAAGGCAACTACAGGCAAGACCTCCACAGAGACGCCGTCATAGAACGCAACATTTTCGACTGGACCGACGGATTCCTCAGAATAGCAATCGCATGGAACAAAGACCTGCCGATAAAAAAATTCGACGACAACATATACTTCGAGCACGGACAACCCAAAGACTCGCTTTTCGACTGGGCCTTCGGATTCGGGAAGGGCACTGCGAAATTCGAAAAAGGCGGATTCGCAAAATGGCAAAAGGCGACGGGCTTCGACCTGCATTCTTTCAACGCCGACCCTCAGATTGAAGACGGCGAGCCGCAAAATATCGAGCTTTGCGAAAAAATCGGCTTCGAGTTTTTCTCCACAAAGTCGGCGGGAGTCAAAGGCGCAATGCGCAAAAAACTTGCCGAGTTCGGGCTAAAATAACGCCGAAAAACATATCGACAAAAAAGGCTATCGCAACCGATAGCCTTTTTGCGCTCTACACAAAAGCTACTCCGACTGCCAAAACGCCTTTAGGTGGACAATCAGCACGCTGATGTCGGCGGGCGAAACCCCGGAAATGCGCGACGCCTGCCCGACCGTCATCGGCGCAAACGCCTCCAGCTTCTGCGATGCCTCCGTTCTCAGCCCCTTCACGCCCGAATAGTCGAACCCGTCGGGAATTGAAATGTTCTCATACGCGCGCGCCTTTTGAATCTGTTTCAAATCGCGG
The DNA here is from genome assembly GCA_023450935.1 of Verrucomicrobiota bacterium. Classification (GTDB taxonomy): domain Bacteria; phylum Verrucomicrobiota; class Verrucomicrobiia; order Opitutales; family Intestinicryptomonadaceae; genus Merdousia. The sequence continues at coordinate 20,086 of JAEXGH010000021.1, read as the reverse complement.
TCGAGATACCCCTTGTAGACGACGCGGTAGAGAATCTCCGCGCGAACCTCGTCCGGCAGGGAAAGAAAATCGACGGGCAGGGCGCGAACCGCCTGAATACCGTCGCGGCGAAGCGCGAGCGACTGCCCCGAAGCCTCGAAACGCTCCACATATTCGTTTATTACGGCAATCTTCCGCTCCACGGCACTACCGCGCGATTGCCCAAGCAGCCCCAGAGAGCGCGCGGCGTCGAACAGGCGCAGCTCCGCGCTCGTATGGTTTAGCAGCAGTCTGTATTCGGCGCGGCTTGTAAACATTCTATACGGCTCTTTCGTGCCTTTGGTAACGAGGTCGTCAATCAAAACGCCTATGTAGCTTTCGTGGCGTTTGAGGATTATCGGGGCTTTGCCGAAAACCTTTGCCGCTGCGTTCGCCCCCGCAATCAGACCCTGGCCGGCTGCCTCCTCGTAGCCGCTCGTGCCGTTAATCTGCCCCGCGCAGAAAAGCCCGTCCATTATTTTCGACTCAAGCGAAGCCCTCAGCTGTGTCGGCGGGGCGAAGTCGTATTCTACCGCATACGCGGGGCGCACAACCTCGGCGTTTTCAAGTCCCGCCACGGAGCGGATTATATCAAGCTGGACATCGAGCGGCATCGATGTGGAAAGCCCGTTGATATACCATTCGTCGGTGTTGCGCCCCTCCGGCTCGAGAAAGAGCCTGTGGGTTTCGTGCGAGGCAAACCTGACCATTTTGTCCTCAATGCTTGGGCAGTAGCGCGGACCTATTCCCTTTATCTCGCCGCCATACATCGCCGAGCGCGAAAGGTTTTTAAGGACAATCTCCTTTGTTTTTTCTCCCGTGGCGGTCTCGTAGCAGCACATTTGGGCGCGCCCGAACCCCTCGAAAGAGCCGAAAGCCAAAGATTGTTCCACGTGGAACATTTTCTCCAAATTTGCGCGGCGCGCGTCCAAAACCTTGCGCCTGCGCGCTTCCGACTCGGGCAGGTCGGGGTAGATTTCCCCAAGTTCCGCGTCGGAGAAAGCGGGCGCATCTGCGGCAGACTCGGGGCGGGGGAGGGCGTCGCCGAAGCGCGTGTCGTAGAAGCCGAAAAGGCAGGGGGTTTTGTCGCCGTATTGAATTTGGCATTTGGAAAAGTCTATGGAAGAGCCCAAAATGCGCGCGGGCGTTCCCGTCTTCAGCCGTTCCAGCTTGATGCCGCTTTTTGCAAGGCTCTCCGACAACCTCTCAGAGGCGAAATCTCCCATTCTGCCGCCGACCGTCTTGGAGCTTCCCACATGCATAAGCCCCTTCAGGAACGTTCCCGTGGTCAAAACAACCGTTTTTGCCTTGAAGGCAACGCCCAAATTTGTTGAAACTCCCGCGACTTTTCTGTCCTCCGCCAGAAGTTCCACAACCTCCGCCTGAAAAAGCGTCAAATTCGGGGTTTTCTCCAACACGGACTTCATTCGGAATTGATACGCCTTTTTGTCGCACTGCGCGCGCGGCGACTGCACCGCCGGTCCTTTCGACATATTCAATACCCTGAACTGGATTCCCGTTGCGTCGGCATTCACGCCCATCTCACCGCCGAGCGCGTCTATTTCGCGGACTATGTGCCCCTTTGCCAACCCGCCTATGGCCGGATTACAGCTCATCTGGGCAATAGTGTCCGCATTTCCCGTAAGTAGAAGAACCTGCGCGCCCATTCGCGCCGCGGCAAGCGCGGCCTCGCAACCTGCATGCCCCGCGCCGCAAACAACAACATCGTAAACTTTCTCCAATTCGAGCATTTACAAGATGATTGACTTTTTGCGCCCGCTTTCAAGAAAAAACGAGCCGACTGCCCCCTTCAAAACGTCAAAAAACGCCGCAAATTCAAAAAACTACATTTTTGGACATTTTTAAAACCGATAAACCCTTGACAACCGCGTTAAAATCGAGACACTCTACCGTGAATTTAGAAGCGAAATGGGGATTGTTGACATTTTAAAAAAGCTTTCGTTTTCCGCCGTGTGCCTCGCCGCAACGGCTGTTTCGCTGGAGGCCTCGGAACGCAAGGCCGAACACCTTTTTGAATTGTGCGGCCTTCCCGTAACAAATTCAATGCTCACGGCTTGGATTTTCACGGCGGTTATAATTGTCCTTTTCAGGCTTCTGATACGCGGAGGCGCAAAGGCGGTTCCCGACAGGGGGCAAATGGCCATAGAAACGGCAATCGACGCGCTCAAAAACACGCTTGAGCCAATCATGGGCGCGCGCGCTTTCAAGGGCGCGTTTCCGCTGCTGCTGGGAATCTTTTTTTATATACTTATAATGAACTGGAGCGGACTTCTCCCCGGAGTCGGCTCAGTTGGCGAAGTCAAAACGGCGGGCGGCCAGCCGCATTTCGTCCCCTTTCTGCGTCCCGCCAATACCGACTTGAACACCACGCTTGCGCTTGCGATAATCTCGTTCTGCGCTTGGATTTACTTCGTATTTAAATACGCGGGGACGAAGGCCTTTTTGCAGGATACCTTCGGCAACAAGGCTAACCGCGCGGAAGTGGCGTTGCCTATTTATCTAGCGTTGTTTTTCGTCTTTTTTGCGGTCGGATGCATAGACATAGTCTCAATAGTTATGCGCCTTCTTTCGCTTTCCTTCCGACTTTTCGGAAACAACTTCGGGGGGGAGGTTCTGCTCGAACACATGCACGAGCTCGCGCAGAAATTGCCGCGCATATTTTCGTGGGTGATTCCGCTGCCGTTCTATCTTTTGGAAATGCTGATAGGTTTGATTCAGGCGTTTTTGTTCACGCTGCTTACGGCGGTTTACATAGGGCTTTTGACGAACCACGAAGAGGAGTGATTTTATATAAAAACAATAAACAACTAAGGGAAAAAATATGATAGATATAATCGCGGATACCGTAACACAACTTAACATAACGGGCTCAATTCAGGGCGCGTTGGGCTGCCTCGGAGCGGCGTTGGGCGTAAGCTTTGTGGGCGCAAAGGCAGTGGAGGCAGTGGGAAGAAACCCCGGAGCATCGGGCAAGGTTATGGTTTTGGCCATTTTGGGTATGGCGCTTTCCGAAGCCGTTGCCTTCTACGCTTTGTTCCTGTAAGAGATAGCCGGCCATGCACACAATATTGGCGACATCGTCAGACCCGTTGGGATTCCTCTCCGAATTCGGCGTGGAATGGCGTTTGCTTGTAAGTCAGGCTCTGTCGTTCGGTATTGTCGCCGCTGCGTTGTATTACTTTGTTTTCCGCCCCGTATCGGAGGCGGCGTCCAAGCGTCGGGAGGAAATCCAGAAGGGTCTTGACGACGCCAAAGCCGCGGCGCAAGCCCTTGCAAATGCGCAGGCCGACGCCGACAGAAAACTTCAACAGGCAATACAGGAAAGCGCGAAAATACTCAAGGACGCCCGCAACGACGCCAAAGCAGCGCTTGAGCGCGCGGTTTCGGAAGCCGAAACAACGGCGGCTGAAATACGCCGGCGCAACGCCGCAGAACTTGAAAGCGACAAAGCCCTCATGAAAGAGCAGCTTCGCGGAGAGCTTTCGCAGTTGGTAGTGGAAACCGCCCGCAAGGCGGTCGGCGAAATACTTACCGACGAACAACGCAAACAGCTTGCCGAAAACGCGGCAAAGGAATTGGAGATATAGGCGGTGGACATTCTTACGCGCGCAAAAACGCTTGTCGGGCTTTCGCTCGACTCCGACGGTCTTGTAGACGCCGAACGCGTTTCGGCGGTTTGCGAGTATGTGCAAACGCAAGTTCGGCCCGCGCAGCGCACAAGGCTTTTGAAGGCATACCTCGAAAGGCTCAAGCCGATTGTCTCGGCGCGCAGCGCGGTTGTGGAGTCGTCGGGAGAGCTTTCGCCCGAAACGCTCGCGGGGCTTGTCGGGAAACTCGAAAGGCGCACCGGCGGCAAACTGCGCGTGGAGACGAAAATCGACAAATCGCTCCTCGGTGGCGTGCGTATAAAGTGCGGCGACGACGTTTTCGAACGCTCCGCCGCCGGGGTTCTGCGCGACTTGCAAACATCGTCCAAAACGCAATAAACAGGTGTAGAAATGAACGAAATTTTAAATGAAATAAACGCCAAAATTCAGGCGCTTGAAATGTCGAGCCGCCGCGCCAACGCGGGTAAAATCATAGCCCTCGCCGACGGCGTTGCGCGCTTGGACGGCTTGGGCGGGGCAATGTATAACGAAATGATAGAGTTCAAAAACGGCATTTTCGGCATTGCGCTGAACCTCGGCGAAAACGAAGTCGGCTGCGTTCTGCTCGGCGACACTTCCGGGCTGAACGAAGGCGACGAAGGCAAAACCACGGGCAAGCTGCTGAGCGTTCCCGTGGGCAGGGGGCTTCTGGGCAGGGTGGTTGACGTCCTCGGCCGGCCGCTCGACGGCAAGGGCGAAATCCGCGCCGAAGAATTCTATCCGGTCGAAAAAATCGCCCCCGGAATCCTGCCGCGCAAATCTGTAAACCAGCCGCTGCAGACGGGTATTTTGGAGGTTGACGCCATGATTCCCGTGGGCCGCGGCCAGCGCGAACTCATCATAGGCGATCGTTGCACCGGCAAAACCTCAATCGCGCTCGATACAATCATCAATCAGGCGCGCATCAACAAAGAGGGCTTGGCTTCGGGCGACAAAGACTTCCGCCCCGTCTATTCCGTATACGTTGCAATCGGGCAGAAAAACGCCAACATAGCCCGCACAATCCAGCTGCTTGAAAGGCAGGGCGCGCTTGAATACACCATAATCGTCGCCGCCTCCGCGGCCGAAAACGCGGCAAACCTGTATATCGCTCCCTACGCGGGCTGCGCAATGGGCGAATGGTTTATGCAAAACGGAATGGACGCGCTCATCGTCTACGACGACCTTTCCAAACACGCCGCCGCCTACCGCCAAGTTTCGCTTTTGCTCAAGCGTCCCTCGGGGCGCGAAGCCTACCCCGGCGACGTCTTCTACCTGCACTCGCGCCTTCTCGAACGCGCCGCGCGCCTCGACGAAAACAACGTCGGAGGCTCGCTTACGGCTCTGCCTATTATCGAAACGCAGCAGGGCGACGTCAGCGCATACATTCCCACAAACGTAATTTCGATTACTGACGGCCAGATATTTTTGGAAACCGACCTGTTCAATCAGGGCGTGCGCCCCGCAATATCGGTTGGCATTTCGGTGTCGCGCGTGGGTTCCTCGGCGCAGATGAAGGCGTTCAAACAGGTTGCGGGCAAGCTCAAGGGCGAATACGCGCAATACAAGGAATTGGCGGCGTTCGCGCAATTCGGCTCCGACCTCGACGCGCGCACAAAAGCCATAATCGACAAGGGCGACCGCCTCGTGGAAATCCTCAAACAGAACAACAATTCCCCTAAATCCGCGGCTATGGAAATAGCAATTTTGTGGGCTTTGCAAAACGGATTCTTCGACGGCATCGACGTCTCGAAAATCGCGGCGGCCGAAAGCTCGTTCGAAGATTTCCTCGCGGGCAGGGGCGCGGAGGTTTTGTCGAAGATAACCAGAGAAAAAATCATCGGCGACGACATTTCCGCAATGCTCAAAGACATTTGCGCACAGTGGGGAAAAACCTTCGCCTAACCCAACGGAGCTTGTAGTATGAAGGGAATGCGCGAAATCCGCAACCGAATCAAGGCTGTCAAAAGCACGGGGCAAATAACCCGCGCAATGCAGCTTGTTGCGGCGTCCAAAATGAAGAAGGCGCAGCAAAACGCCGAATCGGGGCGCGCCTATGCAACGCTGCTTATGGACTTGACCGAAAGCGTGGGCGCGGAGCTTATGGGCGTTGTTGCGCGCAACCTGAAACTGTCGAAAAACGACAGGCGGCTTGTAATAGTTTTCTCGACCGACAGGGGTTTGTGCGGCGGACTAAACACTAACATATTTAAAACCGTCTCCGAAATACGCGGCGACGCCGAGTTTATTACGGTCGGTCTGCGCGCGGCGCGGTTTGTTGCAAGAAGCGGAAAAAAGCTGCTCGCCAACTTCAAAATCAGCGACTACGTCAAGTTTTCGGAGACGCGCAAGATAGCGGAATTTGCGATGAAAACCGCAAAAGAGGGCGGTTTTGGCTCTATTGAAGTGCTCTATCCCATATTCGTCAACACGCTGCGGCAGGACCCCGCCCTCGTAAAAATCGCGCCCGTAGACGACTTGCAGTGGTTCATCGAACGCCTGAAAAAATCGTATAAACTTTCAGACGTTGCAAACCACCCTAAAGAAGACAGACGCTTCAGCTTCGAGCCTTCGCTCGACGCAATAGCGGCGGAACTTCCGCAGTTCTACATCAAGCAGGCAATCCACTACATGGCGTTGGACGCCAAAGCCTCCGAACATTCCGCGCGAATGGTTGCAATGAAAAGTGCCAGCGACAACGCCAATTCGCTAGTCCAAGAGCTCACCCTCGAATACAACAAGGCGCGCCAGTCGGCAATCACTACGGAAATTCTGGAACTTGCCTCTGCCGCGCAGGCTCTGGAAAACAACAGTTAATTTAATATCAAGACAATGAACCACCAGAAAAATACCGGAACGGTAATCCAAGTAATCGGCGCGGTTGTAGACGTCAAGTTTGACGAAGCCGCAATTCCAAGTATTTACAACGCCCTCGAAACGGAAGTCGAAGTCGGCGGCAAGACCGAAAAAATCGTCTTGGAAGTCCAGCAGCAGCTTGGCGACGGAGTTGTCAGAACCGTCGCAATGACCTCCACCGAAGGGTTGAAGCGCGGCGCGGCGGCAACCGATACGGGCAGGGCAATCAGCGTTCCAGTGGGCAGCGCAACGCTCGGAAGAATTTTCAATGTCTTGGGAGACCCCGTTGACGAACGCGGCGAAGTCGCAACAAAAGAGAGAATGCCCATACACCGTTCAGCTCCCGCGCTTTCGGAGCAGAGCACGCGCGCGGAAATCCTCGAAACGGGCATAAAGCCCATCGACCTTATTTGCCCTTTTTTGAAGGGCGGCAAAGTTGGCGCGTTCGGCGGCGCGGGCGTAGGCAAAACGGTCGTTATCATGGAGCTTATCCACAATATCGCCAAGGCGCACGGCGGTTTCTCGGTTTTCGCGGGGGTGGGCGAACGTTCGCGCGAAGGCAACGACCTCTACCACGAAATGATTGACTCGGGCGTTATCGACCCGAAATCCCCCGACAAGTCGAAAGTAGCCCTCGTCTACGGCCAGATGAACGAGCCGCCGGGAGCGAGAATGAGAGTAGCCCTCACAGCCCTTACAATGGCGGAATACTTCCGCGACGAACAGGCTCAGGACGTTCTACTGTTTATCGACAACATCTTCCGTTTCTCGCAGGCGGGCAGCGAAGTCAGCGCGCTTCTGGGGCGTTCGCCCTCGGCGGTAGGCTACCAGCCCACCCTCGCGCAGGAAATGGGCGCACTGCAGGAGAGAATCACTTCCACAAAGAAGGGTTCAATCACATCGTTTCAGGCTGTATACGTTCCTGCCGACGACCTCACCGACCCCGCTCCCGCAAACACGTTTGCCCACTTGGACTCCACAATCGTCCTCGACCGCTCCATAGCGGCGTTGGGCATATATCCCGCAATCGACCCGCTCGCCTCCACCTCCAACGCCCTCTCGCCCGACATTGTCGGCGAAGAGCACTTCAGAGTCGCGCGCGGCGTGCAGTCTGTTTTGCAGCGATACAAAGACCTGCAGGACATCATTTCCATCTTGGGTATTGACGAACTTTCCGACGATGACAAGCTTGTTGTCTCGCGCGCAAGAAAAGTCCAAAAATATCTCTCCCACCCGATGTTTGTTTCGGAAGTGTTCAACGGAATACACGGCAAATACGTCCCCGTATCCGAAACAATCAGGGGCTTCAAGATGATTCTCGACGGCGAGCTCGACCATGTAAACGAAAACGATTTCTACCTCAAGGGCACAATAGACGAAGTAATCGAGACCTACGAAAAGAACAAGGCAAAATAATGTCGCTTTCTCTCGAAATAGTAACGCCAGAAGGTGTCGTCTGGAAAGGCGACAACCTTTCAATGGTTACGCTTCCCGCGTCGGGCGGCGAAATAGGCGTCATGGCGGGGCACATTCCCCTTATAACTGCGCTTGACGAGGGTGCTGTGATTGTTTTGTATTCGGACGGCAAACAGGAAAGCATAGCCATAGACAAAGGCTATGCCCGCTGCATGGGCGACTCCGTCTCCGTCCTCACCGAAGCCGCCATAAACGTCGCAAAACTCACCGAAGAAGACATTCGAAAGGCAAAGGAAAACGCAATTGAAGCCGCCAAACAGGCGCATTCTCGCGCCAACGTCGATTTTGACGAACTCGAAAAACTCGACGCAATCGTGCGCTTTACCGTGGCGCAGGAGCTTGCCAAGGCCAAAAAGAAAAGTTAAGGCTTGACTACTCCTTCGTTCGAATATTCTATCTCTACAAAAGATACGGACATATATGTTAAAGAAACTGTTTACATTTTTTGCAACCGCAGCCGCTGCGTCTTCGACATTCGGTTTGGGCTTTTTTGTTGGCCAACAGGGCGAACCTATGCCCGAAAACGGCTTCAAAATGAGTACCTGCAACTGGGGACGCAGCCTCCACTACAAAACCGACTTGTATAAAATCAAGCCCGGTCCGGCCGACTGGGTCAACACGCGCGGCGGCCAGATTTTCGAGATAGACCAAAACATATACGTTCAGGGTCTAAGTTCCATTGCATCAAAACTCGTCTATGCAAAAGGCAGGAAGATAAAAATTCGCGAAAACATCCACCAAGAACTTCAGACCTCAAAAATACAGTTCGAAAACTGCACCGTTGATGTAGGCGACAATTTCAACTTCGCATTCTGGGAAAAATCGCAACGCGCGGGGGTTGCAACTCTCGAGCTTGACGACACCACTATGAATATAGGCGGAAGCATATTCTGCCTTATTCCCGTCCACCCCGATGTAGACTTAAAAAACACCGCGGGCACGATGTTTGTGCTTACGGGCAACTCCAAGCTCAATGTCGGCTACGGCGCGTTGTTCGACTCCATTTTCGACGAGAAACCGGAAGTTTGGAAAATCGAATTCAAGTTCGTAGGCAAAAACGACAACATGCCTCAGGCGTATTTCGGCAACGAAGTAAAAGCCGACAAGGTTCTTTTCGACATTGACGTTAAAAACCTCAAAATCTCCAAGCCGGGAACTTATCCCATCGTTACGCTTGCCGATAAAAATTCGTATTTCAAGAATGCAAGATTCATTGTAAACGGCCGCACATACAGTCTCGGGGAAGCCATTACCGTAAACGGAAAAAACGCGAAAATAGTTATGGGCGCGTCGCCATTCGGCAAAGACTCCAAGACCGAAAACGACATACTCCTGATAATTTCCAAATAGTTTATATGTTGGGAAGCGGCGCAGATTGAATTTTTTATATGTTGGGAAGTGGCGCAGATTGAACTTCGTTCAATGCTGCTTTATCTTTTTTATATGTTGGGCACTGAAGCGGATTGAACAAATTCAATACTGTTTTGACATTCTTAATTTAAAAGTCCCGAAGGCGGATTGGCATTAGTCAATCCGCCTTTATTTTTAAAATTTATATAAAAATGCGCGAATGGCACGCACAGCCGCTTTCAAGACATTCGTAATCGGTCAATCCCTCCGAAGGAAGCGGTTTTATGGCGTATTTAAATTCGAAATTATCGCCGTTTCTTTCGTAGAGCGACGCCATCTCCGATTTTGTCGGAACACACTCTTTAAACGGCGTATCTTCCGTATATCTTACGGGAAAATTGACATTACAAACACAATGCGGTTTTGCAAACCCGCTCGAAAGGGAATTCAAAATATACTCGGCAGATTTCCTTGAAGCGGCGCGCAAATTTTCCCCAAGCGTTCCTTCGGCAGGCATTACGTGATTCAATCTACAGGCTTCGTAATAAATTCTTTCAAGCCTCATTGAAAACGCGAAAGCGGGATACCTCCAGCACGCGCCTTCTGCCGCAGCAGAAAAAGTTCCGCTGCTCCATAAAAGCGGAATTCCTATATTTTGCCCTATGTTTATTCCCGAAACAACAGCGTCCGGCCTGCACAAATGGGCAAGAGCGATATTCACACAATCCGAAGGCGTTCCGTCAATTGTTTTAACATTAAATCCCGCAACAGACACTTCTTTTAGCGTAAGTTTTCTGTGCCTTGAATACGCCCTTCCAATCCAGCTCTGCTCAGTTGCCGGAACAACGACATCCAAATCGGCAACCGCCGACAATTCTTCCAGAAATATCGGCAAGAAAGGCGAATCCGCGCCGTCGTCGTTAGATATGAGCAGGCGCGGTCTCATCAGTGAGCGGTTCTCCGTTGAGATACTTCGTTATATTTCTTGCCGCTTTTTTTGCCTGCCCCATTGCGCTTATTACAGTGAGCGCGCCCGTTACGGCATCTCCGCCCGCAAACACTCCGGGAACGGAAGTCTGCAACGTTACGGGGTCTACAACAATAGTTCCCTCCTTCGCCGTATTGAGCGTAGGACATGTTATGGACAAAATCGGATTCGGCTTGTTACCCACAGCCACCACAACCAAATCACATGGAATTTTGAATTCGGAATCGGGGATTCTGCGCACGCTTGCTCGTCCCGATTCGTCGGGCTCCGAAAGCTCCATTTTAACGCATTCAAGAGCCTTGACTTTGTTGTTTTCATCCACAATCACCCTGTTTATTCCCGAGAGGAATTTGAAGTCAACGCCATCGTTTATTGCGTCTTCAATTTCCACTTTTCTTGCGGGCATTTGTTCGCGCGCGCGCCTATAGACAAGAGTTGATTTTTTCGAAAGCCTCAAAGCCACTCTGGAAGCGTCCATTGCGACATTTCCGCCGCCTACTATAACTATATTTTCCGCGCCTTCGCCTATAGGCTTTACGGAGGAATCCAATTTCGACAAGTTGTAGTGCGCCAAAAATACGTTCGATGCAACAACGCCTTCGGCATCGTCATTGGGAATTCCCAACGGAAGCGGAACACCCACGCCCGCGCCTATGAAAACGGCGTCGAAACCAGACTTCAAAACCGCTCCCACATTGCGCGTTTTACCTATTCTTTCGCCGAAATTTATTTTTACTCCCAATTTTTTAATTTGGTCTACTTCGTAGAAAACTATTTCCTTCGGTAGCCTGTAGTCGGGAATGCCGTAGGTTAGGACACCCCCGGGAAGCGATTCCGCCTCGAAAATTTCCACTTCGTGCCCCGCCAAAGCCAAATCGGCAGCCGCCGTTATTCCGGCCGGCCCGCAGCCTATTACCGCAACGCGCTTTCCTGTAGGCGGTTTTTTTTCGGGAAAGACGTTTATGTTGTGCACGCGCGCGTAGTCGGCAACAAATCTTTCAAGCGTTCCTATCGCTACCGGCTCAAAGCGCATTCCCAAAATACAGTTTCCCTCGCATTGTTTTTCGTGCGGGCAAACCCTTCCGCAAACGGCGGAAAGCGCACTTTGCATTTTAAGTTTCTTTGCCGCAGTTTCGATGTCCCTGTTTACTATGTCGTTGATGAAATCGGGAATTTTGATGTTTACCGGACACCCCATAATGCATCTCGGTTTCGGACAGTGTAAACATCTGCTTGCCTCGTCTACCGCCATGTCCAGAGATACTCCATACAGGCAATCTCCATCAATGGTCGTCGATTCTTTTGGGTATTTGATTCTCGGCAACCCAGAAGCTTTTAATTTTCTCATGTTTGTTTCCGCCATTTGCGCAACCTGTGTGATATCTGATTCGAAAATTCTGTAAATATACTTTGTAGGTAGTGTCATACAAACCCGAATAAATTGCAAGTGTTTTCGGCTCGTTTCTGCCTATAAATATATTTATTCTTTATATATATATCTTCAGTCTTATTATTACGTTTTGTAAATTTCTTAATAATATTACAACTATTTGATTTTTAGATACAAATAAAATAAAAACATCTTAATAACTAATGTGCATTCCGTTGTTTTTGGCGCGATGTTTACATACTTACAAATGTCGAACAAAACTTTGATAATATTCCAACACTTCCTTAACATTCAATTAACAATACCCCACCCATACATACTGAAAATGTTTCACCGTTTCTTCGACAAACCTAAAATCTACAAGGTTCCACTAAATATTATGTAGAGTTTTGTAATGACACTATCTTTTTACAGCCGCGAAAAATCCGCAACCGTCGTTTTCGTTGTCGGGAAGAATTGTTTTAGATTCCGTTATTGTCCATTTTGGATTGTTTTTTGAGAAATACTCCGCATTTTTCGCGTTTTCCTCTTCGTCGATTGAACACGTGCTGAAAACCAAAGTTCCGCCACTCTTTACATATTCGGCATATTTTTCAAGAAGCCTCCTCTGAATTTCTGCGCAATTTGAAATGTCGCTTTCGCTTATTCTGTAGCGAGCGTCCGGACGCCTGCGCAAAACGCCAGTATTAGAACACGGCGCGTCGATGAAAACCCCGTCGAACGCCGTAGGCAGACCTGCCGCCTCCAACTTTTGCTTTAAATCCTCCTTCAGCAGATTGCAGTCAACAACTTTGCAATCCATAAACCCGACTTTTAACATATTTTCTTTCAATCTCCGTATGCGGTTGCCGAAGTCCACGGAAACAAGCAGCGATTTTTCCAAAGTCTCCGCGCCGTATTTTTCTCGGTTTTGCAGAAAGTCCTTTTTTATTAAATCGGCAATTATGCGTGATTTTCCCCCGGGGGACGCGCACAAGTCGAGATATTTTCCGCCTGCGCGCGGTTTCAGCGCGCTCGGTGCGAAATAAGTTGAAGGGTCTTGAATATAAAAATATCCCGTTTCCAAAAGGGACACTACGTTCTTCCAGTTTCCCGAATTTAACCTGTAAAAATTTTCGAATTTAGAGGGCGAAAAAAACTGCGAGTAGCTTTTGAAAATTTGCTTTGCATCTTCGTCTTGCGACATTCTGAAAAAAACTTCCGAAGGTTTGTTTAAAATCTCCAAAATTTCGCCTGTTTTTGAAATTCCGAAAAACGTTTTCCATCTTTCAATCAACCAGTTAGGAATGCTGTAAATTACCGACAATTCTCCCGAAAGCTTTATTTTTTCGATTGTTTTTTGGCATCTTCGTAAAACTGCGTTTACAAAGTTCGCCTCTGCTTTGGAAAAGTTTTTCTTTGTCCATCCGACCCAACTGTCAATTACCTTCGGTTTTTTATCATCTTCCGCAATAATTAGTTCTGCAATGGCTGCCTTCAACAGGCACTGCATTTTAAACTTCGGTTTTTTTTTGGATAGCAACTGTATTGTGTGCTCTATCAAAAATTTATTCCGCAAAACTGTTAAAAAGATAAATTGACAAATCCCCCGAAATGGTCTCTTGTTTATAGACGCAAAAAAATGTTCCGATAAGATTTCGTCGGCTTTCGACGGATTCGAGTCGTATATTTCAATAATCTTGACTGCGGTATTTTGGTATGGCGATGAATCCTCCATAAAAAAATTCGGCAATGTCTATAAGGGTTGAAAAACAAAGTTCAAGACAAATAAATATGAATTCCGAAGAAATAAATAACATCATAAAGAAGAATCCGCGCTTGGCGTCCAAAAGGGACAGGCTTGAAGCCATGAAAGACGGAGCTTTCTGTATGCACAGCAGTTGGGGTTTTGGTAAAATCGTTTCATACGACAAATCCTCCGGAAAGCTCACAATAAATTTTGAGGGAAAACCCGGACACCTGATGGACCCCGCGTTCTGCGTGGACAAGCTCGAAATACTCGAACCCGACAACATTATCGTCCGCTACCGCACCGATCTTCCCGCTCTACAGGAGGAAATGAAAAAAGGCGGAGATTTTGTTGTCAATTACATTGACCGCAACAAAATCGACCGTTCCGCAAGCGCGATTGAGCTTGAAAACACTTTCAAACAGCTTTTCGGATACAGCCCTATAAACAACAGAAACCTCCCTGAAAAGGACTTTGCCGAAATCAACAAAAAGGCGGAGCGCGAATACAGAAAGTGGTGGAATAAAACGAAGGAGGAGCTTGTCCGCAATCCCATCGTGGAGTGCCCCAAAACCAAGAATGACTACTACGTCCTGCGCGACGAAGACAAGGCAATGTCTCCCGAAGAGGAAATCCTCACCGAATATTTTGCAAACAGAGAGCCGAAGAAGAAGATTGTCCTTGCCGAAAAGCTTTTCGAAACCGCAACCGGCAACAAACGCAAAAACGACGAATCCGCCGAGGCAAGCGTTCCGGCAGGCAACGACGAAATCAGGGGAAAACTCGTCCAGATAAGGGACGAACTTACCGAGTCGGTCAAAAAGTCCTCGCGCGCGCTCAACGACGCCGACCGTCTGCGCGGCATCTGGATTAGAAACGACCTCATTCGCTACATCAACGAGCAGTCGCGCGAAGGCGAAAAGGACGTCGATTTTGAAGAGAGCAAAGTCGAGGAAATCGAACCTCGCAGTAAAGACATCATCAAGGACATAGTGGAAAAGAACCCCAAAGATGGGCTTAATAATCTTGCAAAGAACCTTCCTACAATGTATCTTGCCCGCTTCCTCGACCTCTTGGCGCGTATCGAAGGCAAACATTGGCGCGATACCACGCTCTCGCTTTTGAAATCCAGCGAAGGTCGTTTCACAAAAGAGTGCGTAGACTTCCTTTTGAAGTGGGATTCCAACAAGGAATCGAAAGTGGTCAAGGGCTACGCGTTTGAAGACGACGGCAACGGTTCTTCGCACGATTTGCTAAAAAACAATTTCGAAACGTGGCTCAAGGAAAAGACGCTAAACGGTTCGCTTATTTTGTGGGTCGTTAAAAACAGAAACGAAACAAAGTATAGAAATATACTAGAAAACCTCATCAACGAGAACCTCCTCAGCGCAATGCTTTCGGCAATCGACAACGAAGCCCTCCAGCGCGAAACGGTAGTTTCCACGGCAAAAATACCGCTTGCAGAAGTGCTTTCCGAAGACGGCAGCCTCATCAAGGAGATGCTCAACGGCTCCACGCTTGAAACGGCGCGCGACTTGGCGAAAACGCTTTTGCTCAATCAGGGCTTCGAGGAACTTTCCAAGAAATCGATACTCTCCCGCATAATCAACCTCTATCCGAAAGTCCAGAGTCTGGTAAAAACGTCGTCGCAGCGCGAACGCCTGTTTGTTTCGGAATGGAGTCTCAACAAGAAGCGCGAAGAGCTGGAAAAGTTGGTCAAGGTGGAGCTGCCCGCCAGCAAACTGGCAATCGAAGCCGCCCGCGAACTCGGCGACTTGCGCGAAAACTCGGAATACAAAATGGCGAGAGAACGCGACGAACTTCTCACCGCGCAGCGCGCGCAGCTTGAAAAAGACATCCGCATGGCGGAAGTTTTCGACTTCAATACAACGCCCGCAAACAAGGTGGGAATCGGAACAATCGTTACCCTCAAGAACGAGAACGGCGAACTCCATGTCTGCACCATTTTGGGGGCGTGGGACAGCGATACTTCCAAGAAAATCTACTCCTACCAGACTCCGTTGGCGCAGGCTCTTATGGACAAAAAGGCGGGCGATACAGTCGAAACAAACATCGACAACCACATTACCCGCTGGACAATCGAAAGCTTCAGCCGCTTTATCGACGACCCAAACGGCAAGGCGTTCATCGAATCGCACCTCAATAAGTAGTAGTTTTCGGACAATCCCGATATTTTGCGCGCCGCGACGAATCCGCGGCGCGTTTTTTTTTGTTTCCAAAAAACACGCGTCAAAACAAATACAATAAAAACAGCGCGCAGTTGCCGCGCGCGCGGCGCAAATAAAAAGCTTGTAAAAAACGGCGAAAACGGAAGCATATTCCGCCCATGAACAAGCAATTACTTCAAACTGCCGTCAACGTCGCGCGGCTTGCTGGCGACCGCCTCAACGGAATAGTTCAGCGGCGCGTCAATTCCGACGCCGGCAAGGACGTCAAGCTTCAGGAGGATATTGAAAGCGAAGTCTTTATACGCGAGCTTCTCTCCAACACGGGTTATCCCGTTTTGGGCGAAGAGCTCGGCGGAGATTTTTCCGTAGTTCAAAGCGGCAACCTCTACTGGGTTGTAGACCCCATCGACGGCACATACAATTTCCTGCGCGGAATGCCCGGAGTATGCGTCAGTATCGGTCTTATGCGCGGGTTCGAGCCCGTTGTGGGCGTTGTATACGACTTCACCCGCGGCGAAATTTTCGCTGGCGGCGACGGTCTTCCCTTCACAATCAACGGCGTCGAAGTAAAGCCCGTCTGGGCGGAAGAAGTTTCTCAGGCGGTTTTGATGTCCGGTTTTCCCTCCGCTACAAATTTGGAGGACGAAAGTATAAAGTGCTTTTTGCTGAACGCGCAAAAATTCAAGAAGGTGCGCATGATGGGCAGCGCCGCGCTTGCAATGGCGTGGGTTGCCGCGGGTCGAGCCGATTCCTACTGTGAAAAGGGCCTTTATTTGTGGGACGTTGCGGGCGGAATGGCGTTGATGAAATCGCTAGGTCGTCCGTGCAAAGTAGTTTCTATGGCGACAAAGGAAAAGCCGCTGAAAGTCGCAATACAGTCGGCGGCAAAAGAGGAGTTTTTAATTTCGTAATATGAAACCGCAAAAATTTGCATCGCACCTGCGCAGAAGGCTGAAGTGGGAGGAACTCGACGAAAAATACCTGCGCGGACTGGTCGAAACCGCGCGCGCCGAAGACGTGGAGGGGGCGGGGTTGAAGGCCGTTCCCGCAGTGGCGGCCGACATCACGACGATGTCGCTTACGCCGAAAATCCAGACGAAGGCGCGCCTTGTTGCGCGCAACGAAATGTCGGTCTGCGGAATGAAACTCATTCCGATAATAATGGACGTGTATTCCTCATACGCCGACGGCGAGCGTCTTTCGTTTGAGCCGTTTGTCGAAGACGGCGCGCGCGTAGGCAGGGGGGCGGTCTTGGGCGAATTCTCGGGCTCCGCGCGCATTATGCTTCAGGCGGAACGTATTATGCTCAACTTTCTGCAACGCCTTTCGGGAGTGGCAACGGCAACATACTCATACGCCGAACTCCTTCAAAACGGCAAAACCGTTTTGCTCGATACCCGAAAGACGACTCCGGGGCTGCGCGTTCTCGAAAAATACGCGTTTGCCTGCGGCGGCGGATACAACCATAGAATCGGCTTGTTCGACCGCGTTATGCTTAAAGACAACCATCTTGCCGCCGCCCATGCCGCAAAGGGCGAACGCTTGGCCGAGGCGGTTCGCGCGGCGCGGGCGAAGAATCCGAACGTCGCCGTGGAAGTGGAGGTAGACTCCCTCGAGCAAATCGCGCCCGTGTTGGAGGCGCGTGCCGACGTGATAATGCTCGACAACTTTTCGTTTGCCGATATGCGCAAGGCGGTCGAATTCATCGGCGAGCGCGCTTGGGTTGAAGTTTCGGGGCAGGTTACGCTGCAGACGCTTCCCGAAATCGCGGAAATCGCGCCCGACTTCGTTTCCACCGCAGCTCCCGTGCATTCAAGCCGCTGGATTGACATAGGGCTTGACAGTTAGCGAGCGTTCGTTCTGTATTTGCAATAGAATTTTCAAGTAATTTGTAGGATTTAAACGCTATGGAAGGCATACCCCCACTCGATCCCTTTTTGGTTCGGCTCAAGGCGCTCGACGAAAAAATGAGCGCGCCCGATTTTTACAACGACCAGCGTTCGGCAAGCGCAATCTCGCGCGAGCACCAAAACCTCACCAAACTCAAGGAAACATACCAATCGCTTGAATCGGTCGAAAGCCAGATTGCCGAAAACGAGCAGATTATCGCCGAAAACGCCGACCCCGAATTTGTGGAGCTTGCAAAGGAGGATTTGAACGAACTTAGGGCGAAAATAGAGCCGCTTAAAAACGAAATCCTCAAGATGATGATTCCCACCGACCCCACCGACTCCCGCAACACCGTTGTGGAAATACGCGCGGGCACGGGCGGCGACGAAGCCTCGCTTTTCGCCGCCGACCTCTACAGAATGTATTGCCGCTACGCCGACGGCAAGGGCTGGAAAATCGAAAATCTCAGCTCCAGCGAGTCCGCTTCGGGCGGCTTCAAGGAAATCTGTTTTTTGATGTCGGGCAGCGACGTCTACCGCTCCATGAAATACGAGAGCGGCACGCACCGCGTCCAGCGCGTTCCCGTCACGGAAGCGCAGGGGCGTATCCATACCTCGGCGGCAACAGTGGCGGTTCTGCCCGAGGCGGAGGAAGTCGATATCCACATCGACCCTCAGGACATCGAAATTTCCATCGCGCGCGCAAGCGGCCCCGGCGGGCAAGGCGTCAATACTACCGACTCCGCCGTCCAGATTTTGCACAAACCCACGGGAATGATTGTCAAATGTGCCGACGAACGCTCGCAGCTTAAAAATAAAACAAAGGCGCTCAAAGTTCTGCGCTCGCGCCTGCTTGAGATGAAACAGCGCGAAGAACACGACAAATACGCGCAGAGCCGCCGCGAACAAATCGGCAGCGGAGACCGTTCGGAACGCATACGCACCTACAATTTTCCCCAAAGCCGCGTTACCGACCACCGCATAGGGCTTACCCTCCACTCGCTCCCCCAGTTTATGGACGGCGAAATAGAGGAGATGATTCGCGCCCTTGAAGACGCCGACTACGCCCAGCGCATTCAGCAGCTGACAAAATAACGTGCAAACAATTCTCGAAATCCTCGACAAAACAACCGCCTACTTCCAAAGCAGGGGCGTTCCCGACGCCAAACTCGACGCCCAGCTTATTCTTGCCGACGCTCTCGGCTGTAAACGGTTGGAGCTTTTTTTGCGTTTTGACGAACCCCTCACGGGCGCAACGCTCGACCGTTGCCGCGATTTCGTCCGCCGCCGCGCCCGCCGCGAGCCTCTTCAATACATCTTGGGCAAAACCGACTTCTTCGGAATCTCCCTCAAGTGCGATTCCCGCGCCCTCATTCCGCGTCCCGAGACCGAATACCTTTGCGAGCTTCTTGCCGAACGCTTTTCCGCCGCAGCCCCCCAAACCGTTCTGGAGCTTGGCGTGGGCACGGGTGCGGTTTCGCTCGCGCTGAAAAACCGCTTTCCCGAAGCGCGCGTTTCGGGTGTCGATATTTCCGAAGCCGCTCTTTCGCTTGCGCGCGAAAACGCCGCCGCCCTCGGCTTGGACGTGGAGTTTTCGCAGTCCGACTGGTTTGCAAACGTCTCGGGAAAGTTCGACCTCATCGTCTCGAATCCGCCGTATCTTTCCGATTCCGAAGTCGAATCCGCCCAGCCCGAAGTGCGCGACTTCGAACCTCTAAACGCCCTGCGCTCCGACTCCGACGGTATTGCCGACCTGCGTAAAATTCTCGCCGCCGCCCCCAAATTTCTCAATTCGGGCGGACTTGTAGCCTGCGAATGCGGAATAGACCACCCCGAAAAACTGGCTGCGGAATTTTCGCAAACATACAAAAAAATAGAGCCGCTAAAAGACCTCAACGGGCGTCCGCGCTTTGTTTTCTGCCAAATGTAGCCGCCTGCGCACCCGCCAAAATGCGTCGCGCTCCGAAAAAAACAAAAAGGGCGAAAAATTGTCTTGCAATGGGCGAGAATATAAATTCTAATCTGCGCTTTATATTTTACGGCGTGGTAGCCAAGTGGTAAGGCAAGGCTCTGCAAAAGCTTCATCATCGGTTCGATTCCGATCCACGCCTTTTTTACTTTTTCATTCTAAACGCGCAGATGTGGATTGGCTTTGCCAATCTTTTTTTGTCCCCGAATGCGGCGCAGTTGAATTTTGCCCGCCCATTGCAAGCCTACCGCCCGATACCTACGCGAAACACGAAAGCGGTTGCCGAAATCAAACGCCGCCCGCACGCCCGCAAATGACCGAAGCTTGAATTGGTTGTTCCCACCCCGCGCAATGTTCCGCCTCAAAAAAACGCTTGCAATTTAGAAAGTTGTGTGTTGAACTTCTCCTAAAGACGCCGTGGTGTGTCTTGTAAAAACAGGGGTATAAAAATGATTAAAATGTCCGCAATGACTGCTTTGAAGCCCGTTTCCCGCGCGGAAACGGCGTCTTGCGTTGCGCGGTTTGGGGGGGGCCGGGGGGGGGGGGGGGGGGGGGGGGGGGGGGGGCGCCCCGCCCCCCCGCGCG
>JAEXGH010000033.1 GCA_023450935.1 Verrucomicrobiota bacterium | reverse complement strand
TATGACGATAGAAGAGTAATAGAGAACATGTGTAAAGCTAAAAAAACGCAATCGGAGATAGCAAATGCGATAGGAGTATCGCAATCTACCATATCCCGTGAATTATCACGCAACCCAGTTGAAGGCGTTTACGCGCATGGCAGAGCGTTTATGCGAACGTATTTGCGATTATTGCTCAAGCCTAAAAGATATCTAATAGGAGAGAAAGAAGCTGATATTTTAGAAACTTTTCTAAAGAAGAAATTTTTTTCCTGAAACCATATTATCGGTTTGTTTTGACAAGAAGATATCGCACCAGAGTATTTACAATTATATTTATAGAAAGCGTCAATTAGGGGGAACCTTGCACAGATATCTATTTTTTAAGAGGCGCCGCAGGAAGTATGGCATAAAAGATTACAGGGGGCAAATTCGTAACAGAGTGAGCATAGAAAGCAGACCCGAGATAGTGGCGGAAAGATCTAGATTTGGGGATTGGGAAGGAGATTTGATAATGGGTAAAAATCACAAGGGTGCGATACTGACGCTGGTAGAGCGGCGAAGCAAATATCTATGTGCAACTTACTTATCGGGGAAGGATGCGAAAGCTACGAGAAATGGAGTAATAAAGTTGTTGCGCGGAATGAATGTGAAAACGATAACCTTTGATAACGGCAAGGAGTTTGCTTATCACGAAGATATGAGTAAAAGATTAAGGAGTGAAATATACTTTGCGCACCCATATACTTCTTACGAAAGAGGTCTTAATGAATACACAAATAGATTGTTGAGACAGTACTTTCCGAAGGGAATGGATTTGCGAAAAGCGACAGAAAGAGAACTAAAATTTGCGTTGAACGAGATCAACTCTCGACCGCGAAAGAGTTTAAATTGGAAGAGTCCAAGCGATTATCTTCACGAGTTAAAGTGCGCCGCCCCCCTAGGGGGCAATTAGTAAATGAATCAATAACTTAAACTTTAATCTTTACAAAAAACCAACAATATCTAAAAATATCTACTGCCAGTTATGCACTGGCGTTTTGAAAATAAATAATTTTAGTAAAAAATAACTCTATCCATCAATATTATTTCTTATATAGGTATTATTACTGAAAAGAGGAAAATTTAGCCGCATGCACCGATAGGGAAAAATGAGGCCATGCGACCGCATAAATAATTGTTGACATTATTGTACGGATGTAATACAAAGTGCGCATCAAAAAAAATAGACGAGCTTTTGGAAAACGAGAATATCTCTGCGGAGGCGACACATCATGAATAAAAAACCCTATTTAGCCATATTAACTCTTGCCGCGGCAGCAGGCCAGCTGCTCTATGCGGACAACGATGTTTTCGACAATACAACGGTGACGAGAAATTTCATAAACGCGTCCCTTGTCGATTCGTCGTGGTACAAAACCACTGCTTCGGGAGTGAAGTTTACGGGATCAAATCTCACCAATGCAAACTTCAACTCCGCAACGCTTAACGATACCGATTTTACCGATACGAATCTGACAAACGCCAATTTCACAAAGGCGACGCTCACCGGCGCCAACCTTAGCGGCGCGGAAATTCGCGGGGCAAAGTTTGCCAATGCCACAGGATTTACCTCGGAAATGCTGTGTTCGACTGCAAGCTACGCGAACAAGGACTTGTCGGGCGTGTATGTGAGCTATGTGACTATTGACGGCGTAAATCTTGAAGGTTTTAGGGTAAATTGCAAGTTTTCCAACTCCAGCCTGAAAAATATCAATTTTAAAGACGCCGATTTGAGAGGTTCAGTTATTACCAGAGCAGACGTTAGCGGAGCCGACTTTACCGACGCCATAATAAACGATGTATGGATGGCCGACTCCAACTTCACAAGCCAGCAGCTTGAGTCCACAAAAAGTTATAAGCAGAAAGACCTTTCGGGAGTGACCATGAGCTACCTTGACAACATCTCTTTCGAGGGCAAGGATTTATCCGGATTTGATTTTAGCGGTGCACGGTTTGTTCGCGTAAATTTTAGAAACGCAATACTTGAAGACGCGATAATAAACGATGTGTATTTTTCCGCGGGCAGTGCAGATAAAGATATCACACTTGCGCAAGTCATGCAAACCAAGAGCTATAAAGACAAAGATTTAAGCGGAGCAACTTTCAATTATACGGTCTTTGAGAATGCCGATTTTTCTGGATTCAATATGCAAAGAACCATGTTTGACTCTTCCGCTTCCAATCTTTTTAAGAACGTAAACTTTACAAATGCCGACCTTAGAAGCGCCGCAGGTGGAATCGAACGGGGAGGATGGGATACCGCAATATTTAAAAATACCATATTGCAAGACGGCTCAATAACCGCCTTGGAGATGGATTCACCCGACGATTATATTCTTGTGAGGGAATTCAAGTATACGGACTACATCGGGACTCTTTACGCAAATTTTGCCGAAGACGCCTCCATTTCCGGGGGAGCAAACCTCATTCTTGACAATAATGCGCGCCTTATGGTTAATAAAGCCGTTACCGTCAATGTAGAAGACGGGGGCATTGTCAGCTATGATATGGACGTCACAAACACCGAGGATGAAAGCTATATATATGTTTTAGAAGGCGGCGATCTCAATTTCGCGGAAGGTTCGAAGTTGAATATAAATGTGGACGGAGATTTGGAGGCGTATACGGAATATTACAAATACATTCTATATGCCGACAATACATCCACTCTGAATTCGATTTATAACGATATTTTGGAGCTTTGCGAAAGAGAAGATGTTTATTTCACAAACAACGGCGAGGAACTCAACGGCGATTGGTATTTCTTTGAGAAGGGGAAATGGCTCGTAGTATCTTACACCGCGGTTCCCGAACCGGCCACTTATGCGGCAATATTCGGCGCTTTGGTGCTTGCTTTCGCGGCGTATCGCAGAAGAAAATAGCTGATAGTTGTTGCAAATAATTTTTTAGGGCTTCTCAATTCGGGAAGCTCTTTTCCCATTCGTCCATTCCGCCAATTTGACGCATGCGGATTTTAAGCTCCGCATTCTTTGCCTGAGAGATTCAATTATTCCTTTATAGACCACGGGTCCGGACGGTCGGGGACGGGAAGTCCGAGTGTAACACAACATACATACGCCACCTTGAAAGCCAAAGAATCCAAGAAATCCGCCGAATAATTCTTCTCTCCGCTTTCGGAAAGCAACAGAAGTTCCCCGTACATCGGATAGAAGATTAGAGCCCAGAACATATGGCTCCACCAATATATGTCGGTACGCGTTAGGCGCGGGTTTGCCTCGCGCAGAATCCGGTACACGTCCGCCATAGTATTGTCGCCAAGAAGCTGTACCATTTTGTTTGCCTCTTTGCCTCCGTCTTTTAAGAGGGTCATCATCAACCCGTTTATCTGTTTTATCCTGATTTTCGGCTTGTGACAGATGTAAACAATATTTTTTATGCTCTCATACATGGCCGCGGAAATGCTTTTCGGAGAGGATGCGTCAGCTTTTTCAAAGGGAGCGAACAAGGATTCGAGCTTGGCGTTATTTAATATAAAGTGCTCTATTGTCAGCTTAAAAAGGTTTTTCTTTGTTTTGAAATGAAATGTAATCAAAGCAAAGGGCACTCCTGCGGCTTCTGCAATATCCCTTACGGATGCCGCTTCGTATCCTTTTTCCGCAAATACGCTTCCAGCCGCGTTTAGAAGGCGTGAACGGGTTTCCCTTCCATTTTTATTCTCTTTCTGTTTTTTCTTCAATGTTGACATACCTATGCTTCAGATACTAATAGTCGATAAACAAGTTAAAAGACAACAAAAATGAATGTAAAATGAAAAATCGTAACATAAGAATATGTGCTCAAAGGCGTCTTTTTTATTGCAAAAAAAAATTAATATCGTCGCCAAGTTGTGCTGCGGAGTGGCGGTTGCAGTTTAGTTGCACGTCTGGTGTACTCGGGCTTTTGTTGAACTCTAATAATCAATTACTTGCAAACAGGGGTGTTGTCTCATAAATAAGCCCAGATTCAGAACTTGCTGAAAATGGGCTTGTTGCGTGAAATTTTAAACGGAGAGAGAGGGATTTGAACCCCCGGTACCGTTACCGGCACACCTGATTTCGAGTCAGGCACAATCGGCCACTCTGTCATCTCTCCTTTTTATTCCGTCCATACTGCCGCTTTTCCTCGGTTCGTCAATATTTTTTTACATTTTTTTATTTCCGCGAAAACCAAACCCCATTCGTCGGCTACTCGGAAGGCTCTATGTGGACGCTTATTGTCCCCCTCCCCATTTCGTCGCGTATTTCCCGCTCGAGTTTCTCCGATATTTCGTGTGCCTCAACAATCGTCAACTGCGGAGAAACGTGTATGTTTACATCGATTTCATATTCCGAACCTGCGCTTCTAATACGCAGGTCGTGCCAGTTTTCTATACCGGTTGTTCCGCGCAAAATGCGCACCACCCGCTCATACGCCCCAACCGGCGCGGTATCGAGCAGTTCGTCAACCGCCCGCTTTGCAAGCTTCACGGAAACATATGCAATAATCGCCGACACCCCCAACGCCGCTATGCTGTCGGCCGAATAATAGCCCATTGCGGAGGCAATCAAACCGAAAAGAACCACCGACGAACTTAAAATATCGGTCGAAAAATGCAGCGCGTCGGCTTCGAGTGCCTGCGAATTGTATTTCTTCGCCATCTTCATCAAGTGTCGCGAACGGAACGCGTCTACGCAAATAGACGTAATCACAACGCCGAACGCCCACGCGTTTATTTCAAAATGCGTAGCCCCGCCGCCAAGTCGGCTAACGGCTTCGAAGACCACCCACACGCACGTTGCAAGCAACAGCACCGACTCCGCCAACGCCGATAAATTCTCCATTTTGCCGTGTCCGAAAGTATGCTCCTTATCGGCGGGTTTGTCGGAAAATTTCACCGCAAACATGGTCATAGCCGCGGCAAACATATCGAACAGCGAATGCAACGCCTCAGACAATATGCCCAAACTGCCGGTTAGAATCCCCACAAGCAGTTTCATTACAGTAAGTCCCGCCGCCGCAAAAACCGACAACGCCGCCGCCGTATTTTTTTCATTCATCGGAATGACGATACTTTTTTTTACAAGCACTCTTCAAGAAAAAAATATTGCAAAGACTTCGGCCTTGGAGAGAATCCGACCAATGAAGAAAATCAGATGTCTCGTGACTGCGGGGGCTACCCGCGAACACTTCGACCCCGTCCGCTTCATAAGCAATCCGTCCACGGGGAAAATGGGCGTTGCAGTCGCAGAAGCCGCCCGCGATGCCGGCTGGCAAACGACGCTTATCCTCGGAGCGTCGCCGCTCGACAATCCCGAAAACATAAAGACGCGGCGCGTTGTGTCGGCGCAAGATATGCTTGAGGCGTGCTTGGAGGAATTCGAAAACTGCGATATCCTGATAATGTCGGCGGCCGTAAGCGATGTCCGCCCGAAACAATGCGCCCCCGAAAAGGTGAAAAAAGACGGAATCGACCTGAACCCCGAACTTGAACGCACGCCCGATATTCTCCTGACGCTTTCCAAAAACAAGGGTTCGCGAATTTTGGTGGGTTTTGCGGCCGAAACCCAAAACGTGCTCGAATACGCGCGCGGAAAAATTCTCGCAAAAAACCTCGACGCCGTTGTTGCAAACGATGTCTCCGCGGCGGACGCGGGCTTTGCCGCCGACACGAACAAAATATCAATTGTCTTTTCCGACGGCGAAACTTTGTCGCCCGCGTTCGACACAAAGCGCAATTTGGCAAAAAAAATAATCGCTTCAATCGGCGAAAAATTTTTCGCGTAGATTCTCTCTTTTGGCTTGAAAACGGCGGAAGAGTCGGTCTTTAGCACGCGCCCGCCGACTCTTTCGACAGCAGAACAGACTTTCAAACAGCAGTCGGTTTCCGCAAGATTTCGACTGTCAAAGAGCAGAAATAAAAACCGAAAAATATTGTCGTATTTCCTCAATACACCGAAAAAACGGACGTTTCCCAAAGCCGTCCAAAAATACCAAAAAAAAGCTAAAAAACACACAAACATGCCCTTTTTGTTTTTTTGGTTTTTTCGTTGTTCGAAGTGTTTTTTGGGAAAAATTCGGCAACTTTTCACTGTTTTCTATGTGAAAATATTGGATTTTGTTCAGTTTTTGTTGGATAAAAGACTTTTTCCGTTGACAATATATGTGAGAATTTTACGTTGAAAGTCTTATGAAACAGTTTATCTATATATTGACTATGTTGGGGTTGTTGGTGTCGGCTACCATCGCCAACGCCGAAACAAAAATCGTAACATATCCCGCGCCGCAGTCGGAAAAAGTATTCGCCAGCACTTACGATGTGAGTGTTAACGGCAAAAAGCTGGACATTTATAAAGCATTGTCGCCAAAGTTCCAGGGTGGCGAGTATTATTTCTGCTACTTCGATTTCGAAGGCGAAGTAGATGTGAAAGTCAAATCGACCATTCAGTTCACAAAGCGCGTAAGCTACATTTCCACGCCAGAGCAAATAGCCGCCGCCGACAAGATTTACGTAGGCGAGCTTTTCCCCGACATATTCAAAAATGTCAAAAAAGAAAAGTATAAGATGTCGTTTACCGCCGATAAGCCTTTCAAAGCCATTGTCATACGCACAGAGCGCGAAATGCCGCTTGTGATTTTCGGCAACCCCATTGAAAAAGACGCCCCCAAAGCCGGCGACAAAAACGTTGTCTATTTCGGCCCCGGGGTTCACTACCTGGACAAAACGATATCGTTGGAGTCTAATCAGACGCTTTATATTGCTGGCGGTGCGGTTGTTAAGAGCGATATTTCAACCCTCGGAGACAATATTACTATACGCGGGCGCGGCATAATTTCAGTAGACAATAAGGCGCGTTATTCTGGCAGTTGTGTAACTTTCAACAACGGTAAAAACCTTAAAGTTGAAGGAGTTATAATTAAAGACCCCACAGGCTGGACGCTCGTTTTCCGCAACTGCGAAAATGTTGTTATTGACAATGTTAAAATTTGCTCAGGCAGAATGATTAATGACGACGCCATTGACCTTTGTAACACTTCGAATGTCAAAATCACCGATACTTTTGCGCGCGCCGAAGACGATATTATCGCCATGAAGGGTCATTACAAAAGCGGGGAACGCATTGGGCTTAAACTTGTCAAGGACTTGGAAAGCCGCCACAACAATTTGCCCTGCAATAACATTGTGATTGACAACTGCATTTTCTGGACGGACTCGGCGAACACGTTCCGTATCGGCTACGAATGCTATGCGCCCGAATTCAAGGGGTTAAAATGTACAAATCTTTATGTGCCGTTTTACTCCGACCGTCCGTCGAAATTTGAAGACTACTGGGTTAGGGCGATTTTCCTATTTCAGGTTAACGCGGGCTTGACGATGTCGGATATGCATTTTGAGAATGTAGTTGTGCGTTCGAACGGTTCGGACACCCACCTGATTTTTGCCGAGCCCCGCATTGTCCTTCATGGACCGGTTCGCGACAAAGGCGCGCCCGGCGAATATGGTAAAATTGAAAACTGCTCCTTCAAAAACATCAAGATTGTCGGCAAAGAAGGCTCTTTCAAAGGCGCGATTTTTATCCGCGGCAGAGACGCCGACCACAAAGTTAAAAACATAACGATTGAAAACATTGAGTATTTCGGCAAACCAATTACCGAAAAATCCCCCAACGTTTACATCGGCGAATTTACCGAGTCAATTTCAATCAAGTAAAGACAATACCCCCGACCCCCGTCGGGGGTTTTTTATGTTTGGCAAGCGGCGGCAATCGGCATTGCCGAATGCGCCTTTGCTCTTTGATTAAAGTTTTTTATATTTTCTAAAGGAGCACGGAGGCAAAGAGAAAGATTACAGAAGATTTGTCATATTTTTCAGAAGCCACGCTTTGGGTATCGGGTTGTTGTTTTGGCAGGTTGTGGTTTTAGGTTGAGCAAAATTTTCGGCGTGGCGGGATGTTGTCGGGGTATGCAACACGAGGTTAATAAAACATATTGTTTCCTGCCGACGAAGGTTAAAGCGTGTTCGATGGGAAACGCCGGTGTGGGACGAAGCGAAAAATTCGGGGCGGTCGCCCCACGTACGCGCACCGCAATCTTCGAAATAAATGTTTGACGCGCGATACCCTTTCTGTCATATAGTTCCGCAACAAGTCGGAAAAAGAAAGGAAATAATTACGAAATTGATTGCATCGAAACAAACGGCGTTTTCGGGCGTGCTTGTAGTTGCCGTTGTGTGCATAGTAGTATACTCGCTATACAACTCGCTAATCTTGGGAGATTTCTCCGATATGGAAGAAGACGCTCTTGTGGAAAACTCGCAAGTTGTGCTGTTGGCGATAGCGTGCCTGACATTCGTGCGCTACCTGTTCCTCGACGGAGTGAAGTTCCGTGCGGTATTCGCGTTCTTCGCATTCCTGTATTACTCGTTTATAATGCGCGAACTCGATTTCGAAAACTTCGGGCTGGACGAACGCATTGTGTTTTTCTTCGACGGCGTAGGTAGAAACACCATAGCCGTGGTGATGTTTACTGCAATATTTTTGTGGGCAATCTTCACCGACCTAAAGGGCTACTGGGAACAAGCTCTCAAAATTACCTTTTCGAAATGGGGCGCGGCAATGGTAGGGTCGCTCATACTTGTAGCAGTTGCGCAGATTTTCGAGAAAACGCTTAGCGGTAATATGGCGAATTTGTGCGAAGAAATCCCCGAAATTGTCGGCTATCTCGGATTCACCCTGTGCGCAATCGACCCTCTCGGCTGGCTGAAAGAACACTTTGTCTTCGAAAAATAAACGCGTCTTCACAAACCGAGCCGCAGGTGTTGGGCAAAACCCAGTGTCCGTTTTGTTTGCACGATAAAAGGCAATGCAACATCGTAGAGAATTAGAAAAGAAGGGAATCGGGAAACCGATTCCCTTCTTTCTTTGAAGCGAGTAAAGCTTTAACTGGTGCTAAAGGCGGATTGGCAAAGACAATCGCCGTCTTTGAAGCCCCCGAGCTAACTTCAATAAAAAAGCAAAGGCGGATTGGCATAGCCTATCGCCGCCCCGTGATGCTTCACCACTTTAACCAACGAGCAAAGGCGTATTGCCAAAGGCAATCGCCGCCCCTTCAGGAATCATAAAAAAATTAGTTTACCTGAACGCCCGCAGCTTCGAGCTTTTCGATGAAAGAGGCGTCCGCGCCGGAGTCGGTGATAACGCGGTCAATGATGTCCATGCCCGCAAAGAAACGCGTGCTTCTGACACCTAACTTGGAGGCGTCGCAAAGAAGAATCCTTTCGGCACAGAGCGGCAATACGTTTTCCTTGAACTCCGCCTGAATTTCGGCCGCCTCGCTTGCGCCGCGCTCCAAATCGACACCGTTGCAGGAGAAGAACGCCTTGTCGACCGAGAATTTTTTGACCATTGTCCACGTCATAAAGCCGCCGTAGCTGTGGCTGAAACGGTCGAGTTTTCCGCCCGTTGCAATCAGGTTGATTTTCGACTTGGACATAATTGGGCCTATGCAGTCGTGCGCGTTTGTAACGACAGTCAATTCCATGTCGGGCAGAATTTCCGCAAGAGCGAGCACCGTGGAGCTTGCGTCGAGAAAAATTGTTTCGCCCTCGCTGATGTATTTCAGCGCGATTTTCGCGATTTCCTGTTTTTGGACGCGGTTCTCCTGAAGGCGTTTTTGCATGGGCAGGTCTACGCCGCGCTTTTCAATGCGGAGCGCGCCGCCGTGGGTGCGAATGAGCTTGTGTTCGGAATCGAGATACTCCAAGTCGCGGCGAATTGTTTCGTCGGTGACGTCGAAATGCCTTGCCAGTTCTATTGTTCTGAGGCTCGATTGGGTTTCGAGCATGTTTAGGATAACCCTTTGTCTTTGTCTTGCCAACATATATCGAATTATTGATTTAGTTTAGTGTTTTTTGAAAGGTTTTTGGAGGTTGCAAGAGCGATTACCCTACCCTCGCTTCCGACAGCGCAGTAGAAATGGTATACTACGCCGTTGTCAGTTACAACCCACGGTTTGTGCGCATAGACGTTGTCGAATTTTTCCGACGGAACAACAAGCGGCACGCCGTTCCAGTCTGTCCAATGAATAAGGTCGGTGGAACACGCGAAAGTTTCGACTGCCGTTTTCGGGAAATTTTTGCAGAAGGCGTTGAAGTAAAACATGACATAGACGTCGCCCAAACGCACAACCTGGGGGTCGCCAGAAAGGCCTTTGCCCGCATCTACAATCGGTTCCTTGCCGAATCTGCGCCACGTTTTCATATCGTCGGAGAGCGCCATTGAAATGCGTTCGTAGCCCCCTGTGGTTTTGCAGTTGTAGAACATTACAAATTCCGCTCCGAGCCTTTTTTGAGGGTCGCGGATAATGTTGCTTTTGTAAAGCGTCAGTTTTTCAAAATAGCGCGAATCCTTGTCCGACGCGGAAAGCACAGGAAGCGGCAACCTTGTCCATTCGGCGGCAATTGTCGGATTCTTGCTATATGACATTCCTATCGAGAGAGGGTCGGTTTCGTAGCCTTTGAGCGCGCCGCCGAGATAGCTCATCCAGTATTTTCCGTCGAATTTTTCCAGATTCCAGTCGCCGTAAAAGTCGCAATTTTGCAGAGCCAAATAGCCCGCCGCCTGCTGACCGTCCCAATCGGCATTGTTTTTACGCTTTAGAATTTCCCCAAGCAGATGCCAGTCGAGAAGATTTTTGCTCTCCGCCAGATGGGTCGAATAACCTGCACCGTCCTGTAAGATGTATATCATATACCAGTTTTTACCGTGGCGAAAAACACTGGGACTGTCTACAAGCATTCCTTTGGGGGGGCGGACAACTACGCCGTATTTGTATGGAGTTTTGATTTTCTCATAAATCTCCGCCATTTTTTCGGGCGAAACACCATTGGCTTGAACGAACGCGGAATCCGCGGGCTTCGAGCCTGCCCCTCCCGAAACCGCATATGCACACAAAGTCGCGAAAAACGATATAGTCAAAATAACTTTTTTGGATATAATCATAAATACTTGTAAGACGTTAATACGAGCGGTAAGTTTTTTTTGCAGTGTTTCAATTTTCGGCGCAATAGTCGAGTTTTTTTTGCGCCGCACACAATAAAATCGCCACGAAACAACTACAAAATTGTAAAAAATGTTCAAAATTGTAGTTTTTGCAAAAAAGTCAAAAAAACGGTTTGACTATTGATTTTAAGCGGTAAAGATGGGCGCCAATTTCAAACTAAACACCAAAAAAGGTAAAAAAATGAACAAATATGTAGCAAAAGTAATGGAAGACCTCAGAGCGAAACAGCCCTGGGAAAAAGAATTCCTCCAGGCAGCGGAAGAAGTGCTGTCTTCGTTGAGCCTCGTTCTCGACGCCGATTCGAAATACGAGAAGAACAAGATTCTCGAAAGAATGGTTGTTCCCGAAAGAGTAATCCTTTTCCAAGTTCCGTGGGCTGACGACAAGGGCGAAATCCACGTCAACCAAGGCTACCGCGTTCAGTTCAACAGCGCAATCGGCCCCTACAAGGGCGGCCTGCGTTTCCACCCCTCGGTCAACTTGGGCATTCTCAAGTTCCTCGGTTTCGAACAGGTTTTGAAGAACTCGCTTACAACGCTCCCGATGGGCGGCGGCAAAGGTGGTTCGGATTTCGACCCCAAGGGCAAGAGCGACAATGAAGTCCGCAACTTCTGCAACAGCTTCATGCGCGAACTCTACAGACACATCGGTCCGAATACCGACGTTCCCGCAGGCGATATCGGCGTAGGCGGCCGCGAAATCGGCTACCTCTTCGGTCAATACAAGCGTTGCAGAAACTCCTACGACAGCGTTCTGACGGGCAAGGGTCTCGAATGGGGCGGCTCGCTGATTCGTCCGGAAGCGACGGGCTACGGCAACACATACTTTGCGCAGGAAATGCTCGCCACAAAGGGTCAGAGTTTCGAAGGCAAGAGAGTTTTGGTTTCGGGCTCGGGCAATGTCGCGCAATACACAGTTGAAAAGCTCATTCAGTTGGGCGCAAAACCGCTTTCGATGTCGGACTCCAACGGCTCGATTATCGACGAAGACGGTATCGACGAAGAAAAACTCGCTTTCGTGTTCGACCTCAAGAACAACAAGCGCGGCAGAATTGCCGAATACGCGAAGAAATTCCCCAAAGCCAAATATTACGAAGGCAAACGCCCGTGGGGCTTGACGAAGGCGGAGGTTGCAATGCCCTCGGCTACGCAGAACGAAATCGACGGCCAGAACGCAAAAGACCTGTTGGCAAACGGCTGCATGTGCGTTTCCGAAGGCGCGAATATGCCCTCAACCCCCGAAGCAATCGAAGCCTACAAGGCTGCCAAGATTCTCTACGCTCCGGGCAAGGCCTCCAATGCGGGCGGCGTTGCAACGTCGGGCTTGGAAATGTCGCAGAACGCAATCCGCCTGAGCTGGACGCGCGAAGAAGTCGACGAAAAGCTGCACAACATCATGCGCAGCATTCACAAGAACGCCCTCGAAGCGGCTGCCGAATACGGCACACCCGGCGACTACATGAACGGCGCGAATATCGCGGGCTTCAAGAAGGTCGCAAACGCAATGATTGCGCAGGGCTTCTAATCGGCTTTGAACAAATTGCACGAATCGGGGCGGTCGGTGTTGCGGCCGCCCTTTTTGTGCCCGCACCCAAGCAGACGGCATTGGGCGGGCGAAAATCTCCAGAAGAAGCCGCCCCTCGCAAAAATGCGCTATCGAAGAACGCAAGCCCTTCCGAAAAACGCGGATACCCTCGCCCATAGCAACCCCCGCAAACAGTCGCACTTCGTGCAAACACGCCCCTCCCGCCCGAAAATCCACTGCCCCGTCGGCGGCAATTTTTTATTTTACACGGCGCAAATAATCTGTAAAGATACGCGCAATATGATACCAAACATTCTCGCTGAAAGATACGCTTCCGATGCAATAAAAAACATTTGGAGCGCGGAAGGCAAAATATTGCTTGAACGCAATCTCTGGATTGCCGTGATGAAAGCCCAAAAAGAGCTGGGGTTGGACATCCCGCAGGAGGCAATAGACGCCTACGAAAAGGTAAAAAACACAATAAGGATAGACGAAATCAACAGGCGCGAAAAAATCACGCGCCACGATGTCAAAGCGCGCATAGAGGAGTTTTGCGAACTCGCCGGCTACGAACATATCCATAAGGGAATGACAAGCCGCGACCTCACCGAATGCGTCGAGCAGCTGCAGGTGTTTGAATCGCTCAAGATAATCCGCGTGAAGGCGGCGGCGGCGTTGTGGCTGCTTTCGCAAAAGGCGCGCAAATACAAGGCTACAGTCCTCGCCGCGCGCACGCACAACGTCATCGCCCAGCTTACAACTTTCGGCAAACGCCTTGCGGAATTCGGCGAAGACTCGCTTCGCGCGCTTGAAAACCTCGACGTTCTCATCGACACCTACGCGGTGCGCGGACTCAAGGGCGCGGTCGGCACGCAGCTCGACCAGCTCACGCTTTTTGACGGCGACGCCTCCAAGGCGGTGAAGCTCGACGAAAAAATCAGAAAACACCTCGGCATTCCGCACTGTATCGGCGCGACGGGGCAGGTATACCCGCGCACGCTCGACTTCGAATGCGTGTCGCGCCTGTATCAGCTCGGCGCGGGCGCGTCGAGCTTCGCGAAAACCCTGCGCATTATGGCGGGAATGGAGCTTGCAAGCGAAGGTTTTGCAAAGGGGCAAACGGGCTCTTCGGCAATGCCCCACAAAATGAATTCGCGCAGCTGCGAACGCATAAACGGCTTCCACGTCATTCTGCGCGGCTATATGGAAATGGCGGCTTCGCTTGCGGGCGACCAGTGGAACGAGGGCGACGTGTCGTGCTCGGTGGTGCGCCGCGTGGTGCTGCCCGACTCGTTCTTCGCAATAGACGGCCTGCTTGAAACTTTCATAACAATAATGAACCAGATGGTTGTAAACGAGGCGGTAATCAAGGCGGAATGCGCAAAGTATATGCCGTTTTTGCTTACTACAACGGTTATGATGAACGCGGTCAAAAAGGGAATCGGGCGCGAAGACGCGCACGAAGTCATCAAGGAGCACGCCGTTGCAACCGCCAACGACCTCCGCGCGGGCAGAATCGCCGAAAACGACCTGCTCAAACGCCTCGCCGACGACCCGCGCATGCCGCTTTCCATGCCCGAGCTTGAAAAAATAGCGCACGACGGCCAGAAGGCGACCGCCCTTGCGGAAGTTCAAACGGAAGACTTCTGTAACCGCGCCGACGCCGCCGTGGGGAAAACTCCCGAAGCCAAGACCTATACGGCAGCCCCCATTCTCTAAGGGATATGTTCGAAGTCCTGAAAAAATCCGACGCCTCAAACGCGCGCCGCGCCGTGCTCAAAACGGCGCACGGCGACGTGCACACGCCCGTGTTTATGCCCGTCGGCACGCAGGCGACAGTCAAGGGGCTTACACCCGCGCAAATAGACGCAACGGGCGCGCAGATAATACTTTCGAACACATACCATCTCAATATCCGCCCCACGTCGGAGCTGATTGCGCGCTTCGGAGGGCTGCACGGATTCATGCGCTGGGATAAGCCCATTCTAACCGACAGCGGAGGATTTCAGGCGTTCAGCCTCTCGAAGCTCAGAAAAATTTCGGAGGACGGCATTGCGTTCAGCTCGCACCTCGACGGCAAAAAGCTGTTCATCAGCCCCGAAAGCTGCATGCAAATACAGAAAAATCTGGGTTCCGACATCTGCATGGTGCTCGACGAGTGCATACCCTACCCCTGCGAAAAAAACGCCTGCAAAAAATCGGTCGACCGAACCCTGCGCTGGGCGAAACGCTGCCACGACGAATACCTGAGGCTCGAACTTCCGCAGGCGCGGCGGATGGCGTTCGGCATCGTGCAGGGCTCGTGCTACCAAGACCTGCGCGAATACTGCGCGCGCGAAATTTCGCAAATAGACTTTCCGGGGTTCGCAATAGGCGGCGTGAGCGTGGGCGAACCCGAAGAGGAAATGCTC
Organism: Verrucomicrobiota bacterium; assembly: GCA_023450935.1. Taxonomy (GTDB): domain Bacteria; phylum Verrucomicrobiota; class Verrucomicrobiia; order Opitutales; family Intestinicryptomonadaceae; genus Merdousia. The sequence goes on along the minus strand of JAEXGH010000033.1, from coordinate 24,656 downwards.
TCGCAAGTAAAGTGGTGCGCCGACATTCTCCCCGCCGACAAGCCCCGCTACGTAATGGGAGTTGGAACGCCTCCGCAAATTCTGCAAATGATAGCCTCGGGCGCGGATATGTTCGACTGCGTTATGCCCACGCGCCTTGCCCGCCATGCGTGCGCGTTCACGCTCGACGGCGAAATAAACCTCAAAAATGCCCGCTTTGCCGAAGACCACTCGCCCCTCGACCCCGAAATTCCGAGCTACGCGTCGGACTTTTCGCGCGCATACATCAGGCACTTGGTAAAGGCCAACGAAATGCTGGCGTGCACGCTCATTTCAATACACAACATAACATTCTTCCAAATTCTGACGCGTCAGGCGCGCGAACACATCGAACTCGGCGACTTCGAACAGTGGAGCCGCGGCTGGATTGCGCGCTACAACGCCTCCAAATAAAGGACATTCTATGGCTCTCGAACTTCTCCGCTGCACAAAAGCCCCCGCTCTGGTTGGACTCGATTTCGAATACACTTTCGCCGACGTCTACAAGCGCGCCGCAAAAATATCGGAGGCACTTCCCGAAAACACGGGCAAGGCGGCAATCTGCGCGGAAAATTCGCCGGACTGGGTTTTCGCCTGCTACGGAGCGTGGTTCAAGGGCGCGACAGTCGTGCCGATTGACGCGAAATCTTCGGCGGAGGAAATCGCCTTCGTGCTTTCCGACGCAAACCCCGAAGTTGTTTTCGCCTGCGCCGAAAACCTGCAAACGGTGCGCGAGGCGGTTCAAGCCGCAAACTCTTCGGCTAAAATAATGGAGCTTGACGGATTCCTCCAAAACGCCGAATACAAAGACCCCGCCCCGAACGCCGTGTTTGAGCGCGAACTCGAAGACCTCGGATTGATTGTCTACACTTCGGGCACTACGGGCAACCCCAAGGGCGTTATGCTGACTTTCGCGAATATGGCGGCAAACATGAAGGCGGTTGAGCAGGCAAAGTATTATTTCCGAGGAATGAGCGTGCTTGCAATGCTCCCGCTGCACCACATTCTGCCGCTTATGGGCACAATGATTATGCCGCTTTCAATAGGCGGGAAAATCGTCATGCCGCGCACCATTTCGCCCGAGGAAATATCGGCGGTGCTGCAAAAATACCCCGTCGATTTGATAATCAGCGTGCCGCGTTTCTACGAACTGCTGCACTCAAACATTATGGCGAAAATCCAGCATTCGAAAATAGCGCGGGCAATGTTCGCGCTCTCCAAACTCGTGGGGAAGCTGTGGTTTTCGAGAAGGCTGTTCGGGGTAATCCACAAAAAATTCGGCGGAATAGTCCGCTTCTGGGTCTCGGGCGGAGCGGCTCTGGACAAAACCGTCTGGAGCGACCTCTACGCGCTGGGCTTCTCAATCCGCGAAGGCTACGGAATGACAGAATGCGCCCCCATTATCGCCTTCCCGCGCATAGACAAAATCAAAATGGGTTCGGTCGGACAGGCTCTGAACGGAATAGAAGTGCGCATTGTAGACGGCGAAATAGCAGTGCGCGGCGGCAACGTCACAAAGGGCTACTACAACCGTCCGGAGGAAACGGCGGAATCCATACGCAACGGCTGGCTCTACACGGGGGACTTGGGATACCTCGACGACGACGGATTCCTCTTCATCACAGGCCGACAGAAGGAAATAATAGTCCTTGCAAACGGTAAAAACGTCAACCCCGCCGAGCTTGAAACGCTTCTGCAACGCCAAAGCCCCGACGTTCTGGAGGCGGGCGTTTTGATGTATCAGAACACGCTGCGGGCGATAGTGCGCGTTCCGCAGAAACTCGTCTCGGAACTGGGCACGGAGGGCGCGGAAAAGAAAATCCGCGACGGGGCAATCCTGCCGTTCAACCGCAACGCCGCAACATACAAGCGCATAATAAAGTTCGTGCTCACAACCGACGAACTTCCACGCACGCGCGTGGGCAAATTAAAACGCCACCTGCTTGCCGCCTACATAGAAAACGGCGGCGCGCTCGAGGTTAAAAAATCGCAACCCGAACCCGAAAACGACGTCTACAGGCAGCTGAAATCCGTTCTCGAAAAACAGATTTCGCTGCCCGTTGATTGCGACGCGCACATGGAGATGGACTTGGGGTTGGACTCGCTCGGGAAGATAGCAATTCAGTGCTTCGCCAAGGAAAACTACGGCGTGGATGTCTCGGAAAAGGATTTCGAGAAAAACTGCACGCTCAGGACGTTCGTGGAAATGGTCTCCAAAAACCGCGACGAAAAATTCGAGGGCGAATTCAAAAACGTCTCGTGGAGCGACATCGTTTCCGACGCCAAAAACGTCCGCCTGAACAGGCCGAACTTTATGCACCGCCTCACGATAGGCGCGTTCAGACTCTTCGCGCGGGCGGCGTATAAAATGGAGGTTTCGGGCGCGGATTCTCTGCCCGACGACCGCCCGCTGATTTTTGCGGCCAACCACCAGTCGTATCTCGACGGTATTTTCGCGGTCTACGGAATGAAAATCGACCGCGTGCTCAAAACGTATTTCTTCGCGAAAATAAGAAACATTCTCCAAAACGGTCTCCTGCGGGCCTTCGCAGAGCACAGCAACGTAATTGTAATGGATATAAACGACGACGTTAAAACCTCCATTCAAAAACTCGTAAAGGCTCTCGAAAGCGGCAGCGGCATTGTAATCTTTCCCGAGGGCACGCGCACAAAAGACGGCGACGTTGCGGAGTTCAAGCAGACGTTTGCAATAATCGCCAAGGAAACGGGCGTTCCCGTTGTTCCCGTGTGCATTGCGGGAGCGTTTGGGAACATTCCAGTGGGCAAAACGCTGCCGAAATTCGGCTCTAAAATCTCGGTTTCGTATCTGCCGCAGATGTCGCCGCAAACGGACGAATCATACGAGGCGTTCGCCGCGAGAGTGCGCGAGGCAGTCGACGCGCGCCTTGCCGAACTTTCGCCCTCCGCCGAAAAGCGTTGACACCGCGGTGCAATCGGGACAATCTGACGGACTGATAACATACTTTAAAACCGCGCGGGAACGGTTCGTATCCGCGCGCGGCAAACGCGAAAATTTAAAAATCAAAACCACTATGTTAGACAAAATCTTGAATGTAAAAGGCAAAGGCGTTTTCGTTGCCGGGAACGACATCGATACCGACAGAATCATTCCCGCGCGCTTTATGGTATGCGTGACCTTCGAAGGGCTCGGCAAATACGCCTTCTACGACGAACGCAAAAACGCCGACGGCACGGACAAAAAACACCCCCTCACCGACCCCCGTAAACAGAACGCCAAAATCCTGCTTTCGGGCGCGAATTTCGGCTGCGGCTCTTCGCGGGAGCACGCTCCGCAGTCGCTCTGGCACTACGGCTTCCGAGCAATCGTGGCGGAGAGCTTCGCGGAAATCTTCTTCGGCAACTCCACAACGCTGGGCATTCCCTGCGTGTGCGCAAAGGCCGAAGACATAGCAAAAATTGCCGACGTTATCGAAAAGAGCCCCGAAGAGCAAATCGACGTGGACGTTGCCAACATGAAAGTTTCCTGCGGCGGCGTTGAAATTCCCTGCTCAATGCCCGAAAACGCGCGCAAAGCACTCGTTTCGGGAACGTGGGACCCAATCGCGGAGCTTATCGACGCCGAAAATCTGACGGCGGAAACAGCGCAAAAACTTCCCTATTTCAAATAGCATGAAATTCCTCCTCGAAGGCGCGGGAGTGTTCATCTACCCGCTCGGGCTTTGCTCTCTGGCGGCGGTCTTTATGATTGTGGAGCGCCTCATTTCGCTGCGCAGTTGCAAAATCATTCCCGAACGCATAGAAAAAGACCTCTTCGAAGGGCGCATACCGCAAACGGGCGGCAACTCTTCGGCGGGAAGAATTGTAGACTTCTACAAACTCGCGCATGTCGATGCCGACGCGCTGAAGGCGTTTGCCCAGCTGGAAATAACAAAGCTCGACAGGGGCATGTTCGTGCTCGACATCGTCATTTCAGCCGCACCGCTTTTGGGTTTGCTCGGAACGGTTGCGGGGCTTGTTTCGGTGTTCGCAACCGAAAGCGGAATCCCCACAGCGGAGGCAATGTCGAAGGGCGTGGGGCTCGCGCTTTCGACTACAATCATAGGGCTTTCCATAGCAATTCCCGCAATCATAGGAAGCTCTTTTTTGAACAGGCGTATAGACAAACTCGCCGCGCGCATAAACGTGTGCGTGGAAAGACTTTTGAACATAGCGCGATAGACGTATGCAAATAAGAAGGAAAAGGACTCAGGCGCAGGTAAACATAGTGCCGCTTGTTGACGTGCTTACGGCTCTGATTTTCTTCTTCCTGCTTACAATGCAGTTCAAAGACATCTATGCGGTCGATATCACCCCGCCCGTTATGAAAACGTCGGCTTCGGAAAGCTCGGTTTTGCCGAACGTGCTGCTTGTGGACAAGAGCGGCGGATACTCTTTCAACGGCAAAAAAACCACACTTGCGCAACTGGGGGAAGAATTCGGCAGGATAGCAAAATCGGGCAGTTCGGCGGTTCTCGTGTATGCCGACGCCAAAACCCCGCTCGAATTCGTAACCGACGCCGTAGACTTGGCGAGGCTTGCGAAAATCAAAAAAGTAAGTTTGCGTTCGAACAAATAAAAAGCTTGTCTTTGCCCCGAAAATATACTTGACTGTGTGTGTTTTTATCGGCGCAACGGCGTTGCCGATTTTGTTTTGCGGGAAATTCCGCGCTGACTGAAAATCCCCTTTCCCGGGAAAATTTCTCATTTTAATAATAAATTATGGATAATTTGCAAATCGTGGATGTGGACGGTATTTTTGCGCCCACAAGCAATAACAACGGCGTTCTTTTGAACCCGAAATTCGGCGGAAAGACAAAGCCGGCCGACCCGTATGTTCCCAAAGAATTGGTGCAGCGTTTCAACATAAAAAAGGGACAGTTCATAACGGCAAAAGCCCATCAGGCGCAGGGGCATAAAAATCCGAAAGTCCGCTTTATCGAAACCGTTGACGGGCTTAAATGCACCGAACGCCGCAAAGTGCCGACATTCCAAAACCTCACGACAATAGCCCCCAACAAAAAACTGCGTCTGGAAACGAAGGACGGACGCCTCACGAACAGAATCATCGACATTTTCTGCCCCATAGGCAAGGGCACGCGCGGGCTTATAGTTGCCCCTCCGCGGACGGGAAAAACCACGCTGCTTAAGGACGTCGCCTTCGGAATAATCGAAAACCACCCCGAGTGCCACTTGATGATTCTGCTTGTGGACGAACGCCCCGAAGAGGTTACCGATTTCCGCATGGACGTTCCGCAGGCGGAGATTTTCGCGTCCTCAAACGACGAAGACATCAATACGCACATAAGAATTTCCGACCTCGCAATAGAGCGCGCCAAACACCTCGTAGAAACGGGCAATGACGTGGTTTTGCTTATGGATTCGCTCACGCGCCTTGCGCGCGCGCACAATGCGGCGAAAGCAAACGGCGGCAGAACGATGTCGGGGGGGCTTGACATTCGCGCGTTGGAGCGTCCGCGGCAGATGTTTTCGGCGGCGCGCAATACCGAGGAGGGAGGGTCGCTTACAATTCTGGCGTCGGCACTCATAGAAACGGGATCACGCATGGACGAACTGATTTTTCAGGAGTTCAAGGGCACGGGCAATATGGAAATGGTCTTGGACAGGAAAATCGCCGAAATGCGCATTTGGCCGGCTATAAACGTGGCGGCTTCGGGCACGCGGCGCGAAGAGCTGCTGCTTTCGGAAAAGGAGCTTGAGGCGGCATCGTTCCTGCGCAGGGCGATGGCCGGCGCAAAGCCCGAGTCGGTTGCCGAAACGCTCATATCCAGAATGAAACAGAGCAAGTCAAACGCCGAATTCATTTCGCTTATTCTGTAGATTTTTTACGGCGCGGCGCGCAAAAAAAACTTGATTCTGTCCGCTCGGTCGATTAACCTGTCATCGTTTTTACGCGGTTTGCATGATTGCGGAAAACGGAATTTTGGAGTTGTTTTGAAAATTTCCGTTTTTCGCAGTTTTGTGGGCGGCGGACAAACACCCATTGTCGAAAAAACAACCGTTTTGCGCGGCAAGCGGCTGGGAAGCTTGGCGGCGTAAAACAAGAATAAAAAAGAAAGGCATGAGATGATTGGCAAAATCGACCATATAGGAATAGCGGTAAAATCCATTGAAGACGCCGCAAAATACTATGAAAACGCGCTCGGATTGAAGTGCGAAGGCACTGAGGAAGTGGCCGACCAAAAGGTCAAAACGGCGTTCTTCGACGTGGGAGGCGTGCATATCGAACTGCTCGAACCCACTTCGCCCGAAAGCCCCATTGCCAAGTATCTCGAAAAGAACCCGCACGGGGGAATCCACCACATTGCCTTCAACAGCGACGATGTTTGCGCGAATCTGGCGAAGGCCAAAGACGCGGGCGTAATCCTGCTTAACGAAACGCCGAAAATCGGCGCGCATTCGAAGAAAATCGCGTTTCTCCACCCGAAGTCTACGTTCGGCGTGCTTACGGAAATCTGTCAGGACGGCTGCGGCTGCGCGTGTAAATAATCTTTCCCAAAAATCAAAAACTCAATATGGCAATATCACAAAAAAAACAACAGGAGCTTGCCGATAGAATTCAGGAAGCATTGAATGCGGGCGGAGCGGAAAAACTCAAAGCCCGCCGCGAAAAGGGGCTGATGACCGCGCGCGACAGAATCACCGCCCTCTTCGACGAGGGAACGTTTCAGGAGTTCGGCATGCACGTCCAGCACAACTGCCACAACTTCGGAATGGAGAAGAAAAAACTCCCGACCGATGGCGTAATATGCGGAATAGGGCTTGTAAACGGCAGGCCGACCGCGGCGTTCAGTCAGGATTTCACGGTGTCGGGCGGCTCGCTCGGCTCGAACCACGCAAAGAAGATAGTAGATTTGATGCAGTTTGCCGCCAACAACGGCATGCCCGTAGTGGGCGTCAACGACAGCGGCGGCGCGCGTATTCAGGAGGGCGTGGAATCGCTTTCGGGCTACGCGCAGATATTCCGCCAAAATGTGTCGTGCTCGGGCGTGATTCCGCAGATTTCGATTATCGCGGGTCCGTGCGCGGGAGGCGCGGCATACAGTCCCGCGCTGATGGACTTCATCATAATGACGGAGAAAAACGCCAACCTGTTCATCTGCGGCCCTCAGGTTATCAAAGCGGCAATGGGCGAGGAGGCGACGTTGGAAATGTTCGCGACGGCGAACGCCCACGCGACGGTTTCGGGCAATATCCATCTTGTGGCTAAGGACGACAAACACGCACTGGAACTGGCGGCGAAACTGCTGTCGTTCCTGCCGTCTAACAATATGCAGGAACCCCCGCACGACCTCTCGCAGCCCGTAGTCCGCGACTACGACCCCGCCCTCAACGACATCGTTCCCGAGGCGGCAAACTCCTCCTACAACGTAAAAGACGTGATTGCCCATTTGGTCGATAACGCCGACTTCTTCGAAATTCAGGAGCACTTCGCAAAGAACGTCGTTGTGGGCTTTGCGCGCATTCAGGGTGTTGTTGTCGGAATCATAGCAAACCAGCCGAACTTCAAGGCGGGGTGCCTCGACATCGACGCCTCCGACAAGGCCGCGCGTTTTATCCTCACCTGCAACTCCTTCAACGTGCCGCTGGTAAGCCTTGTGGACGTTCCGGGGTTTATGCCGGGGCTGGCGCAGGAGCGCGGCGGAATAATCAGACACGGCGCGAAAATGCTCTACGCCTACGCCGCGTGCACGGTGCCTATGGTGACGCTCGTTATGAGAAAGGCATACGGCGGCGCGTATATTGCAATGTGCTGTAAGGATTTGGGCGGCGACGTAATCTTCGCCTGGCCGACGGCGGAAATAGCCGTCATGGGCGCAAAGGGCGCGGTAAACGTGCTCTACGGCAAGGAGCTTAAGGCGATAGAAGACCCGAAAGCCCGCGCAGAAAAAGCAGCAGAGTATATGAAAGCCTACAGCGAAAAATTCGAAAGCCCCTATCAGGCGGCAAGTCTGGGCAAGGTAACCGACGTTATCGAGCCCGCGCAGTCGCGCGGAGCCATAGCAATGGCGTTGAGAGCCGTGCTTTCAAAACGCGCAACAACACTGCCGAAGAAAAACGGCAACATACCGCTCTAAAAAACGGAGGAAACTATGTTGATGTTGTCGATTATTCCGCTCAGGCCCGATGTCTGGCAGACGCTCGGGTTCTCTGCGGCGGGGTTTATGCTGGTAATGGGCGTGCTGCTCGTGCTCTCGCTCGTAATTTCAGTTATCGGCGTGTTCTTCAAACTCTCTGAAAGGAAAGCCGACAAGACCGCGCCCGCGCAGCAGAAGCCCAAAACAGTAAAACTTGCAAACGCCGAACTGCCCGCCGACCACGCATACGCCATATCGGCGGCGGTTGCGAGCGTTATGCCCGAGCTTAAAAACGACTCCGCCGAGCTGCTCGCGGTGCTCACCGCGGCGGCGACAGTCGCCCTCGACGGCGAGCGCGCGCGCGTTGTAAACTTCAAGCCGGTCGATTTCAACTACTCGAGATACGGACGCGAACAGATTTTCGCGGAACAAAACTACATTCCCGTAAAAAACCGCAAACACTAAACACAAAAAGAAGGAAAAAATTTATGAAAAAATTACGCATTACAGTTGACGGAAAAACATACGAAGTCGAAGTCGAAATTCTCGGCTCGAGCATTGCATCGGTAACGCCCGTTGCAGCTCCTGCCCCGCAGGCCGCCCCCGCGCCCGTCGCGGCGGCTGTAGTTGCCGCCCCCGCGCCCGCGCCCAAAGCGGCGTCTCCCGCGCCCGTTGCGGCTTCGGCGGGAGACGTTGTGTGCCCGTTGGCGGCGTCGATTTCAAGCGTCGCGGTGAAGGAAGGCCAGACGGTCAAAGCGGGCGACCTGCTTGTAATGCTGGAGGCGATGAAGATGAACACGCCGGTTAACGCGGAAAAAGACGGCACGGTAACGAAAATTTACGTAGCCGCGGGGCAGAGCGTCCAAGAGGGCGAACCGCTCGTTTCGATGTCGTAAAAACGGAGGCGAATTTTTCGCATACGCATTATGCTAAACAGTATACTGGAACTGGTCTACGATTCGGGATTCTGCTACGTCGATTGGCGAATGGTCGTTATGTGGGCGGTGTCGGCGGTGCTGTTGTATCTGGCGGTGTTCCGCCAATACGAACCGCTGCTGCTCGTGCCCATAGCCTTCGGCGCGTTGCTTGCGAACCTCCCGACCGAAGGCGTGGTCAACAAGCCCGCGGGGTATCTTGTTTCGCCCGCGGATGGAATCGTGAAAACGGTGTTCGTGCAAAAGGGCGACGAAGCTTTCGCCCCGCGCGTTATAAAACATCTTCCAATGAAAGTCTCGGAAATTGTCCGCAGCGAGCAGACTGCGCAGAAAGACATTGCCGACTTCTTCGCGAAGCTTGACGACGTATCTTCGCCCGAGGGCAGAAAAGACGTTTTCAAACGTGCCGAAGGGTTGCCCGACCTGCTCGCTATTGTATCGCCGCTGAAGTTCGAAGCTAAAAAGGACATCGAACGCGCGCTTGCGGGCAAGGTGTTCAACGTTTCGTTCAAGGGCAAACCGCTCGCGCTTAGAGCCGACGAACATTTTGTCTGGGCGGAAGCCTCGGGCGGAGTGGTGGAGGCGGTGAAAGCGGGCGCGCCCGTAAGATACGGAGAGAAAATAATCGACGTCTACAACCCAGGAGTCGGCGGCCTTTACTACTACCTGCAAATGGGCGTTCTGCTTGAATTGTTCCCGCCGCTTATCTTCTTGGGCGTGGGCGCGTTGACCGATTTCGGCCCGCTCATTGCAAATCCCAAAACCCTGCTGTTGGGCGGAGCGGCGCAGTTCGGCGTTTTCGCGACGTTCATCGGCGCGCTTGCACTCGGGTTTACTTCGCCCGAAGCCGCGTCAATCGGAATCATAGGCGGCGCGGACGGCCCGACCTCCATCTTCTGCGCAAACAAACTCGCCCCGCACCTGCTTGCGCCCATTGCCGTTGCAGCCTACAGCTATATGGCTTTGGTGCCCATCATACAGCCGCCTATAATGCGCCTGTTTACAACGCAAAAGGAGCGGAAAATAAGAATGAAAAGCCTGCGCAAAGTCTCGCGACTTGAAAAGCTGATTTTCGCGCTCGTTGTTGCCATTGCGTGCATTCTGCTTGTTCCGCCGGTTTCCGCGCTTATCGGAATGCTGATGCTGGGCAACTTCATCAAGGAATCGGGCGTTTGCGACCGCCTCAGCAAGGCGGCTCAAAACGAGCTTATCAACGTAATCACGATATTCCTCGGAACGTCGGTGGGCATCACAATGACGGGCGACCGCTTCATCAAGGCGGAAACGCTCTACATTCTGCTTTTGGGCGTCGTGGCATTCAGCTTCTCGACTGCAACCGGCGTGCTGATGGCGAAAGGAATGAACCTGTTCCTGAAGGAGAAAATCAATCCGCTTATCGGGTCGGCTGGCGTTTCGGCGGTGCCGATGGCGGCGAGGGTCTCGCAGGTGGAGGGAGTTAAAGCCGACCCGTCAAACTTCCTGCTTATGCACGCAATGGGCCCGAATGTTGCGGGCGTTATCGGCACGGCACTTGTCGCGGGATTTTTCATATCCTCGCTATAAATTCGCCGAATAAACAAAAAAAGCTTTCCTATGGCGCGAAAACGTTTACAATTTCGCGCCATATTTTTTAACACACAAACAAACAACCAAAATGAGCTACAATTACATAACAGCAGATGAAGCGGCAAGCTTCATTCAGAACGGTCAACAAATCGCCTTCAGCGGCTTTACTCCCGCGGGCGCAACAAAGGTAATTCCCTCGGCAATAGCGGCAAAGGCGGAAAAGGAACACGCCGAAGGCAGAGAATTCAGAATAGCCGTCGTCACGGGAGCGTCGTCCGGCGACCTGTGCGAAGGCGTTTTGGCGAGGGCGCATGCAATAGCCTACCGCGCCCCCTACCAAACAAACCCCGACATCAGAAAGGGCGCAAACTCCAACGAAATCCGCTATACCGACCTGCACCTTTCCATGACTCCCCAGTATATGAACTACGGCTTTATGGGCAAGTTTGACTGGGCTATTGTCGAGGCCGCCGACATCAACGAAAAGGGCGAAATCCTGCTGACAACGTCGGTCGGCATCTCTCCGACGGGATTGAAACTCGCCGACAAGATCCTCATAGAGCTTAACGCGCACCAGTCGAAAGAGCTTTACGGAATCCACGACATCTACGAAACGGCAAACCCCCCGTTCCGCCGTGAAATCCCGATTTATGCGGCGGGCGACAAAATCGGTTCGCCCGTGGTGAAAGTGGACCCGAAGAAAATAGTCGGCATTGTCCGCACCGATATGCCCGACCAAGTCAGCCCCTTCAAACCCACCGACCCGATAACGCAGAAAATCGGGCAGAACGTTGCCGACTTCCTCGCGGCCGAAATGAAGGCGGGCAGAATTCCCCAGCAGTTCCTGCCCATTCAAAGCGGCGTCGGCAACATTGCAAACGCGGTTCTCGGCGCGCTCGGCGAAAACCCCGACATTCCGCAGTTCTGCATGTATTCGGAAGTATTGCAGGATTCGGTCATCGACCTCATCGAACACGGGCACATTAAGTGCGCCTCGGCTACATCGCTCACCTGCACGGCGGCGAAAATCGGCGAAATATACCAGAATATAAAATTCTTTAAAGACAAGCTCGTGCTTCGTCCTCAGGAAATTTCGAACAGCCCCGAAGTGGCGCGCAGAATCGGTATAATCTCCATGAACACGGCCATTGAAGTTGACCTCTCGGGGAATGTCAACAGTTCGCACATTATGGGCAAGAATATCATGAACGGCATCGGCGGCTCGGGCGACTTCACGCGCGCGGCGTATCTGTCTATTTACACCTGCCCGTCAGTGGCAAAGGGCGGTCTTATCAGCGCGATTGTCCCGAACGTTTCGCACTGCGACCACACTGAACACAGCGTAAACATAATCGTTACGGAAAAGGGCGTCGCCGACCTCAGAGGCAAATCGCCGATGGAGCGCGCCAAGATAATGATTGAGAACTGTGCCCACGAAGACTACAAGCCGCTTTTGCGCGACTTCCTCAAAGCGGTTCCCTGCGGGCATACTCCCCAAACGCTTTCGAAGGCTTACGCAATGCACGAAGCGTTCGTCCAACAGGGCGATATGCGCTTGGCAAAATTCTAAGCTGAACGGAATTTTTATATTTCTAAAGCGACGGCGGCGGACAACCGCCGTTTTTTTGCGCGAAAAAGAACTGCCACAAAAACCTCCCTCAATAAGAAGGCCGATTTCACAAGCCGACAAAAAAGTAGTTGTCTGAAAAAAATCCTTGAACTATTATTGCCGATAAAAAATTTATGAATACAACAGGCTTCCTTCAAACAAATATTCCGCCCGACTGGACGCAAATGACGCCCGAGCGCGCAAAATCAGACATTCTCACTGCAATGCAATCGGCGCGCGAAAACATTGAGGCAATCAAAAAAATCCCCGATAAATCGCTCACTTTCGAAAACACTTCGCACGCGCTCGATACCGCCTGCGTGCGGCTCGACAGGGCGTGGATTTACCTCAACCACCTCGAAAGCGTGATGACATCGCAGCCCCTGCGCGACGCCGTAAACGAGCTGACCCCCGCAGTCAGCGACTTCTTCGGGCAAATACATCTCGACTCCGAATTGTTCGCAAAAATCTCGACGTTCGCAAAATCGCAAGCGGCGAAAAACCTCGACTCCGAAGCGAAAATCCTGCTCGACGAGCAGATGAAGGATTTTCTCGAAGAGGGCGCGCTGCTCGACGCCGCCGGCAAAAAACGCCTGCTTGAAATCAACCGCGACCTCTCGCTTTTGGGGCAGAAATTTTCCGAAAACGAACTGGATTCCACAAAAGAGTTTTTCGCAAACCCGCAGACGGAGGAGGAGGTGCGCGGCATACCGCAAACCGCCCTCGACATCGCCGCAAAAACCGCGCGCGAACGCGGGCTTTCGGGCTGGGTGTTCACGCTCGACCGCCCCAGCTACGCGCCCGTTATGAGCTACGCCGAAAACGACGCCCTGCGCGAAAAAATGTGGCGCGCCGCGTGTGCCGTTGCAACGTCGGGCAAGTTCGACAACCGCCCGATAATCGCAAAAATACTCGCCCTGCGCGACGAAAAGGCGAAGCTGCTCGGCTTCAAAAACTACGCCGACTACACGCTTTCGCGCAGAATGGCGCAAAACGGAGACAATGCGCTGAAGTTCGTAAACGACCTGCATTCGAAATTCGAAAAGCCGTTCAAAAGGGAATGGGAGCGGCTCGAGCAGTTCGCGAAAAAATCGGGTTGCGAAAAAATTAAACCGTGGCAAAGCGCGTATTTCGTGGAAAAACTCCGCAAAGAAAAATACGATTTCGACCCCGAACAACTGCGCGACTACCTCCCCTTCAACGCGGTCCTGGGCGGCGTTTTTAAAGTGGCGAAAACCCTCTACGGACTGGACATAAAAAAAGCCGACTCCAACGCGGGCGTCTGGCATGAAAGCGTCGAAGTTTTCGACATTTTCCGCAACGGCAGACTGCTCGGCAAATTTTATACCGACTTTGTCCCGCGCAAACAAAAACGTTCGGGCGCATGGATGAACCTGCTTTCGCCCGCGCTCGAAGGCCGCCCCGCCCTCGGAGTGATTGCGGGCAACCTTACAGAGCCCTCCGCGCACAAACCCGCCTTCCTCTCCTTCGACGACGCCGCAACGCTCTTCCACGAGTTCGGACACCTGCTACACTTTATGTTAATGAACGCGCGTGAACTTTCACTGCGAGACGTTGCGTGGGACTTCGTTGAATTGCCCTCGCAGATAATGGAGAACTGGTGCGCCGACAAACGCTGCCTCGACCTGTTCGCCGCCCACTGGCGCACGGGCGAAAAAATCCCCGACGCGCTTTTCGAAAAATTCAAACGCTCCGAAAAATTCGCGGGCGCAATGGCGTGCATGCGCCAGCTTTCGTTTGCGAAAATCGACCTGCTGCTGCACATCAACACGCGCGAATTTCTAGACGCGCCCGACCTTGAGCAGCGCGCGCGCGGGGAGATTGCCGACTGCGTCCACGATTTCGGAATGCCCGTGCCGACAATCCTTCCGCGCTTTTCGCACATATTCGGGGGAGGATACGCCGCGGCGTATTATTCATACAAATGGGCGGAGGTGCTCGACGCCGACGCGTTCACGCGTTTCCAAAAAGAGGGGATTCTCAACCCCGAAGTCGGAAACGATTTCGCCGAAAAAATTCTGGAAGTCGGCAAAACGGTTCCGCCCGAAACGGCGTTCGAAAACTTTATGGGACGCCCGCCGAACGCCGACGCGCTCGTTCGGCGTTCGCTCGAACCCGACCTCGCCGAAGATTCAGGCAAATGATTTTTATTGACAACGGCTGCGCGCTCGGACAGTCTTCTTTTATAGAGGAGGACAACTATTATGATGAGAACAGAATATTTGATTTTTGCATTGGCGGTTTCGGGAGCGGCTGTAGCGTCGGCGGAAAACGTCTATCTAAACGGCGTATGGGGGAAGGGGAAAACAATGAAATTTTCCGACCCCCAAGCGTGGAACTCGCAAAAGGGGCTGCTCGGCAGAATTCCCGACAAAAACGACGTGTTGTGCATAATTGACCGATCGGGTTATACCACTGTAGACGGGCAATACACGTTCAAGTCGCTAAGTCTTGGAAGGTTTCTGGCGTCCCAATCGGGAATAGGCAACATAACATTCAACCTCGCGAAGGGCTCGTCTATCACGCTTGATACCGCCGCGAAGGCGAAATTCTCTACGGCGATATCGTCGTCGCTTGAAACGGTAAAGAACACGCCGCAAGGAACGCCGCTTCCGCGCCAAAAGCTCACAATCAGCGGCGGAATGGTAAGCGTGCTCAACTCGCTCAATCCGGCTGGCACGGTGCTTTTCGACATAAACGTTGCAAAGTCGCCGAAAACAGTCAAGGGGTTCGTGGGCGGAATAGACTTCAACTGCTTGCTGAATGTCAAAAACGACCTTTTGATTTCGTCCAGAAATTTGGTGGTATACGACGGAATCGGCTGGCAGGTCGGCGAGGTTTCGTTCCTCGGTAAAACGCGCCTGGCAAACGCCGCCGACAAAAAATCGCCCTATAAAAAATTCACTGTCGGGCAGTCGCGTACAAACTATTTCACGCCCGTAATGATTGTAAACATCGGAGACGAAAAGCACCCCAAAGCCGATATGAAAACCGGCGATTTCAAGTTCGGCCGCGGCGCGCGCGTGAACGTGTTCGGAAGGCTGGAAGTAAACGGAGACTTCGATATGAGCTGGGCTTCGGAGCTTAATGTAAAGCGCGGCGGCAAGCTTGTTATTACTTCGCAAAACACAAACAAATTCGCCGAATTCCGCTCCGACAAGCTCGCGAGAATACGCATTGACGGCGAATTTAGCGTGCTCAACCCCAAGCTTACAAAAGAAAGCACGAAGTTCGTGGACGTCCAAATGGTAGTGGGAGAAACGGGTAGCGTGCGCATAGACGGCACGGGCAAAGACGGCAAAAGCGGAATGTATCTGGAACGCTCGCTGCTGTCGCTTCAAAAGGGTGCGAAGCTCTACGCGCGCAATATGGTCAACCTCGGCGACCAAACGCGCCTGCAACTTTTCGGCGAAAACCAGATATCGGCGCGCGAACCCTCCAACGGATTGTGCCGCCTTGTGCTGAAAGGGCGCAACACAATAGTGGAGCTGCACGCGAACCAAAAATTCGACAGTTTTAGCGGACAGAACGCCCGCACAACTCTGCGCCTTTGCGACGGCGCAAAGGACGTTTCCTTCGTGCGTCTGTTCACGGGCAACTGGGCGGAGAAAAACGGCTTCGCGCTCAATATAGAGGGTTTTAAAAACGGCGTTGTAAGAGTCGCCGAAGACAGCCCGATGATTGCCACAAACGTATCGGCGCGCGGCTGGAAAAACTTCAGAGTTGAAAACGGATTTCTAACGGCAGATGCCGAATAGCTACAACATGTAATTACCAATCAAGGCGGTCGGGCAACCCCCGACTGCCTTTTCTTTTTCAACATGCGGGCGGACAATCTCTCTTTCTCCGGCAGACGCGCGATGCAGAAAAAGAATATGCCGTATTTTTTTAAAAAAAGTATTGACTGAACGCCCACATTGCGGTTGAATCAGAACGTTATTTTTAAATGGCCAGATAGCTCAGTTGGTAGAGCGGAGGACTGAAAATCCTTGTGTCCCTGGTTCGATTCCTGGTCTGGCCACCATTTTAAAAAAGCGCGATTCTTTAGAACCGCGCTTTTTCGTTTTTTACACTTCCGTGCGCGCACAATTCTACAACGAAAGCCAGTTGCGGAGCATTTGCCCGCCCGCGGGAGTCAGAAAACTTTCGGGGTGGAATTGCAACCCGTATGTTTTCGTGCCCGACAATCGAACCGCCATAATCTCGTTGTCGGCGCGCGCAATGACGCGCAAGCACTGCGGAAGATTCGGCTGATCGACACTCCAAGAGTGGTATCTGCCCACGCGGAAATCTGATACGCCGCGCCAAAGAGGGTCGGTTAAATCGATGTCCGTCAATTCCGACTGCACTCCGTGCGCCGGTATTATGCGCCGCAGCCTTGCGCCGAAAAACCCGCATATTGCCTGATGTCCCAAGCAAATGCCCAGCAGTTTCCCGCGCGAAAATTTTTCCACAAAACGCATAAGAAGCCCCGATTCCGCCGGAATACCCGGGCCGGGGGAGATGACAGCGCAGTCGAAACCGCCGTCGAGAATCGATGAGTCGTCGTTTTTGCGGACGGCGCAGGCTACGCCAGCCTCCTCCAGTATCTGCGCGACATTGAAAACAAAGGAATCGTAGTTATCAATAATCAATACCATATATTAAAAAACGATATTTTCAATGTCCGCACCTACATTATCGGATATGTCCAACATTGCATTTACAAAAATTACGCGCCCGAAGCGGCGTATGTCTGCAGCGCGTATTTTGCGCTCGCGCACAGCCCCGGAAGCCAGAAGGCTGCGGCGTTTTGTGCCGTTTAGCAGGAATGTCGCAGGCGTCCAAAGCCCGCCGTCTCCTAAAAAAACAAGGTTTGCGTAGGAACTGTCGGTTACAAAGCCGTCTTTTATTATGATGGCATCGTCGCAGTTTGCGCTGCGGGCGGCAAGAGCAAGCGCGTCGAGGGCGGTTCTGTCAGCCGACTTGAAACGGTAGTCTATTTCGCCGCCGTCGAGCACTTTGAGCGAATTTATTTTCTTGGGAGCATACGGCGCGATTGTCGCCGAAAAGCTCTCGCCATATTCGACCCGCAGTTTGCAGACGCCCCCGCCCGCGCCGCGCGCCATTTCCGAAAAGCGTTCCATCGGGACGGGGCGAACGTGCGGATAAAACTCGGCGAGCGTTTTTTTTGTAGCGGTCGTAGTGGATTTCGGGCGAAAGAATTTTGCCGTCGCAAACCTTGATTGTCTCCAAAAAACGCGGCTTCGGGCGGAGCGGTATGTAGATTTTTTCCGTTACCTCTGCGTATTCCGCCACCGCGCCGCTCAGCGCGGTTATTCCGCCGCCGCTTCTGAAATACGTTTTGCCGCCTCCGCGCTCTACAAACCTGATTGCCACTGCGGAGTCGAAATTCTCGGAATCGAAATACCCGAAAATCCCCGTGTAGAAACCGCGCCGCACGCTCTCGCATTCGCGCAGAATCTCGAGTGTTTTCGGTTTCGGCGCGCCGCAGATTGAGCCTGCGGGCAACATCGACCGCAGCGCGTCGCCGAGTGGCACGCGCAGTTTGCCGCATATTTCGGAGCTTGTCTGGATTATGTCCGCCCTGCCGAACCGCCGCACCGCAGACGGGAAGCGGAAACGCCGCACGCGCACTTCCGACGCCGCGGAGGAAAGGTCGTTGCGGATTAAATCGACAATGGTGTTGTGCTCGCGCAATTCCTTTTCGTCGGCAAGCAGACGCCGTTCGGCATCGGGAAGCGACGCGTCAATGGTTCCCTTCATCGGATACGAAAAAATTTCGCCGTTAAAAACGCGCACAAAACACTCGGGCGAAAAGCAGCAAAAAGCGTCTTTCAGGCACATCGCATACGGGCTGTCCGACGCGAAAAAAACGTCCTCGAGCGACGCGTCCAAATCAATCTCAGTGCGCTCGGTGAGGTTCGCCAAAAAAGAATCGCCGCGCGCTATTGCACGCGAAAGTCTTTCGAATTTTTTTAAATACGCCGCGCGGTCGGCTGAAAGCACGCCTATTTTTACAGAATCCAAAAGCGGTCTGTCGGCATAGGCGTTTACAGTCTTTCCCACCCTGAATTTCACGACATCAGCGGCATTGCGGATTTCGCCGCCCGCAAGCAGCAGAGCGCGGTCAAGCTCGTAGTCGATGGCAGTAAAGAAGGGTATTTTACGTTTTTGGTAAAAATTTATTTTGTCTATTACGCTGTCAAAATCCTCAAACATATCTCCCGAAAACCGACTAAAATAAAGGCTGCATTCTGTTTGTTCGGAGGGAGGAATTCAACACATATTTCGCGCCGGCGCAAAAAACCCGCGGCAGACAACCGCGGGTTCCCGAAAACACAAATTACTTGCCGAGTTTTGCGATAATCAGCTGCGCAACCTTTTTGCCCGACATCAGCATTCCGCCGAAAATCGGTCCCATTCGATATCCGCCCATAACGTTGTTGGCGCTCATGCCGCACGCGTAGAGCCCCGGGAAATACTCGCGCGTATTCTCCACTGTGGAAGCCTCTCCGCTGTCAACCCACATCGGCCTTTCACCGAGAATTTCGCCCGTGGGAGTGTCGAGCTTGATTTTGGCTTTAGCAGTCGCCATTTTCATAATTTCGCACGGGTGCCCAGTGCCGTCAACAACGCACTCCGAAATAACCGTAAGCGGATCGACATGCATTCCGAGCCTTTCAACGGGCGTCCAATTTATGACCAATCCGTTGACTTTCCCATTCTTGAAAACGATATCCTCAACGCTGATTGCATTGAAAATCTTTGCGCCCGCCTTGCGCGCGCCGAAAATAAGCCCGCTCGCCATTTCGACGGAATCGAGAGTGTGGTAACCTTTGGCGTCTTCAATTTCAACGTGCGAAATACCGAAATCGTCGAGAATCGAAAGCGCGTCGTCCTGAACTACAACCTCATTGAATAGCATACCGCCGCCCCAAGTTCCGCCGCCGGGGGCGAGCTTGCGCTCAAACACGCCGACTTTCAAACCGGCGTCCGCCATATACTTTGCCGCAACCAACGCGCTGGGGCCTCCCCCTACCAACGCAACGTCGAGAGCCAAACTGCTTGCGAGCTTCTCCGAAAACTTTTTCAGAATCGCAACCGAAATAGTATTTTCAATCATTTTTTAATCTCGTTTCTAAATCCACTTTTTTTGTGAATACTCCACACTATCGCCCTTTTGCCCCGCCGAATCAATACTAATTTTGTAGTTTTTTATTCAAAAAACGCGAGGGCATTTTTTAACTTTCCCAAAGTGCTGCCGATTGGCGCAGCCAATTCCGCTTTGGCTACTTGTTAAAAGCTGCGCTCTTATACAATGTTCTTAGAGATTGAAATAGCGTTTCGCATTATTATACGAAACATCAGCCACAAGCTGGCCAACCAACTTCATGTCGCGCGGCAGCAATCCCCTCTTCATCTCGTCGCCTAAAATGTTGCACAAAAGCCTGCGGAAATACTCGTGCCGCACATACGACAAAAACGACCGAGAATCCGTCAACATTCCCACGAACGTTCCCAGCAACGAAAGCGTGGAAACCGCCTCAAGCTGCCTGCGCATTCCGTCGAGATTGTCCATAAACCACCACGCGCTGCCGAGCTGAATCTTGCCCGCGCAGTCGGAATTCTGGAAGTTGCCCAACATAGAGGCAATCATCTCGTTGTCCTTCGGGTGAATGTTGTAGATAATTGTCTTGCCGAGCTTGCCCGCGGAGTTGAGGTTGTTGAGGTGATTTGCCAAGTCCTGCGCGTAGTTGGATTCGCCGATTGAATCGAAGCCCGAATCCGCACCGAGCTGCTCATACATAAGCTTGTTGTTGTTGCGAATAGGGCCGATATGCAGCTGGCGCACCCAGCCTTTGTCGCAATCCATGGCGGCGCACTCGCGCAAAATCGCGCTTTTGAAGGCGGCTGCCTCGGCTGGGGCGATTTTTTCGCTGCTTGAAATTGCCTTTTGGAAAGTGTCTTCTATTTCATAGCTGAAGGCGTTTTTGTGCCAGACAGTCTGTATGCCGTAGTCGGAAACGCGACAACCGCACTGGTGGAAATAGTCGTGGCGGTGGCGGAGAGCCACAAGAAGGTCGTCGTATGAGCGGATTTCCACGTCGGCAGCAACTTCGAGATGCTCGAGATACTTGATGTATTCGAGATGCTCGCCTATGGCGAACGCCTTGTCGGGGCGGAACGTCGGCAGAACTTTGACCTTGCCGCCCTTTTTGGCTATGTTTTTGTGGTGTTCGAGACTACTTGTGGGGTCGTCGGTAGTGCAGACTGTTTCGACGTTGCACTTCGCCATACAATCGCTTGGCTTGAGGTTTTTGAGGACCTCGTTCGCCCTGCCCCAGACCTCCTCTGCGGTATCGCCCGAAAGGAGAATGTCGTCGATTCCGAAGAAGCGCGCAAGCTCCAAATGGCACCAATGATACATCGGGTTGCGGAGCATTTTGGGCATTGTTTCGGCGAACTTCTGGAATTTTTCCCTGTCGGGGGCGTCGCCCGTGATGAATTCTTCGCGGACGCCGTTGGAGCGCATTGTGCGCCACTTGTAGTGGTCGCCGCCCAACCAAACTTGGGTGATGTTTTTCCACGGTTTGTCGGCTTCTATTTCCGCGGGGTCGAGATGGCAGTGGAAGTCGATTAGGGGCTGCTTTTCGGCGTAATTATGGTAAAGCTCTTGGGCGAAATTCGACTCAAGAAGAAAGTCGTCGTTGATAAATTTTTCCATTGACTAAAAGCTTCTCAAACGATTGAGTTGCAGTCAAGAAAAATTGTAATGAAGGTAACGCAAAAGGACATAGCTTCGCGGTTGGGAGTATCGACATCGTTGGTGTCGCGCGTGCTGTCGGGACAGGCGCACAAAATCGGCGTCAACCCCGCAAAAATCGAGGAAATTCTGCGCGTTGCCAAAGAGATGAATTATGTGCCGTCGCCTGCGGCGCTGGCATTGAGGGGAAAGAAATCGAACACAGTCGGGATTGTCGCATACGACTTTCATTCGCCATACTTTTCGCTGCTGATTAGCGAATTGCAGGAACTTTCACACGCGAAAAACTACTCGCTTTTGCTCGTGGGATTTTTGAACCGCCAGCCGAAGGAGTCCGACCTGCTTCCGCTCTACAAACACGCAGTTGACGGAATAATAATACTCGGTTCATACGGCGACCTGTCTTGGACGGACGCCTTCAAAGACTTGCCCATCGCGCGTGTCGGACACGGGGCGCACCCGAATTTAAAGCTTTCTATTGGCGTTGACGAACACGACGCAATGCGCAAGATTTTCCACTACATTAAGCGGGACTTGAGGAAATCGACAGTCGCCTTTGCGGGACGCGGACTGCCCGCGCATAAAAACCGCCTGCGCTTTGCATCGGAAATGGCGAAGTCGATGGGGTTCGATATGTGCATTCTAGAACCGTCCAATATGGATAAAGACTTTGAATCGGGCAGCGAAATAGCCAGAAACCTGCTCAATTCGGGTAAGAAACTGCCAGAAGTAATTGTCTGTGCAACCGACATGATTGCAATGGGCATAGTCAAAAAATTCTGCGAAAACGACGTGCGTATCCCCGAAGATGTCGCGATAATCGGATTCGACGATATTCCCGAAGCGTCGAACTACAATCCCTCAATTACGTCTTTCCGCCAGCCGATAAAAGCCTACGCAAAAGCCTGCTTCGACGCCGTAACCGACGACACCCCCGTTTCGCCCTCCGAAAAAATCCTCGAAGGCGACCTCCTCATCAGAAAATCCACCCTCTAATTTTTTACTTTTCCTAAAGGGACGGCAATCGGTTTTGCCGATGTGCCTTTGCAAATTGGTTAAAGTTTTTATAATTCCAAAGCGGTGCCCCTTGACCTCCGCCGCTTTGCGGCGGACTGTATAATTCGGCGTAACTAACCGCTATGCCTTTTCTGTAGACATACGCATTGAACTTCGTTCAATGGCTTGGTGATTCTAAACGCAACTCTTCAATGAATAAACAAAGGCACATCAGCTACGCCGATTGCCGCCACTTTTGAAAACGTAAAAAATGCCCGAGAGCGTTTGCTTCGACGAATTTTTAAACCAAAAAAAAGCGGAACAAAAGTTCCGCTTTAACTATAATTAAAAAACTTTAACCGAAAAACAAAGGGGGGATTGGCTTCCGCCAACCCCCGCCGCTTTCGAAATTATAAAAAATTCAAAAGCGCGAGGCTCGAGGCAGAAAACAAGCGAAGCGCGTTTGAGATTTTTTGCGTAGCAAAAAAGACCCCGAAGGGGCGCGATGGGGCGAAGCCCACGCGTCAACTTCGTATTTTATGAGGCGTAGCGGGCTAAACGCCCGTAAGTCCGAAATAAAATCGAATGATGCCCGAGAGCGTTTGCTTCGACGAATTTTTAAATCAAAAAAAGCGGAACTTTTGTTCCGCTTTAACTATAAAATAAAAAATTCGTCGTCGAAGCAAACGCGCCCTCGCGCTTTTGCTATTCGAGGTCGAGCTTGATGTGAAGATCCTTGAGCTGCTTTTCAGTTACCTGCGAGGGCGATTGCGCCATTAAGTCCTGCCCCTTTTGCGTCTTCGGGAAGGCGATGATGTCGCGAATGCTTGACCTGCCTGTGAGGATTGTCACCAAGCGGTCGAAGCCGAGCGCAATGCCGCCGTGCGGGGGCGCGCCGAATTTGAACGCCTTGAGCATATAGCCGAAGCGGCTTTCCACAACGTCGGCGGGAATCTTGAGAACGTCTTTGAAGACTTTTTCCTGAACTTCGGGTTGGTGTATTCTGATTGAACCGCCGCCAAGCTCAGTTCCGTTGAGAACGATGTCGTAGTGCTGACCGCGGACGCGGAGCGGGTCGGTATCGAGATACTTCATGTCCTCTTCGACGGGGGCGGTGAAGGGGTGGTGCGCCGAAACGTAGCGACCCTGTTCTTCGTCCCAGAGCATAAGCGGGAATTCGATTACCCAGAGGAAATTGAACTTGTCGGCGGGGATTACAATCTTGCCGCGGTTTTGCAGGAGCTTGCCGCATTCAAGACGGATTCTGCCGAGGATTGAGCACGCCTGCTCCCACGGGGCGGCGGCAAAGAAAACGATGTCGCCGTCTTCGATGTTGAGCTTTTCCTTGAGGGCTTTTTGCTCGTCTTCGGAGAGGAACTTCAAGATGGGGCTTTTCCACGCGCCGTTTTCCGCCTTGATGAACGCCAGACCTTTTGCGCCGAGCGTTTTGGCGATGTCCTCAAGGTTCTTGAGCTCGCCCTGCGTGATGTCGGAAAGACCCTTGGCGTTGATTGCCTTGATGACGCCGCCGTTCGCTATTACGCTTGCGAAAACCTTGAACTGGCTTGCCTTGAATACGTCGGTGAGGTCGTTGAGCTCGATGTCGAAGCGGGTGTCGGGCTTGTCTACGCCGAAGCGGTTCATGGCTTCTTCGTAGTGCATGCGCTTGAAGGGGGTGGGAATGTCGATGTTCAGAACGTCCTTCCAGACTTTCTTGAGCATGTTCTCAATAAGCGCATACATGTCTTCGCGCTCCACGAAGCTGATTTCTATGTCTACCTGAGTGAATTCGGGCTGGCGGTCGGCGCGTAGGTCTTCGTCGCGGAAGCATTTCGCCATTTGATAGTAGCGTTCAATGCCCGATACCATAAGCATCTGCTTGTATTGCTGGGGCGATTGGTTGAGCGCGTAGAAGCAGCCGGGGTTGATGCGGCTGGGCACGAGGAACTCGCGCGCGCCTTCGGGAGTGCTCTTGAAAAGGACGGGTGTTTCCACTTCCACGAAATCGCGCGAGTTCAGATAGTCGCGGATAGCGGTCGCCGCCTTGTGGCGGACGCGCAAAAGGTTGAGGTTGCGCGGGCGGCGCAGGTCAAGATAGCGGTATTGCAAACGCAGGTCTTCGTTTACTTTGTCGGCGCGTTCGTCTTCGAGGGGGAAGGGGAGAACGTCGCAGATGTTGTGAATAACCATATCGGAGGCTATAACTTCGATTTCGCCCGTTTTGAGATTGGGGTTTTTCGTTCCCTCTTCGCGAGCGGCGACTTTGCCGAAAACTTGGATTACGCTTTCGTCTTTGAGCTTTTGCGCCTTTTCATAGACTTCCTTTGCGTCGGGGTGGAAGACTACCTGGGTGATTCCCTCGCGGTCGCGCAAATCGACGAACAGAATGCCGCCGTGGTCGCGCACAGAGTTTACCCAACCGATTAAAACTACGTCGCTGCCTGCGTTGGCGGCGGTCAATTCGTTACAAGTATTTGTTCTTTTCATTGTTCAAAAATTCTATTCGGGCGATTTTCCCGCATTTGCGGGTATAGTCAAGCCAAAAAGGGGCGCGCTTGGGCGCAAAACGCGGCGCGGCGGGGGGCGGGCGCCCCCGCCCCCCCCCCCCAAAAAAGAAACGGGAGAAA
>JAEXGH010000014.1 GCA_023450935.1 Verrucomicrobiota bacterium | reverse complement strand
TGTGGTTAACACTGCCGTATTATACAGACCGCCGCAGAGCGGCGGAGGTCAAGGGGCTTCGCCCCTTGCTAGTAGAGGGTTTTGTAGAAGCGGGCTACGCGTTTTGTGATTGAGGTGAGTGCTTGCGCGGGGGTGATACCCAAGCGTTCGCAGTATTGCTCTATTGTTATTTCAAGCCCGTCGCTTTCGCCGACAATAATCGCTTCGTCGCCGACTTCTATTTCGTCGAAATCCGTTACGTCGATGGCGGCTTGGTCCATTGAAACCCTGCCGATTACGTCGGCTTTCTTTCCACGAATGATGACCGACATTTTTTTGCCCGCCTCGCGGGGGACTCCGTCGCCGTAGCCTACCGAAAGCAGAGCCACGCGCGAGTCGCGTTCGAGCGTGTATGTTTTGGAGTAGCCGACAGTCGCGCCTTTGGGCAGATATTTTATCTGGCTGACGGAAGTTCTGAACGTGAGAACATGCTCCGGCTCGAATCCTTTGAGGATCGATTTTTCCGAGGGTTTCATGCCGAAAAGGACAAGCCCCGCGCGCAGTGTTTTTGGGAAACATTCGGGGAGGGCTACAATGTCGCAGATATCGCTGTGGTGAATGTAAACGCCGCTGTTGTTGCCGAGTTTTTTTGCCGCGAAATCGATGAAATCCGCGTCCGCAGTTGCGCCTTCTGCCGGCGCTCCCGTGCCCGTTCCTCCCAGACAAAACGCCTCGAGCTTCAGAAAATTCGAGTCTAAAATCCGTTCAAGCATACGCTTTGCCTGAGCGTTCGAGGGAATGGAGTTCGACATAACCGGCAGACGCAAGTGCACGCTGATTTTCCTGCCCGCGCTTTGCGCGGCCTTTTCGAAACGCTCTACTTCCTCAAGCCCCGAGAGAACGGGCGTGATGTCGTTTTCAACGTAAATCTGCTCTTCGTCGGGCAGTGAGGAGCTCATGACAATCACCTTCCAGCCCGAGCCCACCTCGCGCACCTTTACGGCTTCTGAAATGTTCGTTACAGCAAACGCGTCCGCTCCGCTGAGCATTAGGCGCACTACCGCCGCCTCGACTCCGTAGCCGAAAGCGTCAGCTGAAACAAGCGCGATGTAGCCGCGCGATTTCGGCATAAAAAACCTGAGTTTGCCCAAATTGCGCTCCAGCGCGCAAAGGTCGATTCTGACAGAACATCTTAAATGTGTGCTTGAGCCTTCCATTTTACATACTCTCTTTCCGTGAGCGATTTTGCGTCGGGCGTCGAAGTGCAGCGGCGGGCGAGCGGCGCGTGTTTTGAAAGCGTTGCGGCGGCGGTTGCGTTGTCGAGCTCGAAAATTTCGAAGTCCGAAAATGCGGGGTCGATTTTTTCGCGCTGTTTAAGCAGGATTTTCCGCCCCCGCGCAACTGCGTCTATTTCTTCAAGCGTAATTTCCCGCAGCAGCGAAACTCCCGAGTCGAAAACCAGAATGTTTGCGTAGCCTTTTCGCGACGGCGTAAACAGCGAAAAACCGCTTGCTCCCGAGTCTGCAAGCGCGTGCGCGGCAACCTCCATGCAGTTCCATTCGAAAATTTCCGCATGCGTGAATTTGGCGATTGTCGAAAGTCCGACCGACGCCGTGCGCGTTCCCAAAATCGAGCCCGTGCCCGTGCACAGCGCAACCGCCTTTACCTTAGCCAGCGCATCGGCATCGGGGCAGACTTTCGCGAGCGAGCCGAAAAACGCCTCCATCGCGCGCTCGGCGGAATCCGCGCTGCGCAAAACCTTTCCGCGGGCGTCGCACAGGGCGAGCTTGAGTTTTTCGCCCGAGGCGTCGCA
Source organism: Verrucomicrobiota bacterium (assembly GCA_023450935.1). Classification (GTDB taxonomy): domain Bacteria; phylum Verrucomicrobiota; class Verrucomicrobiia; order Opitutales; family Intestinicryptomonadaceae; genus Merdousia. The sequence continues at coordinate 23,324 of JAEXGH010000014.1, read as the reverse complement.
TAATAGAAATTCCGAAAAATCGTTAAGTTTCATCTTAAAATCTTTTTCTTAATGTTTTTGATGGAATGCCAAGCTCCTCGCGGTATTTTGCCACTGTTCTGCGGGCTATGGCCATTCCTGCGGCGGAGAGCATTTCGCCGATTTTCTGGTCGCTAAGCGGCGCGGATACGTCCTCGGAGGTTATGATGTCGCGAATTTTCTCCTTGACCGTGTTCGACGAAACAGCCTCCGCGCTTCCGCTTTCCACGCTGTTTGTGAAGAAGTTTGCAAGCGGGATTACCCCGATTGGCGTGTCGGCATTTTTGCACTGAATGGCGCGGCTTACGGTTGCCGCGTGCATGCCGATGTCGTCGGCGATATTTTGGCGCGTCATCGGCGCGAGCCTGCCCGATTCGAAAAAATCGCGCTGGCGCGCTATGATTGCGCGTGCTATTTTCAGCGTTGTGGCCTGCCGCTGGCGCACGGCGTCGATTAGCGATTTCCCGTCGCGGATTTTCTCGCGCACATACGCCTGCGCCTCTTTGCCGAGTTCCCCGTCGGCGACCATTTGGCGGTAATACGGGTTTATTCTGAGTTTCGGAATGTAGTTGTTTGTAAGGCGCGCGTCCCAGACGCCGTTTTCGCGGAAAAATTCAACATCGGGGACGAGGACATTTTCTTCGTCAACAGTGTAGTCGTAGGCGGGCGAAGGGTTGAGTTTTGCTATTTCCGAAATCGCGTTTTCTACGTCTTCTATCGAACGCCCTTCAAGTTTTGCAATTTCGTCCACTCTCCGCTTCAGGAAGAGGTCGAAATGCTCCTCCAAAATCCGCGCGGCAAGCGAGTTCGACATTTTATTCGCCGCCAGTTGAATCAAAAAGGCTTCGCGAATGTCGCGCGCACCTATGCCCGCGGGCTCGCTGCTTTGCAAAAGCTCCAATGCAGCCTGAGCGGTGTCTTTGTCAAACCCCTGCGCGACCGTTTTTTCCACGGCGTCCGGCGGCAGAAATCCGCGGCTATCGAGCAGCTCCACGAGGTATTCGAACGCGGCGGCGATCTCTTCCGAAGGGGCGTCCATTCGCGCTTCGTTTACGAGCTTTTCTCCGAGCCGAACGTTGTCGGGGCGCGAGTTTATCAGAAAATCATGAGCTGCCTGCTGGGTTTGGGCATCTTTTTGCGGCGACGTTTCGCCGAAGTCTTCCGCGTCGAAATCGTCGTCGTCTTCTTCTGCTCCCACTGTTTCGGGCGCGGGGTCGTCGTTTTCGTCGATATCCAGCAGCGGGTTTGTTTCAAGTTCCCTTGCTATATAGGCCTGAAGTTCCGTTGACGCCTTCTGCAATATTTCCAAGCTTCGCTGCTGGGCGGGCGTTATTGCCAGCCTCTGTTCGGTCTTCTGCGATTGGCTCAGATTATATTCCATAAAAACACTCTTAAATCTATTTTTTTCACTCCCCCATTTCAAGTTTTTTATTCTTTCGAAAGCGGCGGCGATTGCCGTAGGCAATGTGCCTTTGTTTGCCGGTCAAAGTTTTGTATAATGCTTTGGTAATCGGCGCAACCGGTGTGTATTTGTTTATTTGTTAATGTTTGCACGGCGCGTCCAAACGCTGCAGTAATCGGCTTTATCTGCCGATGTTTTCCCCCCTTATAAAAAATTTAGTTGCGGCGCAGGGCGGTTGTGGCAGAATTAAAACAAGAAAATTGAGATGAAAAGGATTCCCGAACTGATGTCGCCCGCGGGCGATTTTATATGTCTGTCGGCTGCGTTGAACGCGGGGGCGGACGCCGTTTATTTCGGTCTGCGCGGAAGCAATATGCGCGCTGGGGCGAAGAATTTCGAATTGTCCGACCTCCCGAAGGTGGTCAAGGCGTGTCGTGCGGCGGGCGCGAAATCCTATCTTACGCTCAACACAATTTATTTCGACTCCGAACTCAAACGCCTTGAAAAAATTCTCAAGGCGGTTAAAAAAGCGGGCGTTGACGCCGTTATTGCGTGGGATTTCTCCGTGCTTGAGCTTGCCCGCGAACTCGGCGTGGAAGTATTTTTATCGACTCAGGCGAGCGTTTCAAACGCGGCGGCGATTGCTTCCATTCACAAAAACTACGGCGTCAACCGCTTCGTGCTCGCGCGGGAGTGCTCCCTTGATTCGATAAAGTCGATTCGCGCGGGGTTGAAAAAACGCTTGGGCGCGGCGGAGGCGGCGCAAATAAAAATCGAGGCGTTTGCGCACGGGGCGATGTGCGTTTCAATCAGCGGCAGGTGCTTTATGTCGCAATTTTACTGCGGCAAAAGCGCGAACAGGGGCGAGTGCCTTCAGCCCTGCCGACGCGAATACCGAATAACCGACACCGCCGCGGGCGCGCCGCAATTTTCGCTCGGCGCGAATTACGTTCTAAGCCCGAAGGATTTGATGACGCTTCCTTTCTTGGAAAAATTGATAGCCGCGGGCGTAGATTCCCTCAAAATAGAGGGGCGCAACCGCAACGCTTCCTACGTTTCCGCGACCGTTTCCGCATACCGCCGCGCGCTCGATTTCTGCGCGGAAAATTTCGGCAAAAAGAATTTTTCCGAAGACTTCTGCGCGCTCAAGCGCGAACTTTGTTCTTCGCTTGAAACAACGTTTAACCGCGGTTTTTCCGACGGATTTTTTATGGGAAAACCGATTGGCGACTGGATTTCATCGGGCAACAAGGCGGTTGCAAAAAAACGCATTTTGGGGCACGTTCTCAACTACTTTTCTCGCATTTCCGTGGCGGAAATTTCCGTTGACGATTCCGCTGTGCGCGTAGGCGATACCGTCCAGCTTGAGGGCGAAACAACGGGCTTTTTGTCTTTCACAGCCGACAGCATGCAAATCGACGGACGCCCCGTTGAAGCCGCTCACAAGGGCGAGAAAGTCGCGCTGAAAGTACCCGCCAAAGTCCGCAAAAACGACAGGCTTTACATTCTCAAATAGCGCGCATATTGCCGCTTTCTTGTTGACTATGGAAACAAAAATTAGTATACTAACTTTTTTGACTAAAACAAAGGAATATTATGATGGTGAAAAATGTAATTTTATCGGCTTTGCTCGCCTTGGCTACGGCGGTTACGGCGTGTAAGAAAGAGGGTTTTGTGGGGGTGTCTGATTCGCACAATGCCTATTTCGCTTTGGATAACGGCGAAACATACATACCCAACGGGTTGAACTTCTGCTGGCCGCCGTTTAAGTGGGACAGCACTCAAGCGGAGGAAACATTGGCGGAAGTGCAGGCGCAGCTCGACAACCTCGCAAAAAACGGCGGAAATTTTATAAGGATTTGGATAAGCTCCGACTTCACCGAAGCTGAAGTTGCCGAAGGTGTCTACGACGAAACGCGAGCTAAGCGGCTTGACAAAATCGTCAAGATGTGTAGCGACCGCGGAATAAAAATCAAAATGTGCCTTCATCATTTTCTGACATTGAAAGGAAATACTCCCGCGCATAACGTTTCGGGCAAACATTATACACGCAAAATTTATCTCAAGGAATTCGGCGGATCGTTTACCTCCAACAATGAATTTTTCGTAACCGACAAGGGCAAAGATTTGTTCAAAAAGCGAATGGATTTTTATGCGAAACGCTACGCCGACAATCCCGCGATTTTCGCTTGGGAGTTGTGGAACGAATTCGATGTTGTTTTCGGCGTGTCAAAAGAAGTTAAAAAGGCTTGGACGGCGGAAATGTTGGCTGAAGCGCGCAAGCGTTTCCCCCACAGCCTCGTAACCCAGAGCTACGGCAGTTTTTGCGGTTCGCCCGAAAGTATGGACAAAAAAATATTGTTTTATTTGATTGAACAAGACGACATTGCCCAGATTCATAGATACAATTTGCCGCAGGAAAATTGTCCCGAAGTTGAGGGTGCGCAGGACGTATGTATGGAAACGGCGGTTACGCGTGTGCTCAAACGCAATCCGAAAAAGCCCGTGTTGCTTGCTGAGTCGGGCGTGGCGTTGGCGAATTGGGTGGGGAAATCGCCCGAACACGACGCCGACAAAGAGGGCATTATTTTGCACGACACTCTTTTTGCCCCGTTTTTTGCGGGAGCGGCAGGTTCGGGACACATTTGGTATTGGGATACCTACGTTCAAAAGAACAATTTGTGGCGTCATTTCGGTCTTTTCAAAAATGCAATATCCGGTTTCGACGCCGCTAAGGAAAAGGCGGTTCCGTTTAGGGCCGACACGCAGTCGTTGCGCGTGTATGGTTTGCGCGGAACAACAAAAAGCATTATGTGGTGCAGGGACAAAAATTCCGACATCCACACAGAACTTCGCGACAACATTCCCGCAAAAGATCTCGATGGGGAGTGCGTGGCAATAGGCGGCGAATTTTCAAAAGCGCGCGCGTATTTGGATTGGGAAGACAAGTGGGTGAATTTGAAGATTGAAAACGGGCGTGTAAAATTGCCGAGTTTTAAGCGCTCTGTTACAATCCACGCCGAGAAATAATTTACCCTACAACAAAACTAAAAGCGGCACATCGGCTGGTGTGTCGCTTTTTTATGCTTTGCTTTCAAAAGCGCGTGCTACTCTACTATTCCAGACAGGAGGAAATGTCGAATTCGCCGCGGACGAGTTTGCAGGGAATGCCGTTTGCGCGGCATATTTCGCTGAAGCGTTCGCCGAATTTTTCCGAGTGCGTGGCGTCGAGCGTTGCGTTCGGGTAGAAAAGCGCAAACTTTGTCTTAATGCCGCGTTTTGCCGCGTCGGGCACGAGGGCGGCGGGCGAATATTGCGCCGTGTATTTTTCCGCTTCGGCGCGGTTTTTAAGCCACTTATCGAAGCTTTCGAAGCCGAACGCGGGCGCTCCGTAGTTGATTCCCGGAATCCACGCGCGCATTTGCGCGGGCTCGAGCGATGTCTGCGGAATAAACGCCGCCACAAATTCGACTTCCGCCTTGCCCGAAAGCGCGGCATAAAGCGCGGAGCACCCGCCGGCAGAACCGCCCGCCAAGCCTATTTTGGAGGCGTCTATATTCCACTTTGAGGCGTTTGATTTCACAAAGTTTATTGCCGAAACAGCGTCGGCAAGCGGCGCGGAAACGGGCGGAAAAATGTTTGCGTCGCGGGCGTCCTGAATGAAGCGGTAGTCGGCGCACACAACGGCAACCCTCCGCGAAAGAAGCGTCGGAATTTGCGCGGCTATGATTCTGTCCACAATGCCGCCGCCAGTCCAGCCGCCGCCGTGGAAGTAGATTACCGCGGGCGTTTTTGCCGTAGCGTTTTTGGGCAGCCACACGTCGAGTTTTTGCTTGTGGTGCGTTCCGTAGGAGAGGTTTTCAAACGTTGCGGCGGGCGCGGTGTAGAGCTTCTTTGTTGTGGCGTCGCCGAAAACGTATTTGTCGGCGGGGCGGCGTCCGAACACGGCGGCTATGGCTCGGAGCATTGAATCGCCGTCGCGAGCGGTGGGAATCAGGAACGAGCCTTCCGTGTATTCGTTCCAAGCATTGATTAAAACGGCGCGCGGAGATTTTTGCGATTTTTCCGCAAACATTTTTGCCTCGCGGAGCAGTTTTTCAAACTTGTCGCCCGTATTGTTTTTGACTATCGAGCAATACGGATATTCCTCCTTTGCCCACGGAAACGCGGTTTCGAGGCGCGCGCGCGGCGACGAATCCCAGCCCGAGGAAACTATCGGCACATACGGCAGCGCGGATTTGCCCGAATTTTCCCAAACTTTTAGATGGACGTCGGCGACTTCGGAATATTCGTACACCCATTTTTTATCGTCAGATAATTTTTTATAATTAGGCAAGTACCACGGCGCAACGATGTATTGCGAGAACGAATCGAACCCGCCGCGCAAAAGCGCCCCGCCGTCTTTTCCCATAGCCGCCCAGTGGACGGATTTGAAGCCGTATTTTGCGGCTATTGCGTCGGCTTTTTTGAGCAGCTGGCACACTTTATCCGCGCCGCCCATATCGCGCATAAATCTCTCGGCTTCGTACACGCAGAAGTAGGGCTTGCCGTCGATGTGCCAATATCCGGGCTTTGTGAAATAGTTTTTTGCGCAATACTCGACAGCGTTCAAAAACTCTTCCGGCGTGCGCGAAAGCTTTTGCAGCATTTGGCGCGGCTTGCCGTATTCGGGGCGGAACTGGTTGCTGCGGTCGTGATAGCACCACATTATCGCAAACTTCATTTTGTCGCTGTTCGACGCCTTCAAAAAGCCCTCTTCGAGCGATTCCGACATTGTCTGAATTCCGTCGCCGTAGAAATACCAGTCGAACAAAAACACGTCTATTCCGCTGTTTGCGGCAAGCTCTATTTCCTTGCCAACGTCTTCGGGCGATTTGCCGTCAAGATACCCCAGCAGCGGCTTTATCGGCTGCTTGTGCCCCTTGAAGCGCGGCTTGGCGGTTTTTACAAACTCCCATTCAGTCCAGTTTTTGCCGAACCATTTTTCGCCCTGCGGGTAGACGTGCCAATGCGGATAATACACGCAAACTACCTCCGTCTTTTGCGGCTTTTCCGCCGCCGTGCTACCTAAAATTCCGCCGAAAAACACTGCGGACAATATGGATATAAATGCTATTGCCTTTCTTCTCATACAACAACATTTTTACGGCGGAAATTTTTTGTCAAGAAAATTAGTATACTAAGTTTTTGAGAGGCGTTCCGCAGATTATGATTATGTGCGCAAAAAAAAACGACCCGCGCTTGTCGGGCCGTTTTATGCGGAAATTTCCGAAGAAAAACTATTCCATTGCGCTCCAGACCATTGCCGACGCGCCCAAAATGGCGGCGTCGCTGGCGGGGAGTTCGGAGGGCAGGATTTGGACTTTGCCTTTGAAATTCGGCATGAGGTTCTTTTCGAGCGCGGCGCGCGTGGGCTTGAAAATGAGGTCGCCGCTTTTGACAGGGCCGCCGAACAGGAATATTGTGGAAGGGCGCGAGAAATGCACAAAGTCGGCGAGGCATCTTCCCAGAATCGATCCCGTAATTTTGTATGTTTCGATAGCCGCCTTGTCGCCTGCGCGCGCGGCGTCTTCGATAACGCGGGCGTCGAGTTCGTCCCACGTTTTGTGCGCGATAGTCGATTTCCCGTTGTATTTGGAGAGCATTTCAAGATACGTTCTTTTTATACCCGTTGCCGAAGCGTATGTTTCCAGACAGCCGCGCTTTCCGCAGCCGCAGATTCTTCCGTTGGGAACTGCACAAACATGCCCGAGCTCGCCCGCCAAGCCGTCCGCGCCAAGCAGAAGCTGCCCGTCAATTATTATTCCCGAGCCCAGCCCCGTGCCGAGCGTGATTACAATGAAATGCTTTAGGTTTTTGCCGCCGCCGTAGACTTTTTCGCCCATTGCCGCTGCGTTGGCGTCGTTGCTTACATAGACATGCTTGAAGCCGAACTCGTCGCGCAAGTTTTTGACGATGGGGGCGTGGTCGCCGAAGGGGAGGTTTACGGCATAGTCAATCGTGCCAGTGTAGTAGTTGCTATTTGGCGCGCCCAAGCCGATACCCACGCATTCGCCGCGGTGGGCGGAGGTCAAAACTTTTATCGCGCTTTTAAGCCCCTCCATATACGACGCAAAGTCGCCGTAGTCGGTTGTTTTAAATTCGTGGCGTTTCAAAACCGCTCCCTTTTCGTCAACGATTCCCAACTTTGTGTTGGTTCCGCCTATGTCTATGCCGATTGAGTATTTCATATATACGATTAATGTCCGGAATCTTGGCACGTTTTGTGTAAAATACAAATTAAAAGTTGCTTTTTTCGGTCAAAACGCGAAACTTTTATCCCGAATTGAGCGGAAAATACACAGTAGGCATACTCGGCGGAAGTTTCGACCCTCCGCACAAGGCGCATATCGAACTTGCGAAAGCCGCGTTTGCCCAGTGCGGGCTAAACAGACTTTTATTCGTGCCCGCGCGGCAGGCTGCGCTGAAAACAAACGTTGCTTGCGCCACGGGGCGGCAGCGCGCGGAAATGTTGCGCATTTGCGCCGAAAAGCTCGATTTCGACTGGCGGATTGAGCCGTTCGAACTTTCGCGCGAAGGCGTCAGCTACTCAATCGACACCGCCCGATACCTCGCAGAAAAATACCCGAACGCCGACTTGGTTTGGATAATCGGCTCCGACCACATCGGAAAATTGTCGGCTTGGCGCGACATAGAAAGCCTCTGTAAAATTGTCCGCTTCGCGTGCGCGGGGCGTCCGCATTGCCCGCTAAAAGACGGTTCTTTGCCGAAAAACGCCCGCATAGACTTTCTCGATTTCGCGCCGATGGACGTTTCCTCAACGTCAATCCGCGCCGATATTGCGGCGGGAAACGACACGCGCGCCGCGCTGGATTCCGATGTCATTTCATACATAAAAACAAATAAACTATATCAATAATTATGCCCGAAAAACAACAACCTAAAAAGGCGGTGGCAAAGAAAACAGCCGCCAAGAAAACGGCGACAAAAACCGCGGCAGTCAAGAAGACCGCAGTCAAGAAGACCGCCGCGAAAAATAAAGCGGCAGTCAAAAAAGCTGCCGTCAAAAAGATTCCGGCCAAGAAAACGGCAGTCAAAAAGGCAACGAAGACGGTCGAAAAACCCATGAAAAAAGGCGCGGTTGTTGTCGAAGACCCGACGCTCGAGATAGTCAGAAAGTGCTGGCAGGCGCTCGACGACAAAAAGGCGGACAATCTCAAGGTGCTTGATGTCCGAGGAAAATCGCCCATAACAAACTACTTTATCATTGCAACAGCTACTTCCGAACCGCACCTGCGCGCGCTTGCAAACGAGCTTGACAAGACGCTTAAGGATTTGGGCGTGAAGTCAATCGGGCGCGAATCAAATCCCGGAAGCGGCTGGGTTGTTGTGGACGCGTTCGATTTTATGGCGCATCTTTTCCTGCCGGAACAGCGCGGAATGTATGGTATAGAGGCGTTGTGGAAAGACGCCGAAGAGCTTATGTAGCCCGAACACCCGCGCGCTTTTGCGGCGTATTTGTATTTGTCCAGCCCGCGCGCTGCCCCAAAAGTTGCGCGCTTTTTTGCGGCATGATACAATCCGTCTCCTCCTTGTGCATGCAGAAACCCGGCAAGTAAAAAAGCTTGCCAGACGGGCGAAAATATGGTGATACTTTCGAGATAATTTTACGGGCGATAGCGCAGTTTGGTAGCGCATCTGGTTTGGGACCAGAGGGTCGCGAGTTCGAATCTCGCTCGCCCGATAAAATTCCTACTTTTGCAAGCATAACAGCTTGACAAGATGATTATGATTTCAATGATTGCCTCCAAGACTATTAGGAGAATCAGTATTGATTTCATTTATATCACCTCCTTTCTAAAAGGAAGTTTTCGGCTCGCAACTTTAATCGGTTGCGGGCTTTTTTAGTCGCCGCGTTCAAATTCGGATTCGCCGAAAAAAGCCCCGACTGTTCCAAGTCGGGGCGTTTCGTTTACGCAAGCGGCATACGGAGCGGAAGCGCCAAGCCCGTTATTTGTCGGGCGTTGCCTCGGGCAGGTCTCCAACTGAGAAGTCTGCCGAAACAAGCATTCCGTCTGTGGCGGCTATTTTCAGCAGGGCGGGGGACTGTTCCAAAATTTCGCCCGCGCGAGCGTCCGATTCTTTTTGGGCTATATCCGCGCGCCAAAGCGTGAAGCGTTTGCCGTTCGCGTCGAAAAACGCTCCGTTGAACGGGCGGCTTACCGCGCGGACAAGATTGCGTATTTGGCGCGCCGGCTGCGAAAAGTCGATGCGCCCCATTTCGGGCGTTCGCTTGCCGAAATAGCTCGATTTTTCCGAAAGCGAGCTTTGCGGAATTTTTGCAACATTGCCCGAAACTAAAGCGGGGAGCGTTTCGGAGAACATTTCGAGCGCGGCTTTGGAAACGCGCGGAATAATGTCGCCTACGTAGTCGGAGTCGGTGAATTCCACCTTTTTGCGCGCTACAATATCTCCCGTATCAAAATCCTTTTCAAGGACATGCAACGACACCCCCGTATAGTTTTCGCCGTTAATTATAGCCCAATTCAGCGGCGCGCGCCCCTTGTATGCGGGCAGGTATGAGCCGTGCAGATTATACGCGCCCATCTTTGCCTGCGAGAAAATCTCCTCGGGGATTCTGTTTCTGTAATACAGCGACAACAACAGCTCGGGCTTGAGTTCGCCGACTTTCCCCGCCCACAACGCATCGAGCTTTTTCGGTTTGAAAACGGGAACGCCGTATTTTTGCGCAAGCAACTCGGGCTCTTCGAACCAATGGCTTTCGTGAGAATCTCTGTCGTGCGTGAATACGCCCACAACGTTGTAGCCGTTTTCGAGCATAAATTTCAGGCACTTTCCGCCCACGTCTCCGAAGCCGAAAAACAGTATTCTGACGCCTTCTTTGCCCATGTTAAAATCCGATTTTTTCCGCGATTTTATATTTGTTTTTCAGTAAAAATTTCGGTTTGCCGTCGTCCTGTTTTTCGAACAGGTTAAGCGCGAGCTTTGCGAGCGAAAACACGTTGTATTTCGATTCCCCCGCGTTTCTTGCCGCGTGGTTGATTAAAATCTCCGTCGGGTTTTTTGCCATTCTGTAGCCGAGCATCGGGATAAACACGTGCTCGTCGGCGCGCTCAACGATGGCGTTTGAGAGAGCTTTTGAGTAGCCGCGCATCATGCACCCTTGGTCTGTAATCGGCACGCGCGTAATGGCTTTCCTTACTTTGTTTACGGCTTTGGAGGCGTATTTTCTAAACGGCGTATCGTTTCTTGTCTGGCGGACAGTCGCGACGTGGTCGAAGCCCCTGTCGAATTCCGCGGCGATTTTTTCTATTTCTTCCGGAGGATTTTGCAGGTCGGCGTCTATCGTAATTTGCAGGTCGCCGCTTGCCGATTCGAATCCCGCAACAATGGCGGCGTGCTGTCCGCAGTTCTTTTCGAACGAGACCACTTTCACGCGCTTGTCCTGCGCCGCAATATCTTTTAGTATTGCCAACGACGAATCTTTACTGCAGTCGTTTACGAACACGAGTTCGTAGCTCCTGCCGATTTTTTCGAGGGTATCGGTCATTCGCTTATACAAAAGCTTCAGGTTTTCCTCTTCGTTGAAGACGGGTATGATTACGGAAATGTCCATAATTTTATTGGATTTTGATTTTTCGAATTTGCGTTTTGGGGGCGGCAATAGTGTTTTCTTCAAGGTATCCGCCGAAGGCGCAGGAAATTACCATTGCGTTTTTCATCAGAATTGTCCCCGGTTGCAGGACGCTGTTGCAGCCTGCCTGCGCGTTGTCGGCGAGGATTGCCCCGAGTTTCCTCATGCCAGTTTGCGCGTCGCCTTCGGGAAGGTGCAGGGCAATGTTTTTCTTGTCGAGCTTTAGATTTGCGCATATTACGCCCGCGCCGAGATGGGCTTTGTTGCCCAGAAGGGAGTCGCCGACATAGTTGTAGTGTGGGGTTTGGACTCCGTCGAGCAGCATTGAGTTTTTATACTCGCACGAATTTCCCAGCACGCAGTTTGCGCCGGTTATCAAACAGCCGCGCACATAGCACCCCGGCCTGATTTCCGTGGCTTCGCCTATCCATGCGGGCCCTGCAATTTGCGCGAAAGACGGGAGTTTTACACTGGGGTGGATATAGACGTCGCCTTCGATGTTTACGCCCGCCGGAATGTCCTTTTTTGACTCGAGTTTTGAAAAATCCACGCTTTCCAGGGCGGCTTTTATGTTTTGAATCCACTCCCACGGGGCGGCGTCGGGGCTGAAGAATTTTTCGAAACGTCTGAGCGATTCGGGCAAACTGAAAAGTTGTTCTGCTTTCATTTTGTATGTCGTGTTTTTTTGTAGCGTTTTTTCACGGGACGTTGACTAACAAAAAACGTCCCTGTTCGGGACGTTTGAAAAACCTGTTTCCCCTTAGTCCGCTTCGGCGAAAGATACCTGTTTGATTCCCGCCTTTGCGCAGGCATTCAAAACCGAAATCGACGCTTGATGGGGCGAATCGGCGTCGGGGTAGATTGTAACAATCGTCGAGATACCGCTTCTGTCCGCGCTCTGTTTGAGCCTTTTGAGCGTTGACGCCAAATCGTTGAATTCCACTTTTTTGTTCGCGCTATTCTGTGTGGGGAACAGCCTCGAGCCAAGGTTTTCTATTTCTGCGCCGTTTAGGAAAATACTGCCGTCCGGCGCAATTTCCACCATTTGTTCGCTGGGGAGTTTGGCGTTTTTGATGCTTCCTTCCGAGATGGAAGGCAGGGAGAACAGAAGATCGGCTTCCTGTTGGATTGGCAAATACATAAAGTAAATGAGCAACAGGAACACGACGTCAATCATCGAAGTCAAGTCGAAACTATCTTCCGATTCCAATGCTTCGTTAGATTTTATAGCCATAGCTTAGTCCTTCAATGTTCCGAAGAGAATGTTGTAAACGCCCGCTTCCGCGCATACTTTCATCAAATCATTGACATATTTGTAGGGGGTATGCGCGTCCGCTCTTATATACGCGCCCTTGAATCCCGGGACTGCCGCGCGCGCCATAAGGGCGTTTTTAATGTCGGGCAATTCGGCTCTGAACGCGCCCAGAAAGTAGTTCCCGTTCTCGGCGATAGTCAGAAACTGTCTGTCGCCGACGTCGTCGGGAACTTTGGCTTCGGGGGCGTTCGGCATTCCTATTTGCACCAATTCGGCCGAAGCGTAGCTTGTTACGGTCATAAAGAACGTAATCAAGAGGAAGACGACGTCAATCATGGGCGTCATCGCGAACTTGTCGTCGCCTTCCGAGAGCTTCCAAGTCTTCATATCGAATATGGATACTGCTGTTTATTATTGGTTGTCGGCGGGAGCTTCCGCAGCGGCTTCCATTTGGGACTGTTCTTCTGCGGGGGGTTCTGAGTCGTCGTCCTCGTATTCCTGCGGGCCGTATTTGAGCGAAGTTTTCATAGTGAAAACAAGTTCTCCGATGATGCGGCTTGCGCCGGAGATAATTGCGCCGTATTTGTTTTTAAAGAAGAAGAAGAAGAACATTGCGGGAATACCCACAATCATACCCGTAGCCGTTGTGATAAGGGCTTCCGAAATATTGTCGGCGAGCTTCGACGCGCTACCCGCACCTTCGGTCGCGATTGTATTGAACGCCTTGACCATACCCGAAACCGTTCCGTATAGACCCAACATGGGGGCCAGCGATGCTATAACCGAAAGGTAGTTTATCAAAACGTATGGGTTTGCAAATTCTTCGACCGAAGCCTCCTCCATTGCCACGGAAACGGCGTCGGTATCGATATCGCGCAGGTCGGCTCTCGCAAGACCGTTGCCCACAATATTCGTGATGGGCGAGGGGTTCTTTTCGCAATATTCCATAGCCTCCTTGATTTGCAGCTTGCCGATCATTTTTTCGACATTCTTTACGCCTTCGGGGTTCAGGAACTTCTTCTTGCGGATTGCTATGAAGTTATAGATGATGAGCGTTGTTCCGAATATGCCGAATAAGCCCAACGGATACATTGTCCAGCCGCCCGCCGCCCACATATCGCCGAGCGATTTTTCAACTACCTGCGGTTGATTGGGCTTTGCGGGAGCGTCCGAAGCGGGGGCGTCCGAGGCCTGCGCAAGCGCGAAATTCGCCGCGAAAGCCATTGCTAAAACTGATAATACTGTCAGGATTTTTCTTTTCATCTGATTATTTGTTTACGTTGTTTGTTTTTTTTATAAAAATAGCCGAAGCGTCTTTTAGGATAAACGCCCTTTGTGATTTGAATATTGCCCGAGTTGTTCGGGCAATTCAAGCATTTTATCAATTTTTTTTGTCGAGCTTTGCCTTGACGGCGTCGATTGTATCGTCCGCATATCCGTAGACGAACGCAAACGCCCTCCATGGAAGCATTCGCGTCTTGCCGTCGAGCTTGAAGATATATGGGGGTTCGAATTCGTCGTCGGGGTTTTTGAAAGACTTGAAGTTCGTTTTGAGCATTCCGTCTTTCGAAACCATTTTCAACGCCGGATACCCGTTTGTGTCCGATTCCAGCACTACGACCTTGTTTTTGTCCTTGCCCATGGCGAAAATTACGGGAGCCTGCCAAGAGCCGTTGTTTATCTTGCAGGGAATGTCGAGCTGCTCCGAGACAACCGTTTCAATCACCGGGTGCTTCTTTATTTCTATTCTATACGCAACGGTATCGTTGTAGGCGCGGACGAAAATTCTGTAGCCCTGGTCGAGGCACGAAAATTCAAGCTGGTTGTAGTGTTCACTTTCCGGGCCTTCGCGCACGAAACGTTTGTCGAGGCAATACGGGTTGCGCGTGCAGAACTTGCCGCGCGGGGTGGTGAGCGAAAACTTCGCGTTCTCCACCAGCGTTTTGCCGTCCTTTTTTGCCGAAAGCGTATAGCCGTTGCCGCTTTCTATTTTCGCCTCCAGCTTGCCGTCGGGGGATTTCAGCTCGAACACTTCCGCGCTCGCCGAGAGCGCGAAAAATAAAATAGCCGCCAATGTAGTTGCTTGATATTTTTTCATAGATATTATTGTTCCGTGTTGTTTGATTTTGATTTTGCGAAATTTTCTATGCGCAGGCAAAGCTGGCTTAATCCGTTTCTGCGGTTTGGGGAAAGGTGCGTGGAAATATTGACTTCCGAAAGGATTGCGGGGTCGATGGAAAGCACTTCCTGCGGGGTAAGCCCGCTATACAAATGGCACACAACCGACGCCACTGCGCGCGTAATCAGAGAGTCGGCATCGCTCTGGAAGTAGCACTTCCCGCCTTCGAACGACGGCACCAGCCACAGACTCGACACGCAGCCCTTTACGAGGTTGCTCTCGTTTTTGTGTGCCGCGTCCAAATGCGCAACGCCCTTGTTTTTTTCAATAAGATACTCGAAAAGCGACTGCGGGTCGGGAAAGACGCCGTATTCGTCCAGTAGCTCCTGCTTTCTGTCGTCAATTAAACTCATACTCCGAAAATTTTGATGTCGTTTTCCTTCGCCAGCGCGATAATTTTATCCTTTTCCAGTAGGATTACCTTGCCAGATTCCACGGCCGCATTGCGGACGTTTGCCGCGGCGAGCTTGCGTATTGTGCGCTCGCCTATCACGGGAACGTCGAAGCGATAGTCCTGATTGGGCTTTACGGTTTTTGCGAAAACCGCGTCGCGCGCTTCGAACGCGC
Organism: Verrucomicrobiota bacterium; assembly: GCA_023450935.1. Taxonomy (GTDB): domain Bacteria; phylum Verrucomicrobiota; class Verrucomicrobiia; order Opitutales; family Intestinicryptomonadaceae; genus Merdousia. The sequence goes on along the minus strand of JAEXGH010000014.1, from coordinate 8,248 downwards.
CCGCGCGTTCAATCATTTTGTCCGTTCCCTCCCACGCTTCCACCGCGAGGACGCTTCCGCGCGAGGTCACGCACGCCTGACCTACGTCCAAGCGCGCCATTTCGCGGGCTATGTGCATTGCGTGCTCGACATAGTCGTCGGAAACGGACCACTTCGACCCTGCTATGAAGCCTTTGGGCGCAACCGACGCGTCCAAGAACGAGCGCGCGTCGAGCAGCTGCACACCGATTTTTTTCATTTGGTCGGCGAGCGCGCCGAAGATTGTTTCGGCGTTTTTGCGCTTGAGTGTCGCCATTACGAGCACCGCCTTGAGGTCGAGTTTCAGCCCCTTGAAAAGTTTTTTGGGGGTTATCTGCCCCGCCATAATGGCGTATTTTGCCCCGTGCTTTTTCAACGCCTTCAGGAATTTCCCGAGCTGGCCGATGTTTATTATATCGACGTCTTCGGGCGGAAATTTTGCAATCAATTCGGGCGCAGTCTCGTCTTCGCAGCCGATGAGGCAGGTTTTTATGCCCTCCTCGCGCAGGCGTTGCGCCACAAGTTCCGGATACACGCCTCTACCCGCAAGCAGCGCAAGCTTTTGGGTCTTGTCGAAATCGGGGGGGAGAAATTGCGAAATCATCTTTACTTTCTCAGGTTTGTTTTCGGGACTTTTTGGAAGAACTCCTTGAAAATTACGCGCTTTGCCGCGATTTTGTCGCCCTCAAAACGCCACATAACCGCGTCGCGGACAAGCTTGGCGTCGTCGAAATTGCGCATTAGGTTCTTTTCTTCGATTATTCCCAGCGGCGATATTTCCAGCGGGAAGTTTGTTTCGAGCGTTTCTTTCGTGATTGTGCCCTGCTGCTTGTTGCGCACGAAGTCGGTTTTGCCGCTGTTCGATTTGAACATCGCCTGTCCTTCAGCTATCGCGACCGATATTTTTTCGCCGTCGTCGGAAATCGAGAACATTTGCGCGTTGAAGGTGAAAACGCCCATTCGGGTGATTATGGAGAATTCGCTTTTTGCGCGCTGTTCCTTCGAAATAACGTCGAGCCTGCCGCGCCCCAATTTAAGTCTGAGCGTTGACAATTCAAGCTGGCGTTCGCTTGAATGCAGCGTCTGAAACGGCTGTTGCTGGCTGAACTGCTCAACCTCGAACTTCGTGTTTTCGCGCACTATTACAATCACCGAGTTTGAAAACTCGAGCGATGCGTACTGCCCCTGCGCGCAGTCTATTTTCATGCCCGCCGCGCGGACTGTCGCGCCCTGTTTTGCGGGCGCGTTTTCGGCTACCGCGGAGGGGGAGTTTCTGAGCGTGAAAATGTAGACGCTTCCGTCCACCATTTTCGCGCCGGTCTGGGCGAAGGCCGCCAGCGGCGACAACGCCGCCGCCGCGTATGCAATCAGCTTTTTCACTTTACCACAATGTTTACGATTTTATTGGGAACGTAGATTTCCTTCACCACTGTTTTGCCGCCGGTAAACGCCTTCACGTTGTCGAGCGACTTCGCCGCCGCGAGAACGCCGTCTTTGGGCATCGACGCGTCTACGGTCAGCTCGCCGCGGAGTTTGCCGTTTACCTGAACGGCTATTTTCACGCTTGCCGAGTTCATCTTCGACTCGTCGGGCTTCGGCCATTGAGCCTTTGCCACGGAGCCATCGAAACCGAGTCTTTCCCACAGCTCTTCGCAGACATGCGGGGCGAACGGCGCGAGCAGCTTCACGAATTTCGCCGCGCTTTCCCTCGAAACCGCCGTCTGCTTTTGCATTGCCCCCACGCAAATCATCATCTGCGAAATTGCCGTGTTGAAGCGGAGGTTTTCTATGTCCGCCCCCACTTTCTTGATAGTCTCGTTGAGGACTTTCAGGAATTCGGGCGAGTCTTCTGCGGAGTCGGAAATTTTCGCGTTGATTGCGCCGCTTTCGGGGTTGATAAATTCGCGCCAAACCTTTTTGAGGAAGCGCGAAACGCCCTCTATGCCGTTTGTGTTCCACGGTTTTTGGTCTTCGAGCGGGCCGAGGAACATTTCATACAAACGCAGCGAATCCGCGCCATATTTTGCAATGATATCGTCGGGGTTTACAACGTTGCCGCGCGACTTGCTCATTTTGAAGCTGCGCGCGTCAACAAAAATTGTTTTGTCGGCCTTCAGCACGAAGTTCGCGCCGGCTTTTTCGACGTCGTTTTCGGAGAGCTTTACAGCCTCCACGCCCTCTTCCGAAGAGCGCGCGGCGGTCACGAACTTGCCGTCTTTCTTGTAGCCCGTAAATTCGAGCTGCCCCAAAATTATGCCTTGGTGGAACAGCTTCTTGAACGGCTCAGAACCCTTTACTACGCCGCAGTCAAACAGCACTTTGTGCCAGAAACGGGCGTAGAGCAGGTGCAGCACGGCGTGTTCCGCGCCGCCTATATACAAGTCGGGATACTGCCAGTAGCGTTCGGCTTTTTCTGAAATCGGAGCTTGGTCGTTGTGGGGGTCGCAATAGCGCAGGTAATACCAGCACGAGCCCGCCCACTGCGGCATTGTGTTTGTTTCTCTCAAGCCGTCGAAGAAGCCGTCTTTGCTTGCGCATTCGGAGGCGGGGAGTATTTCCGCCGTAGTCGGGTTCACCTTTACGTTGAGCCAGTCGGTTGCGTGCGCAAGCGGGCTTTCTCCCGTGCCCGAGGGCTTGTAGTTGTCGATTTTCGGCAGCTTAAGCGGCAGCATTTTTTCGGGGAGGGGCAGGGCGAAAATCTCTTCTCCCTTGTCGTTTTTGCACGAAACGGGCGTTTGCGGCAGATTCCACTTGCCCGATTTTTCCGCGAGTTCGTATGTGTTTTTGTCCACCCATATAATCGGGAAAGGCTCTCCCCAGTAGCGTTGGCGCGAGAACAACCAGTCGCGCAGCTTGTAGTTTACCGCTTTTTTGCCCACGCCGCGTTCGGCGAGCATTTCCGTGACCTTTTTCTTGCCTTCAAGCGACGGCGTTCCGTTCCACTGTTCCGAATTCGTCATAGTGCCAACATCGGTGAAGGGCAGGGCGATTTCCGAACCGTCGGGGTTCTTTTTGTCGATTACTCTTACAATGGGCAGCCCGAATTTTACGGCAAATTCGTAGTCGCGGTCGTCGTGCGCGGGAACGGCCATGATTGCGCCCGTTCCGTAGCTCATCAGGACGTAGTCGGCTATCCAAATGGGGATTTGCCTTCCGTTTACGGGATTGATTGCGTGCGCGCCCGTGAACACTCCCGTCTTGTCTTTGGCGAGGTCGGTTCTGTCGAGGTCGCTTTTCGAGGAAACCGCCTTCCTGTAGTCTTCAACAGACTGCCTGTTTTCGGGCGAAACAAGCTCGTCAACGAGGGGGTGTTCGGGCGCGATTACCATATATGTCGCGCCGTAGAGCGTGTCGGGGCGCGTGGTGAAAATCTTGAGCCTCTTGCCCTTCGCCTTAGAGTCGGCAATTTCGAAATCTACCTCCGCGCCCTCAGAACGCCCAATCCAGTTGGTTTGCAGGCGTTTTGTCGATTCGGGCCAGTCGAGGTCTTTCAGCCCCTCGATGAGCTTGTCGGCGTAGGCGGTAATTTTAAGAACCCACTGCCTGAGCTTTCTGCGCTCCACGGGGAATTTGCCGACTTCGCTTTTGCCGTCTATTACCTCTTCGTTCGCCAGAACAGTTCCGAGGGCGGGACACCACCACACGGGTTTTTCGTCAACATACGCCAAACCGCGCCGGAAAAGCTTTAGGAAAATCCACTGCGTCCATTTGAAATAGTCGGGGTCGGTAGTGTTTATTTCCCTGTTCCAGTCAATGGCAAAGCCTATGCTTTGTATCTGCTTGCGGAAGTTGTCGATGTTCGCGGACGTTGTAACCGCGGGGTGCGTGCCCGTTTTTACGGCGTATTGCTCGGCCGGAAGCCCGAACGCGTCCCAACCCATCGGGTGCAGGACGTTGAAGCCGTTCGCCCACTTGTAGCGCGCAACGATGTCCGACGCCGTGTAGCCTTCGGGGTGTCCGATATGCAATCCCGCGCCCGAAGGGTAGGGAAACATATCCAAAATGTAGAATTTTGGTTTTTTTGTGGTGTCGATGTTTTCGGCGGCGAATGTTTTGTTTTCGTCCCAATTTTTCTGCCAGTGTTTCTCTATGTCTGTGAAATTGTATTCTGCGTTGTTCGTTGCCATAATTTGAAATGTAAAACGGGAGACATTTTTACACTTTTTTTCTTTTCGTCAAAATAAAAAAACGGCGCGTCCACTTTTGTGTTTGTGCCGAATTTTGCAAAAAAATGGTTAAAAACTGTCGCTTTTTTGTGATTTTTGGCGTTTTTTTTAAAAAAAATTGTTTTTTTCGATAAAAAAGATTGAAAACAAATTTTTTATGCTCAGCATGTCTTCCCACAACTCGAAATAAGTCCGATGTAAGTCTTTGCGCATTGGATAAACACTGAAACATTAACAGGTGGCAATACACGTTTAAACATTATGGCAAGAACAAAAGGCTCAGGAAAGATTGCGGGAATGACTCAGATTTCAATTAGTCTTCCCCAAGACTTGGTAAAAAAAATTGACGAGATGGCTAAGCTCGACAATCGCAACCGCTCCAACTTCATCGCCAACAGTCTCCAGAATATGGCGAAGGAGTGTTTGGGTGTTGCGGATTCCAAAAAGAGAATCAAGGACTAGCCCGTTTCGCTTTTTTTCCTACCCAAGTTTTAAGTCCCGCTTTTCGGAGCGGGGCTTTTTTTGTCCCAAATAGCCCGCTCCCCGAATATGTTATTCGGGGCGAATGCGCCGATATTCCGCCGAATTGACATTTTGACGCAAATTTCGTCCTCCGCCCTTCGCAACTTCCCGCAAGCCGGCATGTGTCCCCTTGATTGGCGCGCGGTTCGGCCGCCGTTTCCGCGAAGGGTTGCGCACGTTCGACCGCCGTAAAATTTTTCAGAAAATCCTTGCAAAAACACGCCGCTTTCTTGAGAATCGCGAAATCTTTTTTAACCATAAACACAATAGGAAAAATATGAGTTGTCCAAATCAAAACTGCTCCCACGAAGTTCAGCAGATGTGCTGCGTGGCCAAAGGAGCCAATCACGGACCCGCCCCCATACCCGAAGAAGGGAAATGGGTGAAGTCCAAGGAAATTACCGACATCAGCGGTTTGACGCACGGCGTCGGCTGGTGCGCTCCCCAGCAGGGCGCCTGCAAACTTACGCTCAACGTTAAAAACGGCGTAATCGAAGAAGCGTTGGTGGAAACAATCGGTTGTTCGGGCATGACGCACTCGGCGGCTATGGCGTCGGAAATACTTCCGGGGAAGACGGTTCTGGAAGCCCTCAATAGCGACCTCGTTTGCGACGCCATCAACGTTGCAATGCGTGAATTGTTCCTGCAAATCGTCTACGGAAGAACCCAGACGGCGTTCTCCGAAAACGGTCTGCCCGTCGGCGCAGGCTTGGAAGACTTGGGCAAGGGCTTGCGTTCGCAGGTCGGCACAATGTTCTCCACAAGAGCGAAGGGTCCGCGCTACTTGGAAATGGCGGAAGGCTACGTTCTTGAGGAAGCCCTCGACGCCAACAACGAAGTTATCGGCTACAAGACATTGCATTTGGGCAAAATGCTCGAGGCAATCCGCAACGGCAAAGACCCCAAGGAAGCCTTCGAAAAGAACGTTTCCGTCAAGGGACGTTTTGAAGACGCCGTAAAAACAATCGACCCGCGCAAAGAATAAGGAGGATTTTTTATTATGGCACAATTATTCGAAGGATACGAAAGACGCATTGACAAAATCAACAAGGTCTGCGCCGAATACGGTTTTAAATCGATTGAAGAAGCGGGCGAATTCTGCAAGTCGAAGGGTATCGACGTTGCGGCAATCGTCAAGGGTATCCAGCCTATCGCTTTCGACAACGCCGTTTGGGCATACACGCTGGGAGCGGCAATAGCGATGAAAAAAGGCAGCAAAAACGCCGCCGAAGCCGCCGAAAACATCGGTATCGGCCTGCAGGCATTCTGTATCCCCGGTTCGGTTGCCGACTCACGCAACGTCGGTTTGGGGCACGGGAACCTCGGCGCCATGCTCCTGCGCGAACAGACAAAGTGCTTCTGTTTCCTGGCTGGCCACGAATCTTTCGCCGCCGCCGAAGGCGCAATCGGTATTGCCAAGACGGCGAACAAGGTTCGCAAAGAGCCTCTGCGCGTCATACTCAACGGCTTGGGCAAAGACGCCGCCTACATCATTTCGCGTATCAACGGCTTTACGAGCGTTGAAACCGAATACGACTATTACACGGGCGAACTGAAAATCGTCAAGGAAACCGCTTTCTCCACTGGAGACAAGGCAAAAGTTCGCTGCTACGGCGCGGACGACGTTTCCGAAGGCGTGGCAGTTATGATTAAGGAAGGTGTCGATGTTTCCATTACAGGCAACTCGACGAACCCGACGCGCTTCCAGCACCCCGTTGCGGGCACTTACAAGAAGTGGGCTATCGAGCACGGAAAGAAATACTTCTCCGTTGCTTCGGGCGGCGGCACTGGCAGAACCCTACACCCCGACAACGTGGCGGCGGGCCCCGCTTCATACGGTATGACCGACACTATGGGCAGAATGCACGGCGACGCGCAGTTCGCGGGCTCTTCGTCCGTTCCCGCCCACGTCGAAATGATGGGTCTTATCGGCATGGGCAACAACCCGATGGTGGGCGCGACTGTCGCTGTTGCGGTTGCCGTCGAAGAAGCCTCCAAATAAGGGGCAAAGCCCCTTAACCCGAGCGTTCTCCGAACGCTCATTGTCGGAAACGGCGCGGTTAATCCCCGCGCCTTTTCTGTTTATATACGCATTGAGTTTTACTCAATGGCTCGTCGCGTGGCGGCTGGAAAAGATATTAAGGGCAAAGCCCCTTAACCCGAGCGTTCTCCAAACGCTCATTGTCGGGAACGGTGCGGTTAACCCCGCGCCTTTTCTGTTTATATACGCATTGTTCTACTCAATGCCTTGTCGCGTGGTGCTGGAATATGTTCTTGTGATCATAGAATTCCGATGTCTTGTTGTGGTAGTTGATGTTCAATTCCACAACGCATATTTGAGCGGATAGGACTTTTTGTTCGATAAAATTCTGCTGAAAAAATAGTTTTTTGTTGCATTCTTTTTGTATTGTGCAATAATGCGCGAAAGTTTTTTGTAAAATCAGTGTAAATCGATTTGCAGAAGACGAAAAAAATACTTGGAGAGGTGACGGAGTTGGTCGAACGTGCTCGATTGGAAATCGAGTGTGCCTCAAAAGGGTACCGGGGGTTCGAATCCCCCCCTCTCCGCGTTTTAAATTTCACACGAACCCGTGTGAAATTTTTTTTGCCCATTCGCCGCCAACCCGCGCTACAAGCGGCTTTGCGGCGCACAATCCATTTAACACGGCTCGTGTTTTCATTCTGTATTTCGAACCTCCCCGCGCCCAAAATCGTGGCTTTTTTCGCCCCACATCGTTCCACAGTGTGAAATTTTTATCAACAACTTACGACGCTAAATTATGGGGTATTTTGACCGCAAATGCCATAAGGGCTACTTAAAGTTTGGTGGAAGAAAATAGGAGTCAATTTGAAGACGCTGGGGCAATTCCCATCAACCGATACCGCAAAATTTGGATGGATTTTTATGAAGCCAAGGACGCGGATATAGTATTCTCGTCTGCAAAATTTTGCTTAAATATTGCCCTTAACCGCTCTACATTTTCCCAGCATTTATTTGGCAAAATACAGCTCATTTACACTACTAAATGTGTAGCCTTTAAAGAGTTTTACCTGTATGTTTTGTCGGTATTAGAGATACGAATAGACTCTTTTCGATGGCAACAAAGCTGGTGTCATCGTGAAGCTGATGTAAGATGATTCTACTGCTGTGTGCCGAAAAACAGGACAGACTTGCAAGGGGTAGATTGATTTGCAAAATAGGAAGGCAAATCAAATGGGCAAGATACGCAAAAAATACACGGAAGAGCAAATCACGCAAATACTCAAGGAGGCGGAGGTATCGAACAACGTCTCGGATACGCTGCGCAAGTATGGAGTCAACGATTAGTCGTATTACCGCTGGAAGGCAAAATACGGCGGAATGGACTCAAAGAGCATACAAAGGCTTCGAGAGCTTGAACGCGAGAACGCGCGGTTAAAGCGCATAGTCGCCGATCAGATGCTCGACATCACAATGCTTCGGGACATCAACTCAACAAACTGGTAAATTCCGAAGTCCGAAGAACCGCCGCCGTATATCTGATAGCTATGGAGAAGTGGAG
>JAEXGH010000026.1 GCA_023450935.1 Verrucomicrobiota bacterium | reverse complement strand
ATACGAATCCTGCCTCGAGCCTCGCGCTTTCTAATTTAAAGTGGCGGCGATTGCTTAAGGCAATACGCCTTTGTTTGGCGGTTAAAGTTTTTTACTTTACGGATAAGGCGGAACTTTTGTTCCGCCTTTTGTTTTATAAACTCGTCGAAGCAAACGTTCTCGGGCATTTTTTACGTTTCCGAAAGCGGCGGCAATCGGCTTTGCCGATATGCCTTTACTCTCTGATTAAAGTTTCAAAATACGAATTGACGCGTGGGCTACACCCCATCGCACTCCTTCGGGGTCTTTTTTGCTACACAAAAAATCTCAAACGCGCTTCGCTTGTTTTCTGCCTTTTTTACGTTTTCTAAAGTGGCGGCGATTACTTAAGGCAATACGCCTTTGTTTGGCGGTTAAAGTTTTTTACTTTACGGACAAGGCGGAACTTTTGTCCCGCCTTTTATTTGGCTTGACCGCGCGGCTTTTTTTACGCTATCGTAGCACCGATTTTTTATGCAATATGTAAGCACAAGAGGCGGCGGAAAACCGCTGTCGTTTTCAGAAGCCGTAATGGAGGGGTTGGCTCCCGACGGCGGCCTTTATGTTCCGGAATCTTTCCCGAATATTGCCGACAAGCTCGACGCTTGGCGCGCGTTGTCGTATCCGGAGCTTTGTTTCGAATTTATGCGGCTTTTTGCCGACGACATTCCCGAATCGGACTTGCGCAGCATTGCGCACGACTCTTATTTGCGTTTCGACGACGGCGCGATTGCCCCGCTGAAGAAGCTTGACGACGGCCTTTATATTCTCGAGCTTTTCCACGGGCCTACGCTCGCGTTCAAGGATTTCGCCCTCCAATTTTTAGGAAATCTCGACCAGTATTTGCTTGAAAGGTCGGGCAAAGTGTTGAACGTCTTGGGTGCTACAAGCGGCGACACCGGCAGTGCGGCAATCAACGGATTCCTCGGCAAGAAGGGCGTCAAAATTTTCATTCTCTATCCCGACGGAAGAATTTCGCCGCTTCAGGAACGCCAAATGGCGTGCACGGGCGCGGACAACGTTTTCCCGATTGCAATAGACGGCTCGTTCGACGACGCTCAGGCGATAGTCAAGGAAATCTTCGGCGACGTTGCGTTCAAGGCGCAGTGGAGCTTGGGGGCTGTCAATTCAATAAATTTGTCGCGCATTCTGGCGCAGTGCGTCTACTACATCTACGCGTGGCTGCAGCTTGACGCTTCCGAAAATTCCGACGTGCAGTTCATTGTGCCGACGGGCAATTTCGGCAACATTTTGGCGGGTTGGTTCGCGTCGAAAATGGGGTTGAAGGTGTCGAATTTCAGGGTTGCCACAAACCAGAACGACATTCTCTACAGGCTTTTTACGACGGGAGTCTACGAGGTTGCGGGCGTCCGTCCGAGCGTTGCGCCGTCGATGGACATTCAGGTTTCGTCGAATTTCGAGCGTTTTCTGTATTTTTACGTCGGTAAAGACGCCGCCCGCGTGCGCGAGATTATGGCTGAGTTCAAGCGTTCGGGCAAATGGGTTTTCGAAAACTTTTCGCCCGCCGATTTCTCGGCGTCGCGCATGGACGATGCCCAGATTGGCGCAAAAATAGCCGAAATCTACAAAAAATACGGCGAAATTGTGGACCCCCACACGGCGTGCGGTTTTGCCGATACGTCGCACAAGGGCGCGAAGATAATTCTTTCCACGGCAAGCCCCGCAAAATTTCCCGAGCTTGTAGAGCGCATCATCGGGGTTCACCCCACGGCGGATTCGCTCGAGGCGTTGCTTGACAAGCCCGTTGTCCGCAAAACAATGCCCGCCGACACCGAAAAAATCAGGGAATACCTAACCCTCCACGGAATAAAACAATGAAAAAAATCTTCATCTACGATACCACTTTGCGCGACGGCACCCAATGCGAGGGCGTTTCGCTTTCGGTAACGGCGAAGATTCGCCTTGCCGAAAAAATGGACAATTTCGGAATCGACTTTATCGAGGGCGGCTGGCCGGGGTCGAACCCGCGCGATATGGGTTTTTTCGAACAGGCGCAGAAGCTCAAACTCAAGCGCGCTAAAATTACGGCGTTCGGTTCTACGCGGCGCGCTGGCGTGAAAGTTGACGAAGACCACCAAGTCCAACTGCTGATTCAGGCGAATACCGAATATGTCACCATTTTCGGCAAGGCTTGGCTTTTGCACGTAGTGGACGTAATAAAGACCACTCCGGAAGAGAATCTGGCGATGATTGAAGACACGGTTGCGTATCTGGTCAAAAATTCTCGCAATGTAATTTACGATGCCGAGCACTTCTTCGACGGCTACAAAGACAATCCCGAATACGCGCTTGCAACGCTGCGCGCGGCGGTAAAAGGCGGCGCAAAATTCCTCTGCCTGTGCGATACAAACGGCGGAACTATGACGGACGAACTCGCCGAAATAGTAAAAAAAGTGGTTGCCGAATTCGACGGCGTTTCGGTCGGCGTGCATTGCCACAACGACAGCGAGCTTGCGGTTGCGCTTTCGCTCGAGGGCGTGCGCTGCGGCGCGACGATGGTGCAGGGCACTCTCAACGGTTTGGGAGAGCGCAACGGAAACGCGAATTTGTGCTCAATAATTCCGAATCTCATTTTGAAAATGGGCTACGAGCTCAACTGCGCGGCGTCGCTTAAATCTTTGCGCGATCTGTCGTTGTTCGCCGACGAAATGGCGAACCTGCGCAGTAATACGCGCTTGCCGTATGTGGGGTCGTCGTCGTTCGCGCACAAGGGCGGCGTCCACGCCGACGCGGCCAACAAGGTAAAGCGCAGCTACGAGCACATCGACCCCTCCCTTGTGGGCAACAAAACCCGCGTGCTTGTTTCCGATATGTCGGGCAGGGCGTCGGTCATGATGAAGGCGCGCGATATGGGCGTTGACGTGGATTCGAAAAGTCCGGAAATCAAGCAGTTTCTCGACGAGCTAAAGGAGCTTGAATTCAGGGGCTACGAATACGAGGCCGCCGACGCGTCGTTTGCTCTGCTTCTTTCGAAATACCTGCGCAAGGACAAAAAAGACCACTTCAACGTGCGCGGCTACCGCGTCATTGTGGAGCGCGACGAGCTCGCGAAAATTACGCGTTCGGAGGCGACAGTAAAGCTCGAAATCGACGGCAACATAGAGCATACCGTGGCGGAGGCCCACGGGCCCGTTGCCGCGCTCGACTTCGCCCTGCGCAAGGCTCTTGCGGAAAAATATCCGCAGATAAAGGATATGGAGCTTACCGACTTTAAAGTGCGCATAATCGACAGCCAGTCGGGCACAAGTGCCACAACGCGCGTGCAGATTGAGTCGAAAGATTCGTCGCGCATGTGGGGCACTGTCGGCGCAAGCGACAACATCATAGTTGCCTCTTGGGAGGCTCTAAAAGATTCGGTGGAATACAAACTCTCGGAGCGGGACTGATTTCTCAAATGTCCGAAAAAAAACTCATAGACATAAGTGGTTCGATTAAAAACGGATTTTTACGCGGGTTGTATTCGCTCGTGAAAATTCCGCTGGAATCGTTTTTGTGTTTCACGAAACTCAATATGATGTATGAGGTTTTGCACCGCCTTGCGGAGCCGGAAAATTTCTTCGAGCGAGCCGTAAAGGTGGTGGGAATAAACTATGAAATCGACAAATCCGAACTTGCGAAAATTCCGCAGACGGGGTCGCTCGTGATTGTTTCCAACCATCCGCTCGGCGGCGCGGACGGCATAATTTTGGGCGCGGTTCTCGGAAAAGTCCGTCCCGACGCGAAAGTAATGGTAAACTCTCTGCTTGCCATGATGACGGAAATAAAGCCGTTCGTCATTGAGGTCAACCCGTTCGGCGGAAAGGCCGCCACTTCCCAAAACGTCTCCGCCATGAAAGACGTTATTTCCACCCTCCGCAAGGGAGGGTGCGTTGCAACGTTTCCGTCGGGCACGGTTTCGTATCTGCACCTGCGAGATATGTGCATAAGCGACCCCGAATGGAACAAAAACATCGCCTCCATTGCCCGCAAAACGGGCGCGAGCATTTTGCCCGTGTATTTCGAGGGGCGCAACTCTTGGCTGTTCTACTTGGCGGGAATTGTCCACCCGCTTTTGCGCACGCTGCTTCTTCCGCGCGAAATGATTTTGGCGGCAAAGCGCAAAACAATAGTAATGCGCGTGGGGGCGGTAATGTCGCCGCGTGCCGTTGCCGAGTTCGAAACCGACGAAGAGCTTACTTCTTGGCTGCGTATAAGCTCATACGTTTTGGGCGGACGCAACAACAGGGGCGAGGCGCAGTCGAAAACGCAGTTGAAGGTAATCAGGCGCGGGCTGGGATTTCTGCCCCTTCCGCAAAAGAAAATGAAGGATTTGATTCTGCCGATTTCCCCCGCCGTCATGCAGGAGGAAATCGACGCGCTGCCCGAGTCGGCGTGCATGATTAACGGGGAGTCAATCGCAGTATACTGCGCAGAGGCGTGGCAGATAAAGTGGACACTGCTTGAAATAGGCCGCTTGCGCGAGCGGACCTTCCGCGAAGTCGGCGAGGGCACGGGCAAGAGCGTAGATACCGACGAATTCGACCAATACTACCTGCATATGTTTATGTGGGACAAGCAAAACCGTCGTATAGTGGGCGCGTATCGAATGGGCAGAACCGACAAAATTATGGAGGCTTTGGGCGTTCAGGGGCTTTACACATCGACCCTCTTTCAGATTCAGGACGAATTCATTTACCGTATCTCCCCCGCGCTCGAGATGGGCAGGTCGTTCATCGTTCCCGAATACCAGAAAAAACGCTCAACTCTCGCCGTGTTGTGGCGCGGAATCGGCGTGTTTTTGCACCGCAACCCCCAGTATAAAACGCTCTACGGGCCCGTAAGCATAAGCACCAACTACAATGCCGTTTCAAAAGACCTAATTGTTCAATTCCTTTCCGAATGCAAAACTTCGGAGGAGCTTGCAAAATTCGTAAAGCCCAAAACTCCGCCGAAAATCAAAATGACGAACGTTGACAGAAAGGCTTTGGCGAAGTCGGCGTGCGATGTGGAGCACATTTCCGCGCTCGTTTCGGAAATAGAATTCGACAACAAGGGGTTGCCCACGCTGCTTAAGCACTATCTGAAGCTCGACGGAAAGCTTTTGGCGTTCAATGTAGATCCCGACTTCAACAGCTGCATTGACGGGCTCGTTCTTGTGGATATGCCCCATTCCGACCAGAAGCTTCTGAAGTCGTATATGGGCGAAACGCAAATGCGCGAGTATCTTGAATTCCACGGAATTTCCCCGTCCGAGAAGGCTTGACAAATGCAACCCGACGCCGCGCTTATCGTAAAAATTGTCGAATGTGTCGGGCTTGCGGCGTTTGCCGCCTCGGGCGCGCTTGCGGGCGCAAAGAAGGATTTGGACGTAATAGGCTGCACTGTTTTGGGTATTGCCACGGGAATAGGCGGCGGAACTCTGCGCGACGCGATTTTAGACCGACCCATTTTCTGGCTCGGCGACTATCTCTGCTATTCGCTCAATATCTGCATTCTCGCGTCGATAGTCATCTATCTTGCCGCGCGTTTCTTTTCCGAAAAGGAACATGTAATAAACTGGCTCGACGCCATAGGACTCGCAATTTTCGGCGTTCAGGGCTACATGCGCGCTTTCGAAGCCACTTCAAACGCAGAGGTTTCAATACTAATGGGTGTGGTAACGGGCTGCGCGGGCGGGCTTATCCGCGACGTATGTCTGAACAGGCAGCCCTTCATTTTCCGCGGCGAAATTTACGCGTCGGCGTGCATACTGGGGCTTGCGACGCTCGCGTTTTTCAACGCGCCGCTACTTGCGTTTTTTGTGATATTATTTTTGCGTCTATTGGCTATACGCTACCATCTCCGCCTCAAATGAAAAACATGCGAGGACGACGCCTCTTTTTCGAATATTTTATAAATTAAAAAGTAATGGCGGTTGCCGTAGGCAATCCGCCTTTGTTTTTAGATTCGAAAAAGAGGCGTCTCGCGGCTTATGGAGGTTTTGTTCGGGTGGTCTGTGCCCAAGCACTATCCCACCGCTCACAAAATCCTCCCTAAGCACACGCCTCGCAAGTTTTTCCCCGCGGGACACAGAGTTGGTTCGAACTTAAAAGCTGAAAAATTTGGGGCATAATGCTTTGGGAAAAATTTATAGTTTTGAAGGGGATAGCGGATTGAGCGATAGCGATACCGCGTAAGGGCGGTAGCCCTTCAATGGAAGCCCGCTCTGTGGGATAATAATACTGTGTTTATTGACCACAATAAAAATCCCACAAAAACAGTGTTATTTTCACAAAATCATTAAAAAAACTTGATTTTTCTTGGGGGGGGGGGGTATCGTCGAAAAATAGGTATTAACAACCTAATTTAGCAAAGGAAATCCAAAATGAAAAAAAGCATATTCGCGTTGTGTGCATTGGCGTGCGTAAGCCCGCTTTTTGCCGACACGGTTGAGTTGGTTGCAGACGGTTCGGCCTTAACGGGGCTTGAAAATCATGCAAACGATTTCATCATCAAGCTCCCCGACGAAGCTACTTCTGGTTCTGCTACCACTGCGGGCAGAGTCGTTGCAAACACTCTCGTAATTAGGTCGGACGTTACGTTTACTTCGGCGACTGATTTAAAATGGTCTGGCCAGAACGGAAATTCCATCATCAACAATGGTCTTACTATCGAATCGGGCGCAACGTTCAATTCGGGCAAGGATTTCGGCGAATTCACAGGCTCTTCGACATACGCTTCGGGCGGTATGCGTGTAGGTGCGGGTAATTCGAATATTTCGGGCAATCTCGTTGTAAACGGCTACAGATACAATCCCGCAAAGAATATCTGGGACGGCGACAACTATGCGTTTGCCGCGGGCGGCACTCAGTTCAACGTTTATGCGGGAGCAACAATCACGCAGAAGGGCGTTTCACGCAAGGACGCTTCTTCAACGATGAGGGCAATCAACAAGATTACCGCAAGGGAATTCATCATTCACAACGGCGTCGCCAAGAACGCCCTTAAGTTTGACGAATTCGTATTCTTGAAGGACACAGCGTTGAATATGAGCTCTTCCAACACGATTGTTTCGGGCGCGGCATACGGCGCAACTTCGCAGGCCGACTCCACTTTCTACGCTACGGGAGCTGTTGTTGTTGCTTCCTATAACGGCGCGCAGAACGAACTCGGCGCAATCAAGGCTGTCGAAAATTCGGAGCTCAAGTTTATTTCGGACGCAATTTCGAAGCTCGACGTTTCGCTCATCGACATCATCACTTCCGACTTGGCTGACTCCACGGGCAAAATCAACCTCAAGCTCAACTTCGCCGACGAATCTTTGAGGATTGCAAACCTCAGAGACCTTCTCGACAACGGCCGCATTGGTTTGTTCCAAATCTATCTCGACGTTGACGGGAAAAAGCAGTATGTTGACGCAATCGAAGGGACGAACTTTAAGATTCTCGACAACGGTTGGTTGACGACTGCCGTTCCAGAACCCTCGACGTATGCGGCAATCTTCGGCGCGGTAGCGCTTGCTTTTGCTCTCCGCCGCAGAAAGTAGTTTCTTCCAATTATGCTTAATTCAAAAAAGACGCCTTCGGGCGTCTTTTTTATTTTTTATAATTCCGAAAATAGCGGCGAATTTTTTACATATTCGAAAGAGGTGGCGATTGAACGTTGTTCAATACGCCTTTAACAAACATTTAAGAAACGCCGAACAACACAGTGAGCGTTCTGATGTAGGTGTTTGTCAAAGCGGAAATTGAACGAAGTTCAATCCGCGTCGGTGCACGTCTATGGAAGCCCGCCCTTGCGGGTCAAGGGGCTTCGCCTGAAAACTTTTCAACTTAGAACAATCAAGCCATTGGCAGAAGCCAATGCGTATGAGAACAGAAAAGGCATTTTTTACATATTCGACAGAGGCGGCGATTGAACGTTGTTCAATACGCCTTTAACAAACATTTAAGAAACTCCGAACAACACAGTGAGCGTTCTGATGTAGGCGTTTGTCAAAGCGGAAATTGAACGAAGTTCAATCCGCGTCGGTGCACGTCTATGGAAGCCCGCCCTTGCGGGTCAAGGGGCTTCGCCCCTTGTTAGCAGAGGAGGTCTTGGAAGTCGTAGAAGTCGGCGGAGAAGCCGTTTGGGACGTCCTTGCAGATTACGCTTACGGCGTCGTGAGAGTGGAGACTTTCCAAGTGAATGCAGGCAATTTCGAAGTCGGCAATGCGCTTGTCGGCGTTGAATTCGTCGTAGAGTAGACGCGCGGCGTCCTCGATAAACTTTGCATACGCGCCGTTGAGTTCGGCAAACGCCTGCTCGTCCTCGCGGCGGACTATTGTCTGCGTTTCAGTCTTGAGGGCGGAAAGGCAGTGCGCGTGCATATCCTCAATGGTGAGCTTTTCTCCTTCAAGAACATGCGCGCGGACGCGCGCTTTGCTGCGTTGCGAGTGCGGCACACAGTAGACGTTGCGAGTGCGGCGGGCGTGCTCGCTAAGCTCGGCTGAGCAGGGGCAGGCGGAGGAGTAGATGAAATCGAAGTGTATGATTTTTTTGAAAACGTTTTGCGCGTCGATAGTGCCCTCGTAAACGCAGCTGTAGTATTGCCACGCCTTGTGTCCGCTGCGCAGACTTGTCTGTTCGATGGGATACTCAAAGCGAATGTGCAGGTGCGCGCGCGAAGTCTTGAGTTTTTCTTTCATTTTTTCGAGAACCGTCTTGAGGGTATCGGGTGTGAAAACTTCGTCGGCGAAAAGATAAAATACTCGCATTATCCGCGACATATTTATGCCCTTGCAGTCGGCGGAAAGCGATACCGTAGCGGTTATCGACGCCTGCAGGGTGCAGACCGTGCCGTCGCCGCGCAAAAACTTCAGCGGCAACTTGAAGTTATGTATTCCCACCTGCGAGATTGCGACGTTCGCGCCCTTAATCGAGTTCTTGTCGGCGTTTTGGGCATCGGGCAGCGACAGTTTGTAGTCGCTGCTGACTTTGAAGTTTTCGTCGTAAAAAGGTGTGGGCGAAGTGCCGTTGTCGGGGGGAGAACTTTGCTGTGCTTTTGTCTGGTTCATCGCGAAAAACTAAACCGGAGATAATCGGCATTTTGTATTTTCATTGCAAGCATATTTTGTCGGCGTCGGCTTTCTTCGAAACGCGGTAGACAATTACCGCCGCCAGTATCAGCACGACAGGCTCAATCAAAAGCCGCCCGAACGCCAGCGAAAAACAGAGCGCGAAAATCGACGGAGGAACGGTCGCGAGCATTGCAAGCTTCAGCGATTTCCCGAGGCGCAGGCGGCGGCGCGGAATGTCGAGCAGAAAAGCGAATGCGCCCAGAAGGGCAATCCGCCAAACTACGACAAACACCGCCGTTATCGCCGCCAGCGACGGAATGTAGACGCGCTCCATTTCGGCTTTCGTCGGCACGAAGTCGGCAAGCGAAAACGTTTTTGTGTTCTTTGTCGCCGCCGTTTGCGCGTCGGCGTTCGGGCTTGCGGAAAATATCTTCAAAAGTTCGAACGCGTTTTCCTCTCCGTTTTGGAAGAAGATTAGGCGTTCGCCCTCAACGGCAAAGGCTATGTTTTTTACCTTGTTTGCGTCAATCGGCTTTTTCGAGATTATGCCGTAGAGCGTGCCGGTCGAGTCCTTTATGTCTATTTCGTTTTCGGGCAGCACGAACGCGCCGTTCTGGAACTTCACTTGCGCCAGAGCCTCCTTTAGCGTTTCGGCATTGGCGTCGTAAAACTTTGCGATGGGCGCGCGCAAAACGACAGCCGTGTTGAACGCGAAGACCGCACACAAAAACGCGAACGTTGCGGTTGTTTTTAACGCGCCCCATTTGAGGGCTTTAAAGTAGGCGTCGAGCCTGAAAAACAGTTTCGGGAATGTCATTTTAAATTTAGCGTTCTTTTTTTGATGTCTGGATTGTATCGGATAATTTTTTCGAAACTTTCGGGCAGCGGCGCGTTGGCGGAAAACGCGATTTTCTCGCCGCGCAGCTCAATTTCAAGCGACGTTTCAAGGCAGTGCAAAAACAGGCGCGAAATCCCCGTGAGGGCTTTTACGCGCTTGTTGCGGGCGAAGTCTCCGTAGGTGGCGTCGCCGAGAATCGGGCAGCGGCGCGTGGCGCATTGCACGCGCAGCTGGTGCGTGAGTCCGGTGTGCGGTTCAAGCGTTATCAGCGAAAGCCCGAGCGAGTTTTGGTCAAATGCCTCCACGTTGTAGTGTGCCGACGCCTTTTGCTGCGTATGCGCCCCGAACATGCGCCCCGATACGCTGCGGACAAAGCCCGCGAACTTCTGCGTGGAAAGCCTGTCGTTCCATTCGCCGAATTTGGGGACGACGTTCCCGAGGACTATAGCCGCGTATTTTTTGCGGACATTGCGCGCGCGGAACTGCTCTTTGGCGGCCTGAACGGCGTCGGGGTCGAAGCCCGCAAGAATTATTCCCGACGTGGGGGAGTCGAGGCGGTTTACGAGGTAGAGCCGGTGCTTCTGCCCGTCTTTGTCGAGCCAAGAGTAGTATTCGCCGTCGAAGTTGTAGCGCGCCTTTACCATAGGCGGCTTGTCGTTTTTGCCCGCGGCGGGGTTCGGGTGCGATGCGCGCCCCGCCTTCTTGTTTATTGCAATCAACCCGCAAGGCGAGACCGCCGCAATTTCGCACCCAGTCGAAAAAGGGATTTCGGGCAATGATGAAATTTGTTCGTTCATAATTATCTATACCAAAATTTGATTTTCACCTGCTGCGGCTGCGCGCCGAGCGTGTTTACCATTTCCTGCGTCCAGACGCCGTATGGGGCGGTGGAAAGTATTGCCTGTTCGCACAGTCCGGTTCCCGTGTTGGTGGAGGTTGAGAATTCTATTTTGCAGTCCACAAGTTCGCCCTCCGTGTTGAGAGAAAACTCTATCAAGACTTGCGAACCTACCGCACCTGAAAGGTCGTAGCGCGAACCCAGCAGATTCCACTGGCGCGAGATTGCCTCAATCATTCTCTGCTGATATGCGCCGAATTCGCTGAAACGCGATTCTGCCGCAACAACGCCCGCTTTCGACGCCGCATTCGGGTTGTCGGCGAGCGGCCCCGCGGGGATTTTCATACTCAGGCGCGGGCGCGGTTTGGGTGCGGGCAAATCCTGTGCCGGTTGGGGTTCCGCCGCCGTCTGCGCGTGGCTTGCTGCGGGCGCAGAGTCGCGTTTTTCGGCGGCGCGGGCGGAGGGGAGGGCGGGCTTGTCGGCTTGGCGGCGCGCGGAGTCTTTGTCGGTTTTTGCGAATTTTGGAAGGATTATCGCGTTTTCGTCGGAAGTGTTTTCGGCGCGGGCGGCGTCGATTTTGTCGGGCTTTGCAATGTTTGCCGATTCGGTTTGCGTGTTTGAAGCCTGCGCGGCTTCCTGTTTGTCCTGCGCAGTCGAAAAACTTCGGGAAACGTTTTGCGCGGCGGGAGCATTTGCCTTGTCATGCGCGGGCGATTGGGCTGCTGGCGATACCGCCGTTTGCGCCGCCTTGTTTGTTTCGGTTCGCGCGGCTTGCGCCTGCTGGGAGGGTCGGCTTTTGCGCGATTGCGCGGCGTCGGGCGGTGATTGCGTTTCGCGCGTGTGTTCTGCCAGCGGACGTTGTAAAACTTCGAGAACACGGGCGGGAGAAAGGTTGTCGGTTTCGCCGCTTGTGCCCGCTACGATTTTCTTGTATTGCTTGCCTTCGCCCTTTACCGACGGCAGTTTTGACTTGGAATTCGGGTCGGGAAGCTCGTCGGCGGCAGTCTGGTTTTTGAACGATTCCGGCGCGTCTTTTAGCGGAACAAGCTCGTTGCCGTAGGGGTTCGCCTCTATGAAGTCTGGAACTCTGTTTTTGAGTTCGGGCGGCAGAATTTCGAGCGTCATTTCGATCGATTCCGCGCGGTTTGCCGTCGGGAATTTTTCGGGAAGAACCGCAAAAAGGGATGCGTGAAACAGCAGGGCAAACACGAAAGACAGTGCGAATACTCCGATGTCTTCGCCGTTGCGCCGTTCGAAAAATATGTAGCCGCCCTCCTGCATTATATTATGCAAAACCGTCCCGATACTACCTCATCGGGAGAAGTTGTCGAGCAAGTTTTTCACCACGCGCATTGGCAGCCCCATAACGTTGTCGAAGTCGCCGTCGATTCTTTCGATAATCATTCCGCCGTGCTCCTGAGCGGCATACGCGCCCGCCTTGTCGAGGACGGGGACTGAGGCGAGGTATTGGCGTATCTGGGCGTCGTCGAGCTTTTTGAAAACTACGTCCGACTTCCCCGCGTCAATATACATGCGGGAGTCGGACTTCCTGAGAACGCATACGCCCGTATAGACACAGTGCGTGCTGCCGTTGAGCTTTTTGAGCATTCCGAACGCCTCGTCCATGTCTTTTGGCTTGCCGAACGCTTCGTTGCCCAATGCCACGATTGTGTCCGCCCCGAGAACTATTCTGTCGGGAAAACGTGCGGCTACGGCTTCGGCTTTGGCGCGGGCGTTGCGCAGAACGAGCGTTTTGGGGTCGATATGCCCGACTTCGGCGGCGTCGGACACCACGACTTCGAAGTCGAACCCCGCGCGCGCGAGCAGTTCACTGCGTCTGGGCGACGCCGACGCAAGTATGATTTTGCCGCAGTTTTGTTTTTCCATTTTCCGCCAAAAAAATCACATTCGCCCGATTATTTCAATTTTTTTGTGCTGCTTGTTTCCGCTTTTTCGGCGCGGGCGCGGCGAAAAAAGTGTTGCAATGGCGCGGTTTATTTCCGACTATCGACGGGTATGAAAAAGACGATTTTTACAGCTTTATCGGTTTCGGCGGCGGCAATGCTTTTGTGCTCTTGCGTAACGCGCGTTCTTGTTGATTCTGACGTTCCCGAACAGCAGGTCGCCGTTTACGACGACCTCACCTACGACTTCAAGGGTAATATAAAAGCCCCCCTCGCCGACGTATACAAGGCGGCGAACATCGCCCTTGAACAGGAGGGATATTTTCGCTGCGGACAAATTCCCAAAGACAACGCATGGATTCTCTACGCCAGAGCCAAGAAGGACGTCAGGGTTGTAATTTCGCTCACGCAGCTTAAGAAATTTGTGGAAATTGACATCAGCTACGGCGAGGACAATTTGGTTGCCTGCCAGCGAATCTACAAGGCAATCCTCAAAAATTTGGGCACATACAACAGATAGTGCGTTAAAAACGGGGCGGAAGCGGCATTGCCCCCGCCCGAACAGGCAATGGACATTCTACCGTATTACAACGAACTGAAGTTGGGCGGGCATTTTGCGTGCGCGTTTCTTGCTTCGATAATATCGGGCACGGCGGTTTTCTGCGCGCTTTTGGCGACGGGCGACAACAAGATGTTCGAGCGTTCCTACGCGTTTGCGTTGTGGTCTTCGGCGTTGATTTGGGTTTTCCCAATGGTAATCGACGCCTCGGCGCAGGTGCGAACGTGCCTCGCCTACGCGGCGGTCGCGTTTTGCGTTGTCGCGCTGAAGTATGTCTTCAATAAAAACGCGCGCGCGGCTGCGGTGTTGTGGACGGTATTTTTGGCGGCTCAGGCGGTCGTGTTTTTCATGCTCTACAAAAAGGTTTTCTGATGAAGTTCGACACCCTCGGTTTTATTGAGTCGGCAGTCCGCATTCCGAGCGTTTCGGCGAAGTCCGAACATGCAGCCGACGTGCGCAAATGCGCCGAATTCTACAACGCGCAGTTTCTCAAGCTGGGGTTTGAAAGCGAAATTGTGCCCACAAAAATGCACCCTATTGTTTTCGCCCGCCGCAAGGCGCGGGTGCGCGCGAAATTCGGAATACTCTGCTACGGGCACTACGATGTCCAGCCCGCAGAACCGCTTGAAAAGTGGCATTCCGAGCCGTTCATAGCGCGTGTGGAAGGCGGTTCGGTCTTCGGGCGCGGCGTTGCCGACAACAAAGGCCCTTTTGCCTGCATGCTGGCGGGGGTCGCCGATTTTCTGGAAAAGAATCCCGACGCGCCAATCGACTTCGGCATTGTCGTCGAGGGCGAAGAGGAGGTCGGCAGCCCGAGCATGCCGGAGTTTATCGCGCGCCGCGCAGCGGAGCTTTCAAAATACGATTTCGTTATGCTAAGCGACACTTCGAGCTTTGCCGAAAGGGTTGTTGTTACAGCTGGATTGCGCGGAACGGGTTCTGTTGACGCAATTTTCAGGGGCGCGAATACCGACGTCCATTCGGGAATGTTCGGAGGTGTAATATACAATCCGCTTCAGGCTATGGCGGAGGTTTGCGCGTCGCTGCACTCGCCCGACGGGCTTGTAAACATTCCGCATTTCTACGACGGCATAGGCGAAATACGCGATTGGGAAAAACGCGAAATCCAACAGTCTCCCTTCGGCGAAGCGCAGATAAAAAGGCTGCTCGGCATAGACTCTCTCTACAGGCAGGGAGACGTTCCGCCCGCGCTTGCCGGACGCGTTCTGCCCGCGCTGGAGTTCGTCGGCATGGGCGGCGGCTATCAGGGCGAGGGGTCGAAGTCGGTCATTCCCGCCGAGTGTTTTTGCAAAATTTCAATCCGCACAGTTCCGCCGCAGAAGACCGCCGATATGCTAGAGCTTGTAAAAAACGCAATCCGCGAGCGAACCCCGAAACAAATACGAGTCGAGTTTGTCGAATACGGCGCGGGCGGCGACGGGTATTTCATCGACAGACACGGAGACTTCAAAGGGCAAAAGGGCGAAAAACTTGCAAAAGTTTTCGACGCCGTTGAAGCGTGCGCGAAAAGGGCGTTCGGCGACAGACCTCTGTTCTTGCGCGAGGGCGCAAGCATTCCGCTCATGGCGGATATAAAATCGCTCACGGGGCTTGACTGCATTATGCTCGGACTTTTCACCCCCGAAAACAACATACACGCGCCCGACGAAAATTTCAGTATACAGACAATAAAAAAAGCCGCCGCCTACTACGCGGACTTCTTGGAAACGCTATGCTAATCTGCACAAAAACGTATTTCGACATTCCCTTCGCCCACCGCCAGCACCTGCACGACGGACACTGCTCTTTCGTGCACGGGCACAACTGGGACATCTCTGTGAGCTTCGGCTGCGAGCGCACCGACGAAAACGGATTCGTAATAGACTTCGGCAAAGTCAAGTTCATTAAAAAATGGATTGACGAACACCTCGACCACGCCTGCGTGTTTTCGGTTGACGACCCCGTTGCCGCCAAGCTTGTTGCCGCCGCGCCCGAGGCGTGGAACGTCTACTACGCAAAGGAATGTTCCTGCGAGGGCTTGGCGCGCCATTTGTTCGAAATTTTCGACGCTCTCGTGCGCCAAAACACCAACTCACGCGCGTGGGTCGTAGCCGTGGAGGTCAGCGAAGACAAGAAAAACACCGCCCGATATTCTCTCTAAGATATGGAAAGTGCGGAAAGCCAATTCTCCAAAATTTCCGCCCAATACGACGCCCAACGGAAGTTTATGATTCCACGTTTCGACGACTTTTACGCCGCCGCCTCCGACTTCACGCTCCCGCCCTCCGCGCGCGTTATCGACTTGGGCGCGGGCACTGGCATTCTTTCCGCCCGCGTTCTCGAAAAAAATCCGTCGGCGCAAATCGAGCTTTTGGACGTTTCCGAAAAAATGCTCGAACAGGCGCGCCTGCGTTTTGCGGGCACGAACGTCAAATATACGCTTTCCGATTTTGCTTCGTGGAATCCCCAACAGCGCTCGTTCGACGCCGTTATTTCCGCCCTCGCAATTCACCACATTCCCGACGCCGAGAAAATCGCGCTCTACAAAAAGATATTCGGCGCGCTGAAAGACGGCGGAATTTTCGTTAACGCCGAGCAGGTTTTGGGCGAAACCGACGCCGAAATTGCCGCGAACGCCGCCGCCCGCGATGGAATCATTCAACGCTACATGTCGCCCGAGCAGGCGGTAGTTGCGCGCGACCGTCTCAAGCTCGACAGGTGTGCGACTGTCAAAAATCAGCTCGAATGGCTTTCTTCTATCGGTTTTTCCGACTGCAAGTGTTTGTATTCTCACTTGGATTTCGCCGTTTTAAAAGCGCGAGGCCGCGTTTCTTTCGGCGGCGGCATTTCTATTTTAAGGTAGCGGCGATTGAACAAAGTTCAATCGCCGTTGATTATTAAAAGCCGCCGCAAGAAACGCTCTCGGGCATTACTTGGTTTCACTACGGACTCACGGGCGTTTAGCCCGCTTCGCCTTGTGAAACGCAAGTCCTGCCTCGAGCCTCGCGCTTTTAAACTTAAAGCGGCGCGGGATTGAATGAAATTCAATTCCGCTTTGTCTATTCATTAAAGTTTTTTAACTTTCCGAAAGCGGTGGTGATTGGCTAAAGCCAATACGCCTTTGCTTTGGGATTAAAGTTTTTTATTTAAATAAGGCGAAACTCTTGTTTCGCCTTTTGTTTTATAAACTCGTCGAAGCAAACGCTCTCGGGCATTTTTTTACGTTTTCTAAAGTGGCGGCAATCGGCGTAGCCGATTTGCCTTTACTCTTTAATTAAAGCAAAGTAGCATTGACGTAGTCAATCTACGCCACTTCCCAACATATAAAAAACGCGGCATTGGCGTAGCCAAACCGCGTTAACTTTAAATTAAAGCTATGCTACTTTAACGAATAATCAAAGGCGGATTGCCTACGGCAATCGCCGCCCCTTTAGGAATTATAAAATAAATTATTCGGTTTTGGGGGAGGGGTCTTGGGCTTTGCCCTTCTTGGCGCGGAAACCCGTCTTTTTGGCGAATTCAAAAGAGATTCCGCGCTTTGCGTCGAGCACGAGGGCGGCGGAAAATTTTTTCTTTGTCCTGCTTGAAACGAAGTCTTCAATTACGGGTGTTTTGCCCGCGGTTGCAAGGGCGTTGATTTCTTCGAGCGTGATTTTGTGCGAGAGCATTGTTTTGCTCAGGCGGAAATTGCATTTTTTGTCTTTGGCGTCGTCGCAGCGGCAGACGTATGCGTTGCCCGTGTCAACCAGTTTTGCACCCGTGCATTTGCACAGTTTCATTGCGCACAGCGGGCAGTCGGCAACAACGGGGGCGTCGGCAAGGTTCACCTGCGCGGAGTCGGCGGGTTTGCCGAAGTCGAACTTTACGGCGTTGTTTTCGTCGAGGTAAAGCCGCGCCGAGTATGGCTTATTTATCTTGCTGCGGAAGCCGTCAAGCGGCCCGAGCGAACGTTTTTCAAGCAGTTCGCGGATTTCGTCGGGCGACATTTGGCGGTTGCCGATTGTCTTGTAGATTATGAACTTGCCGTCCTTTGATTTATACGAACGGAAGGTCTCAAGCAGGTTGCTGCCGTCAATCGGGCTTTTGATGTCGGATTCGGTTGTTTCAAGGTTGTCCTCCTTGAAATTCTTTGCCTTGTCCACTATTTCGCCCGTGAGGGTTTCGATACCCTTCATAAATTCGTCGCGCGTAAGCTCGTTTTTCTCGATGAGTCGGAGCTTGTATTCCCACTCGCCAGTCATTGAGGGGCTTGTGAGCGCGTCTATTGAAAGGACGTTGAGGAACGTTATGAGGCGTTCGGCCTTTGGCGTCGGAATGAGGTCGCGACGTTGGCGTTCCACGAATTTGTGGGCGATGAGGTTTTCGATAATCGTCGCCCTTGTTGCGGGAGTGCCCAAGCCCTTTTCCTTCATTGCAGCCGACAGTTCCTCGTCGTCGAGCAATTTCCCCGCGCCTTCCATTGCCGAAAGCAGGGTTGCTTCGTTGTAGCGCGCAGGCGGCTTTGTCTGTTCCTGACTCATTCCCGACTGCAGAATTTGCGCCTGTTCGGGGTCGGTCGCAAGGGCGGGCAGGGGGTTTTTGTCGTCGGTTTCCTTGTTGTAGACGTCAAGCCAGCCCGCAACCGAAAGCACTTTGCCTTCGCTTTTGAACGCCAGCCCGTCAACGGTCGTTGTGCGGACGGTAACAGCGAATTGGGCTTCGGGGTAGAACGCAGCCATAAAGC
The DNA here is from genome assembly GCA_023450935.1 of Verrucomicrobiota bacterium. GTDB lineage: Bacteria > Verrucomicrobiota > Verrucomicrobiia > Opitutales > Intestinicryptomonadaceae > Merdousia. Next base: position 98,061 of record JAEXGH010000026.1, on the reverse strand, counting down.
GACGCGCAACCATATCGAAAATTTTGCGCTCGTCGTCAGTGAGCTTGTTGGGGCGCACGCCTGTTGGGATAATTGCGAAGTGGTCGCTGACTTGCTTGGAGTCGAAAATTCTTTTGCCCGCCTTGGGAACGTATTGTATTGCGCGCTGGGCGAAAGCCTCGTATTCGCCGTCCATATTCGAAAGCGTTTTGACCGCCACTTGGCGGTAGTCGTCGGGGAGCGCGCGGGAATCGGTTCTCGGGTAGGTGATTAGCTTGTGTTTTTCGTAGAGCGACTGCGCTATAGAAAGGGTTTTGTTTGCGGGAAAGGAAAATTTGTTGTTGGCTTCGCGCTGTAGCGACGTGAGGTCGTAAAGGCGCGGGGCGATTTGTTTTGAAAGCGTTTTCTTGTCGGTGGCCGACGCCGTTTGGCAGGCGCGCACCCGCTCCAGAACTTCGCTTGCAAAGGCGTGCTCCCAGATTCTGTCGGGCTTGTCGCTGGCGGATTTTGTGGGCTTGTCTTTGGGCTTTTGGAAAACGCCGTCGTATTCGCCGTTTTCGACTTTGAATTTAGCCGTTATTTTCCAGAAAGTTTGCGGCTTGAATTTTTGTATTTCGCGCTCGCGATCGACAATCATTGCAAGTGTCGGCGTTTGAACGCGCCCCACGCTTGTGGTGTCCTTTCCCCGCGCGCCCATTTTAATTGTGAGCGCGCGCGTGCCGTTCATGCCCACGAGCCAGTCCGACTCGCTCCTGCAGCGCGCCGCGTCCTGAAGCGACGCCATTTGCTCGCTTGTTCTGAGATGTTCGAACGCCTCCAAAATAGACGCGGGCGTCATCGACGAAACCCACAGCCTTTTTGCGGGCAGTTTGCACTTCGTGATTTCGTATATGTAGGTGAAGATCAGTTCGCCCTCGCGACCGGCATCGCAAGCGTTCACGATTTCGTCGATGTCCTTGCGCGACATCAGCTTTTTCAGCGAAGAAAGTTTTTGCTTCGTCTTTTCAATCGGTTTAAGCTCGAATTTTTTTGGGATAATCGGGAGGGCGGCGAGCGTCCAGCGCGCGTATTTTTTGTCGATGTCGTCGGGTTTGAAAAGCTCTACAAGGTGTCCGACCGCCGAGGAAATCACATACTGGTCGTTTTCGTAAAAATCGTCGTTTTTTTTCAGTTTTCCGAGGACTCTTGCCAAATCGGCTGCTACTGACGGTTTTTCGGCTATGATGAGCTTTTTCATATTTCTTGCTGTTAAAAAAATTGCGCGTGCTTTTTTCGTTTTTGCAAAACGTTGCGCGCCCTTTTACCGAACGCGCAACGGTTTCATTAGAATTTCGGATTCGGCTTACTTCTTGAACTCGGGAAGGATTGAGTCGATGTTATCGAGCAGTTCCTTCATTGTTTCGGGAGTTTCGTCGCCCATATTGGAAATTCTGAAAGTCTTTCCCTTGAGCTTGCCGTAGCCGCCGTCAAACGCCATATTGTAGCGTTTTTTAAGTTCGGCTATCACGCCCGCGATGTCGATGTCAATCGTGTTTGCGAAGCAGTTGAGCGAAACCGAACCGTATTTCTCTTCGGGGAAGAGCTTGAAGCCGTGTCCGTAGCCCCATTCGCGGACGAGCTTGTTGTTCGCCAAGTGGCGCGCGTAGCGTTTTTCGACCCCTTCGGCAAAGATGTCGTCAAGCTTGCTTTCGAGCGCGAAGATGAGGCTGATGACGGGGGTGGACGGCGTCTGGTTCTTGTCGAAGAATTTTTTGAATTCGAGGAAGTCGAAGTAGTAGCCGCGTCCTTCCGTTTTGGCTGCGCGTTCCATTGCGCGGTCGGAAACCGACAACAACGAGAGCCCCGGAGGGCACGCCAGCGCCTTCTGCGAACCGGTAATCATAACGTCGATTCCGAGTTCGTCCTTCTTGATGGGCAGAGCCGAGAAAGAGCTTACGGTGTCGATAATCGAAATAACGTCGGGATATTTTTTGATTACGGGCATAATTTCGGAGAGATTGCTCATCGTGCCCGTGGAGGTTTCGTTGTGGATTATCGTGATGGAGTCGTATTTGCCCGTTGCAAGAGCCTTGTCAACCGCTTCGGGATCGACGGGCTTGCCCCAGTCGAATTGGAGGAAGTCGGCGTTTTTGCCGCAACGTTTTGCGACGTCATACCACTTGTCGGAGAACGAGCCGTTGCCGCAGTTGAGCACCGCCTTTTGCGTTACATTGCGCAACGCGCCTTCCATAATTCCCCACGAAGAGCTTGTGCTGAGAAAAACGGGGTCTTTCGTATAGAACAACTGCTGAAGGCGGGGTTCGACCGACATAACGAGGTCGGAAAACTCCTTCATTCTGTGTCCCATAATGGGGGTGGCCATAGCCTTGTATGTTTTTTCCGATACGGCTATCGGACCGGGTATGAATAATTTGTATGCCATAATTTTGTCTTCTTTTTGTTAGTTGAGCGATGTCAAATTAAAACGCAATCGCCGCATTGAACGTGCGGCGACTCCCTACGAAATCATATTTTGCGACTTCACTATTTTAGTGTTGTTCTCCGCAAGCGTTATTGTCCGCGGCAGCACTTCTTTTGCCTTTTCAAGCTCCACCGTTGCAAACGACATTATCACGAGCAGGTCTCCGACCTGTCCCAAATGCGCCGCAGCCCCCCTTATCGAAAAGGTTTTGCTTCCGCGCGGGGCGGGAATTGCGTATGTTTCGAAACGTTTGCCGTTGTTGATATTGCCCACCAAGATTTTCTCGTAGGGCAACATTCCGACTTTGTCCATAAGTTCTTCGTCAATGGCGAGCGAGCCTTCGTAATCGACTCTTACGTCGGTTGCTGTGGCTCTGAGCATCTTAGACTTTAATACCTGAATAAACATTTCCGTCGCTATAATTTATAAAGCGCCCACTCATACACCAGTTTTCGGTTTCGTCAACACAATTTTGGTTTTTTTGTTTTTTTGCGGAACAGGCGGGATTTTGGAAACTGTTTTGTTTTTCCATGCAAATCAACGTGTTGCGTGTAGAAGGTTTTGGTGTGCAGCACTACGCAGAACGGGCGCGTTTTAAGTTGACCGACTTCCCAGAATATGCAAAAAATCGGGGCGATTTATGAGGAATAATTTCGTAAAGCCCGTTTTTTGGGAGCGCGTTTCGGTCGTTTGCGCGGCGGTTTGCGCGTTGCCGATGTTGTTTTTTCTGTTCCGCGGTCTTGCGGAAAGCCCGCAGTTGCGCGACGCCGTCGTGATTCTGGTTTCGGCGTTAGTCGTTCTGGCGGTCGAACACCGCATAAACCCGCACAAGCCGAAGTTCGGGCGGTCGGTGGTCAATTTTCTTGCGGCGGGCTACTGTTTTTTGCTTTTGGCGCATTTGGCAATTCGCCCGAACATTCCGCTTTTGGCGGAGTGGACATCGGTATTTTTGGCATACTTTGCGTTTGTGCTTTGTATGTTTGCGGGGTTTGCGTTTTTCATTGCCGCCGTGGGGAGCGCGTTTTTCGATTCAAAACGATACGTTTACGCGGCGGCGGGCGGGTTTTTCGCGTTTTCGATTCTGTCGGTTCTTTTCCAGTTCGCCGATTTGCCGTTGCGCATTTTGGCGGGCAGGATTGCGGGGCGCATTCTGGCGGCGTTTTGCGACTCCGTTTCCGTAATTTTCTACGGCGGGGAAATTCCGCAGATTGCCCTGAAAATTTCGGGAAAGGGCTATCTGGTTGCGACCGAATGTAATGGGTTCGGGATAATTTCGGCGTGCGCGGTGCTTGCGGTTGTAATGGCGGTTTTCGGAAAAATGTCGGTTCGCCGCAGGGTATGTTCGCTTTTGGCGGGTGTTTTGGTGGGGCTTGCCGCAAATACGCTGCGTATTGTGTGCATAATTGCCGTGTCGCTTTCGGCGGGCGATAAATACTACTATTTCTTCCACGAGGCAATAGGCTACACGTTTTTTGCGGCGGCACTGGTTGCAGTCTATAAAATATGCGCCGCCCGCCCGAGAAATCGGGAATCGGCGGAGAATTGTTCAAAAATGTAGTTTTTTTGCTAATTTTTTCGAAAAATAAAAAAAATGGTTGAATTGCAGATTCGCCTGTGTAAAACCGAAAAATAATTTTATAAATCGAAAATCCTTTCTTAAACAACAAGGAGACAAAAATAACATGATAGATCCTAAAACAGTAAAAAACAAAGCTCTTGTCGCTTGGGTGGAAAAATGGGCCGCCCATACGACTCCGGAAAAAGTCTACTGGTGCGACGGTTCTCAGGAGGAGGCGAACGAACTTTTCAATCAGATGATTGCAAAGGGCGCGTGCGTCAAGCTCAACGAACAGAAACGCCCCGGCTGCTACTACTTCCGTTCAGATCCGCGCGACGTAGCACGCGTTGAAGCGCGCACGTTCATCTGCTCGAAAACGAAGCAGGAAGCGGGCCCGACAAACAACTGGATGGACCCGACGGAAATGAAGGAAATCCTCAACAAGCAGTTCAAGGGCTGCATGAAGGGCAGAACAATGTATGTTATTCCCTTCAGCATGGGACCTATCGGCGGACCTATCTCCCAGATAGGCGTCGAAATTACCGACTCCCCCTACGTTGTAGTCAGCATGCGTATTATGGCGCGCGTTTCGCCCAAGGTTCTCGACGTTCTCGGCGCGGAAGGCAGATTCATTCCCTGCGTGCACTCGGTCGGCAAGCCTATTAACTCGCCCGAAGACGACGTTATTTGGCCGTGCAATCCCGAAAACACATACATCACCCACTTCCCCGAAACACGCGAAATCATCAGCATCGGTTCGGGATACGGCGGCAATGCTCTGTTGGGCAAAAAGTGCTTCTCGCTGCGTATCGCTTCCGTTATGGGTCGCGACGAAGGCTGGATGGCCGAACACATGCTCATTTTGGGCGTAACAGACCCCAAGGGCAGAAAAAGCTATGTTACGGGCGCGTTCCCGTCGGCTTGCGGCAAAACGAACTTTGCAATGCTCATCGCTCCCAAAGAAATGCAGGAGAAGGGCTGGCACATCACGTGCGTCGGCGACGATATCGCGTGGATTAAACCCGGCCCCGACGGCAAGCTTTACGCCATCAACCCCGAAAACGGCTTCTTCGGCGTTGCTCCGGGAACAAGCATGAAGACAAACCCCAACGCAATGCTCTCCTGTGCGAAGAACACAATCTTTACGAACGTTGCCCTTACGGACGACGGAGACGTATGGTGGGAAGGTATGACCAAAGAGCCGCCGGCACACCTCATCGACTGGCACGGCAACGACTGGACGCCCGCTTCCGGCACGCCCGCAGCGCACCCGAACAGCCGCTTTGCAGCTCCCATTGAAAACTGCCCCTGCTTGGACGAAAACGCCGACAAGCTCGAAGGCGTTCCGATTTCGGCAATCGTTATCGGCGGACGCCGCCCGAAGGGCATTCCGCTTGTATACGAATCGTTCAACTGGACGCACGGCGTATACCTCGGTGCAATGATGGGTTCCGAAAGAACCGCAGCCGCCGAAGGCAAACAGGGCGAACTCCGCTCCGACCCGATGGCAATGTTGCCCTTCGCGGGCTACAATATGGCCGACTACCTCGGACACCTCGTCAAGATGGGCAAGGGCTTGAGCCAGACTCCGCGCTTCTACCACGTCAACTGGTTCCGCAAGGACGCCGAAGGCAACTTTATGTGGCCCGGATTCGGTGCAAATGCGCGCGTATTGGCTTGGATTGTCAACCGCCAGCACGGCGAAGCATGCGCCAAGGAAACGGCTATCGGCTTTGTTCCGAACTACGAAGACCTCGATTGGGACGGAATGGACTTCTCGAAGGATACCTTCAAGGAACTTATGTCCTACGACGCCGAAACGGTTTCGGCACAGCCGCTTAAGGAAGAGCTTTTCGAACAGCTTCCGCATTCGCTCAAAATCGAACGCGAAGCCCTGTTGGAGAGACTTTCCAAGTAAGACAGTCTGCAAAATAAAGGGGACGCTCAAGGCGTCCCTTTTTTTGTGCCCGTTCGCGGGTGGCGACAGTATTCGCTGCGGGGGCGGGCATAGCCGTTCTTTTTGTCTGTTGCGCGCGTGCACAAAAAACAAAGGGAGTGCGTCATTGAAAATGTCTGCTTTATTTTGTGGCGTGCGGGCATAAAAAAACGGACGGCATAAAACCGCCCGTTTATAAAAAGCTTAGTTGTTTCTGAGGAACTTTACGCACTTGGCGATTAGCGGAACGTTGTTTTCCCAGTCGGATTCGTATTCGACAATGTAGAAGCCGTCGAAACCCTGTTTGTCAAGCTCGGCAAGCATTCCCTTCGTGTCGAGCGAGCCTTCGCCGTAGGGAACGGGGTCGCGGACGTCGATTTTGCCGATGGTCTTGCAGTCCTTAAAGTGGATTCCGCCGACGTAGCCTGCAACTTCCTTCAGGCTCTGGACGGGGTCGATTCCCGAGCGCGCCCAGTGTCCGGGGTCGGGGTTGTATTTTATGTGCCTGAGGCCTTTGACGTGCTTCTTGAAGAAATCCGTATCCCAGAAGGGCGAACCGTTTGTGGCGTGGTGGTGGATAAGAACTGTCAGATCGTATTTTTCGCAGGCTTTGTCCCACATAGCCCAGTAGTAAACGGGGTCTTCAATAAGGATTCTTTCGCCTCCCATTTCCTTGACGAACTGGCAGGTTTTGTCGATTTCCTCCTGCGTTTTCGCGTGCGTTACGCCGAAGCTCACCATTTTAAGCCCCGCGTCTTTGAGAACTTTTTTCATATACGCGCGTTGTTCGGCGTTCATTTTGTAGCCCACTTTCACGTTCGGGTATTTGGCGGAAAGCTTTTGCCCCGGGAAGCATTCAACGCCGTCAAGATTGAGAGACTTGAGCTTTTCGACCGATTCATCGAAGGCGAATTTGTGCAACGAAAACATCTGAACACCCACTTTTCGCGGTTGTTTCGGCGCGTTCGCCTGCGTTTGCGTTGTGGTTGCGCAGCCCGCGAACAGGGCGGCAAACAGTGTAAGAAGTGAAATAAGTTTCTTCATAGAAACTGGACTTTAATTTTTAGCGACGCCCGTTTGCAAGATTTTTCTAAAAAAACTTTACTTATTTATTGATATACGGTAGGGTGCGAACGTGCTTTTTCAAACGCACGGTAATTCAAAACGAAAGAATATATATATGATGAACAGAAGAAATTTTGTGAAAACGGCGGTTGCGTCTATGATGGGCGCGACTGTCGCAAGAGGGGCGTTCGGGGCGGTTAAAGTTTCGGACGTTGCGGAAAGTTCCGCGCCGTATAAGTCGAAATTCGCGCCGCATTTCGGAATGATGAAAGAGAGCGTCAAGGGGCTTTCGTTTGAAGACCAGCTCCAGTTTTTCTACGACTGCGGTTTCCGCGCCCTCGAAGACAACGGTATGATGAGCCGGCCGGTTGAAGTTCAGACGCAAATCGCGAAAAAAATGGAGTCGCTCGGAATGGAAATGGGCGTTTTTTGCGCGCACACCGAATGGAAGCTTTCCTCTTTTACGGGCTTTAGAACCGACAACGAAAGGCGCATTACGCGCAATCCCAAGGCGGTTAGGGAGAACCTTGTTGGCGTAATGAAAGAGGCTGTGGAGGTCGGCAAACGCGTGAACGCAAAGTGGACTACGGTAGTCGTCGGCTTGGAAGACCCCGCGCTGCCGCCCGAAATGCAGTTTGCAAACGTAGTCGACAACCTCAGGTATATGTGCGACGTCTGCGCAAAATCGGGCTTGATTATGGTGCTCGAGCCGCTGAATATCGAAAACCACCCGAGCCTGTATTTGAAGCGCATTCCGCAGGCATACGCAATATGCAGGGCGGTAAACAGCCCCTATTGCAAAATTCTCGACGACTTCTACCACCAGCAAATTACCGAGGGCAACCTAATCCGCAATTTCGATGCGGCGCGCTCGGAAATTGCATACGTCCAGGTTGGCGATGTCCCCGGACGCAAAGAGCCCACGACCGGCGAAATCAATTATAAAAACGTGTTCCAGCACCTTTGGGATACGGGCTATCGCGGAGTAATAGGAATGGAACACCGCCAGAGCGACAATTCTTTGGAGGGCGATAAAAAACTTCTCAAAGCCTACCGCTCTGTGGACGTTGCGTAGCAGCGGGCGCGCCGCCGAGCAAAACCGAAGAGGTTTTTTAATAAACTTATTTATAAATAAAAAATAATTAAAAGACCGTTCAATTTTTCTTGAACGGTCTTTTTTATTGTTATCTTCGCTTCGAAAAATGAAACATTACAAGTATGATAAAATACGCCGATTCGAACGCGTCGGCAAAGCGAGCAAACCGCTTCTGGATTTTTCGATGAAGATGGGGCGCGTAAAATAAAAATTTTTACGGGAAAAGAAGAGGAATAATAACGACAACAAATAAAAAGAAGCACATGACAACAGAGAACAATTTATCGGGCGACAAACCCAAAACTGGCAAGGGAAACGGCCGCGGCGGGGCGCGCCCTAATTCTGGGCGTAAACCATTGCCGCCAGAATTAAAAAAAGTGCCATTTTGTGTTCGAGTCAGACCCTGTGATTTTGAACGCGTCAAAGCCTTTTGTAAAAGTTTGGACGCGCCCAAAAATAAAATTTAATTTTTTGAAACACTCTAAATTTATCGGTTTTTTGTAGCCAACTTTGTAGCCAACTTTTTGCATTCCATATAGTCCTTATATTCCCTTTCGAAAATGCAAAACAGACAGATTTCACACACGCCGCAAAGTCAATAAAATAGGGGCTTCCGTCTCGAAAACCCCTTTAAATAAACCAGAGCCAGCTGTCAGGCTTGAACTGACGACCTGATGATTACAAATCAACTGCTCTACCAACTGAGCTAAGCTGGCTTGATTTTATCCGTCACATTCAATCGCTTTCGTGTCGTTTGGCAAGCTTTTTTTTGTTTTTTGGAAATTTTCCTCCTATATAAATTATGGAGCGGGTATATTGAACTTTCTACACGGTTGATATACGCCCGCAAAAATCCGCCGTTTTATTCGGTATGCAAGGATACCGGAATTTAGTCGAGGCTTGCCGAAAGCCTGTCTTCCGATTCTTTATCGCCTTGGGGAACTGAAAATTTTGTATTGTCCGCTTGTTTTACTGTATGACATCTAATAAAAAGCTTGATTATTATCGTTGTATTAATATTAGAATCAAAGAAGAAATGTTTTAATTCATATCATGGAAATGCATACGGAACAAAAAGTTTGGGGATTTGATATCGGCAAGGGCTCGCTCGGCGAAGCCGTGAGGATAGGCAACGAATTTAAACACGTTTTGTCGATGGAAATCGACGAGGATTTTGCCGAAATCAAAACGGCGGCGGCGGCGCGACGTGCTTGGCGCACGCGCGAGGCGCACAAGGCGCGCGAAACGTGGCTCGAAAAATGCCTTGCCGATGCGGGAATTGAGGTTCTCGGGCGGCGCAATGTCGATGTCGTGGACGGGGCATGGAAACTTGTTTCGCGCGGCGACGAACGGCTGGAGCGCGAATTTCCAGCCTACGGCGAAAACGTCTGCTACAATTCAATCGCGCTAAGGTGCAAGCTTCTGCTCGGCGAAAAACTCGAAAGTTGGCAGGTCTTCAAGGCGCTGAATTCGGCAATCCAAAACAGAGGATACGATGCGCAAATCCCGTGGGGTAATGAAGACGGAAAGTCGGCGGAAGCAAAACGCTCGGGGAAGGTGGACGCCGACAAAAAGAATACCGAAGAGGAATCATACGCCGAAAGGCTCGCGCTTTTCGAACGCGAATTCGACGAACTTTTGGCGGAAATCGACAACCGCGAAAAATACAATTTCCCGTGTTTCTTCAAAGCCGCAAAAATGGGTTTGTGGTCGCCCGAAAAGCCGGACGATGTCGGAATCAGAATAGACAATACGGCCGAAAAGGCAAAGGGGTATGTAGTTCCGCGCGCGGCGGTTATTGCGGAGTTTCGCGCTCTCGTCGACGCTGCTGCAAAACAGTATCCCGCGCTTGAGGGAAAGGCCGATTTCATTATGTTCGGCAAAGCGGGAGAGGCGTATGCGTCGTATAAACCGGAGCTTAGGCGCAAGTTCGGGCTTAAGCGCGGGGCCGCTTCCGACTGGACTGCCCTCGGGCAGAAAACGCCGCGTTTCGACAATCGAATCATCGGCAAATGCAGGCTCATTCCGCTCCTGAATGTGTGCAAAATCAAACCGCTTAAAGACTGCAAAATGGAGGACGATTTTTTGCCGCACACGACAACCCTTGCTCTAAAACTGTTGAATTTGCGGTTTTTCAGAGGCGCGGATTAAAGTTAAGCAGTGAGCAAAGGCGTATTGAGTTTTAGTCAATCGCCGCCACTTCGGAAAACATAAAATATTCGTTCGAAGTTAATATACACAAAAAAACGCAACTCCTACGAGTCGCGTTTTTGGAGACGATGAGATTCGAATTGCACATCGTCCGCGCTTGCGCGCAGGACTCGCCCTGTGGGTAAACGCTGACGCGTTTATGCTACCCGATACGCGTGTTCACTTCGTTCGTTCGAAGTTAACATATACAAAAAAACGCAACTCCTACGAATTGCGTTTTTGGAGACGATGAGATTCGAACTCACGACCCCCACAATGCCATTGTGGTGCTCTTCCAACTGAGCTACGTCCCCGTAAATTATCCCGACATAACAACCGTTTCACGCGCGTTCGTCAAGCCTTTTCTACGCTATTTTATGTATATTTGTATTTTTTTCTCAATCAGCGCGGGTTTATTCTCCCACGGACGCACGCATTTAAACACGATTTCCGCCAAGCCGCAGTTAACGCATCTGAGCACGAATTCTTCTTCGACCGGTGCACCCAACAGTTCCCCCCGCGATTTGTCTGGTTTGGGGTTTTTTATTGTCCGACTCTCAAGAACTACAAGTTTGTTGCAATTTATCGAAACGTCCCAGCCGTAGCCCGTAGACGGGTTCGTTTCAAGCGTAACGACAACGGCATCGCCCACGCCGCATCCCATTTCAGTCGTTTCACGCCCCGCCATTGAAACTGTGATTTCGTCGGGCGTATCCATATTCGCGCATGAACAAAACACAACTGCTGCCGCCGCCGTTAGGATAATTTGCGCTGCATTTTTCCAAAAGCACTTCTTCATAATCGGCGATTATACGAACTTGCGCCGATTTTGCAAGCGTCGTTTTTTCTTGAACCGATTCCGACGTTAGGGCATATTCACCGCAATATGGAAAAGACTCCCGACGTATACAATCCGACGCTTCGGCATTACATTTTGGTTGCCCCGATTTTCGCGGCGGTTCGTCTGCTTTTGGCAACAATCCGTTTCAAGCCTACCCCCGAAGCTGCCGAAATGCTGTCGCGCAGGGAACGCATAATAGGGATTGCGTGGCACAGCGCGCTGGTTCTATTGGCGAAGTGCAAGTTGTTTTTCCGCCCGGAACTCGACATGGCTGGGCTTGTCAGCGCAAGCCGCGACGCCGCCTATCTGGTGGCGTTTTTCAACATGATGGGAATCCGCTGCGTGCGCGGTTCGCACAAGCGCAGGGGCAGGGCGGCGATTGTAGATTTAGTCGAGACGCTGAAATCGGGGTGCGACGTTTTCATAACCCCCGATGGTCCCGTCGGGCCGGCGAATGTGGCAAAGCGCGGCTTTTATGTGGTGTCGGAGGCTTCGGGGGTGCGGGTTGCGTTCCTGCGTTTCAGGGTTCGGCACGGAATCAGAATTCCGAGTTGGGACAAGCTTGTAATTCCGCTGCCGTTTTCGACGGTCGATGTGGGGTCAGTCGAATTCCACAACGTCGGCGAGCTTGACGCTGCGGCGGCAAAGGTTTCCAAAACGGCGGAGCAATACGCTTCGGATTACCTGAATTTCAAAATTTAAGCGCAACTTTGCAATCCCATTTCGCACGCGCGGCGGGAAGCCGTATGCGCAGCGTTTGCCCCGACGCCGAAACTGGGCGGTTGTAATATTTTGATAAATAAAAACTCTGAAATTTTTTGTTGCAATCGAAGAAAAAATCCGTTTCATATTCCTTTTATATCATTCAAAAACCTTTTTAAAAACGTATATTATGGCTAATAATAAATCATCCAAGAAAGACATTCGCAGAACAGCTACGCGCACGGCGCAGAACCGCACGGTTCGCAGCCGTATTAAGACGTTGTCGAAAGCGGTCGCCGCAAGTGCCGACGTAGAATCTTTGAAAAAGTCGGGTGCGGATCTCGCTTCGGCCCTCGATAAGGCGAGCAAAAAAGGTATTGTCCACCCGAACAAGGCCGCGCGCGTAAAGAGCCGCTTGGCAAAGACCGCAGCGAAGCTTTCCAAGTAGCGGAAGCGTCTCCCCGCCGCGGGGAGCCGGTTATTAACTTTCGACCGATTGGGTCGAAAGTTTTTATGTTTATAGACGTAGATGAACAAGGAAAAATACATAGCCGCAACACCCATCGATGTTTTGCCGTCGCCATACGGATGTTCGCTTTTTTTCGAGACATCGGAGAAGATTTTTGCCGTAAATATGGACGCGTCCAAATACGACAATCTCAAGTCGGCAATTGACGGCATGTCGGGCGAACGTCCCACTACGTTCGAGTTTTTCCGCGAAGTCCTTGCATCGATGTCGTGCAAAGTTGTCCGCGTGGATTTATACAACGAGGAATGCGGCATATATTTTGCGCGCGTTACCCTTGCGGTAAAACGCGGCGAGTCAACGGTTATTTCGGAAATCGACGCCCGTCCGAGCGACGCCGTCGCTTTGGCACTGCGCTGTTGTGCTCCCGTGTATGTTGACGCCGAAGTTCTCGGCAGAATAGAGGATACTTCGCGGGCATACCACAAACTAAAGGGCGATTTCTGATATGTCGGCCCCCTTTGCAAAGGGCGATTTTGTCACGTTTCTTGCTCCGATGCAGGATATTTCCGACGTCGGTTTTATGAACATAATAGCTTCGAGCGACGCGCCCGATTTTTTTGCGGCGGAGTATTTCAGAATCCACGAGTATTTCAATTTTGACGAATCCGTTCTCAAGGCCGTCCGTTCGCGCCCCGCGGGCAGCAGGGTTGTAGCCCAGTTCATCGGCTGCGACGAACTCCATATCGCCCGCGCGGCGGAGCGGCTGTGTGGCTATCCCGAAGTGGAAATGCTCGACCTTAATCTTGGCTGTCCCGCGCCGAAAATCTACAAGAAAAACGCGGGCGGGGGGCTGCTCAGAGACCCGAAAAAAGTAGAGTCGATTCTCAAAGCAATGCGTTCGGCATGGGATAGGTGTCTGAGCGTGAAAATGCGCTTGGGGTTCGAGTCCGACGAAGAGTTTCCCGATTTGTTCAAACTTGTCCGCGACTGCGGTGCGGACTTTATAACGGTCCACGGGCGCACGGTAAAGCAGCTGTATCGCGGCAGGGCAAATTACGCAAAAATAGCCGGAGCGGCGGCATCGGCTGACATTCCTGTTATCGTAAACGGCGACGTAGACTGCGCCGAAACGGCGGCGGAAATTCGCGCAACAACGGCGTGTTCGGGTGTTATGTCGGGACGCGGAGCGGTGAGGAATCCGTGGATTTTCAGGCAAATACGCGAAAAGCTCGCGGGGTTGCCGGTTTTTGCCCCAACGTTGCTCGATGTCAGATGGTATGTTGAAATGTTGTGCGAAAATATAAAAAGGCATTCTCCGAGGATAAAACATGCCGATTCAAGGCTGAAAAAATTCCTCAATTTCATAGCCGTAGGCGTTGACGAAAACGGAGAGTTTCTTGCGCAAATGCGTCGCGCCGAAGGTATCGACGCGCTTCTGCGCGTGTGCGACACCCATCTTGCGGGGAAAAATTCCGCCGAAAAATTCAACTGTGCGGGCTACCAAAACCTGTGCGCGCGCCCTAATTGCGAACAATGACCACTTCCGAAAAAATAGAAATTCTGGCGGCGCGCATTTCGCCCTCGCGCTTCGCCAAAATGGCGCACGCCGCCGCAAACAGGACGCGCAGGCTCACCGTGGTTTTGGAGGATATATTCCAGCCGCACAACGCCGCCGCTGTTTTACGCAACTGCGATGCCTTCGGTCTTCAGGAAGTCCATTTTATAGAAAACAAATTCCGCCTGCGCATAAGCTCGAATGTCGATACGGGGGTGTCTAAGTGGCAGACGGTGCGCCGCTACACTTCGCCGCTTGCGCGCATACAGAAAAACGGAATGCCCAAAGACCATACTGTCTACCCCGAGCATACCGAAAATACGCGGCGCGCGCTTTCCGACCTGCGCTCGCGCGGATACGTTTTGGCGGCTTCGGTGCTGGGCGCGCCAGCAAAGCTTTCCGACGTTCCGCTCGACAAGCCGCTTGCGCTGATGATTGGCACGGAACTTACTGGGCTTTCGCAGACGGCGCGGGAGATGGCGGATTTCACGTTTTCGGTCGATATGTTCGGGTTTGCGCAGAGCTTTAATTTGTCGGTTTTTTCGGCGTTGTGCCTGTCGAATTTTTCCGAGCGCGGGCGTGCGCGCCCCGACTGGTTTTTGGACGGCAAGCAGCGCGACGAACTTCTGCTTGAATGGCTTAAAATCTCGGTCTCAAACTGGCGCGATTTCATTTAAGCCGCCGCTTGGCTTGGGCCTCTTCCCGATTCGCCTTTGCGAGGCGGTCGTTCGTCCGGCTTTGCGTGGGGGGAGGGAAGTTATCGGCGCGTTCCGGCTTTCCCCTCTTTACGAACCTAAAGCGGAGTGGAAACCGTGAACTTATAAAGCGAGCCGTTGTATAGCGACTTTTCTATTGCCACTACCTTTTTGGATTTTGAAACGCACGCGCCCTCCAGAAACAGGACGGCGGCTGTTGTCGATTTGTCGAAGCGGTTGTCGGTTGCCGGAAGCGGTTGCGCGCTGATGTTTCTGTCCACTCTTTCCACATCGAATCCGCAGGCGGAAAGCAGGGCAGGGAGGCTGCCCGACGAGTAGAAATCGTCCGTTTCGGAGGGTGCCGCAGCCAGAAAAACCGTTTCGTCTTTCAGCAGGATTCCGTTGCCGTAGCGCAGCGTTCTGATTGACGTTATTAAGCCCGCCATCTCGTAGAAATTGCCGCCTATTTGCGCGCTGATTCTGCCTTTGAACGTCCGCTTTTCAAGAGTTTTGTTTTCCGATTTTATGCCCTCGCGCTTGAGATTTTCGGCGAAGTTTCCGCGTATTGCGTTCGGAGAACCGAGCACGCGGCTGAGCATAAAATCTTTGCCGCCAAGAACGACTGTCCCCTTGCCTTTAACGCGCTTTACAAGCCCGCGCATCTCCAGTTCCAGATGGGCTTTTCGGGAAGTAGCGCCGCTTACGTTCCACAGTTTTGCTATGCCGTTTTCCGACGGAATTGTTTCGCCTGCGGCGAATTTTCCGTTTTTTATTTTGCGCGCAATGGCATCGGCTACAACGAGATATTTGGGCTTGTTTGTCATGTCAGTTTCCTTTCAACGACCAGTTCCCGCCCGCGTCTTTGCCTACAAGGCGTTTTATTTCGAGCATAAGCAGAACGGGCAGGCAACGTTTCATTCCCATTCCCGAAAGTTCGGCGATGGCGTCTACATGTATTGTTTTTTCGCGCTCAATCAATCTGAAAAGCGCGAGCTCGTCGCCCGCAAGCGCGGGGGTAGGTTTGGGCTGCGGCGCGTTTTGCGGCGCGTCGTTTCCCGAATGAATGGAGTTTCCGGAAACCGGCTGCCCGCGTTTTTGCGCCGGCTGCCGATTCGTCGCAGAGACTTGCCGTGCGGGCGCGGCGTCGAATAAATCGGGTTGGACTGGGCGCGCAAAGTTGAGCGCGTCTATTACGTCGGCCGCGCTCTCCGCCAGAAATGCGCCGTCTTTAATCAGCGCGTTGCAGCCGCGGCTCAACGAGGAGTCGATTCTTCCGGGGACGGCGAAAACGTCGCGCCCGTATTCGCCCGCAATACGCGCGGTAATCATACTGCCGCCTTTTATGTCCGATTCAATCACTACAGTCGCCGCCGAAAGTCCCGCAACAATCCTGTTTCTTATGGGAAAATTCTGCCTGTCGGCGCGCGTTCCCATCGGAAATTCCGACACCGCCGCGCCCGCCGCCGCAATCTTTTTATACAGGTCGAAATTTTCGGGCGGATACACTACGTCAACTCCCGAACCGAGCACCGCTATTGTCTTGCCTCCCGCCTCCAGCGCGCCCAAATGCGCCATTGCGTCGATTCCGCGCGCCATTCCGCTTACGACAGTGTAGCCCGCGCGGGCGAACTCAGCGGCGAATTTCCGCGCGGTTAGCTGTCCGTAGACCGTGCAGTTGCGGGAGCCGACAATAGAAATACAGGGCGCGGAAAGGTCGGCTTCGCCTATGCAATAAAGCCCTATTGGTTTGTCGGGGAGCTGCGCGAGCTGTTTGGGGTAGTTCGGGTTTTTATACGAAACGTAGCGCGCTCCAATGCGTGCCATGGCGTCTGCTATCTTCGACACGTCAACGCTGTCGCGCCCCGCAAGCAGCGATTCCGCCGTTTTTGCGCCGATTTTTTCGACGCGCAAAAGTTCGTCTTTGTTCGCGGCAAACACGGCTTCGGGCGAGCCGAAATGTTCGAGCAGCCGCCTTGCCGTCACCGCGCCGATGTCTTTTATTGCGCAGAGTTTTATGTAGGAAATTTCCGATTCGGTCATCTGATGGCGTATTTGAGATTTTCAATTATGTCCGATGCCGCAAGAGGGGTTTCTGTCGCCTTTGCCGCCGCGCGTTCGGCGGCGATTCCAAGCCACTGCGCCGCCAGAGACGCGCAGACCGTCGCGGTTTCAAGCTCCGCGCCCGCAAGTGTTCGGCGGAGGTTTTTGTTTGCGAGCAGTGCGCCCGTCAACGCGCAGAGAATGTCGCCGCTTCCCGCGCGCGCCAACGCGGGAGAACCTCGCGTGGAGTAGACTATCTTTTTGCCGTCGCAAATACGCGTCATATTCGACTTCAGCATCACCACGCACCCGTATTTTTTTGCGCATTCCAGCAGCGATTTGTCGGAAACGTCGGGGGCGATGCGCAAGAATTCGCCCTCGTGCGGGGTTATCACGGAGACCGCACCGCGGTTTTTTGCGGTTTCAAGCGTTTCCGCGGTTATGGCGTCGGCGTCGATTACCGCGGGGAGGTCGGGGTTATTTTTGAGGATTTCCCGCACAAGCACCGCGCTTTCGCGCGAGCGCGTCAAACCCGAACCGCACAGGAGCGCGTCGGCGTTGCGCGCCATTGCGTTTATTTCCGGAAAATTTTCGAGGGCGTGCGCGCCGCTTTCGTCGGCGGAACATTCAAGCCAAATTACAGAAGGCTCGGCGGCGCAAAAGGCGGGTTTGAAATTTTCGGGAGCGCAGGCGTAGACGAATCCGCACCCGCCGCGAATTGCAGCCTTTGCGTTTAGCAGTGCCGCTCCCGCATATGTCTCCGAACCGGAAACCGCAAGCAAACGCCCGAAAGCGCGCTTGTCGGAAACCGAAGGACGCGGCTTTGCGAGAATCTCGAGCGCGTTTTGCGCAACGACGAACCTATGCGTTTGCGGACGCGCATTTTCGAAAAATCCGACGTCAATAAAACGCACGCGCCCTACTTGCTCCCTGTTTTCAAACAGGCACTGTTTGGCGATTGCCGTTGCGTAGGTTGCGTCGGCGCGGAAGCGCGGGGCGTCGGCTTCGGGTGTGTCGCAGATGCCGGCGGGAACGTCGATTGAAATTTTTAGGTCGGCTTCAGCTGCGTTCAGAAATTCGATTTTTTCGCGCATATCGGGGCGCATTGGCGGGCGGTAGCTCATGCCGGAAAGTCCCTCCACAACAAGCGCAAAGCGCGTTTGTTTGATGTCGCCCACAGACGCGGCAAAAACCGTGTCCGTAGATTTTTCGAGCTGTTCGAGGCAAAAAAGCGTGTCGGGTTTCAATCTTTCTCTCGGCGGGGCAAGCAGCACGATTTTGTTTTTCGGCGCAAGCGCATGCAGGAACGCGAGTGCGTCGGCGGCGTTGTGTCCCGAGCCGAGAGCCGCCAAAATCGGTTTGTCGTCCGCAGCGAACCCGCCGAATTCCTCCGAAAAACAATGCGCTATTTTTGCGCCCACGTTCGCTATCACCGCTCGCGCAGAAGTTTTTGTTTCGGCGAAAAACGCGCGCTCGAAGTCTGCCGATTGCGCATTGGTGAGGACTGGTGCGAAAATCTTCGGGTTCATCTCGATAAAATTGCCGTTGCTTGCGCGTAGTCTTTGAGGTGCGTAATGCTTACGAGCATTTTTTTAGCTCCCAGCGTCCGCATTCTCCGCGCTGCGGCTTCGTCCAAAACGGCGATTGGCGCGGAGGTAGATGGGTCGTTTTCCACCGAAACGCTCTTCATTGTGATGTCCCCCGAAAAGCCCGTGCCGAGTGCCTTCGCCATAGCCTCCTTTGCGGCGAACCTGCCCGCATAGTGGATTTCGGGCTTTGCCGCACGCGAACAGTAGGCTATTTCGGCGGGCGTGAAAACGCGCCCGAGAAACGTTTCGCCGTAATCGGAGAGCATTTTCGCTATCCGCGCGACGTCGGCGATGTCGGTCCCCAGCCCCGCTATGGCGGCGTTGTCTACGTTATCTGGCATTTGAAATCAGAGCCTTCATTTGCGCCACTGCGCTTTCCATGCCCACGCTTAGCGCGCGGCAGACGATGGAGTGGCCTATGTTCAGTTCGTTAAACGACGTTTTTGCAAGCAGCCCCGATACGTTTGCGTAGTTTATTCCGTGCCCCGAATTTACCGTTATTCCCAGTTGTTGAGCCAGTTTTGCGGCGTTTGCAAGGCGGCCGAGCTGTTTTTCGACTTCGGCGTCGTCGCCCCATGCGTTGGCGTATGCGCCCGTATGAAGCTCCACGACGGGCGCGCCCATTTTCTTGGCGGCCTCTATTTGGCGTTCTTCGGGGTCGATAAAAAGCGAGACTACAACGCCCTTCTGCCCGAGTGCGTCTACGACGCGTTTTGTCTTGTCGAAATTCGCCGTGAGGTCAAGCCCGCCTTCGGTCGTCACCTCCGCGCGGTTTTCCGGCACGAGGCACGCGTAGGCGGGAACAACCTGCAGGGCTACTTCCAGCACGTCGTCGTTGCACGCCATTTCAAGGTTAAGCTTTGTGGCGATATTGTCTTTGAGGCGGCGGACGTCGCGGTCGTTTATGTGGCGGCGGTCTTCACGCAGGTGGGCTGTGATTGAATCAGCGCCCGCCTTTTCGGCAAGCAGCGCGATTTCAAGCACGTCGGGCTCTACTATAACCTTTGTGTCGGCGGGGTATCCCCTGTATCGCGCCTGTCTGAGAGTGGCGCTGTGGTCGATGTTTACTCCTAATTTTGTCATAACTTTCCTATTGAAACTTTTTCCAGAGCGAGGGCATCAAAAGCACCAAAACGGCGTAGATTTCAAGACGTCCCATAACCATTAAAACCGAAAGAACTATTTGCGAAAACGGACTCATAAATCCGTAGGTTGCGTCGCACCCCACCTCCGCAAAACCGGGGCCCGCATTGCCTATCATTGCAAGCGTCGCGCTAATGCAGCCCGTCATGCTCATGCGCGGTTCGAGCAGCGTAAGCACGAGCATTCCGCCCGCCGCCGCAAGCATATACAAAACGGAATACGAAAGCACTTCCGCCGCGTCGGAGTCCTTCAAAACGCGCCCGTTTATGAAGACGTTTCTGACGACTTTCGGGCGAAACGATTTTTCCGTCTCGCGCCTGCAAATTCTGAATGCAGCCACCGCGCGGAAGATCTTTAGCCCGCCCGATGTCGAGCCAGAACAGCCGCCGACTACAATCAGCAGCAACAGCGTCATTTTTGCGGCGGGAATCCACGTTTGGTAGTTTTCGCTGCAAAGTCCCGTTGTGGTTATCAGGGATACCACTTGAAACACGCCGTGTGTGAACGTTTCAAACGGCGTGCGCTGCGGGGACACGCAAAGCAGCGTGGTCCAGACGACGGCGGTGGCTGTCAGGCACATCAAAACGTATGTCCAAAATTCGGTGTTTTCGCGCAGCTTTGCAAAACGCAGTTTCGCAACCGCCAACAGCAGCGGGAAATTCGTCCCGCCCAGAAACATGAAAACTATCGCAGTCCACAGAATACCGTAGTTTTGGTAGCCTGCAAAACTGTCGGGGCGTGTGGAAAATCCGCCCGTAGACACCACCGAAAACGCGTGGCATACGGCGTCGAACTTCGGCATTCCGAAGTAGAGAAACAGCCCCAGACAGCATGCGGTAAGAAAGACGTAAAGGCGGATTATCCCCAAAATTCCGCTTTTTATGCGCGCCGCCTCCAAGTCGTCGGAGTCCGAACCCTTTTCGTTCGTATACAAAATCTTTCCCGACGCCCCCAAAAAAGAGAGTATGGCCACGAAGAACACGACAACTCCCAAGCCGCCAATCCAGTGCGACAGACACCGCCAGAACATCAGGCTGCGCGGAAACTGCGAGAAGTCGGAAAACACGGACGCCCCCGTGGTTGTTATTCCGCTTGTGGACTCGAAAATCGCCTCCGCCGCGGAGCAGCTCAAAATCATCGCATACGGCAGCGCGCCCACGAGCGAAGTGAGAATCCACGCGATGCCCACAATGCACATTGCCTCCTTCCTGAAGATCTCCCTTTTTGCGTTGCGGCTGGGCACATAGAGCGCAAACGCCGTCATAACCGACAGCGCAACCGCGCACACCCACGACGACAGCGCGCCCGCCTCCAGCGGAGAATCGCCGTAGAACACCGAAACGCCCGCGCATGCCGAGAAAGCCGCGGACATAGTCAACATTACCATCGAGAGTGTTTTGAGGATTATCGGGTAGTTCATTATTCCTCCGAGAACATTTCCACAACCTGTTTTACGTTTTTCCTTTCCAGAATCACGATAAGGCGGTCGTTGGCGTTTACTATATCTTTAGCTCCCGGAACTTTCGCCCTGTTTTGCGAATCGACTATCGCGGCTATGATTGTGGCGGGGGGCATATTCAGCTCGTCGAGATGTTTCCCCTCTCCCCACGAATTTGCGGCTACCATTATTTCGATAAATTCGATGTTCCCGTTTTTGAGCGAACCCGCAACTATGTAACGTTTGTCGGTTATGTATTTTTTTATTTCCTGGACCGAGCTTTTGCGCGGAGACGCCGCCGCGGCGATGTCGAGAAACCCGCTTATGTTCTGGATTAACTGTTCGTAGTCGGGCTTGTTTACCACAAGCTCCACATTCTTCGCGCCCAGTTTTTTCGCCTGAAGGCAGGTCATAACGTTTTCCTCGTCGTCTTTTGTGCAGGCTACGAAATAGTCGGCACTGCCAATCTGCTCCTCCTCCAGAAGCCGCAGGCTCGACGCGCTTCCGTTTATGACCGTGACGTATGGAAAGCTTTCGGCCAATGCCTTGCATTTTTTCAGGTCGCTTTCAAGCACCCTTATTCTGAAGCGGCTGTTGCCGAGGCGTCTGATGAGGGACACCGCCGTTTCCGTCGCGCCGTCGAGCACTACTCTGAGCGGTTCGCGCGTGATTTCCTCCGAAAACAGGTGGGCGTTTTTCATCAGAATTTCCGGACTTCCTATGAGGGTTACTTTGTCTCCCGTTTGCAGGACGGTATCGGCCGTGGGCACCGCCAGCGCGCCGCCGCTTTCCACATAGCCTATTTTTATGCCCGCAGGCAGCGAGATTTCCCTGAGCGATTTCCCCGCGACCTGCGCGTTTTGCGAAATCGGCATTTCGCGTAGCTCTATCTGCCCGCGCGCGAAGTCCTCCACCGCGAAGCGGGCGGGGTTTCTGATGTGCTTGGCAAGCTCGACGGCGGTGAGGGCTTCGGGATTGATGAGGAAATCGACGTTGAAAATTTTCTGGTAGTTGAACGATTCGGAGTCGGTATAAACGAGGTCGTGGACGCGCGCGACGGTTTTTCTCGCCCCGAGTTTTGCGGCTATCGCGCAGGCGGCGAGGTTCAGCTGGTCGTGGTCGGTCATTGCGAGGAAGTATTCGCAAGTCTGCGCGCCCGCCGTTGTAAGGCACTTGGCGGAAGCCCCGTTGCCGCGCACCACGCGCACGTCAAGGTTTTCCTCCACGTCTGACGCCGCTTCGTCGTCGGACTCCACCAGCGTTACGGCGTGTCCGTCTTCGCTCAAAACTTTGCACAGGAATCTGCCTACGTCTCCCGCGCCTACTATTACAATTTTCATAATCTTTCCCTTAGATTAACAATTTTTCCGCCCATAAAAAGCTTTTTTTTGGCAAACATCTCTTTTGTTGTTTCGAAAAAAAGCCGCCGCGCAAAAGGGAATAAAAAATTGACAAACCCGCCCGACGTATTAACGTTGCCGTCAACGATTATGATAGTAGAAGATTTTTTGATGAACGCTTCGTGGAAGAGCAAGGATTTGGTTTCCACAGAGCCGTTGTCGGTGCGGGACATAAACGAGGTTTTCGCGCTTGCCGACATTTTCAAAGCGTCGCTTAAATCGGACAAGGCGAAGCTTCCGTATCTCAAGGGCAGGGTGGTTGTAAACCTGTTCTTCGAACCCAGCACGCGCACGCGCACGGCGTTCGAAATGGCGGCGCACAAACTCGACGCCGACGTAATCAGCGTTGTGGCCTCCGCGTCGAGTTCCGTCAAGGGAGAGACGCTCAAAGACACCGCAAAGAACATTCAGGCTTTGATGGCCGACATGATAATTGTCCGCCACAGCGCGTCGGGGGCGGCGCAGTATCTGGCTGACAGGCTCGAAATTCCCGTAATCAACGCGGGCGACGGCGCGCACGCGCACCCCACGCAGGCGTTGCTTGACGCCTTTACCATGCGCGAAAAATTCGGCGGAAACTTCAAGGGCAAAAAAGTCACCATTTTGGGCGACATTCTCTTCAGCCGCGTGGCGCGCTCCAACATTCACGTTTTGAACAAGCTCGGCGCGCGGGTAACGCTTGCGGGGCCTTCGACGCTCGTCCCCGATGAGTTCGAGAAAATGGGCGTGCGCGTCTGCTGGGATTTGCGCGAGGCCATTTCCGACGCCGACGTGGTTATGCTTTTGAGAATCCAGCACGAACGCCAGCGCGCAACGTATTTCCCGTCGATTTCAGAATACGCAAAAGTCTTCGGCTTGGGTGCGCGCCGCGAAAACCTGCTTAAGAAGGGCGCGTTCATTATGCACCCGGGCCCGATAAACAGGGGCGTTGAACTTGACTCGTTCCTCGCCGATTCGGGCAGGTCGGTAATCTTGAATCAGGTTACAAACGGGGTCGCCGTCAGAATGGCGGTCATGAAACTTTGCATGCAGGCTAAATTCGGAAAGTAGGAGCGATGAAGGAATTTGTTGTAAAAAACGCGCGCGTGGTTGACCCTTCGCGCAATATCGACGAAGTCCGCGACGTGTGCGTTTGCGGCGGAAAATTTGCGGACAAAGTTTCAAAGTCGGCGAAGGTAATCGACGCCAAGGGGCTTGTTCTCGCTCCCGGATTTGTGGATATGCACGTGCATTTGCGCGACCCCGGACAGACTTCGAAAGAGTCGGTCGAAACGGGAACGGCCGCCGCGGCGGCGGGCGGATTTACCACAGTTGTGGCAATGCCCAACACTTCTCCCGCGGCGGACAACCCATCTACGCTCCGCCTGATAAACGACATCATAGCCGAGACGGCCAAGGTGAAAGTCCACCAAAGCGCATGCATCACAGAGGCGCGCGCGGGCGAAAAACTGGCTCCGCTCGGTTCGCTTGCGTCCATGGGCGTGATTGCAATCACCGACGACGGATCTTGCGTGCAGAGCGCCGAAATTATGCGCAACGCAATGCAATACGCCAAAATGTTCGGGCTGCTTGTCATGGACCACTGTCAGGAAAACACGCTTACGTCGTCGGGGCAGGTGCACGAGGGCGAATGGTCTGTGCGGCTGGGGCTGGGCGGCTGGCCGGCGGCGGCGGAGGACATCATCGTCTCGCGCGACATCATTTTGGCAAACTACACGAAGTCCCACATTCATTTGCAGCACATATCTTCGGCGTGTTCGGTCGATTTAATCAGGCAGGCGAAGAAGCGCGGCATAAGCGTTTCGGCGGAGGCAACTCCCCACCACCTCGCCCTCACCGACGCGTGCCTTAAAAACTACGACACGAACTTCAAAATGTGTCCGCCCCTGCGCGCCGAGTCCGACAGGAAAGCCCTGATAAGGGGTGTCGTTGACGGAACAATAGATGTCATTGCAACCGACCACGCCCCGCATACCGACACCGACAAAGACAGGGAATTCAACGTAGCCCCCTTTGGCATTACGGGCTTGGAGACGGCATTTTCTGTCTGCCACGAGGTTTTGGTTGCGTCGAAGAAAATCGATATGTCGCGCTTGGTTCGTTTGATGTCAACGCGCCCCGCGGAGCTTCTTAAAATTGATGCGGGCACTCTGCGCGAAGGCTCGCCCGCCGACTTCGTTTTGATAGACGAGAACGCGCAATACGTCTACGACAAAACGTTTTCGCGTTCGTCCAACTCTCCGTGGCTTGGTAAGACGCTCAAAGCGCGCGTCGTGCAGACGTTTGTAAACGGCAGGCGGGTTTTCGGGGCGTAATGCTGTTGCTTTCGGCAGTGGGTATTTTAGCCGCTTGCGCATTCTGCTTTTGGGTGTTTGCGCGTGCGACAGACTTTGGCGAAACCGAGTCGGTTGCGGCGGTGCGCATAGCCCCTAAGGAGGGAGCGTTGCTGCTTGCGCTCGTGTGTTTTTATCTGCTTTTTTGCTCAAAGCTTGCGCCGAAGTTTTTGGCGGCGTTGCCGCAGGATAAGTCGCTTGCGATATTTTCATACTCGGTCGCCACACAGTTTTTGATGTTCGCGCTCGTGTGGGTATTCCGTTTGGCGGCGGGCTACAAATTCGATTTCAGAGCCGATTTTAAAACTGCCCGCGCGGCAGTTGCGTGCTTTTTGAAGGCGACCGCTACGGCGTTCGCAATTTCGTTCGCGCTGGGCGCGTTGTATTTGATGGCGTTCAAAGAACCTCCGCCTCAGCAGGACGTTGTGGTGTATTTTTCCGCGGCGAAGTCCGACTTCGCCCGCGCGGCGGGATTGGCGTCGATAGTCGTTTTCGCCCCGATTGTCGAGGAGCTTTTTTTCAGGTGCACGCTTTACAGGGTTCTCAAGGGCGTTATGAGCTATTCGCGGCGGGCGCGCATTTTTTCGGCGGCGGCGGTTGTGGCGGTGCTGTTTGCGGCGGCGCATTCAAGCGCGTTTGCGTTCGTGCCGCTGTTCGCGCTTTCGCTTTTTTTTACGGCGCTATACGAGCGCACGGGGTCGATTTTCGCGCCCGTTCTGTGCCACGGGCTGTTTAATTTGTTCAACATTTCCATGGTTTTGATTGCGGGGGTGCGATGTTGATGTTCGGAGAAAATCCCGTTTCGCGGCTCGGCGAAAAGCAATTGATATCGCGCATTTGCGGGGTGTTCGGTTCGGCCTGTCCGCCCGCGCCCTTCGGCAGCGGCGACGACTGCGCCCTGATTGAGGCAAAAACTCTTTCGGAAAACGTCTACATCACAGTGGATTCTGTCATCGCAAACAGGCATTTTACCGAGACCGACGCGCCCGAACTTGTGGGGCAAAAACTTCTAAAGCGCAACATAAGCGACATCGCCTCCATGGGCGCGCGCCCGAAAAAGGCGGTTTGCGCGGCGGTGATTTCACCCGATCTGTCGATTGACTGGCTCGACGGATTTGCGCGCGGGCTTGCCGATTGTGCGGCGGAATACGGCGTAGATATTGTAGGCGGCGACATCGCAAGCCCCGACGTTGCGCATTTCTTTTCGATGTCGCTGACGCTTTTGGGCGACTCCCCCCTGCCGCCGCTGCGGCGCGGAGGAGCGGTCGCCGGCGATGTTCTCTACACTACTGGCAGGCTCGGGTTTTCGTTCGAAAGCGGAAGGCATCTTACGTTTGAACCGCGCGTGGAGCAGGGCGTTTGGCTCGCCGAATGGAACGCATCGGGGCGGGCTTGCAAAATAACTTCTTGCACCGACATAAGCGACGGAATTGCCTCCGACATTTCGAACGTTTTGCCCGCAGACATGCGCGCGGTTTTGCTCTCTTCCTCCGTGCCGTGCTCCGAGTTCATGGGGCGGGTTTCGCTCGAAAAAGCACTTTGCGACGGCGAAGACTACGAGCTTTTATTTTCGCTTTCAGCATCGTCGGAGCGCGGCGTTTCGGAGTTCGAAACAGCCTACGCCGCGCGGTTCGGTATGCCGTTGTTTAGAATCGGCAAAGTTTGCCGACAGTGCGCTTCGGGCAGTGCTCGCCTTTGGATTTTCGACGGAAAAAAAGAAAAGCCGTTTTCAAAAAACGGCTTTGAGCACGCGCATTCAAACGCGGATTAAACTGTTTCAACCCCTCGGTTAGAACTTCTGCCTGAACTCTTTGGGCGCGAGGGTTGTGGTGTTTTTCTTCTGCTCGGTTATGAGGGCTTCGTAATACTTGGAAGTGAGCGAGAAGTTGAACATCAGGTCCGACTTCGTGTTGGCGTAGAATTCGGCGGGGCGCGTTTTTGACACTATCGAGCGCAGCATTACAATGACATCGTTTATAAACGCTCTGTAGATAACGCGCAGTTTCGTTTTGGCCATCGAAATGTCGAGCTCCTTCAGGTATTTTTCGGCTATCTTCTGCGTTACGGTGCTGTTTTTCGCATCGGCAAGAGAGCCGCCGCAAAGCAGCAAGCCGAGCGCGGAATTGATTTCCCTGAGCCTGTCGTTGAGTTCGAATTGTTCGTCCATTTTGTCGCTTTTTACGGGTATCCAAGCGAAGGGGAGGTCGGTCCTGTAGACAGTCAGCCAGCGCGGCGCTCTTTCAAGCTCGCTCTCATACTTCCTCTTCGTCTCCGCGCCGATGTCCGAAGTCCAAATTCCGCGCGGCGAAGCCATGCAAATGCCCGCAATGTGGTTCGTTTTCGGGTTCAATATCGCCGAACCTTCGTAGTATGCTCCCGAAACCTGAATCGATATCTTGAGCGTGTTGTCCACCAGTTTGTTTATGGTTGTCTCCCTCGTGCGCATCTCGCTGTCTATATAGCCCGAAAGCAT
Source organism: Verrucomicrobiota bacterium (assembly GCA_023450935.1). Classification (GTDB taxonomy): domain Bacteria; phylum Verrucomicrobiota; class Verrucomicrobiia; order Opitutales; family Intestinicryptomonadaceae; genus Merdousia. The sequence goes on along the minus strand of JAEXGH010000026.1, from coordinate 71,098 downwards.
CAGTTTTTGCGCCACGCAGGCTTTGAGCTCCTCGTTCTGCGCAAGCTCCACCGCGGCTACGTCTATCGAGAAGTCGGCGGGAATTTGCACCATCATAAGCGGGAATGTTTTCGACGAGAATGCCCTCTTTATGGGGATAGTTGCCTCTTCGCCTTTCGCGTTCGATACCGAAAGCGCGTCTTTTGCGAAAACGCTTGCCGGAAAAATGAGCACTCTTCGACCATCTATTTCCGATACTATTCCCGACGCCGTTTTACCGTTCCCCGTCACGTTGAGCGTGGAATTTCTGAAAATTTCCTCCACCTTTTTGACAATTTCGCTGCGCTTGGGAGCGGCGGCTTTGGCTGCCTGTTCCTGCTCTTTCGCCTCTTTTATTTCCTTGGCGTCCGCTACAAGCGATATCATTGCCGCCTGTTTTTTAAGTGCTTTCAGCTGTTCGGTAAAATTGTCGGGGAATTTCTGCGCGAGAACCTGCTTGGTTATTTCGAGCATCGAGGGATCCATTCCGTCGATTGCGAAATTTTTGATTTCCTCTTTTTGTTCCATCGCTTTTTGGAACGCATCGGAGACTGCCCTGTAATTGTCGTGGTTTTTCTTTTCGAACGCCGCAAAAAGTCTGTCGAATTCGTCTTTTGCAAATTGCGCCTTCATTTCCAGCACCTCGGCGAGGGCTTCTGTTTGGTTGTTTATGAACTCTTCCTGTTTGGCGAACCTCCACGGAAACTTCTTTTGCGCCGCAGCCTTTATTTTTGCCACATACGCGTCCGGCACGTTGAACGTCATTGCGTTTATCGATTCCCATGCTTCGATTTGACGCAAAACCCAATCGTTGCGGTGTCCTTTTTTGACTACATCGTTGGCGGTTTCCACGATTTTCGCCTTTACGTCTTCGGGGATTTCCTGCGAAAAAACGGCGACGGGGATGAACGTCAGAGCCGTCAATATAAGTGAGGTAAATGTTCTGTTCATATTTGTTTAAGAGCGTATTTCAGTCGGGTAGACTGTCAATTCTTTTTTTGACGCGAATTGTCTTGCATAGAATTTGCGTCGCTGTAAAGTTTACGCAAAATGAACATACTAAAAAGGATATTGTCGGCGGTAGGAATAGTAAAAAAGCCCGCCAAACTGAACGGACGCAAAAGCCAAAACTCCCAGCGCAAAAACGACGCCCAACCGCGAAGCCGCCGCGGCGGTCGGCAAAACGGCGACCAGCGCAGCGGCGGACGTCAGCGCGCGCAGTCGCGCCGCCCGCGACGCGAATACGACGGTGACGCTTCCAAGCCCCGACTTCAACAGCAGGTAAAACGCGCGCCCAAAACGCTTCCCGAACCCTACAAAACGGAGGAATTGCAGGCTCAAGTTCCAGAGTTCGCAGCTTTGGGGCTTTCTGCGCAGACGCTTTCGGCAATCAAAGACATGGGCTACAAAACGCCCACGGAAATCCAGAAAAAGTCGGTTGCTCCCGTCTTGGCGGGGCGCGACGTCATAGCCACGGCGCAGACGGGAACGGGCAAAACGGCGGCGTTCGCCCTCCCGATAATCGACAAAATCAAGGACGAATCTGGCAATGTCCGCGTGCTTGTTCTAAGCCCCACGCGCGAGCTTGCTTCGCAGACAAAAGACGCGTTCGTCAACTTTTCGAAATACGCCGATATCGAAACGCTTCTGGTTCAGGGCGGCGTCTCGATGAACGCCCAGATTGAGTCTCTTCGGGCGGGCGTGGACGTTGTTGTTGCCACCCCCGGACGCCTTCTCGACCTAATGCGCCAGCGCAGCATATCGCTTTCGAACGTTCGTCATCTCATTTTGGACGAGGTTGACAGAATGTTCGATATGGGCTTCATAGAGGACGTTTCGAACATCATTCGCGCATGTCCCCAAAACCGGCAGACGCTTTTTTTCTCAGCCACCATGCCCGACGCCGTTTTGCGGTTGTCGTCTTGGGCGTTGCGCGAGCCCGAAAAAATCGATGTCGGCATTGCCCACAGCCCCGCCGATACAATAGAGCACTACGTCTATCCCGTAGATTCTATCCAGAAATACGATATGCTCATAAAGCTTCTGGAAACGCTTTCCTTCGAAAGCCTGATTGTCTTCACGCGCACGAGAATCGACGCCGACAGAATCACCCAGTGGCTCGAGGGGCACGATTATAGCGTCTCAACCCTCCATTCCGACCGCACACAGAAAGAGCGCGACAAGGCTTTGCGCGACTTCAAGGAACACAAAACCTCCATTCTTGTGGCGACCGACATCGCCTCGCGCGGGCTGGACATTTCCGACGTCGGTTGCGTCATAAACTACAACGTTCCCGAGCACGCCGAAGACTATGTCCACCGCATAGGCAGAACGGGGCGCGCAAACAGGGACGGCTTTGCCATAACGCTGTTCTCCTCCGAGGAAAACGAATTCCTAAAGCGCATCGAAGCGTTTATCGGCGCGCGCATTGAACGCCGCAAACTCGAAGGGTTCGAATACCGCAACGAGCCGCAGCTTGAAGAGCCGAAAAAACGTCCGCGCAAGCGCAACAGATAACTTTGCGCGGCTTAAATATTCCGTATGGGCGCGCGTTTTTGGACGGCGGAATTGTGGAAGCGCGCGTGTCGGGCATGTTCCGTCGGCGTTTCCGTCGGCGTAGACAAGCGGCGTAACGCCCAAAATGAAGGCGAACGAAGTCATCATAATCGGGCGCAGTCTATTCCTTGCCGCCGCCACTGCGCTTGCTGAGCTTTCGCCGTTTTCCTGCCGCTGCTTGGCAAACTCCACAATCAGAATGGCGTTTTTGCACGCCAATCCTATGAGAACGATGAATCCCACCTGAGTGAACACGTTTACGTCAAGCCCCATTGCCTCGACTCTGAGAATCGAAAACAGCAGCACAAGCGGCACAATCAGAATCACAGAAAGCGGCAGAGATCAGCTCTCGTAGAGCGCGGCGAGAATCAGAAGCACGAACGCCGCGCATAGCGCGAACGTAAGCATTACGCCGCCCGAGCCCGCGCGTTTCTGCTGGAACGCCAAGTCGGTCCATTCAAGCCCATTCCGGAGGGAAGCGTTTCGGCGGCGATTTTTTCTATCGCCGAAATCGCCTCTCCCGTGGAGTGTCCCGAAGAGACGTTGTCCATGGTTTCCGCCGCCGGATATAGGTTGTAGCGCGTTATTATTTCGGGGCCACACAACGGCGCAGTTTCGCGAAACTGCCCATCTGTGCCGAACTGCCGTCGGGCAGGGCAATGCGCAGCTTTGCAACGCCGTCCTCCGAACTTCTGTCGGCGCTTTCCGCCTGAACCACAACTCGGTAGGCGCGGTTTAGAATGTTGAAGTCGTTTATGTATACCAATCCCAAATTGAACGTCATTGCATTGAATACCGACGAAACATAGACGCCCATTCTCTCCGCCCGCTCGCGTCCAGCCGCCGTTGCCGGCGCATGCGCCTACGTTTTCGGGTAGTGCACGCACGCCCGTTGAGATAACTTTAAGCCCGTATTCGGCGAACATTTTTCGCACGCATTTGAATATTGCGGGAGAATCTTTCAATGTAGCCACGCCGAAGCGCGTTTCGGGATATTTTCCGCCGATAACCGATCGTGGGCGCTTTATGTTTTTGACACCCAATGCCCGAAACATAACGCGCATTTTCTCGAGCGTGTATGTGTGGCGGGTGTGTGTTTGAACGGTTATTTTGCGCTCTTTCGCAAATCCGAACATAACGCGCAAACAGCCGCCGCGAGTATGTATGACAGTTTTTTCATTTTCCGAAATCCGTTGTTTGGTTGTGTTGTCAAACGTATACGGACACGCGCCGCAACTGCCAAGCGCGCAAAATCTGCGTCAGAATTTCAGTCCGCATTTTCCGCATTTCGAGCAGCCATTGCATATCGGGCGGCTTCCGCATTCAGCGCACTGCGCGCCGAAAAACGGAACGCATTTTGGCGTTTCGGCGAAGGGCAGTTCGGTTTGTTGCGGCGGAAATTGCAGCCTGTATGGGAACGTCCGCCCTTCGTGGTAGAATCCCGACTTGAACGCCATTTTGCTTTGCAGTTTTTTGTCGGGCAGGTTGTAGATTTTCCCGTTGCGTTCGAATCGGCTTCCCGTTTCAATCAGGCAGAAGGTTGTGTCGGCGGCGACGCACTCGCGGTGGAGGCTTTCAACCCATTCGCACCTGAGCACGCGCGAACCGTCGTAGTTTTCGCCGCCCGCTACAACGCGTTCTATCGCACCGCTTTCAAGATATTTCGCAAGCGACACCTTCCCGATAAACGGCGCAACCATGACGCCCTTGTGCTTGAACGGCAGCGACAGCAGAATCGGCAGTCGTTCGTCGGCGCGCGTCTGGTTTTCGGCGGTAACGTTGAAACACACGTTTTCCCAGCCGTCGCCCCAGTTTGCGGGCAGGCAGGCGGCGACGCGTTCTGGGCGTTTTGTGAGCAGGTAGAAAATTACGTCGGGGCGGCGGCGTATTATTTCCCATGCCTCGGCGCGCCACGCGTCGGCTTCCTCCAGAAAGAAGTCGGAAGTCATGCAGACACGGATTGTCTCGCCGCTTTTGATCTTGTATTCGCCGTTGGAGTTGCGTTGCAGCGGGTAGTCGAAATTGTTTTTGACGCGGAAAACGCGGGCGGAGTCTATGTTGCGCATTCTGTCGAGAAAATACATATAACAGTTTGCGCATCCCTCGCTCTTTTTTGTGCAGCCGTGCCACGGATTCCAGATGTCGTGCATATTTTTCTCCGCGTGAACCTATTGCTGCGGGGGACGGTTTGTCAACACAATACACCGCCAAAAAATATGCATGAACAAAGAAAGTGTTGAATTTGTCGGAGATTGTTGATTCGATGATATGCGGATTTTTTTACTATGAAAAAGGGAATGTTCGCATTTGTGTTTGCCGCGCTTTGTGGCGCGGCTACGGGGGCGTCGGGCGCGGTTTTCGACTTCATTCTAAGCGGGGTAGACTACCAAAACCAGACGGGCTTTTACGACTCAAACAAACTATTCGACGGCTACGACGACGAACTTTGCTGGGCGTTCTCTGCAAGCAATCAGCTGCAGCGTTGGCAGGACAAGATTTCGCCCTCGCTGGTTGACAACGTAGGCGCGCCCAACGGGGCGTCGTCGAAATACGCGTCGGTAATTGCCGATATGTTTGTAGCGGGCTGGGTCAACGACGGCGGCAACGAGATAGACGGCTTCTGCTGGTGGACGGCGGGATTCGAGGACGAATATGTAAAAGCTCCCGCGGGGTATTGGTCGGAGTTTTTCGACGGAATGGAGAGCATAGGCGCGGAATACAATCTGGAGGGCATGGGGCGCGACTACCTCGGCGACATTATAAAAGACGCCGTTTCCAACGACTACGGAATGACGTTCGGCATTTACTCCGACGAAGGCGCGCATGCCATGACGCTTTGGGGATTCGGCTACGACGACGGCTCTTCTTGGCTGTATTTTTCGGACTCGGACGACGGCAAAACCCAAATCACCAAAAACGGCATTTCTTTCGACGGCGAAGAGGGTAAATGGTATTTGAGCGGCGACTACAGCGATTGGTATGTCGGGGACATAACGGTTTTTTCGGCGGGCGTCCCCGTCCCCGAACCCGCAGCCTGCGCGCTTTTTCTCGGCGCGGCCGTCCTGTTTGTCGCGGTTGCGTGCAGGCGCGTATAATTTCCCAAAATTTCCCCGAAAAAACGGAAGGCGTTTGCGCGCAATGGTGCGCGCGCCTTTTTTTTGTTGCTGTATCTTTTTCGGTAAAATTTTCCGTCCGCCGAACTACCACGCAAAGCCCGCGTTCAGCATAATTATCGGGGCTGTTGAAATGTCGGTGTCTGGAAGAGGCGAGTTTCTGAATTCCATTTCGCGCGCAAAGTTGAAGCCGACGTTTGCCGCGGCGTAGAAATTCGGCAGCGGCGACCACATCGTCCCCAGTGTGAACTGCCAGTAGCTGTCGCGCAGGGCGGCCTTATTTTTCAGGCGCGCGTATGAGTTGCGGTATTCAATTTCGGCGTTGAGAACAAGCGTGTTGTCTTTGAAAACGTCGAACATAAGCGTTGCGCCCGAAAGCGTTTTCAGCGTCAGTTGCTCCGTTATTTTCCACTCTACAAACGCTACGGGGAAACCGAGCCAGTCTTGTTGCAGGCGCGAATACGCCGCCGCGCCGAAGCCTACGCGCAGTTTTGGCGTGAACGCGTATGCCGCGCCCGCTCCAGCGTATCCTCCCGCGCCGTCGCACCAGTTTTGCGCGTTTTCCGCCGAAAAACACACCAAGCCGTTTGCGAAAACTCCCCAGCGTTCGTTTATGTTGTAAAGATAAAACGCCGCCGATTTGAGCGTGTCGAGACTCCCAAACGGCGCGGTAGCGCCGCCGAAATCGGCTTCAAGGCGCGAGTATGTGGCATACACCGAAGCCGCGTGTCTTTTATTTTTGCTCACCCCCGCGAATTTTACCGTTGCGCCCGCTTCGTGCGACGAGAAGCTTCCGCGCATGCCTCCAGAAACATCGCCGCCGCCCGTGTATGCGTAGTGGGCTTCCGTCGTTGGCGACGAATTCCAGAATCCGGAAAATTCGTCGAACATAGTCGCGCTTTTGTGGGTTTGCGCCCACGCAGAAGCAGAGGCGCAACAAACGGCCGAAGAAATTATTTTTACATACTTCATAATTGAAAACATTTGCATATATTAGGCGCGCCGCGGCGTTTTGCGCGCGTTTGTGCTACTGAAGCCCCGCCTGACGGCGTTTTTTGCGCTTCAGGTATTTGCGCAGTTTGGGTCTGTCCTCCACGGCAACAATGTAGCCGACGCATTCTGGAAAGCCGCATTTGCACGGGTGGTCGAGAAAATGTTCGAAGGCGTAGCCGTAGTTGTAGAGTATTTCCTCTCCTTCGGCGATGTCGCGCGTTGCGTAGAATTTTATTGTGCCGCCGTCGTTTACGGCTTCGCAGTTTGTGCGGCAGGCGTGGTTGATGTATTTGGCGTCGTTGTAGTCGAAGTTGCCGTCTATGTCGAACTGGTCGTCAAGCTCGAACATGTAGACGCTGCCGCAGCCCGTTTGTTTCGCCTTTTCCTCGTATTCAAGTCCGCGCCTGTTCGACTCCTCCTTGTCGACTTTCTCGCCGAGGTATTCCAAAATGAATTCGCCGTTTTTTATGGGAGCGGCGGCGAACACACCGTTGCCGTGTATGGGCGATTTTCTGACTTCGTATTTTTTCATGCGCTACTTCTTTTCGGGAAATTCGCCCGACTTCACGTCGGCTATGAAGCGCGCGTAGGCGTCGGTAATTTGGGAGTCCAAGTTTGCGTATTGCTTGGCGAACTTTGGCGGATTTTTCGAAAGCCCCAAGATGTCGGCGCAGACAAGCACCTGACCGTCGCACCCGCTGCCTGAGCCGATTCCGATTGTGGGAATGGAGACCGTTCGCGTAATTTCGGCGGCGGTTTCGGCGTCGGTCATTTCCATGAGCAGGGCGAACGCGCCCGCCTGTTCGAGGGCTTTGGCATCGTCGAGAAGCTTTTGTTTTTCGGCGTCTGTCCTGCCGAATTTCCTGTAGCCGCCGAGCTTTAGCACCTGCTGCGGTTCGAGTCCGATATGCGCCATCACAGCAATTCCCGCGCCGGTAAGTTTGGCGATTTTTTCCGCCATTGCGCGCCCGCCCTCTATTTTTACGGCGTCCGCGCCCGCCGTTTGCACCAGCGCGCAGCAGTCGTCAAGGAGCGAGTCGAAATGCCTGTGCGCCGAAGCGAATGGAATGTCGGCAAGCACCAGCGCGTTTTGGGTTCCGCGCACCACGGCCGCAGTGTGGTGGCGCATCATGTCTATTGTTACGGCGACAGTGTTTTCGAATCCGAGCACCACGTTGCCGAGCGAGTCTCCCACGAGGATTATGTCCGTCCCCGCCCTGTCCGCGAGCGAAGCCAGCAGGGCGTCGTAGGCGGTAATCATTGAAATTTTTTCGTTTCCCTTCGCGGAAACTATGCTTTTGACTGTCTTTTTCATTTGAGTATGTCCATTGTCTTTTTGATTGTTTTGCGTCCTTCCCGCGCCCCGCCGAGCACGCTTTCGGCGTCTGATTGCGGGTCGGCAAGCGTTCCGTAAATCTGGAAACTGTTCGATTCGAAAACCTCTCCGCCGCTTTCCGTGCGGGCAAGCGCGCCCGTTGTCCGCATCAGTTCGGCGAGGCGTTCGTTGTCGGTTTTTGCGCGCAGCGAAATGTCCATATCCCAGCTGCGGACGGGGAGGTCGGGGTTGAAAAACAGCGTCCCGAAGTCCGACTTCAGCGACATTTTTCGCGCGCGCAAATCAAACTCCACAACGTCGATGTTGAACGTTTGCGGCGTTCTTTCAAGTCGAATTTTTGCGGTGTCGAATCCTATTTCCGCGAAATCCGCGACGAGCGCCGCCTTGGCGGCTTTGCGCTCGGGCGTGGACGCGGCGTCGTAAACCGACGAAACCGATGCGCGCAGCGAATTTCCGCAAAGCGGGACAAACGCGCCGTCGCGGCATGTAATGCCGATTTTCCCGCTCCAGTATTTTACAAGGTTTTTCAAATTGGCGGCTTCGGATTTTCCCGAAAATGCGGCGTCGAATTTTCCGCCCGAAAAAAGCTTTCCGAATGCGGCGCGGGCGTCGGCGTTTTCAAGCTTTGCGTCAAATTTCGCCGAGTAGGGCAGCGTGCGCGATTCGTCGAAATCTACGCTTGCTTCAAGCGTGGCGCGTCCGCCGAACGCGCAGGTTTTTAAATCGGCATGCAGACTGCGCCCAACTTTGATGTCAGCTGAGACGTTTTCCCATATGGCGGAATCGTGCATGACAAGCCTTTTTATTTTCGCTTCCGCCCTCCATTCGCGGCCGATGTCCCAGAATGCGGCGGCGTCGGGCGCGTATTGCATAATGTTTTTGCGCCCGCTTTTTTTGGTTGCCATTGCCGACTTCAAAATTTCGAGATCTGCAAGGACAACATTTGGTGAGGTTATTTCCAGCGCGGGAATTTTTTTGGAAAAGTCGGCCTTACATCCCACGCGTGTTTTGCCGCGCGGCGATTCGGTATGGACTCTCCACTTTGTTTTTTCGGGCGACGAACCGTCGCGGATAAACGTAAGCCACACATAGTCCAGAGTTTCTCCGCCCGACTTCGCCGCGAAATTCCAAATGTAAGCGTGCGCTGCAAGGTTCCCCTCAAGCAACCTTATGTAGAGCTTTGCCGTTCCGCGTTCGGCCTCCAACACTCCCGAAAAGCACTCGAGCTCCGTTAGTGGCACAATGCCCGTGTTGACGGAAAATATGAGTTCGTAAAACTCCGATTTTCGGGCGTCGAACAAAATTTTTGCGTGGCAGTCCGCCATTGTTCCGCGCCCGTTTGACACTTTTATTTTCTCGACTTTCGCGTCGAAAATTTGCTCGGCGAAGTCGAACGTGCCGCGCGTTTCGAATTTCACGTCCAGCCCCGAAAACAGGCGCGCCGCGCCGCGGTATGCGCTAACGTCGTCTGCCGAAAAAACGCCGTCCATTTTCGCCGTTCCAGTGTCGGCGGAAAATTCGAATTTCCCCGAAACGCTGCGGGCGTCGAAATTGCCGAAAAGCGGCTTGAACACTGCAAACGGGAGGTTTTCAAACTCCGCTTTTAATTTGCCTGAAACGGGAATTTTGGAGTCCGAAGCGAACTCGAGAAGTTCTGTTTCGGCGCGTAGCAAAGTTTTTTCATTGTCTAAAATTCTCGCCGAAAAATCGGAAATTTTCACGCCGTCTCCCGTCTCCACAAATGCGCCGATTTCTGCATTGGCATCGGATTTTGCGCCTACGGAATTGACCGAAGCCAACAGCGGCAAAACGCTTCCGCGTGCGTCGATTTTAGCGTTCGCGTTCAAGTTGAAATCGGAATCGAAGTCGGCGGAAAATTCGAATTTTTTACCGTTTATTTGTTGCGAGTAAATTTTTGTGCTCGCGCCGAATCTTTGGGCGGGAAAATCGAATTGCGCGTCGAAATCGCACATCAAAGTGAGGCGTTCGAAGACCGCGCGCGATTCGTCAAAAAGCGAAATGTTTTGCGCGTTTGCGGGCTTTGCGGATTTTACAAAAACTTTGAAGTTTTCGTCCAAAAACACGTCGGCAAGCATTCCCGCGCTTTCCGCGTCAAGCCCCGAAGCATTTTTACGCCCGCCGCCCGAGTAGACAGCCGAGAGCCTTCCTAGCTTTATTTTTCCTCCGCGCGGGGGGATTGAAAACTTTGCGCGTTCGCCCGCAAAGCGCGCCGAAAGCCCGCCGCCGCAGACAAGCGACGCGTCAGCCGCGCCGATTTTAAGCACCCCTGCGTCTAATTCCGCCGCCATTTTGCATTCGAAATTCAGCGTCCCGATTCGGGGGTTGTGCGAACCGGCGTCGATTTTCGCAGTTATGTCGGCGCGCAGAAATTTGTGCCGCAGGTCGAAATCGGTTTCGGCGTAGGCTTCCGCAAAGGGCAGGGATACGCCGAAGAATTTTTCCGCCGCCGTGCTGTTGCTTTGCAGAAGCTTCAGTTTCAGGCTTCCGCGCGATGGCGAATCGAGCCGTCCGCCCAGCAGGAAAACGTCGCCGCCGTTTTCGGATATTTTCGCGCTCAAAGAACCACCGCCGCCCTTTGCAATGAGGAGAAATTCGCGCCCGCATACCAGAATGCGCGCGGTTGCGTCGGCGAGAACGTCATTTCCGAACGACAGTTTTTTTATGTCGGCGCGGAGGTCAATTTTCTCCCCGCAGAATTCCGTTGAAATGTCGGTCGAAAAGTTCGAGATGTCGGGCAAATGCGCCGCTTGGGCGCGTTCGGAGAGGTCGAAAACGAGCGTTGCGCGCATTCTGCCGCCGTCTATTTTTCCGAAAAGAAGCTTTAGCGGAGACTCGAAAAACGCCTCTTCGGCGTCGAGTTTGCCGAACGGCGTCGGGACTTGCAGCCCGCGTGCCTCAAGCCCCGAACGCGTCAATCGCGCCGATTCTGCGTGCGCACCCGCCCGTGCAAGAAGCAGATTCGCAAAACGCGTTTGCGTTCCGCCGAAGTCGCAGACCGCCGCAACCAAAACTGCGGCGGCAAAAACCACGAGAACTGCCGCAGTCTTTTTCATTTTCCGTCCACAATTCGTTCAAAAATTTCGCGTTTTATAAACAGCGTAATTATCGTGTTTTTTCTAAGACCGAACAAATCGGAAACGTAGCCTTTGCCCAGCTTTTCGGCAACGTCGCGCACGGTGAATACGTCTGCCATAACCACTTCGAATTGGCACAGATTCTCGGGCGCGGATTCCCAGAAGCCCGCGTTGGGGAAGCGGCGCAACTGCCACGGCAGCGGCCACGGAGAGACTTTCCCGACGAACGCAATTGGAATGTCGCCGCCGTATTCGGAGCATTTTGCGCACTCGAGAATACGGTTTAGCAGGTTGTTTTCGTCGGATACCGTATGCGAGAAAATGAACGGGTTGCGGGGGTCGCTGTTGAAGCGCACCACGGCGTTGTTCGAAAGCGGCGGGCACAGAAAATACGCAACGGCCGCAACAATGCATAGCGCGCAGGCGGCCGCGCGCGAAAAGTCGAACGCCTTTGCCAAGAACCAGCCTGCGGGCACACACGCCATCATAAGCGGCGAGAGTATCAGCCACGGCGTCTTGTATGCGAGCGAACTGAGCACCGCAACCGCCGCCGCCGCCGACACGCCGAAAAACAACGCGCACCGCGCGCCCTTGGACTTCCCGAAAGCCGCGCAGAGCGTCCCCGCGAGCGCGAACGAAGTCGTGAAAATTTCGCCGAACCACGCGCCGCCGCTTTTTTGGACGAACAGCAGCTTCAGGTAGAAGTCCCACCCCGAGTCGAATTCCGCCATCTTCGACTTTTCCAGAAAATGGTAGGCGTAGCTTTTGAACGCGTCGAGCAAACCCGCTGGATTTTCGCCGAACGACGAATAAAGCGGAACAAAAACGAACGCGAAACCCGCCGCCGCCGCGCCCAAAAATTTTGGGGCGTTTTTCAGCCGCGCCAAATCGGGCCTTGGAAAGCCGCCTTGCGCCCAGACCGCCGCCGCGCCCGCCGCGAAAGAGGCGAACGCAATCACTGAAGTCTCCTTGCACGTCTGCGCAAATCCCGCAAAAAGCCCGACGGCAAACGCCGCGGCAAGCGTCCGTTTTTCGGCGAATTTAACGCATGCGAACGCGCACAGAAAAACCGACAGCGCAAAGAGGATTTCGTGGACGAAATACGCGCCGTATATCTGCGCGGACGATGTTATCGCAAAAAACGCCGCCGCCATTGTCGCGCCCGCAAAGCCTATTGGCGCGGCGAGCAGAAAGAAGGCGGCAATGCACGCGCCGAGCGCGGGAAGCATTGCAATGCGCAGGTTTCTTATGCCGATTTCCGCGCCGAAAAATTTTACCGCCGCCTCCGCCCAGTAATAGAGAGCGGGACCGTGCGGACCGTCTGGGTTATATTTGTATTCGCCCGTTCGGTCGAGTTTAAGCAGCGTCGCCGCCTGTTCCGATTCGTCCGCGTGCGTGGCGCGCGCATTCAGGTTTGCGAAGCTCCCGCAAAAGCAGGCGAAAATTGCAACCGCCGAAAACAGAACCGCGACCGCGTTTTTCATTTGTCGAACGCCTCTGCCAAAGCCTTCATAAAATCGGCGGGCGGCTTGATGGGAACGCCGTGCGAATTTACGAAAACGTGGATTGTATGCGCCGCGGCAAGCAGTCGGGAATTGGCGGATATTTCGTAGTCAATCCTGATTCTCACGGCTGGTTTTTCGGTTATTTTTGCGCGAATTTGAACTTCGTCGCCGAAGCGCGCGGGAAATTTGTAGTTTACATGCGCCTCCACCACGGGCAGGTGGAATCCGCGTTCTACGAGGTCTGTATACTTTACGCCGAAACTTTCAATCAGCGCAAGGCGCGCGCATTCGCACCACGGCAGGTAGTTTGCGTGGTATACAACGCCCATTGCGTCGGTTTCCGCAAAACGCACTTTTATAGCCGTAGACGAGGTTATCATAGCGCGTCCACTTCGTTTTCCGACACCTGCGCGGGCGTCTGGCGTTTGCGCATGAGTGCCACCGAACCGTCGGCGCGCAGCAGAACCTCCGGCGAGGCGGGGTAGGAGTTGTAGTTGGAAGTGCTCATAGAGCTGCAATACGCGCCCGCGCCGTCGATAACGCAGAAGTCGCCGATTTTCGCGCGGGGCATTTCGCGCGGGGCGAGTCCTTCGGGATCGGCGGGGGCGGGGGTGAGAATGTCGCCGCTTTCGCAGCAGTGCCCGCAGACAATGTAGCTGCGCGTTTCCTCGCTTGGCGATTCCGAGAGAATGGAGAGCGGGTGTTGCGCGCCGTAAATCGAGGGGCGCAGAATGTCGGTCATTCCCGTATCGAGCTTGAGAAAGTTGTAGCCGTCTTTGCCAGTGTCGCAGATGTCCTGAACGCGGGCGAGCACCGCGGCGCAGTTTGCAAGCAGGAACGTCCCCGGTTCGATTTCAAAGGCGAGTTTGCGCCCCGTTTTCTGCGCGAATTCCTCCACGAGCTTTGCAACGGGCGCGCCTATTTTCTGCAGGTCGGTAGATTTTTCGTCCGCCATGCGCGCGACTTTGTAGCCCCCGCCCATGTTGAGTGTTTTCACGTCTTCGAAAAGCGCGACTGTATCGAGGCTCATGCGGGCTACTTTCTGCCACACTTCGGGGTCTGAACCCGAACCTATGTGCGTGTGGATTCTGACGATTTTCAGTCCGTATTTTTGCGCGGCAAGCTTTATCTGCGGAATGTATTCGAACCATATTCCGAACGACGACGCCGGTCCGCCCACGTTTGTGCGCTTGGTTCCGCCCGAACCCAACCCCGGGTTTATTCGCACGCCCACCTCCGTGTTCGGGAAAAGTTTTCCGTAGCTTTCAAGCTGGTGCAGGGAACACGCATTGTATTTTACGCCCGCATTTATCATTTCCGCGAGGTTGTCGGGAAGCTGTTGCGACGAAAGCGAAATGTCCCCCGCGGGAATGCCCGCCGAAATTGCGCGCGCCGCTTCGAACGCGCTGGAGGCGTCTATTTTCAGCCCGAGTCCGTTGAACAGCCGCAAAATGTTTTTATTCGACGCCGCTTTCATTGCGTAGCGCACGGTTATTCCGAATGCGTTGGGGAACGCAAGCGCGCTTTTTGCCTGTCTGACAAGCGAGTTTTCGTCGTATACATAGCAGGGCGTTCCGAACTTTTCGGCTATTTCCGCGGCCTTGCTCCAGTTTAGAAATCGGGTTTGCTCCATATTCGTAATTTAAACGCCAGAGTATGTTGCATTATTGTCGGAGTTTGTCAACCGCTTCCGCAACCGCGGAGGGGGTGAGAATTGCCGGCAGAATTTCGGGTTTTTCGTCGGGGGAGGGCGGGTAGAGCAGGTAAAGCGGCACGCCCGCGCGCGAGTATTTTTTAAGCTCCCGCGCTATGGCGTCGTTTTTGTTCGTCCAGTCGGCGACCAAAACGGCGACGTTTTTGCGGGCGAAGGCTTCGCGCACGGCGTCGGTTTCAAGTATTTGCTTGTTGTATTGGCACGTTATGCACCACGACGCCGTGAAGACGACGAACACGGGGTGCCCGCTTTTGCGCAATTCTTCGACCCTCTCCGGCGACCACGCGTTTCCTCCGGAAATTGGGCTTTCCGCCGATTGCGCAACGTCGGCTCTCGTCTGCCCGAGCGCGACGACCGCCGCCGCCGCAAGCAGGGCGCACACGACGACCGCCGCCGCCCTTTTTGGCGCGCTCTGGGTCGGGTTTGCGAACTTTCCCCAAATTACAGCAGCCGCCGCAAGCAATACCGCCGCCAAACACACAGCAAACGCGTTTCCGCCTTGGCCTACAAAAACGGCGGCAAGCCACGCGGCACTTGCAAAAAGCGGAATCGAAAGCGTTCTTTTTAAAACCAGAAGCCACTTGCCCGGTTTGGGCAGTTTTTTTACCAGCGACGGGAACGCCGAAAGACACATATACGGCAACGCCATTCCGACCCCAACCGCGGATACGATTGCCACCGTTTCGGTAGGGGAGGCTTCCGCTGCAAGCGCAAACCCAATCGCCGAAGCCATAAACGGCGCAACGCACGGACTTGCTACAAGCACCGCCAGCACGCCCGCAAGAAAGTTCGAAACAAACGCGCTTTTTTTGCGTGCATCGACACCCGCCGCCGCCGAGCCTATTGCTCCGCCGAACTCCCTCACGCCCGCAAAATCGAGCGCGACAAGCCAGAACACCGAAGCCATCGCCGCCGAAAAAGCGGGATTTTGCAGCTGGAAGCCCCAGCCCGCGCTTGCGCCCGCCGCCTTTGCCGCCGCCAAAACCGCACCGAGGAAAGCGAATGTGGACAGTATCCCGAGCGAAAAGAACGCCCCGTTTTTTACTATGGCAAGTTTGGAGCTTCCCGCAGAGGCGGCAAAAGACATAATCTTCAGCCCTATTACGGGGAATACGCAGGGCATTGCGTTCAGGATTATTCCGCCCAAAACAGCTCCCAAGACGGCAGCCCAAAAACCTCCGCCGCGTTCTGCGCCGCCCGAAACCGAAACGTATACGTCGGCCGAACCGCCGTCGGGAACGCAGGTTTGTCCGCATTCAAGCCACGACGCAGAAAGCGTTATTTTTTGCGTGCCGTCTGCGGCTTGCGCTGGGGCTTTTAGTAAAACCGAAACGTCGAAATCGCCCGAATATCCGCTTGCCCAAACCGACATAAATTCGAACTTTTCGGGGCGGGGAAATTCGATTTTCTCGAGCGTCCACCCCGCGGGCATTTCGGCTTTTATTTCGGTGGGAAGCCCGACATCGGTCTTTTGCGCGTAGATGTGCGAACCTTTCGGAACGGAGAATTTGGCGGAAATTTCAAACGCGGCTCCCGCTTCCACCGACGCAACCTCGGCCGTTGCCGCAAAACCCACTTTTGCCTGCGCGAATGTTGCCGCGAATTGCAAAAGACATAAAAAAATCAGTTTTTTCATTTCCCGTTTCAATTTAAAATGTTGACAATTTTGTAAATAAATCGGATTCTCGCTTCAAGAACATTTTTCGGGGCGCGCGCGTTCGGAAAGAACGCACATGTGCGTATAATCGAACTTTTTCAGAAAAACAAAATCTTTATAACTATGGCAGGATTCAATATTCTATCGAACGACATCGGCATAGACCTCGGCACGGCGAACACGCTCGTCTACACAAAGGACGAAATCGTCATCAGCGAACCCAGCGTCGTGGCCGTATATAACAATTCCAAGAAAGTCGTTGCCGTAGGCGAAAAGGCGAAGAAAATGCTCGGAAAAACTCCCAGCAACATCACGGCAATTCGCCCGATGAAAAAGGGCGTCATTGCAGACTTCGACATCACGGAAGTCATGCTTCGCTACTTCATCGAAAAGGCCACGAACAAATTCAATCTTATAGCTCCGCGCGTTGTAATTGCCGTTCCGTCTGGTATTACCGAGGTGGAACGCCGCGCCGTGCACGAGTCGGCAATCCACGCGGGCGCGCGCTCCGTATGCTTGAAGGAAGAGCCGCTTATGGCGGCAATCGGTGTGGGGCTTCCCATCGAAGACCCGACTGCGAATATGATTGTGGACATAGGCGGCGGAACTACGGAAATCGCCGTGATATCGCTTTCGAACATTTGCTACGCAAAGAGCGTGCGCATAGGCGGCGACGCCTTCGACGCGGCAATAGCAAGCTATATGAAGCGGGTCTACAACCTCATCATAGGCGAGCGCACCGCAGAGGAGATAAAAATCAACATAGGTTCGGCTTTCCCTCTCGACAAGGAGCTCACTTGGGAAGTTAGGGGGCGCGACGCCGTTGCGGGGCTGCCCAAAACTTTGTATGTGTCTTCGCAGGAAATCCGCGAGGCTCTTTCGGATTCGTTCAAGGAAATCACCGACGCAATCAAGGAGGTTCTGGAAAAATGTCCGCCCGAACTCAGTGCCGACTTGGTAAACGGCGCGATAGTGCTGGCCGGCGGCGGCGCGCTTATCCGCAATCTCAACCTCCGCATCACCGACGTTACGGGGCTTCCGTGTTTCGTGGCCGACGACCCTCTCAAGGCGGTCGTAAACGGCACGGGGCAGGTTCTCAAAAACTACGATTTTTGGGCGAAAGACAACTCTTAACAGAGGGGTCGGAAATTGGCTTTCAAAAACTTTAGGAGTGCGCGGAACATAGCCGTATTGGCTTTGTTGTTGTTGTGCGCGTTTGTCCTTCCGCAGGGGGTGCGTAATTTTGCTGAAAAAACGTTTAGGGAATTCCGCGCGCCCGTCGATGTTCTGCCGTCGCGCATTGCCGATTTGCAGAAGTATTGGAGCATGCGCTCCACTTCGAAGCAGGAGCTGATGGAGGCCGGTCGAGACTTGGCGCGCGTAAACGCCTCCTACGAGCTGAAAGTTGTGGAAAACGATTCGCTGCGCTCGCAGATTGTGCGGCTGGAAAACATATTGCAGCTGCCGTCGGAGGAGAAATTCAAAATGGAAGTCGCCAGAGTCGTAGCGCGCGACGTCAATGCATGGTGGCAGCGCATAACTCTGCGCAAGGGTTCGATTCACGGCATACGCGAGGGCTACGCGGTAATTTACGGAGGCGGAGTCGTGGGACGTGTGTGCTCAGTGGGGCTTTATACTTGCGAAGTCGAACTTGTAAGCAGCAGGAATTTCAGAATAGCCTGCCACTTCCGCGGCGACGACCGCCCCGTAATCTATCAGGGGCAGGGCGGTGTTGCTCTGAAGGCCTCCGACGGCGAAGTGTGCGACGTTCCAAAAGACATTTCGCTCCCGAAAAACGGAACGCTTAGCATAGTTACGTCGTCGCTTGCCGGCTCGTTTCCGGACGGAATCGAGATAGGCAAAGTGGTCTCGCTTTCTCCCGACTCCGACGAAATTTTCAAGTCGGGCACGGTTCTTCTTAACCCCGAACTTTCCTCAATCCGTGAGGTCTCAATATTAGTTCCCGTGCTCGACATAAAGTGATATGTTCAGAAGTTTCGATATCCGCGTAGTTTTGTTTTTAGCGTTGGGGTGCCTGTATTGGGCGGCGATAACGTCGGTGAATTCGTCGGTTGACGGCCGCGTGTTTTTGAGCCTGCCTGCAGTGTTCATCGTGCCCGCCGCGCTTTTTTCGGGTTGGAAAACGGCGACGTTCGTCGTGGCGTTTTGCGCGCTTGCGGCGTCGGCGGGGCGCGGGCAGAATATGTTCGCCGTTTGCGCCGTCTGGCTTGCGGCGGCGTTTTTGCTCAATTCGTGGCGGTTCAAATTGCGCTTTGCCGACGCGTTTTCTTCGGCAGTAGTTTTTGCGGCGGTGAATCTGGTGGTTGTGTGCCTTTGCGCGGTGTTTTCGCCCGCCGACTGTTCGGGCGTCTGGCAGTATCTTCGCAGATTCGGTTGCGACGCCGCAGTTTCGAGTCTGGCCGCGGGGGCGGTATCGCGGCTTTGTATGACCGCACCCGCGGCGGTTATGGAGTTTTTCGGTGTCGATGTCTACTCCGACGGTTGATTTTTTCCCATGCGCGAACGAAACGAAGTCTATACGAAAACGAATCCGAGAATAACTTTTTTCTACGGGCTGTTCGGGTTTGCCTTCGCGTTCCTGCTGTGCGCGCTTGCCGTAAGGCAGATTTTTATGTTCGACTATTACACGAACCGTTCGAACCGCCAAAGCCTGCGCCGCGTCATCCACCCAGCCGCGCGCGGCGACATTTTCGACCGCAACGGCAATCTGCTTGTCACCAACAAACCGCGTTATTCAGCCGTCCTGTTTTTCAACGACATCAGCGAGGAGCTTGGTTCAATCGCCGCCGAAATCCGCCGCCAACGCCGCGCGGTTTTAGCCGCGGGCGGGACTCTGCCCGATCCCCTTCCGCCGTCGAGCCGCGTCGCGCGCGAAATCGTTCTTAAAAAATACACCGATAAAGTAAACGCCATTTTGGGTTCCGACTACAAGTATTCGCTCAGGGAATTCGAAAAGCACGCGTGGCAGAGCAGGCTTTTGCCGTTCCCAATCGTAAAAGACCTCACCGCGCGCGAACACGCCATTTTGGCGGAAAAGCTGCCGATAGATTCGGTCGTGCAGATTTACAGGTCGTCGGCGCGCTACTATCCCTACGGGGAGACAGCGGCGCACACGCTCGGCTACGTCACAAGCAATTTCGACAACATTGACGTTTCGGGCATTCCGGGCGAAAACCTGCGCACGTCGTCGTTCGCGGGCGAGAACGGGCGCAGCGGCGTGGAAAAGGCGTTCAACGACCGCCTTTCGGGCACGAACGGCGCGAAAATATGGATTGTAGACCACCGCGGCTACCAGTATGAAAGCATTTTGGACATACGCGCAAAAAAGGGCAACGACGTAATCCTGTCTTTGGACATCAATGTTCAGGACGCCGTGGAGTCGTCGTTCGGCAAGCGCAAAGGCGCGGCTGTTATGCTCGACGTCAAAACAGGCGAGGTTTTGGCAATGGCAAGCCGACCCTGCTACGACCTCAATTCGCTCACTCCCTTTATGAGCAAGGCGGTTATGGACGAAATAACCGACAAGGGCGCGTGGCTTAACCGTGCCACGCAGGGGCTCTATCCGCCGGGTTCGACGTTCAAAATAATCACCTCCATTGCCGCTTTGCGCGAGGGCGTTATCGTCCCCGAAACAGTGAAAACATGCGTCGGCGGAACCAAAATAGGACGTCGGCTTTTCCCGTGCAACAATAGAGTAGGGCACGGGAATCTGGATTTAATAGGCGCGATTGCCAAAAGCTGCAACGTATACTTCTACACCGCGGGAATCGACGCCACCATAAAGGCGATAGACGATGTTGCCGAAATGATGGGGCTTTCGTCGGACCCCGGAATCGAGATTGGGGAAAATTCTTGGAGGCGCACTATTGTTCCGAGCCCCGAATACAAGCGCAAGAACCGCCCCTACGAGGGGGGCTGGAGCTTGGGCGATACTGCCAATACGTCAATCGGACAGGGCTATCTGAAGCAGACGCCCCTGCAGATGGCGTGTTTTGCGGCGTCGTTTGCGGCGGGTAGAACGCGCACGCGGGCGTCGATTTTGCACGACGCCTCCCGCAAAACGGATATGCAATACCACGATGCCAAACCGCTTCCGCTTGGGGGCAAAAACTATCGGGCGATTGTGGACGGAATGATTGCCGCCGTCGAACGCGGAACGTGCCGCCGCGCGGCTGTCGAATACGCGCAGGTTGCGGCAAAGTCGGGGACGGCGCAGGTAAACGTTTCCGGGCGAAAACTGGCTTTGGCGTGGATGATTGCGTTCGCTCCCGCCGAAAAGCCCGAAGTGGCAATGGCTGTAGTCGTGGAGGGCGAAGAACCGGGCGACGTAGGCGGCGGAAGAACGGCGGGCCCGATTGTGCAGGCGGCAATGCGGGCGTATTTCGAGTCCAAAACGGCGGCGCAGTAGGGGGGATAGGCTCGCGTGATGGCCAAGTTGCCGAGCATGCCCCTCCGCTTCGGGTAGGCGTCATCGTCGCGCTTGGCTGCGGGCGAAGTCGGGATTTCCCCCGCGCAGTCGCGCTTACTTGGCGTCTCGGGAACGCCGCGGGGCGTCGGCGTTTTAGTTCGCCGAAAAACTTTAAAAAAGCTTGCAAAGGCTCTGCAAACCAGAGATATTTCACCCAACATTTTTACAATATGAGCGATCCTATCAAGCACGAATGCGGCATTGCACTTATCAGGCTTTTAAAGCCGTTAAAATACTATCAGGAAAAGTATGAAACGCCCCTTTACGGATTCAACAAGCTTTTCCTGCTTATGGAAAAACAGCACAACCGCGGACAGGACGGCGCGGGCATAGGCGCGGTAAAAATAGGAGTTCCCGCGGGCGAAAACTACATGTTCCGCGAGCGCAACGCAAACTCGAACGGGCTTTCGGAAATCTTCAACGACCAGCTCGAAGTCTATAACGAAAAAGTCAAAAAGGGAATAATCCACCCCGAGTTCCCCGACACGGTAAAATCGAATTTCGACTACGAAGCCGAAGTGCTCATGGGGCATTTGCGCTACGGCACAAGCGGCGCGTATAACAAAAAATCGTGCCACCCGTTTATTCGCAAAAGCACTTGGCCGGCGCGCAATCTCATGCTTGTTGGCAACTTCAATATCACGAACGCCCGCCAGCTTAGCCAGGAGCTTGTAGACTATGGTATCCACCCCGTTTTCAGCACAGATACGCAGGCCATTTTGGAGGAAATCTCCTATCATCTCGACATCGAACACGCCGAAATCTATCGCGAACTCCGCAACGAGGGCGTTTTGGGCCCCGATATTCTGCGAATGATGAACGAGCGTCTGAGCCCTCTCAGAATTGTCAGCAACGCCGCCAAAAACTGGGACGGCGGCTACACGATAGCGGGGGCAATCGGCAACGGCGACTGCTTCGTTATGCGCGACGCCAACGGAATCCGTCCGTGCTTCTATTATAAAAACGACGAGCTCATAGCCTTCGCCTCCGAACGCGTTCCGCTTATGACGGTGTTCGAAGCGGCGGAATCGGACGTAAAGGAAGTAGCCCCGGGGAACGTCTTCGTAATAAAGTGCGACGGCTCGTGCGAGCAATACCAATACAGAACCCCCGGAGAGCGCAAGTCTTGCACGTTCGAGCGCATCTATTTTTCGCGCGGCAACGATCCGGAAATATACCGCGAACGCAAGGCGTTGGGCGCGGCTTTGTGCCCCAAAATTATGCGGAGCATCGGCGGCGATTTCAAAAACAGCGTCTTCAGCTACATTCCGAATACGGCGGAAGTTGCCTACTACGGAATGATGTGCGAGCTGCGCTGCATACGCCGCCGTCAGGTTAAGGACGCTATAAAAAACAGTATCGAAGCGGGTAAACAGCTCGACGACGATATGATTGACGCCCTCATTATGGACAACTGGCCGCGCGGCGAAAAAATCGCCCATAAAGACATCAAGCTTAGGACCTTCATTTCGCAGGAAAAGGACAGAATGCAGCTGGCTTCGCACGTCTACGACATCACCTACGGAGTTGTTGAGCACAAGGACAACCTCGTTTGCCTCGACGATTCAATCGTGCGCGGAACAACTCTCAAACGCCAGATTTTGCGCATCTTGGGCAGAATGAACCCCAAGAAAATAGTAATTGCCTCAACCGCGCCGCAAATCCGCTATCCCGACTGCTACGGCATCGACATGAGCGAAATCGGCAAATTCATAGCCTTCCAAGCCGCCATAAAACTGCTCAAGGAAACGGGCGCGCGCGAGGTCATAACGGAGGTCTACCAAAAGTGCGTGGCGCAGCGCGACAAGCCCGCGGCGGAAATGAAAAACTACGTCCGCGAAATCTACGACCGCTTCACGCCCGACCAGCTTTCGAAGAAAATCGCCGAACTTGTCTATCCCACAAAAAGCGAATGGCGCGGCGAGCTTGAAGTTGTTTTCCAGTCTATCGAAGACCTCCACAAGTCGATTCCCTCCTGCACCGGCGACTGGTATTTCACCGGCGACTATCCTACGGCGGGCGGCTATATGGTTCTGAACAACGCCTTTATAAACTACTACGAAAACAAAGAGGGCAGAAGCTATTAAAAATGGATTTTTCGTGGATTAAACGGCGCGGCGCGGGCGTGTTTTTGCACATATCGTCGCTGCCGTCGGAGTTTGGCGTGGGCAATATCGGCTCTGCCGCCGACGCGTTTTTGGACTTCGCCCAGTCGGCGGGGTTTTCTTATTGGCAGCTGTGCCCTCTCGGGCCGACGGGATACGGGGATTCCCCGTATCAGTCGTTTTCGTCGTTCGCGGGGAACATCTACTTTATAGACTACTCGCGTCTGGTTGCCGACTCGCTTTTGGAGGAGTCAGACCTCGACGCGCTGCGCCGCCTGCCCGATTCCGATTGCGACTACGGCGCGCTCTATCGAATCCTGCCCGCGCTGCTTCGCAAGGCGGCAATGAAGTTCAGGCTTTGCGCGCCGCAGGATAAGACGGCGAATTTCAAACGCTTCTGCGCGAAAAACGCCGACTGGCTCGACGCCTACGCCCTATACCGCGCGCTCAAAAACAAGTTCGGTTCGAAGTCGTGGCTCGAGTGGCCCGAGAGGTTCAGAAACTACGAATACGCCGCAAAGAACGTTCCCGCCGACTGCGCCGACGACATTTATTCGGCGCGCTTCGGACAGTGGATTTTCTTCGCTCAATACGCGGACTTCCGCAAAAGGGTCGCCGCGCGGGGCATCGAGATTTTCGGCGACATTCCCATTTTTGTATCGCTTGACAGCGCGGACGTGTGGTCTAACCCGACCCTTTTCGAGCTTGATGCGCACTTCCGCCCCAAGAACGTAGCGGGCGTTGCGCCCGACTATTTCAGCGCGAACGGGCAGCTTTGGGGAAACCCCCTCTACGACTGGAAAAACGCAAAGCCCGCCCTCT
The DNA here is from genome assembly GCA_023450935.1 of Verrucomicrobiota bacterium. Classification (GTDB taxonomy): domain Bacteria; phylum Verrucomicrobiota; class Verrucomicrobiia; order Opitutales; family Intestinicryptomonadaceae; genus Merdousia. The sequence continues at coordinate 47,695 of JAEXGH010000026.1, read as the reverse complement.
TCGAATTCTGGCGCAGGCGCATTGCCGCCGCCGCAAAAATGGCCGACGTAATCCGCTTCGACCACTTCAGGGGCTTTGCCGATTACTGGTCCATTCCCGCAAAGTCGGGCGACGCGCGCAAAGGTTCCCTCAAAAAAGGTCCGGACGCCGAGTTCTTCGACTTCGTGAAAAAACATTTTCCGAAACAGAAATTCGTTGCCGAGGATTTGGGGCTGCTTTCCAAGCCCGCCGCCGCATTGCGCGACGCTTTGGACATTCCGTCGATGGCGGTTCTGCAGTTCGCATTCGGCGACAACGCTAAAAACCCGTATCTGCCGCACAATATCCGCAGAAACTGCGTATTCTACACGGGCACGCACGACAACGATACCTCCATAGGCTGGTATGCGTCGGCTTCGGAACCGGTCCGCGACGAAGCGCGCCGCTACTTCAGAGCCTCGGGCGACGCCGTAAATTGGGATATGATCCACGCGGTTATGTTGAGCGTTGCAAAAATAGCGGTTTTCCCGATGCAGGACATCATTGGTCTTGGTTCGTCGGCGCGCACAAATACCCCCGGCAAACCCGACGGCAACTGGCGTTGGCGTATGACATCTGCCCAGCTTCGAAAGGCGGTCGCAGATAACGCGCCGTATTTGCGTGGTTTGTGCGAATTGTCGGACAGGCTTAAAATTTGTATTGAAAAATAGTCGGGTTGTATCACACTGGCGTAGTCGGTCTAAAAATGGAGCAGGAAGAAAGACAAATGCAGGGACTTGCGGTTTCGAAGGGAATCGCAATGGGGGAGGCGTTTGTGCTTTTGGCAAGGGATCTCAAAACCCCCATCTACGAAATAAAAGACTCCGACCGCCCCAACGAACGCAAACGTTTTCAGGACGCCATTTTAAAGACCAAAGCCGAAATCAACAAAATCCGCGACGAACTTGTTTCGTCGATTGGCGAGAGCGAGTCGGCGATTATCGACGCGCATTTAATGGTTCTCGAAGACGTGGCAATCATCGACGAGACAATGCAGTTCTTCGAGAGCGGCAATCTCAATATAGAGTATTGCTACATGGCGGTTGTAGACAAGTTCATCTCTGCGTTCGAGAAAATCGAGGACCCCATAATCAAAGAACGCATAACTGATTTGCGCGACGTTTCAACGCGCGTGCTGCGCAATTTTTTGGGAGTGGAGTCGGTCAAAATCGGGCAGTTTTCCGACGCCGTTATTCTCGTAAGCTCCGACTTCACCCCGTCGGATTTTTCGCTTGTCGATAAAAGCAAGCTGCTCGGCATAGTTTCGGGGAAGGGCTCTCCTACATGTCATACGGCTATTCTGGCGCGCTCGCTGGGTATTCCGTGTGTAGTGGGTGTGGAGGGTGTTGTTGATAAAATCGCCTCGGGCGACCCTCTTCTGGCGGACGGATATAACGGCAAAGTTTTTGTCAATCCCCGCCCGCAGACTCTAAGCGCGTATAACGAACTTGAGTCGGTCCATCGCGAAAACCAGATTGTGTTCAATTCGTCGCTGCCGTCGGAATCTAAAACGGCGGACGGTCAGCCGTTCAACGTGGAGCTCAACATTTCGGACTCGTCGGACATTTCGGGCAACGTGATGTCGTATTGCGACGGCGTCGGGCTGTTTAGAACCGAGGCGTTCTTTCTCAGCAGCGCGGCCTTCCCCGACGAAACAGCGCAGTTTCAGGCCTACAAGGCGGCGGTTGTTGCCGCGGCGGGCAAGCCCATAATCATCAGAACCCTCGACTTGGGCGGCGACAAAACGCTTTCGCTTATGAAGGAGGTCTACAAAGAGGAAAACCCGTTTATGGGCTGCAGGGCAATCCGCTTCTGTCTCGACCACTCCGACATTTTCTTGGTTCAGCTGCGCGCAATTTTGCGGGCAAGCGCGTTCGGTAAAGTGAAAATAATGCTGCCGATGATTTGTTCGGTGCGCGAAGTCGAGCGGGCGCGCATTTTCATCGACAAAGCCAAAGACCAGCTGCGCGAAGCCGGCGAGAACTTCGACGAAAACATCGAAGTGGGCGTCATGATTGAAATTCCGAGCGCGGCGTTGACTGTCGATATAATCGCCGAAGCCTGCGATTTCATAAGCATAGGCACCAACGACCTCGTTCAATACCTGCTCGCCGTGGACCGCGTAAACGAAACCGTTGCGCACCTTTACGAGCCCTACCACCCAGCCGTGATTCGCATGCTGGATATGATTGTCTCCAAGGCGCGCTCAATGGGCATTCCCGTGGGCATTTGCGGCGAAATTGCCGCCGATCCCATTTTTACGCCGCTTCTTTTGGGAATGGGCGTAACGCACTTTAGCATGTCGCAAAAGTCGGTCGGCGAAATTAAGTTTTTCCTGCGCAAACTCACTATGCCGCAGGCGGTTGCGCTCAAGGACGAAATCCTTTTGATGAAGCGTTCGCGCCATATCGTAAACAGGCTGCGTTCGTTCCACTACGAAAGCTTAAGGCAGTATCTTAAATAAAAATGCTCGACGACTTGAAAACGGCTGTTTTGCGGTTGCGCGAAAAATCGGTTGAAGTTTCGGAGGCGGGCGACATGCGTTTTTCGCGTTCGCTTGACCACACGCGCTACAGCGTTTTGCCTGCGGCGGTAGTTTTTGCGAAGTCGTCCGACGATGTAGCGGAGGTTTTGCGCGTGGCAAACGAGCTGCGCGTGGGCGTTACCGTGCGCGGCTCGGGCACGGGGTGCGCCGGCGGAGCGGTGCCGGTTGACGGCGGGTTGGTGCTCGATTTATCGGGCCTTGACTCCATTGAAATCGACCCCGTTGCGCGCGTAGCCACTGTCGGCGCGGGCGCAATTACCGCCGCGGTTGACGCAGCCGCAAACAAATACGGGCTTTTCTATGCGCCCGACCCGTCTTCGCACAAGTATTGCTCGATAGGCGGAAACATTGCCTGCAACGCCGGCGGTTTGCGCGCCTTCAAATACGGGCTCACGCGCGACAATGTTCTTAGCCTCACGGCGTTTTCGGCGGCGGGCGAGCTATTGGAATGCGGACTGCCGCTTAGGAAATTTTCGGCGGGGCTTAATTTGCGCGACTTGTTCATCGGCAGCGAGGGCATTCTGGGGGTTGTCGTGCAGGCAAAGCTCAAACTTCTGCCGCTGCCCGAAGCGTTCAAGACAATGGCGGTGTTTTTCGACGACGACTTTGCGGCCTTCGACGGCGTCGGCGCAATAATGCGCGCGGGGCTTTCACCGTGCATTCTGGAGTTTATGGACGCCGAGACAATCGCTTGCGTGTCGAAAAAATTTCCAGAACTCCGCGTGCCAAGCGGGAAGTCGGCGTTGCTTGTGGAGTTCGACGGAACGGAGCGCGAGGTTGACGCTTCGGCGCGCAAGTGCGCGGCGTTGTTTGCAGATGTCCGTTTGGCGGAGGACGAACACAGACGGCAGGATATCTGGAAAATCCGCAGGGCGGCTTCGTCGTCGATGTATTTGCTCGCCGACACAAAAATAAATCAGGACATTGTTCTGCCGCATTCGGCGTTGCGCGAATTTTTCCGATACTACAAAAAACTCGGCGCGGAAAGCGGCTTGGCGTGCCCGGTGTTCGGACACTCGGGCGACGGCAACTACCATATCCATTTTATGTTCGCCGCCGCCGATGCCGACGCGAAAAAACGCGCTCAAAATGCAATGGATTTGTCGATAAAAAAAGCCATAGAGCTTGGCGGCGCGGTTTCCGGAGAGCACGGAATAGGCTTTTTGAAGTCGAAGTACATGCCGCTTCAGCATTCGGCGGCGGAGATTGAATACATGCGCGCAATAAAAAAACTTTTCGACCCAAACAACATTTTAAACCGCGACAAAGTTGTGGTTTGCTCCGACTTGCGCGAGCGGCTTTCGCCGCTTAAAAACATAAAGCTGCCGTGGGACTGATTTTTTAACAGGAAAGGAAAAAATTATGGTTACAGTTACGTCATACTCTGTCGCGGTTGTAATGTGTGTCATTACAATGATTTGCTGGGGCTCTTGGGGCAATACGCAAAAGCTTGCAAGCAGGGAATGGAAATTCCAGCTTTTTTATTGGGACTACGTTGTCGGCATTTTGTTGTTCTCGCTTTTGGCGGCGTTTACGGCGGGTTCTGCGGGAGAAGGCGGGCGCGGCTTTCTTGCGGACATCGCGCAGGCCGACGCCAAGTGGCTGTGGTATCCCGTCCTAAGCGGCGTGATTTTCAACCTTTCCAACATTCTTTTGGTCATTGCAATCGACATCGCCGGAATGGCGGTCGCCTTCCCCGTAGGCGTCGGGCTTGCGCTTGTTCTGGGCGTTATAACAACCTACTTGGAGCGCCCGGAAGGCGACCCCGTGATTATGGGACTGGGTGTTGCGCTCGTTGCAATCGCCATAATAATAGACGCGCTCGCGTTCAGACGCATAGGCGCGCGCGCGGCTACGGTAAAGGGCATTTGCGTTTCGGTTGCGGCCGGTGTTTTGATGGGCTTTTTCTTCAAATTTCTGGCGGCGGCAATGGGCGAAATCCGCGAGGAGAATTCGGTAGCCGTTTTGGAGGCGTCGAAAATTTCCCCGTATACGGCGATGGTATTTTTCGCCGTAGGAATTTTGCTTTCGAACTTCGCCTTCAACACGCTTGCAATGAAATTCCCGCTCGACGGCTCGAAGCCCGTAGCCCTGCGCGACTACTTTTCGAAGGGCACGCCGAAGCTCCATTTCGTGGGAATGCTCGGCGGCTTTATATGGTGCCTGGGAACGCTGTTTAGTCTGATTTCGTCTTCGGCGGCGGGGCCCGCGTTGTCTTACGGACTGGGGCAGGGCGCGACAATGGTTTCGGCGTTTTGGGGCGTGTTCATTTGGCGCGAATTTAAGAACGCCCCGAAAGGAACGGGCGGACTGCTTGCGCTGATGTTTGTTTTCTTCATTGCGGGGCTTGCAATTTTGGTTTGTTCCAAACTTTAACAAAGCCGCCGCAAAAAAAAGGTCGAAGCGCGTTTTGCACTTCGGCCTTTTTTGTTTGTGCCGTTTGGCTGCTAAGCAAGCTTTGCAATCGGCAGGGGCTTTGCGGCAAGCTTTAGCACTTCCTTTTCAGTGCCGAAGTTTTGCGCCCCGCTTTTTGTTATTGCAAGCGATGCCGCCGCAGTTGCGAACGTAATCGCCTTTGCAACGTCGCCGCCGAAGCGTTCAAGCCCCGCCATGAGCGAGCCCGTGAAGCAGTCGCCCGCGCCGACGGTATCGACGCGCTTTGTCTTGTATGTGCCGAAGCCGAACACGCCATCGGCGTTGACAAGCATACAACCCTTCGCTCCGAGCGTGATTATCACGTTTTTGACGCCGCGCTCAAGCAGCTTTTGCGCCGCCTTAATCGGGTCTTTGAAGCCCTCCTGCACGAGGAGAATTTCGTGCTGGTTGGGCACGAGAAAATCGACGTTTTTAAGCACGGCGTCGGGAAGTTTCCGCGCGGGGGCGGGGGTGAGGATTGTTGCGCACTTTGCGCGTTTTGCGCGCTTAAGCCCCTCGGCGACTGTTTTCATATCAATCTCCAGCTGGAAGGCGGCGTAGGAGAATTCGGAAAAATCTATTTTGTCCAAGTCGGCGGGCTTTAGCGACATATTCGCGCCCGAAGCCACGGTGATTACGTTTTCGCCCGTTTTGTCGAGCGTGATAAGGGCGACTCCCGTGTGGTTTTTGGCGTCGCGCTTGAGGAGCGACACGTCGATTTTCCGCCCCTTGAGGTATTTTACATACGCGTCGCCGATTGCGTCTTTGCCGCAACACGAGCAGAACGACGTTTTTGCGAACAGCGTTTTTGCCGCCGCCGCCTGATTCGCGCCCTTGCCGCCGTAGAACTGGTTGAACACGCCGCCGAGAATTGTTTCGCCCGCGTGCGGGATACGCTCCGATTTGACGACCATATCCACGTTCATACTTCCTATTACCAATATTTTCTTTTTCATAAATGTTTCGTTGTAAAGCAGGCTAATTTTGTTTTTCGGGCTTGTCAATTATTTGCGGACAAAAAATACACGTTCCGCCGAAATCTGCGGCGCGCCGTTGCGCAAAAAAATGCGCGTCGGTTAAACGCGCATTTTTCGGGAATTCGTAAATCGGGATTCGGGCGCGCTCGACCCGCTAAATTCCGTCGATTTGCTCCGAGAGATGGCTTATGAGTTCCGCCACGCTCATTCTGACCTGCTCGGTTGTGTCGCGGTCGCGCAGCGTGACCGTGCCGTCTTCGAGCGTCTGGAAGTCTATCGTGATTCCGTAGGGCGTCCCGATTTCGTCCTGACGGCGGTAGCGGCGTCCGATTGCGCCAGCGGCGTCGAAGAACACGTTCCAACGGCGGCGCAGCTTTGCGTGAAGCTCCTGCGCTTTCTGCATGAGTTCGGGCTTGTTTTTGACGAGCGGGAAAACTGCCGCCTTGTAGGGAGCAACGCGCGGGCTGAACTTGAGCACTACGCGCTTTTCCGCCTGACCCTTGTCGTTTGGGACTTCGTCCTCGGTATACGCCGCTGTGAGCACCGCCAAAAGCGTTCTGTCTACGCCCAGCGAAGGTTCGATAACGTGCGGCAGGTATTTTTCCTTGAGCGTTTCGTCGAAATATTCGAGGTTTTTACCCGACGCGTTTTGGTGTTGCGTGAGGTCGAAATTTCCGCGGACTGCAATGCCCTGCAATTCCTGCAGACCGTGCGGGAAGTGGAATGTGATGTCAGTGCACGCCTTGGCGTAGTGGGCGAGCTTTGCGTCGGGGTGGACATCTTCCGCCAATTCGTTTTCTGGAATCCCTATTGAAACGAACCATTTTTTGCACGCGTCAATCCATTCGCGGTGGAGTTTGCGCCAGTCTTCGTTCGGAGAGATGAAGTATTCTATTTCCATCTGCTCGAATTCGCGGCTGCGGAAGATGAAATTGCGCGGCGTGATTTCATTGCGGAACGCCTTGCCGATTTGCGCTATGCCGAAGGGCACTTTCACGCGCGTGGTGTCGCACACGTTTTTGAAGTCGGCGAAAATTCCCTGCGCGGTTTCGGGGCGCAGGTAGGCTACGGCGGTTTCATCGCGCAGCGCGCCGACGTATGTCTGGAACATCAGGTTGAAGTCGCGCGGCGGGGTGAGTGTGCCGACGTTGCCCGTAGCGGGCGACGGAATCAGATCGTATTCAAAGGGCTTTGCGTCCATGTAGTTTTTGAGAACCACTTCGCCCAGCTCGCCCTGCTTGGCGAGTTTTCTTTTAAGCTCTACCGCCTTCTTTTCAGCCTCTTTCTGCATGCTTTCGTCTTCGAGAACGCTGACGTAGCCGATTGTTTCGCCGCCCACTTTAACCTCGGCGAAGTAGATTTGGTCGGCGCGGAAACGGAGTTTCGACTCTTTGCAGTCAACCATGGGGTCGGAGAAGCCCTCGACGTGCCCCGAGGCGCGCCAGACATTGGGGTGCATGATAATGGAGGCGTCAAGCCCAACAATGTCGTCTCTGCCGTGGACAAAGTCGTTCCACCAAGCGCGCTTGATGTTGTTTTTCAATTCGACGCCCAACGGGCCGAAGTCGAAAAATCCGTTAAAGCCGCCGTAAATTTCCGACGAGCGGTAGATGAAGCCCCTGCGTTTGCAAAGCCCCTCGATTATTGACATATCTGAAACCATAATAAAAAAATGTTTGCGCGTCATTTTATCGGCTTGGCTGCCTTTGTCAACGTCTTTCGCGGCGCGGGCCGGCAAAAAATGCGGGTTTTGGGCGCGGTGTGCGCCGCGGTTTTTCGGGGTGTTTTGCGTTGCGCGGCGGAAGCATTTCTTAATTGAGCGCGCGCGTCCGTCCCGACCGGTTTTTTATGCGGTTTTTCCCGAAAACGCCGCAACAAGAGCTTCAACCGCCGCTTTGGTGTCGGCGGGCAAAAGCACGTCGGAGACGGCGACTATTCTTTCGCCGCCCGCCGCGCGGACCGCTGCCACGGTTTTCGCGTTTATTCCGCCGATACAGAACCACGGCATATTTTTGCGCAACTTTCGGGCTACGAATTCCACAAGCTCAAGCCCGACGGCCGCGCGCCCAGGTTTTGTCATTGTAGTGTAGACGGGCCCCACTGCGAAGTAGTCGAGAACGCCGACAAGTTCGTTCGCCGCCGCCGCCTGTTCGGGCGAATGCGTCGAAAGCCCGAGCACCGCGCGCGCGCCTATTTCCCGACGCGCAAGGGCGGGGGAAATGTCGTCCTGCCCGACGTGAAGCCCCGCGTTGTCGATTTCCTTGCAGATTTCCGCCGCCAGTCCAACGTCGTCGTTTATTATAAAGACGGGGGCGTTCGGTTTTCGGAAAATGGGCAGCAGTTCCAACGCCATTTTGCGGCGTTGTTCGTGCGTTTCGTTTTTCGCCCTAAGCTGTATTATGCGCGTTCCGCTTTCGGCGAGGGCGGCGCATTTAGAAAACATATTTTCGGGGGCTACGTAGCCGGTATCTACTATTCCGTAGAAGACGCAACTTCCCAGAAAAGACGCGAAATTTTCCATATGACGGGGCGCGATTATTTGGTGTCGGGCGCGGACGCGTCAACAATGTCTATTACGGGATTGTTGTCGAGAACGTCGTCGGGCGTGTCTTTTACGGGCGGGAGGAATTTGTTGGCGGGTTTGTAGACAAGCCCCTTGAAGCCGAGCACACGCACGTCGATTTTCCCGAGCTTTTCAACGCCCATATGTTCGCGGAACGCCGTTGTGAGCGCCTGCTGGATTTCCCCCGTGGCGTCGGTTAGTTTCTGCCCCGATTCGAGCTTGAGCGAAACTACCATGCACAGCTTGCCGCGCTTTGTGTAGATTTTTACGTCGGGGCGATTGAGCGCGCCCAGACTGTAGCACACGCTTTGGACGAGTTCGTTGAGCGCCCTTCTGGAAACCTCCACCTCGCCCACGCGGTTGTTGAACAGTTTTATCGGGCGGAAATGTCCGCGTATTTTGCGCAGGGCAATCCACACGACTATTAGCACCGCAACCGTCGCGAACAACTCGGGCCCATGCTGCGCGCTCCACGCCTCTTTGAGAATATCGACGCCCGTTCGCGCCGCCGATGCGATTTTTTCAATGTATTCCGACAAATCCGATGTGTTCATAGGTCCTACTTGTTTCTAATACCACTTATGGCAAATTTTTGTGCGGCGTTCAAGTTTATTTGTCAAACGAAAGGTCGTCGGGCCATTCGCGTTCGTGCCCGTCGGCCTTGTTTTTTTTGCACGCGTCGATTAGCGCGAGTGAATTGCGCACAATTTTTATATCGCGCGAAGGGTCGGTATTGTTAAATATTTTCCAGAGAATTTTCGGCGTTTCGGCTATGTCTACGTCGGTGTCGAAAATTGCGGCGGCGCGGAAGAAGCGTTCGATATGCGGGCATTGGGCGAGTTTGTCGAGAATGTCGCGCCCGCGGCGTCCGTTTTTGTCGAGCGATACCGCCAAGAACGCGCGCTTAAATTCCACCGACTCCACGCCACCGATATTTTCGCAAACCCATTTTTCAGCCGCTTCGCACTCTTCTTCGGAGGGGATTTGCAGCGGGGCTATGCTGCGCGGCTTTTCGCCCGCGATCGGCGCGGTGAGGTCTATGCCGATTTTCGCGCCCGCAAACGGCGCGGGCGAAGAGTGGTCGAGCGCGTCGAGAACGCCGAACGAAATCGTTATGTCGCGCGCGGGGTCGAACGACGTTGCAAAGAGGTCCCACACTTTGTGGAGGTCGGAGGGCCTGACGTTTTTGTCCACAACTACAACCGCCTTGCAAAAGCTCATTTGCCCCTGTCCCCAAAGCCCGTTTATGAGTTTTTGGGCGTGCGCGGGGTATTCCTTGTCTATCGAGACGATTACAATGTTGTGGAAAACGCCCTCCCACGGCAGAAAATAGTCGGATATTTCGGGCATAACCGACTGGACAAGCGGCAGGAAAATGCGCTCCGTCGCCTTCGCCATATAGCAGTCCTCCATGGGCGGCGGGCCCACAAGGGTTGCGCAGTATATCGGATTTTTCTTGCGCGTGATCGCGGTAATGTGGAATACGGGATACAAGTCGGCGGGCGAATAGTAGCCGGTATGGTCGCCGAAAGGCCCTTCCATTCTGCGTTCGTCGGGGTCCACATAGCCCTCCAGAACGAATTCGGCCTCCGCGGGAACTTGCAGGTCAACTGTTTTGCATTTGACGGTCTCCACGCCCGATTTCCTGAAAAAACCCGCCAGCAGAAGTTCGTCAACTCCGCGGGGCATGGGCGCGGTTGCCGCGTATACGACGGCGGGGTCGGCCCCTATCGCAACCGCAACGGGCATTCTTTTGCCCATTCGCGCGTATTCGTTAAAGTAGTGCGAGCCGTCTTTGTGGACGTGCCAGTGCATACCCGTCGTATTTTTGTCGAAAATCTGCAGTCTATACATTCCCAGATTCTTCTTGCCGTCTTCGGGCGATTTCGTGAACACCAGCGGCAGCGTCACGAACCGCCCGCCGTCGTGCGGCCAGCATTTGAGCACGGGAATTTCCGACAAATCCACGTCCGCGCCCGTTTTGACAACTTCCTGACACGGCGCGTTCTTTATTTCGCGCGGCATTATTTTCGCAAGAGGCAGGAGCTTGAAAAGCGCGAGCAGTTTGTCTTTGAGTGTCGCGGGCGGCTTCATTTGGAGCAGTTCGCGTATTCCGTTGCCCGCATCGCAGAGGCGTTCCAGCCCGAGCGCAAGAGCCATTCGCCTTTCGCTCCCGAAAACATTCGTCGCAATCGGGAAGGTCTTTTTGCCGTTGTCGATTACGTTTTCGAAAATCAAGGCCTTGCCGCCGTCGGGCTTCTTGGATTCCACGTCGGTGAATTTGGAGATTTCTATCACGGGGGAGACGGGTTCTTTTATGCGCCGCACTTCGCCTATCGATTCGAGAAGTTTGAGAAACTCGCCTATGTTTTTGTAGTCGGATTTCATACGCCCCATTCCCTCAAATAATTCTGTCTTACCCCGAGCGACGCCGTTATGCGCGCCGCTACAAACCCCACCATATCGTCTACGCTTTGCGGTTTGTTGTAGAACGCGGGAGAGGCGGGCAGCACAACCGCGCCCGCAAGCGAAAGTTCGAGCATGTTTTTTATCTGCGCCGAATTCATGGGCGTTTCGCGCGGAACGACCACCAGCCTGCGCCGCTCCTTAAGCGCGACTTCCGCCGCTCGGACGGCGAGGTTGTCGGCTATCGAATTGGCAATTTTGCCGAGGGTTTTCATAGAGCACGGCACAACCGCCATTGCGTCGAAGTAAAACGACCCGCTCGCCATCGGCGCGGAGAAGTCGTTTTCGGAATATACGCGGGTTGCGCCCGCATTTCGGAGAGCTTCTACCAGGTCGGCTTCAAGCTCGGTTTGCGCCACTTTTTTCGCGCATTCCGTGGCGCAGCAGAAAATTTCGCATTCCGCCGCCGCCAACATTTCCGCGGTTTTGATTGCGTATTGCAATCCCGACGCGCCCGTTACAGCCAAAACTATGCGTTTTTTGTCTTCCATTTCAAAATCCCGCGTTTGCAAGCGAACCCGCCAGAATCAAAAACGACACCGACACGTTCGCGTAAAAAAATACCAAATTAACCTTCGCCATTCCCGCGGCGGCAATCGTCGCGAGGCCCGCCAGATAGAGAGTCGAAACCGCCGCCGCCGCCGCAAAAAACCAGCCGTTCAGCCCGAACGCGACTCCCGTTCCCAGCAGCGCGCACGCCGACACCGCAAACGAACACCCCGCAACCGCAAGCGTTGCTTTTCGTCCGAAGCGCGACGGAATGGAGTAAAGCCTGTGCGCCCTGTCGAACTCCATATCCTGAAGCGAGTAGATGAGGTCGAACCCCGCTATTCCGAAAAGCAGGCACGCGCCCAAAAGCAGGATTTTCGGGTCGAATCCGCCCGTTGCGGCAATCCACGCGCCAATCGGGGCAAGGGAGAGCGCGCAGCCCAAGATGTAGTGCGTAAGGCACGTGAACCTTTTCGCCAGCGAATATCCGAAAAGCACCCCCAGCGCGGGCAATGAAAGCACGCCGCAAAGGCCGTTTATCATAAACGCTGCCCCCACAAAAATTGCGGCGGAAACGGCGGTGAAAATCTTCGCGTCTTTAAGCGGCAGTTTGCCCGTTGCCGTGGGGCGGGCGGCCGTGCGCGGGTTGAGCGCGTCGATGTCGGCGTCGGCTATTCTGTTGAAGCCCATTGCCGCAGAGCGCGCCGCCGTGAACGCCACTACTATCCAGATTAAAACGCCCGCTGAAATCTCCGCGCCGCGCCCCGCCGCCAGAGCCGCCGCCGACAGCGCAAACGGAAGCGCGAACAGCGTGTGCGCCAGTTTTATTGCGTCGGCGTAGGTTTTGGCTTTCTCAAGGAAAATCATACCGGCATATTGTCGGCATTTTCTGTTCAAGCGCAACCATTTATTTATTTTTTTGCCGACGCCCCGCCGGCGGGAATAAAGAAAGTTGACAATTTTTCAGACTTCGGCAACATTCGCCGAATGGAAAAATTTTGTGGACAGAAGCCTTTTGAAAGATTGTCGGTGCAGTCCGCGCGCAGTTTGCTTGAAAACGCGTCCGTGCCCGACCTCGGCGAACGCGCGTTCGCCGTCAGGACGGCTCTCCACTCCGACAGGGCTTTCTATGCGGTAAACGCCGCAATAACGTATTCAAACATCTGTCAGGCGTGCTGCCCGATTTGCTCTTTCTTCCGCCGCGAGGGCGAGGAGGGCGCGTATCTGCTCAAGCCCGAGGACGTTTTCGAACGCGCCAAAAAGTATGCCGCGGCGGGTGCGGAGGAAATACATATAATCGGCGGAATCTACAGAAAGCTGCCGTTTGAATACTATCTCGACGTTGTCCGCGCGGTTAAGGCCGCCGACAAAAAGCTGAACGTGGTTTCGTATACCGTTTCGGAATGCGCGCTGATGTCGGAAGTGTCAGGGCTGCCGCTGCGCGATGTTATGCTGAAGCTTGTTGAGGCGGGAACCGACGCCCTCCCCGGGGGCGGCGCGGAGATTTTCGACCAAACAATACGCGCGAAAATTTCGCCAAACAAGCTCTCGGCGCAACAGTGGCTCGATGCAATGAAAACGGCTCACCAAATAGGGCTTAAGACGAACGCCACAATGCTCTACGGGCATCTCGAATCGCCCGCGGAAGTAGTGGAGCACTTGGATATGCTCCGCCGCCTGCAGGACGAAACGGGCGGGTTCAAGGCGTTTGTGCCGCTGCCGTTCAGGCAGGGCGCGAGCGTCATAAAGGGCAGGTCGTCGGGCGTATACGACCTGAAAATATGCGCAATAGCCCGCCTTATGCTCGACAATTTCCCGCACATAAGAGTCCCCGTGCCGCACTTCGGCGACAGGCTCTCGCAGATTCTGCTGAACTTCGGCGCGGACGACATCGGCGGAACGCACTGGCACGAAGAGGTCGCAGTGGCGGCGGGGGCTGCCCCTCAGTGGCGCACTCCCGAATTTATGTGCGACATTATCCGCGGCGCGGGTTTCAAGGCCGTCCGCACAAATTCCAACTATGTATAGTTTTTCGGGAGTCTCATTCGTCAACAGCCTGCCGTTTTTCCGCGCAGACTCCGACTTGTTCGACATGCGCTTCGAAATTCCGTCGCGCCTGAACGGGCTTGCGGCGGCGGGGGCTTCGGACGTTTCGATGATTTCGCGCTGGCGGTATCCCGACTGCTCGCGCGAATACGCCGTTTTGCCGCGTTTTTGCGTGGGCGGAGACGGCGAGATAATGTCGATAAAACTGTTCTCAAACCTCGATATTTCGCGGCTTGACGGCGGAAGCATTTTCATCACGCCCCAAACGGGAACGTCGTCGCGCGCGTTCAGAAAAATATGTCTGGACAGGTTCGGGTTCGATCTGTTCGAAATTCCCCGCGCGCCGCTTGAGTCGGCTGACAGCGCGCTTTTAATCGGCGACGACGCAATGCTTTTCGACTCCTCGCGCTTTGCAAATTCATACGACTTGGGCGAGCTTTGGCGCGACTGGGCGAAGTGTAAAATGATTTACGCCGTGTTTGTGATACGCCGCAGCCTGTATGCGGAACTTGCGCCGAAAACGGCGGAGTATTTGGACAGGTCGCTCGCGCTTTTTGCGGAAGACCCCGACCCCACATACCGCCGCGCGGCTGAAATTTCGCGCGGACGCCTTTCGGTTGAAACGCTGCAACGCTACTATGGGCGTCTGATTTTCAAAATGTCGGAGGCTGACTTCGAAGAAAGCTTTAATTTTGTAGAGAAAAATGGAGTTGTTTGAAAAAATTTTAAGCGGCGCGCGCATAGACGCGGCTGAGGCAGCCGCACTTGAAAACGCAAGCCTGTTCGATATGTCGCGCCTTGCTTCGGCGCGGCTGCGGCTTGCCGACCCGTCGGGCGAAGTAGGCTACGTCGTCAACCGAATGATAAACTATTCAAACGTATGCGCGGCGCGCTGCAAGTTTTGCGCGTATCACGCTTCGGCGGGGAAGGTTGCGCCGTTTACTATGTCGGACGACGAAATTTTCGATATCTGCGCCGAATCGGTAGAGCGCGGCGGCGTGCAGATTATGCTTCAAGGGGGGCTTTCTCCCAAATTCACTTTGGAGTGGGCGTGCGGGCTTTTGCGCCGCATAAAAACGGCGTTCCCGAAGTTGTGGCTTCACGTTTTTTCGCCGTCTGAAATTGTCTGGTTTGCGCGCGGGGCGGGCATTTCAATAGGCGAATGTGTGCGCAGGCTCAAAGACGCTGGCGCGGACTCAGTCCCGGGGGCCGCCGATATGCTCGTGCCGCAAATCCGCCGCGAACTTTGCGGAAACAAGTGCACAGTGCAGGAATGGATTTCTGTAATGCGCGCGCTTGCCGAATGCGGCATGTATTCCTCCGCAACTATGACTTTCGGTTTGGGCGAAACGTTCGCCCAGCGCATAGAGCACCTCGACGTAGTCCGCCGCGTGCAGGACGAAACCGGCGTTTTCAAGGCGTTTATTGCTTGGCCTGTTTCGCCCGAAAATACTGAAATACAGGGGCGTTTTGCACGCGTGGGCGCGCCCGAATTTCTGAAAACCCTCGCCCTTGCAAGGATATATTTGGACAACGTAAAGTATGTGCAGTCGGGCTGGCTTACGGAGGGCTTGCGCGTTGCGGAAGTCGCGCTTTTGTTCGGCGCAAACGACGTAGGCGGCGTGCTTATGGACGAAATGGTTGTGCGCGCCACGGGCGTCGACAACCGCGCCACGGCGGAGAATATGCGCAACGTTGTTTTGAACGCGTCGCTTAAACCGCGCCGCCGCGACGGGCTCTACAACACGATAGGATAGCCGATGGAATTCGCAATCACACCCTGTCCGAACGACACGTTTTCATACTTTGCGGCAATCGACGGTAAAACGGAATCGGATTTCGACTTTGTTTTCGACGATATCGAAGCCCTCAATCTCGCCGCTCGCGAAGGCAAATACGCAGTCACGAAGATGTCGTTTGCGGCGTTCTTGGAAAACTCCGACAAATACGAACTGCTCGACGCGGGCGCGGCTTTGGGAATAGGCACGGGACCCGTTTTAATCGGGAGGAAGGGCGAGGTTTTCGACGTGTCGAAGCCCGTGGCAGTCCCCGGATTGAACACCACCGCCGCGCTTTTGCTGCGCTTTTACTGCGGTTCAAAGCCCGATATGCGCCCGATGTATTTCAGGGATATTGCCGATTTCGTAGCGCGGGGCGGGGCGGACTTCGGCGTGTTGATCCACGAGGGGCGTTTCGTCTACGAAAGGCTCGGGCTTTCGCTCGTGTGCGACTTGGGCGGATTTTGGACGCGCGCAACGTCGCTGCCGGTGCCGCTCGGCTGCATTTGCATCAGGCGCGACTTGTCTGCGCAAAAACGGCGCGTAGAAACCCAAATGCGCGAGAGTATCAAGTGGGCTTTCGACAACGTCGAGGCCACAATCCCATACGTAAAAAGCATGGCGCAGTATCTTGACGACGACGTTTTGCGCAAGCACATTTTCGCGTTTGTCAACGAATATTCGTTCGACATTTCGCCGATAAAATCGAAACTTTTGCAACATTTGGGAAAATGCGCGATTTAAAAACAATTTTCTGCGCCGTGGATTTCGAGGTTTCCGAGGTGCTCAAACGCCACGCTTTCGTGCGCGTGGGCGCGTCGCCGTTCGAAGTCTGGGAGAACGACACCCGCAGGATTGTCCTGTCGGGGATAGGGCTTGCCCCCGCCGCAACGGCGTTCTGCTGGGCGTGCTCGAAATTCGATTTCGACGAGGCTCTGAACATAGGCACTGCGGGCGCGACATCGGCGGTAAAATGCGTAGTGCCCGAATACGACGACGACGAGGACTTCGACATAATCCGCGAATCTCCCGCCGAAAATTCGGGGGAAATACTCTTCGCCCGCGCCTACGAGGTCTCAAGCGTTTCAAGCATAGAGCCGTATTCCGACAGGGTTTTCGAGCTGTCGAAAACGGGCAGGAGGCTGGCAAGCTCAAGCCGCCCCGTCCAGAGCGCGAAACGCCGTCAAATAGCCGCCGCCAAAGGCGACTTGGTCGATATGGAGGCATACGCGCACGCGCTTGCGGCGGAGGCGTTCGGCAAAAAACTTTCCGTTGTAAAGCTTGTAAGCGACTTTTCCGAAGAGTGCAACATCAACGCCAACATCAAGCTTCTTGCAAAGCGGCTTGCGCACGTTAGGGGAGTTTTCTGCTGATGGATTTTCTTGCCTCGAGCGACGAAATTTTGAGTGTCGGCGAATTTTCCCGACGCTTCAAAATGCTCGTAAAAACGGAAGTTCCCGAGCTTTGGCTGCGCGGCGAAATATCGGGACTTAAAACGTATTCAAGCGGGCACACCTATTTTACGCTAAAGGACGCCGACGCGTCGATTTCCGCCGTGCTGTTCAAGGGATATTCGCGCGGGGTATCGTTCGGGCTTGCCGACGGAATGAAGATTCTCGCCTACGGAGAAGTCTCCGTTTACGAGCCGCGCGGAACGTATCAGCTGCTTGTAAAGGCCGCAATGCCCGACGGCGCGGGCGACTTGGCAAAACGCTTCGAGGCACTCAAGCAAAAGCTTTCGAACGATGGGCTTTTCGACAAGTCGAAAAAACGCCCCATTCCCCGAATGCCGCAAAATATAGGCGTAATAACGTCTCCCTCGGGGGCGGCGGTGCGCGACTTCTGCAGAATACTCAAGCGCAGGGGCTGGCGCGGAAACGTGTTTGTTATTCCGTCGAAAGTGCAGGGTATAGGCGCGGCGGAGGAAATAGTCGAGCGCATAAAATACGCGCAGACTTCGCCGTTTGATTTCGATTTGCTCGTGCTCACGCGTGGCGGCGGGAGTTTGGAGGATTTGTGGTGCTTTAACGAGGAAATTGTCGCGCGCGCGGTAGCCGCGTCGGAAATTCCCACCATTTCGGCGGTAGGGCACGAAATCGACTTCACCCTTTGCGACTTCGCCGCGGACTTGCGCGTGGAAACCCCGAGCGGCGCGGCGGAGTTCATCTCAAGCAACTTTATCGACTGCAAAGCGCAGATTGAAAATGCGGCTCTGGCGGTGGGTCGCGCGCTTTCGGCGCGTATCGACGTTCTTAAGGCGTCGGTTTTGCGCTATGCCGATGTTGTCCGCCTGAACTCGCCGCTGGCGAAAATAGCCGCCGCCGAAATGCGAACCGACGAGCTTCAAACGCGCGCGCAGGCGGCAGTGTCGGCGTTGGTTGCGGGGAAACGCCTGCGGCTGACTGCGGCTGAATCGGCGTTGAGCGCAAGCGCAACGCCGCACAAGTTGGCGGTTCTTAAGGAACGAGTTTCGGCGTTCGGAAAGAGGCTCGAGTCGTCAGGCATCGACTCGGTTTTAAGGCGCGGGTTTGCGATAGTCCGCGGGGCTGACGGCATGGCTGCTTCGGCGCAGTCGCTGCATTCCGGCGACAGGGTCGAAATCACTTTGCGCGACGGGACGAAATCGGCTGTTGTCCAGTAGCGGGTGCAATCGGAGTTCGGCGTGTTTTCGGTCTTTTTGTGTCGGTTTGCGATTGCTTAAATGGCGTTTTATGGGGAATTTGTTTGTTTTTGCTGATAAAAAAAATATGTTTGTAAATGATTATTGACATAATAAAAACTTGTGCTGTAATTCTATCCATGGATATGGCAGAAGTGTGGAAATGGGTTGAACGTCTGCAGGCCGACCCCTCGGGGGTTGCGACTGCCGAGAAAGAAGGTGTCTTTGACGAATTTATTCCGACGCACTGGTCCAACCTGATAAAAAAACGTCCTCCCTTTGCTGAGGTTTGTTCGCGGCACGGCGGCTGGCTGAACTATTCGGAGCGCGATTGGGCTTCGCTTTTGTGCGACTGCCCGCAATATGCGTTTCAGTGTTCGGAATACGGCGGTTGGACGTACATGAACGGTTTTTACTGGCGCAGATTGCTTTCGTTTCAGCCGGTTTTGGCGGGCTATTGTTCGCGCTACAACGGCTGGGCTAAGATGTGCCGCGACGATATTTTGAAGCTTATTTCCGAACATTCCGATTTGTCCAAATATTTCAACTGAACGTCGGCAGAATCCGCGCTATCCGGAGTTGTTTTGCGGAATATCCGTGTGTTGCGGAATAAAAAGGTTGATTTTTAACTCGTAAAAGAGTTTCATCGGGCGAAATTATCCGTCGAAATCGGCGTGAGCAAAAGGAATATTTATGGAGAGTTTGAAAAAAGTTTCGTGGTTGTCCCAGGCGGGGTTCGTCTTTGAAACGGACGGTTCAAGGGTTGTCGTAGACCCGTATATGTCGGATTCCTGCGCGCCCAGATTCCCGCGTATGGTGCCCGTGCCCGTCTCGTTTGCTGACCTCAAGCCCGACTTCGTCCTGTTTTCGCACGACCACCGCGACCATTTCGACGAAGACAGCGTCGCCCCCATCTACAAAGCCTATCCCGACTGCGCTTTCGCAGGCCCGCTTAGCACATACGAACACTTCCGCGCGATGGGGTTCGACTGCCTTAAATTCCAGACTCTTTCCAAGGGAAACACTTTCGATTTCAGGAAATTTAAAGTAACGCCCACTACCGCCTACCACTCAGACCCACTTGCGCTGGGCTTCGTTTTCGAATTTGGCTCGAAAACGGTTTATGTAAGCGGCGATACCGAGTTCCGCCCGACTCTCGCGTCCGACGTTATGGCGGCGGCGGGGCGGAAAATCGACGCCGTTTTCATCTGTATCAACGGGAAACTCGGCAATATGAACTGGAGCGACGCCGTAAAAGTGGTTGCCGAAATCAAGCCCGCAACGGCAGTTCCGATGCACTACGGACTGTTTGCGGGCAACACCGAAGACCCCGCGCCGTTCAAGCGCGAGGTGGAAAAATTCGGCGTAAAATGTGTCCTCCCGCTCACCGAAGGTTTCTCGGTATAGCCGTTTTTGCAGAAATAGATAAAATTCTGCGGAATTTCCCCGTCAGCGGGGTTCTTTTTGCGGACGCGTGGTCGAGGGGAGCAAAATTGCGGCGTTCGGAAAAGTTCGGTAAAAAATCTAAAAATCCGAAAAAAAATCGCATAAAAAACTTGTCAAATTCGGGGGCGTCGCTTGAATCGGAAGAATGGAACGTTTAGCTTTAATTTCAGTCAGCGACAAAACTGGCGTAGTTGAATTTGCGAAGGATTTGGTGCACCACCATAAATACACCATTCTTTCCACGGGCGGCACTGCAAAACTGCTTTCCCAAAACGGCATTCCCTGCACGGAAGTAAGCGACTACACCGGCTTCCCAGAAATGATGGACGGCCGCGTAAAAACGCTCCACCCCAAGATTCACGGCGGGCTTTTGTGCCTGCGTTCGAATCCCTCGCATATGGCGCAGGCGCAGGCGAACAATATCAAGATGATTGACCTTGTAGTCGTCAACCTCTACCCGTTCGAAGCCACCGTTGCAAAGCCGAATTGCACGATCGAGGACGCCATAGAAAATATCGACATCGGCGGGCCCTCCATGCTTCGTTCCGCAGCCAAAAACCACCGCGACGTTACCGTAGTTTGCGACAACCGCGACTATCCCGCAGTGCTCGAGGCAATCCGCAAGGGCGGCGACGAACTGCTGCAGTTGCGCAAAAAACTCGCCCTGAAAGTCTACCAGCGCACGAGCGCGTATGACGCGGCAATCGCGACATATCTCAATTCCAAATACAACAACGGCGCGCTTCCCGAAACGATAAACATTGGCCTGCCGCTCGTTCAGAAAATGCGCTACGGCGAAAATCCGCACCAGCAGGCGGCTCTTTACGGCGAATTCAACAAGTATTTCCGCCAGCTCCACGGCAAGGAGCTATCCTACAACAACATCATCGACATTACTGCCGCCGCCGATTTGATTTCCGAATTCGAAAAGCCCACGCTCGCCATTTTGAAGCACACCAATCCCTGCGGAGTGGCTTCGTGCGACAATCTTGTGGAGGCTTGGAATCAGGCGTTTGCAACGGATACCCAAGCCCCCTTCGGCGGAATAATAGTCGTCAACAGAAAGCTCGAGGCCGACTTGGCGGCAATCATCGCCCAAATCTTCTCCGAAGTCATTATCGCACCCGACTTCTCCGACGAGGCGTTGGAAATCCTCACAAAGAAAAAGAATCTGCGCCTGATGATTTCCACATACAAGGCCGAGCCGAAAATCACGGTAAAGAGCGTTATCGGCGGACTGCTCGCGCAGACTTCCGACTCTATCGAAGAGCTTAAGGCGGGTATGAAGGTCGTTACAAAACGCCAGCCTACCGAAGAGGAGTGGCGCGCAATGCTCTTCGGCTGGAAGGTCGTAAAACACGTCAAGAGCAACGCCATTGTATATGCGGGTTGCGAGCGCACTCTGGGCGTCGGCGCGGGGCAGATGTCGCGCGTTGACAGCTCGCAGATTGCAGTTTGGAAAGCGCAGCAGGCGGGGCTTCCGCTTGCGGGCAGCGTAGTTGCAAGCGACGCCTTCTTCCCCTTCGCCGACGGCCTTGTGGCCGCCGCGCACGCGGGCGCAACCGCGGCAATCCAGCCCGGCGGTTCGGTTCGCGACGAAGAGGTAATAAAAGCAGCCGACGAAAACAACATGGCCATGGTCTTCACGTCCGTGCGCCATTTCAGACACTAAAGCGTAATTTTGCAATGTTCTCGACCGAAAACAGTATCGGACAGAAGCGCAAGTCGGTCGCCGTCTTTGCGGTGGCCGCGCTTGTGGCGGCGTATATACTTTCGGTCGGGGGTTGCGATTTCGCGAACGAGGAAAACATAGTAAAGGAGACCAGCGAGCCCCACTACCAGCGCGGCTGCGAGGAGCTTAGCAGGGGCAATTATCAGGAGGCGATGAGCGCGTTCCTGAAGGTGGTGGAAAAGCGCAAAGTTGCACCAGAGTCGCATTTGGAGCTGGGGCGCATTTATCTCGGCGAAATGAACGACCCTATATTCGCAATTTACCATTTCCGCAAATTTTTGGAGTTTATGCCCAATTCTCCCGCTTCGCCTCAGGTGCGCCAGATGATTGCAACGGCGAATAAACGCTACGCGGCGTCGCTGCCCGAAAGTCCATTCGAAAACAACATTCGCCGTCTCGAATTCGAAGAAATGTGGCAGAAGGCGCAAAAGGAAAATTTGGAGCTTAAACACAAGCTCGCCGCGGCGGTTGCCGAACTCGACAAGCTGAAAGCCGCGCCGACCCGCCCCGCGACGCCCGCCGAATACAGGCGTCCGGTTGTAAGCGAAGTTTCGCAAGCTGCCCAGCAGCGGCAACAGGCAAACGCAAAAAAAAGCGACGCCAACAAAGTGGTCGTCGCGCGCGATGTTCCGCCGAGTTATGTCGTCCAGCCCGGAGACACTCTCAGTAGTATAAGCAAACGTTTCTACGGAACGTCGGGGAAGTGGAAGCAGATATTCAAGGCAAACAGAGACCGTTTGGCTTCGCCGGAGTCGGTTCGGCCGGGGCAGTCATTGCGTTTGCCGCGGTAGCATTTCGCGGTTGCGCAGTTTGAAAGCAACGTAGCTGTCGAGATTCAGAATACATGTTTCCGGAAGCAGACTGTAGTCGGTTGCCTTTGAGTAGATTTTGGCAAAACTGCCGTGTTCCACTTCTTTGAACCACGGCGCGTCTTTCGCCCATTCGGTGTCGCTTGAAGCCTCCATTCCGTTTTTCCAAACGAAACGGTAGTCGAGCAGATAGCCCATTTGCATTTCGTCAATCGGCGTGCCGATGTCGTATTTTTCCTTCCAGAAAGGCCCCGTAATTTTTAGATGTCCGCCGTCGAAATTGCTTTCCAAAAAGACGTCGTATTTTTTGATTGCGCGCGTTTGGTGCGTTTGCGCGCAGACGCAGTTCGGGCTGATTGAGTCGAAGTGGTAGTTGTCGGCTATTTTGATGTATTCGTATTTCAGGTATTCGTCGCCCTCTTCCAAGTAGGAATTGAAGCCGTCTATGAGACAGTATATGTTTATGTCCACCCCGTAGATGTTCCAATACCAGAACATTGCCTCCTTGTAGGGAATCCACGCGATGTTTCCCGCCTCGGAAGTTTTTATTGGGAAAATTTCGTCGTGCGGGAACGTGGTTAAAAATTCCGGCTCGTTCATTGTTGTATTACGGGGGTTGTCATTAGAACTTTTGTTTTTGCGAGCATTCCGTTGTAGCAGACATATGTTTCGTAAAATTCCGCCGTTTCGCCCGATTCGAGCGCGTCGGCGTTTATGTCCACCTTCTTGTTCTCATTTGCCGTCTTTATAATCAGCCTCGATTTTACGCTGTCCTCGAGTTCGAGGTGCGTCGAAGGCGATGCGCCACCCGTGAACACATTTGAGCTTCCCGAGACTTCCCCTCCCGCCGATACCCTCAATGTCACGGGTTTGCGCGAGCGGTTTATGCGGAAAAGTTCCACGATGTCGTCGGGGTAGAGGTGTTTGACCGGGCCGAATTTCAGTCTGAGCGTGCGCCTTGCCAAATTCTCCTCCGCGAAATACGGCGGAATGGAATCGAGAACCGTTTGTTGCGCATTCTTTACGGACACGGTTTTGCCGAAATAGTCTTCCGCCTTGGCGTCGAAAAGCTCCAGTTCGCCTTCGTATTGGACAACGCTTGCGGCTTCGTATATTGATTTTGCAAGCCCGACGGGTTTTGTTTCGGCAACATCGGTTTGCTTCCAAATTCGGTAGTCGCCGGTGCGCGCGGCTGTGGTTTTGAGGCGGACTGAAATCGTTTTCTGCTCGAGCCCTCCGGTGGAGGGGTTTGTATATTCGAATGTGCCCGTTGCTATGCTTTGTTCTGCCGAATATCCAAGGCCTTTGGGAATCGAGCCGTCTGTGAGTTCGTTGTTGAAACCGCCGGAGCACGACGCCGAAACTATCGTAAACGTGCCTATTCTATTGAGAAAGTTGACGTGCTTTTTCCACCACGACGCCGACGAAACATTGATTGACTGCGTTGAAATCGAGTGCGTTTGGCTGACCGATTTTGATCCGCCCAGTTCCACGCACATAACTATCGAATTTTTGCCGCCCGTTTCCGCGTCGGCAGGGTATTTGTCCTCGAGGACTTCAAGGTATACGTTGCCGTCTACGGCGTTTTCGCGCTCGTAGTTTATCAGAACCGAATCCACGCGAAGGTCGTCGCGCCTGTTTGCCGAAAATAATTTTACGTTGCCGTCTTCCGCGCAAACCGACGCGTTTGCAAGCGCGCTGCGCGGACGGACGTTCAGCCGCGGCGCACCCTCCGGCGAATAGTCGAAATACGCGCACGAACACGGACACCAGCGCATTGTCTTTACTATCGCCTCCGCGCAGGTGATGTCAGTGGCCTCGTCAACAAGCATATCGCCAGAGATGTCTATTGTCCCCTCCGCTATGTTTACCCCGTGTCCGGAGGCGTATTTTATGATGTCTTTAATTTGTTTTTGTATAGACCCCGCGTTCCCGCCACCTCCGAGAGTCACCCTGCTTCTATTGCGCATTGTGATGGCGCCGCCGTTGTAATACGCGGTCATTTGCTGATAGATTACGCGTTCCAGTTCGTAGAACGGATTTTTTATCAATATAAAATGGACGTTCTTTTTACCCGAACGCCTTTTCGTGTTTTTTACAATCCTGCCCGCGAAACGCCTGATTCCGTTTTGCCACAGTTCGACGGAATCGTCGTAGCCCCATTGCGCGGCGGGGCTTGCAACGTCGGTTTCCATCGTTATTTCGTCGGCCGCCGAGTTTTTGCGCGTTAGCTTGCACGAAAACGCCGATAGCTCTTCCATGTTAAAATCCGTTCCGTTTACCTTGAAAATAGTATTCATAAGTCTGTTCTGATGTTTTTTATTTGAGATTCCAGTTCGTCAATGCGCTTCGACAATTCGTCGATTTCGCTTTCAAGCCTGTCCAAATAGCTTGAAAACGACGAAATCGTCGCCGAAATAGACTCCTCGAGTTTGCGCAAACGCTCTTCCGAATTCATCTTTGCGCCTCCTGAAATTCGTATGAAACCGTCGTTGAACAGCCGTCGGCAGACGCTCCCACGGAAACTATCGCCGCGTTTTGCATTGCCAGTATTGTTTTACCCGCGTCTGTTGCAATCAGTAGTTCGCCCGACTGTTGTTTGTTGACTTCCAAAACGTGCCTTAGGGCGAATTCCGCGGCGGCTTCTGGTGTATCGTGCGCGCGTTCCATCTTGAAGGCTACGCTTGCCGCATAGTTGCCGAAGCACCTTACGAGCGCGCGTTCTGCTTCTATCGCCGCGTTTTTTTCCACGGAATTTTTTCCCCGATACACAAACGATACCGGCGGTTGGGCGTGTTCGTTCAAAAGTTTTTTTGCGTAGTATATTTTCATATTTTTACTCCCTGAATTAGAAATTTTACCGATGCTTTTTCGACGCCCCCGCTTTCCGCTGCAAATTCGAGCGGGACAGAGCGCGACAACAAAATCTTTCCGCAGTTTTGGCGCAAGTCTGTCTTCCTATTGTGCAGCCTTCTGCATACGCGTTCGAATATTTCGAGTGCCGAAAGCTTTTGCGGACGGCACTTGGGAACGGAAATTTCAATTTCCAACAACACTTCGGCGAAGAGGACCTCTCCAGAATTTTTCGCCGCAGATATGGGAATCGGGCGTTTTACGTCTATCGAGTAAGACGATTTTTTAGGGGCGGGCGGGGCGTCGATACCTTCGGCGGCTACGGCAACCTGCGCGAATTCCGCCGCGCCGCGCAGTTCGTCGCGCACGGCCTTTTGTATTTTTTCGAGTTCCGACATCACATGCCCTCCGTCGATTTTCTCGTGAATTTTCTTTCGCCAACCCCGTGTGCAACGGCAAACTTGCGCGCCGTTTTTATCCCGTTTGTCGGGCGCGAAACGGGTAGTTTGCCTTCGGCTACTCTCGCGAGAATTTCGCGCGCGTAGTCGGCGGCGCGGATTTGCGCGGGCGAAAGCTCAAGCTCGGGAAGCCGCGTTTGCAGTGCCTCCAATGCAAGCCGCAGAGCAGTTTCTCGCAGTTCGGGCGGAATCTTCGCGTAGTTGCAGTCAAGCATATTAACCCCGCTTGCGGCAATTTCTGCCCGTATTCTCGACACTATCATGTCTATGATTCTGTTGCAGATTCCGCTGTCGTTTGCCTTCACGGCTTCGGCTTTGAGCATGTCGAGCTGGCTTTTGTTGAGCAGGTCGAACAGGTCGCGTTCCGTTAGAATTATCCAGTCCATAATCGTGGCGCGGCGGAGGTTTTTTACGCCCCCGCCGCAGTCAATTATTCTCCTTCCTTGATTGAGAGTTTTCTTACTCCGAGGTCGCTTGTTGCTACTATGCTGGAGTAGTGTTCCACGGTGATGTCCGTGTATTTTGCCGATTCGTCGCAGTATACGCGGAAGGGCGTGCCCTCTTCCATGGGCGTGTAGAAACGCTTGAGGTTCGAGGGTTCGTCTTTGGAAATCGAATTCTGCCCGAAGAACGCGTAGACGTTAGCTCCCGCAATCTGCGCCTTTGCCGACGGCGATGTCTGGTAGCGCGCCGACATAACCCTGCAGCCGTCGAGAAGGAATTTTGAAGCCAACTCCTCCTGCGCGAGCGCGCTTGCCTTGAACGCCACTGCCGAATTCTGTTTTTCAAGGCACGACATTCTCATATCCCACGCAGTTTCGCCGAAAAGGATTCTGTTGGGACGCACGCCGCTTTCGTTGCCCGCGGCAATAAGCATGCTTCTGATGTCGGCGTCGGGGTTTTCGTTATTCGTCCATGTGGGCGTTCCCGCCGACTTCGCGATTGTTTCGAGGGCTGCTATGGCGCGGCGCAGTTCGTTGCGCAGCAGGCGTTGGAGAAGCATTTGGACGTAGCGTTCCTGCCAGTCGTCATCAGCGATTTCGTCGTGGTCGATTCTGATTGTAAGCCCCTTGTTGAGCGTCTTTTCATTAACCGATGCGCCGTCGTAGCGCACGCGCTTAAATTCCGCGCCAATGCTTCGAACGTCGTCGTTGTCTGAATAAAACGACTGCGCGTTGTCGCTGCGTTTGAACTCGAAACGTCTGCCAACGGGAATGGGAGGGGCGATGAAGTCGAGCATCTCGGCGAGGTTGTCCGGCGACTTCCAGCCTACTGTAAATGCCGTCAACGCTTCGCTGTAGTTTCCGGCTGTGAATCTGTTTTCGTTTGCGGTTACAATTTTGTTTTCGTTCATAGAATTAGCTGTTGATTGTTATCCACGCGATTTTTGTGGAGGTTGTGCCCGCCGCATCGAGGGCGAACGTGATTGCGCCGTTTTCGGCAACAGCGCGGACGGCAGTTTCTGAGCCGCCTTTAACGGCTATTGTGGCAAACACGAGCGAGTCGGCGGTTACGCCTTCAATCTGCATTTTTTCCGAGGTTGTCGCGCCCTTCCAGTTGTATGTTCCGCCGTTTGAAACTGACAGCGCGCGGCTGCCGAAGCACTGCGTATCGACTTCGATTATGTCGCCGATTTGCCCAGACGTCAACGCAACGCCCACCTTGAACGAACCGTTTGCGGCACTCGGCGAAACCTTCCCGCCGTCGGCGGTAAATACGGGGTCGCCCGCGTCCACAGCCTTTGCGCACCTGCAGAGGAACGTGCTTTCCGCCGAACCGGCAAGGGCTACGGCGCATTTGTCGTTGATGTCGCATTCGTCAACACATACGCCGATGGGGGCGTCGGTTGCCGAGCAGATTTTTACCGCTTCGCCCGAATCGTCAAGCGCAACGAGCAGCTGCGAGTTGTCTATGTCTTCCGCCGCGGTGAACGTCGCGCTGCCCGCGTGCGTTCCCTCTGCGATGTTTGAGAATGCGCCGCCTGCGGTCAACCCGAACGCGCGCGCAATCATTTTTTGATAGTATTTCATTTGCATTATTTGTTTGTTTTTACCGTTTTTCTCAGGCGGGCGAACGCCTTTGTGTATGGTTCGCCCGTCTGAAGTGAAATGTTTCTTGCCAGCTCCGAGAAGTTTTTGAGCGACGCGCGGCCTACGGCATGCGGCGCGCTTGAGCCGGCGATTTTCCCGAGGCGCAGCTCAACCGCCGCGTTCTTTACGCTCTCTGCGGCCTTGCCTACGCGCGCTTCAAGCCCGCGCGTCTTTTGCAGAACGGCTTCCTGCCTTCTGCTTAGCTCGGCGTTCGCCGACTTGCATTCTTCTTCCGCCTTGTCGAACTCGGCGTCCGATGAGCCCGTTTTGCGCCAATCGCCTACGTCTATTATTTTCCCGCTGCCGTCGATATTCGGATTGTTGGTAAGTCCGACCGACACGAGGCGCACGGGGCGGTAGTCGTTTCCGCCCAAGTGCTCCATTTCCCAGCGCGGAGAGAGCGATTTTATCCTGCCGCTTTTTATTTTCTCGAAGGCGCGGTCGTTGTAGAGTGCGCTTACTATTATTCCGTTTTCGGTAGGGAATATTTTTTCGATTTTGCCGACACGCATTTTGGAGCAGTCCCTTTTGGTTTCGTCGGGGTGCCCGAAATACACGGGAATTTCGGCGGCGAAAAGTTTTTCGGCATTTCGTTTTAGTTTGTTCGCGGCGTCGGAATCCACTATTTGGTTGCCTTTGGCGTGCGGCCACTGCCCGAACGGCGCGAGAACCTGCAGCAGTCTGTTATTCGATTTCATCTGGTGCGTCGTTGCTTTTTATCGGGAACGCGAATTTCTTCGCCAACTCAATCGCGTCGGGGGCAAGCCCGAGCTTTGCGAGCCTCTCTATTACCTCCAACTCGTAGAGTTTTTCCTCGTAGTCGGGAAGTTTCAGCCTGAATTTTGCAAGCGGTTTGTCGTCGCCGAAAAGGATTTTGATTACCTTTGCGTCCACGTTTCTGTTGAACGTTTCGCTTATCGTCTGCGCGTCGTCCTCCTCGATAAGGCTTCCCTCATACCATTGAACCGACGCGCCGACTTTGTTTTCGCCGCTGATAGTGCCCAAATCCGAGCCGCGCCAAAGCGCGCACAGCATTCTGTCCATGCGTTCTACAATATCCTTGTATGGAAGTTGGCTCTTGCTTGAAACGTCGATTGCCTCAATGTCTGTTCCCTCCGAGACAACCGCGTAAAATTCCGCGCCAAATTGGCTTACCGCCTCTTTTGCGCTTTCCCACTGGGGGGAATCCGGAAAGGCGTTGGTCTTCGCCTTTATTCCGGGCATACCGTTTCTTTCGCAGTAAATGAGCCAGTCGCGGAGGGGCAGGTGCTTGAACATATACGCTATAGCCGACGCCGCCATAAGGCCGTCGCCGCATGTAATCATCCATTTTTCTGGCGAAAGCTCGCAACCGGCCGTAAGCTGGTTTTCCCTGTCGAGTTTTCTGAGCCTGCCCGAAGTGTTTTCGAAAAGCCATAACGGATATTTTTCGAAAACGCCGCCGAGACTGTCGCCGTTTCTGATGAACGAGACTTTGTGCACGGCGTATTTCATTCCCACGCTGTCCATCATTTGCGAGACCAACATGCGCAGCGCGCCCCTTTTGTTAGAGTCGCAGAAATCGCGGGCTTCGATATTTTCGTAGAATTGCGCAAGCGCCTTTTGGTGGGCGCGCGCCTTTCTGGAATTTTCCAGCGGTATTATTTCGCAGTCGAGGCGCGAAATCGACTTCTTCCTTTTGAGATTCAGACAGCAGATTGTGTCGTCCCTTTCGGATATCGCCTCGAATATCCTGCACGCCGACGAAAGACGGCCGTCGTTAAATGCGTCGAGTGCCCTTATGACCGACTCCGGACGCAGGTTTTTTACCGGATTGAAACCGCCCGAACCTATCGGCCGCAGCGGACTTGTGTATGCGGGTTTTGAGTTCATACCCGCATTCTATAAAAAATTTTTTAATATATCAAATTAACTTTTGATATTTTGGAATAACAATTACCTTTTGAAATCGGCGCGTTTTTTTGGGTAAAAACCTCTTTTTGGAAAAACGCTCCGTCGCAAAAAAAAGACGCACCTTTTGGCGCGTCCTTTTGCTTCCGCGGAGGAGGCTACTGCAAATACATTCCGTCTACGACTGAGGGCTTTTGTTTAAGCGCGTTCCACGCCGCAACAAAGTCGTCCGCGTTCGAGGCGAACAGCGGCGATACTTCGATGTCGATAGTCGGCACGCCGTCTTTGCCGCACGGAATATCCACGCCCGCCTTTTCGAACCATCTGCGCCATTGGGCTTTTTGGTGGTTCTTGCAGGTCGCGGGAGAATCCAGTCCCTCCGCATTTTTTACTGGCGAGAATTCGTCGCCCCTAAACCCCTCTATTATTACGGGATTTTTCGCCATCGGAAGCGCGTCGAAGACGAACATTTCGAATTTCACGCCGTTCGGTTTTTCTGGCTTTACAGTTTCGCCGTTTTCGCCAACGAACGGAATTTTCTTGTTGGCGCGGTGGAACGGAAGCCTGTCTTCGGCGCGTTTGGAGCTGCCCAAAGCCTCGATAAACGCGACGTCCAGAACGTGTATTGCAACGCTACCCGCAATGAACTTGAGCTTGCCGTTCGCATCGGTCTGCTCCTGATATTCGGCGGGCAAATCCGAGTATTCCACTACGGTCAGCTTGCCGTCGAGCATGCAGAAGTGCCCGACTTTCTCGAGCGCATACGCCTTCGCTATCATCTTCGACGACATCTGCGACTTCCCCAAAATATGGAAGCCCACAAAATACGGGTCTATTATGTCCACCAGCGGATTGTCCACTTGGAAGTAGCTTACACACTCAATGCCGCGCCTTTTCAGCTCGTCGATTGCGCCGCTTCTGACCATGCCGCGCAGGCAGCCGCCGTGGCCGTCGGGCGTCATCGCAATTTTGCCCTTCGATTCCAAAATGATTTTACCATTTAAATCGACGGCGGGCATAAGACCCTGCTTGAAGAAGATAACATCGTTTTTGTCGAGCCCGAAGAAATTGTTTTGCTCGAAAAATTCTACAGTAGCCTTGTTGTTGATGTGGCTTGTCATCACAATCCACGGAATCGACACACCGTATTTTCTCGACGCCGACAGGATTTTTTCGGCGAATACTTGGAACAGGCTTTTCTGCTTGACGGGCGTTATCTTGTAAAGTCCTTTCGGCGCGTTGAAGCCCAAGCGCGTGCCTTGCCCGCCCGCAACCACGAACGCCGCAAGTTTTCCCGCCCTGATTGCCTCTTCGCCGATAACCTTTGCCTCCGACCATTTGGGGTCGGCGGCCTTGTCGGCGGGGAGGGGTTCGTAGGAGGCGGGTTGCAGCTTTGAAAAGTCAATGCCGGCATCGGTGTTTTCCGCAAAAACGAGCGTCTTGTTGAGGTGGTCGAGTTCGTCCAAGTCAACCATTTCAAGCTGCGCCAAAAGGGCGTTTTGTTCGTCTTTTGAAAGCGAGTCGAAATACTTGAAAACGTGCCCCTGTCCGGCCTGTTCGAATTTCGTTCTTATATCTTGCATAACAATCCTTTATTTTTTGTCGCCGAAACCGTCTGGGTGCGTCGAATGCCACTTCCACGCCGTGGCGATAATGTCCTCGACGTTCGTGTATTTAATTTTCCAGTCAAGTCCCTTCTTCGCTTTTTGCGAGTTTGCGTAGAGCGCGTCGGGGTCGCCGGGACGGCGCGGAGCGAATTCGTACGGAACCTTCAGACCGCTTACCTTTTCCACGCCATTGATGATTTCCAGAACCGAATTAGGCGTGCCCGTGCCGAGATTGTAGTGGAGGAATTTTCCGTCGCCTTCGAGCTTGTCGAACGCGGCGATGTGCGCGCGGCTGAGGTCGTCAACATGGACGTAGTCGCGCAGGCATGTGCCGTCGGGAGTATTGTAGTCGTTGCCGAAAATTTTTAGCGCGGGACGCTTGCCCATAGCCGCGAAAATCGCCAGCGGAATCAGGTGCGATTCCGGCGTGTGGTCCTCGCCTATAGTGCCGTCTTCCGCCGCGCCCGAGGCGTTGAAATAACGGAATGCCACCGAATTCAGCCCGTATGCGCGCGCGCAGTTTTTGAGGAGGTTTTCCACGTCAAGTTTTGTCTGCCCGTAGGGGTTTATCGGGTGCTGGGGCATATCCTCGACAAGCGGGAGCTTTTCGGGAATACCGAACGTCGCGCAGGTTGAGGAGAACACGAATTTCTTGACATTGTGCTCAATCATCGTCTCGAGCAAATTCACCACGCCCGCAACGTTGTTTTGATAGTATTTAAGCGGGTTTTGGACTGACTCTCCCACGTTGATAAACGCCGCGAAGTGCATTACGATGTCGATTTTTTCGGCGTCGAGAATTTCGCCCACCGTCTTTTTGTCTTCAAGGTTGCCCTTGTAGAATTTTACCTCCTTAAGGAGCGCGCCCGTGTGCCCATAGACGAGGTTGTCGAGAACAATCGGTCTGTGTCCCGCCTGAATTAACTGTCTGACGCAGTGGCTGCCTATGTAGCCCGCGCCGCCTATTACTAATACGTTCATAATTTTGGAATGATTGGGGTTAAATGTTTTTTGCGCCGTCGCCCGCCGAGCAGATGAAAACGGCGGGTTTTTTGCCAAATTTTGCCTCGTATGCTGTTTCGATTTTCTCCGCGTCGGCATCGGAGAATTTGTCGTTTGTAAGTACCATGGCGGCTCCGCCGAAGCCGCCGCCGCTTAGGCGCGCCCCGTAGACGTTCGGATTTTTGACGGCTTCCGCCACCAGAAAATCAAGCTCCTCGCACGAGTTTTCGAACAGATCGCGCGAGGAATTGTGCGACTGCACAAGCAGCCTTCCCACTTCGACAATGTCGCCTTTTGCCAGCGCGTCCCGCGCTTTCAGCACGCGCGCGTTTTCCTCGATAACGTGCTTGGCGCGCTTGTATGCGTTTTCGGAAAGTTCCGATTTCTTCGCCTCCAAATCGGCAAGTGTAAATTCGCGCAAAAGCCTTTCCGCGCCGCCTTCGGAAAGCTTTTTTGCAGCCTCCATACATTCGTTGTGGCGCGCGGCATACATTCCGTCTACAAGGGCGTGTTTTTTTGTGGAGTTAAACAGCCAGAATCTGCACGAATGGGGCAGGGGGGCGTTTGAAAACTCCTCCGTCTTGCAGTCAATAAACACGAGCGAATCCTTTTTGCCGAAGCCCGATACGCCTTGGTCGAGAATCCCGCAGGGCATACCCACGAATTTGTTTTCGCATTTTCTGCCTATGCGGACTTTTGTTTTGAGGTCGCAGTCGAATCCGTAGAGATTGCAGAGTGCGAACGCCGTAGACAGCTCTATCGCCGCCGAAGAGCTTAGCCCCGCGCCCGCCGGCAGGTTGCTTGTGTCGAGCATATTGAAGCCGCAGTCGGCTTTCAATCCCGCCTCCACAAGAAACTTGAATACGCCCAGCGGATAGTTGACCCAGTTGTATTCGCGCGGTTGCTTTTCGAGTTTGTCGAGTTGCAGTTCGACCTTTTCGCCCGACTTTACGCTCGCAAAACAGAGCTTTCTGTCGTTGCGTTTGGAGAGGGCGACCATCACGACCTTGTCGATTGCCGCGCCCATAGTGAAGCCGTTGTTGTAGTCGGTGTGGTTGCCTATGAACTCTATTCTTCCGGGGGCTTGGGCGAAAACCTCCGCCCTTTGCCCGTAGATTTTTTCAAAACTCGAAGCTAAGCTGTCTTTCATTTTAGTTGAGTGTGTATTTTATTGTTTTTTGTTTTCCGTTTTTGTCGGTGTATGAAATTTCGTATTCGCCCCTGAATCCGCGGAAAGAGAGCGCGCCGTCGGCGTCGGTTTTCGCGTCGAGCTTCGTTTTCCACTCGCCGTTTATGAGATTGTTCATTGCAAAGAACGCGGGCTTGGGCTTCATATCGCGCGTGAAAAGCCCCGACATAGAGGGTTCTCCCGGTGCGCCGCAGTCGTCAACAACGTTCCACCAAGTAATGCCGTTCATTTTTTCGACGCTAAACCACATTCTGTAGAGGTTGCGCAACGTTATTGCCTGCATCATTCTCTCCTTGTCGGAAGTGCCCGCAGCGGTGATTGTGATTTCGCTCAAGTGAATCGGACACCCCACCTTTGAGAGCATTTGCATAACTTCGCCGACCTGTTCGGGCGTCTGGATTTTCGCGCCCTTTGAAATATCGAGCGTCTGTTTCGGGTTGAACAAATGCATTTGCGAACCAACCACGTCGATTTTGCAGCCGCGCTGTTTGAGCGAGAATATTTGCTTCAAATACGCCTCTTCCATAAAGTAGTCGTTTATGTTAAGGCGCGCCTTTTCGGGGAGGTATTTTTGCGCCAACCTAAAGGCGTTGAAGTCGTAGTCGGCCTCCATGATGCCGTATCTGGAACGCGTTATGAGCTTCGACTTCGACGGCAGGTTGCCGAGGGAGAAATCTCTTGCCGATTCGTTTACAACGTCCCAGCTGTCGATTTTGTCGCCGTAGCGTTTTGCGATTTCGCGCACGCGGATTTCCGAACGTTCCGCCGAACCCTTTGCGGCCGCGCCGAATTCCTTTTCCAAATCCTCTATTTTTGAGTCCTTGTATTTTTTCGTGAACACATATCCCGATGAGTTTATGCCTACGTGCGGGGCTGTCTTCTTGAATTTCACGTTTTCGGGCGTGCCGTATTTCTGCCAGATTTCCAGTTCGGGATAATGCCATTTCCTGTCCGCCCAAATAAGCGGGTGCCCATGGATTCTCAGGTTTTTCGACTTGCAGAAATCCACAACTTCGTCGGTCGGGGGGCGTCTCCAGTGGGGCATACGCTTTGGATATTTTACATTTTCCCAAAATTCCTCCGTGTCCCAGTATTCTGTTTTGAAACGCGGCTTGTCGAACTCCATTTCAAAACATTTCCAGTATAACGCCACCGTCGCCGAGTTGAACAGACCGTCGTATTTGTTGTAAAGGCTTTTGTAGATGTCGTTGTATTCTTTTTTCCCGAGCTGGTTGAAGTTGAAAATGTGCGCCCCGAAAAAGAATTTGTGCGAAACCTGCCTTACTTTTACGGGCGAATTCGGCGCGGCGTCGAGCGCGATTTTTGCGTCTGCCTTGCGGAATTTTTCGATGCGTTCGTCGATGGCCTTTTGGACATCTTTGTTCCAGATATCCCAGTAGGCTTTCGTCATAACCCCGTCTTTGTCGGTTTCGTAGCTCGTCGGAATCGCGGGCGACTTCCCGAAATTCCGACTTCCGCATTGCGTCGTGTTTGTCTTGTCTGCCGCGCAGCCCAAAATCGAAAGCGACAATGCCGCAATCGAAACAACCGATAGTATTTTTATATTTTTTCCCATATCCATATTTTGTTTTTTTGTTTATGTTTACGCCGACCCGCACACTTGCGCGCGGGTCGGACTTCAAATTAGAACCACAGTCCCGAGAACGTGAAGTAGAGTGCGAAGCAAATCGCCAACACCGCAATTCCGCCGAACATTGCGCTTCTTGAGAAACGCAAGTCCATATTCTTGTTTTCGGGCAGAACAATGTCCTGTTTGAGCGGCTTCACGAGTGTGAGAGCCAACATCACAAGCATTGCGCATCCGAAGGTAATTGCCATTCTGTTCAGGAACGCGATGTCGCCGAACTGCCACTGCAAAATTCCGTATACAATCGGACTCGTCAAAATGCCCAGCGCGCCCGCAAAACGGGGTGCTTTTTTCGAGAACATACCGAAAATGAACACCGCCAAAATCCCGGGCGAGAGGTATCCTTGAAATTCCTGAATGAACGTGAATACGCCGCCGAGTTTCGGGTTCGCCAAGAAGGGGGCTAAAACGCAGCCTATCGCCGCGAACAGCAGCACGGCCACTCTGCCGACCAAAACCTGGTTTTTGTCCGACGCGTTTTTGTTGAGGAATTTCTTGTAGATGTCTATCGTAAATATCGTCGAAGCCGCATTGAGCATTGCCGCCAGAGAGCTTACCACCGCGCCCAGCAACGCCGCAAAAATGAACCCGCGCAGTCCGAATCCGTCGGGCAACGCCTTGCTTATCAAAAGCCCGAACGCGGAGTCGTATTTGTATCCGTATAGCTTGCGCACGCTGACCGCACCCGACATCGGGTCTACAACCCTGTTTTGGTTCCAGTCGTCAATAACCTGTTTTAGCCCGCTGCCGAATCCGCCGTCGTTTTGCGCCCAACCGTTGTCGTATTCGAAAACCGTTTTGTCAAGTTCGCCGCTGCTTTTTAGGGCTTCATATTCCGCCTTGAGCGCGTTCATATCGGCTTCGGTAAACAACGCCGTTGCGACAGGCTTGCCGTCTGAGTCTTTTTGCCCCAGATTTACCGTGAAGAACTTGACACCCGCTTTCGGGTCGAATTGCACGTTCTTTGTTTCGAGGCTTTTGAAGTAGAGGGGCGCGAGCGTTTTGGCGTTTGTGGTCATAATTTTCTGATCCTGCAACGCCGCCTTATTCTGGTCTTGCGAGTATATGTTGAACGCTATAATTCCCGGGAATACGATTATAAACGGAACTATGAGCTTCAAACTTGCCGCAAAAATAACGCCCTTTTGCCCTTCCGCCAAACTGGAAGCGCCCAGCGTTCTCTGAATGATATACTGGTTGAAGCCCCAGTAATAGAAATTGGGAATCCACAGCCCTATAATCAACGCCGTCCACGGAATTTCTGGGTGGTCGGCCGGCATGAACATAGTCAATTTGTCTGAGTTAAGCGTGAAGAATTTTTCCATAACGCCCGCGTCCTTGAGGTTCGAAAGCGTTTCGGGCGAAACGGGCGATGTTGTTGCAATTTGGTCTACGGGCGTTCCCGCAAACGCGCTGAACGCAAAATACGCAATCAAAACGCCGCCGATAATCAAAGCCGAACCTTGAAGCAAATCGGCCCACGCACACGCCTTCAATCCGCCCGCGCAGACGTATATTGCCGCCATAATGCCTATTCCCCAGCAGCACGCCGTAATGTTGAGATCGAACGGCAAGCCCGTTGACGCCCCGAAAACCGTGTTCGTCACAGTCGCGCCCGAGTAGATTACCGCCGTCGTGTTTACCGAAACAAGCACGACTACCATCATAATCGACATCACCGTTCTGGAAGTCGCGTCAAATCTGTATTCCAGGAACTGCGGCACCGTATACATGCCGCTTCTGAGAAAAATCGGTAGGAAAAAGAAAGCCACAAAAACGAGGACAATCGCCGCCATCCATTCATAGCTTGCAATCGCCAAGCCCGACAGCCCCGCCGCGCTTCCGCTCATACCGACGAATTGTTCGGTCGAAATATTTGCGGCTATAAGCGAAATACCTATCAGCCACCAAGACAATCCGCGTCCGGCAAGGAAATAATCCTCCGATCCACCCTCGTTTTTACTTTTATAAAGTCCCGTAAAAATAACCGCCGCGATGAACGCGACGAACACGGCAATATCCAGAATCACGTTTAGTTCCATAATGCGTAGACATCTTGCACAAAACCTCCGCTCAGGCAACCTTTTTTTCGTCGGTAGGCAGTGTTTTTTACCCGTCGGGAGGGTATTTTTTTGCCCGTCGGCAAACATCGGTATTAATGTTTGTTCAATAAAGGTTAGCCCCAAGTTAAAGCGGTTTTTGCTTCCCCCGAAATTTGAACCTGTCGTCTTTTGTTCGACATCAATTCTTTTCCGTTCCGCAAAAAAACGGCGACTGAAACTTCCAGCTGCCGTTCCACAAAACAGTTAAAGAATTTTATTTTGACTGTTTCTTTTCAATCAGTTTGTTGAGCGAATTCGAAATGTTTTTTATCAACGATTTCCCCTCCGACTCCGAAACGTTCAGCAAACCTTTCAATGCGCCGCCCGTAGCCTGAACCGCGATTCTCGGGATTACCGCGCACACTATCTCAAACGCGGTATCGCCGCCGTTAGAAACGCCGATATTCAAAATCTCGAAGTCGGGCAGGGGCGACTCCGTCAATTTACCCGCTATTGACGACGACGCATAGCCGTTTACAAACTTCAATTTCTTGATTATGAATCTGTATTGTTCGTCTTTTTCCTGTCTGTCGCGCGCCGCCGCGCCGCCCTGTTTGGAATCGGCCGACGTCCCCTCGATTTTCTTTTGCAGAATTGCCACAATATCATTGAGGTTCGTAGACGTAATCGACTTGTCTGCGGAATACTCCACATTGACCTTGAGACCTTTTATTGTAATTTCATCTATGACAATAAGTTTTTTAGCAAACAGGTCAACGGGGGTTATATCCAAGTCAACGAACGCCTCTTCGAACGACAGAGCCGTTTCATTGTTATATTTTTTCGACGGGTTTGTGATGTAGAAATTTTTTACGTCTACGCTTTGTTCGAACGGGTTTACCTTAATATCTCCCACTCCGCCTGTAATTTCCGTTCCCGATGTTGCCGTTTTTATTGCGTAATCTCCGATATATCCCATGCAAAAATACAGCACCACCGCCACTATTGCCACGACAATCACCGCAAGTTTAATCAGGGAGAATATGCAACCCCCTTTTCTCGAATTCATTCTATTTTCCATAGTTTCAGCAATATGTTAATCTCCTCTTAAAAATCAAGTTTTTTATATGTTGGGAAGTGGCGCGGCTTGAACTATGTTCAATGCCGCTTTGACTTTATTTAAAGTTGGGAAGTGGCGGCGATTGGCGCAGCCAATTTTTTTACATTTTCTAAAGCGGCACGGCTTGAACTGCGTTCAATACCGTTTTGTTTCTGGTTAAAGTTTTTGTATTTTCTAAAGTGGCGGTGATTGAACTATGTTCAATATCGCCTTTGTTTCTAATTAAAGTTTTGTTTCTTTTCTAATAACCATTTGTATTTTTTGGGCGCGATTTATTTCTTCCATTTCTGCATATACGCGACTAAATTTGGAATTTTTAAAATCAAAAGTTGCAAAAGCCGAAAAAGTCTGAAAATATGCGCGGATATGAAAATCAAAGCTTTCAAAGGAT
Source organism: Verrucomicrobiota bacterium (assembly GCA_023450935.1). Taxonomy (GTDB): domain Bacteria; phylum Verrucomicrobiota; class Verrucomicrobiia; order Opitutales; family Intestinicryptomonadaceae; genus Merdousia. The sequence continues at coordinate 9,462 of JAEXGH010000026.1, read as the reverse complement.
TGCGGCCGGTCGAGGGTAAGGCCGCCGATATTGCGAGTTTGCCCTACGACGTTGTAGACTTTCAACAGGCGTGCAAAGAAGCCGATGGCAAGCCGCTCAGTTTTATGCGTGTAGTCCGCAGCGAGTTGGAATTAGACCCGACTATCGACCCCTATTCCGATGTCGTCTACCAACACGCCAAAGAGAATTTCCAAAAGCTCGTTGACGGCGGATTTCTCGTCCGCGAAGACGCTCCCTGTATGTATCTTTATAGACAACAGATGGGTTCGCATTCGCAGACGGGGCTTGTTGCCACTTTCAGCGCGGAAGACTACGACGCCGACGTCATCAAAAAGCACGAAAAAACGCGCGAAGCCAAGGAAAACGACCGCTACCGCCTCACACGCACCCTGCGCGTGAACACGGGCCCCGTTTTTCTCACAGTCAAGGACGGCACGTATCTCGACAAGCTCGTCGAAGATAAGGACGACAAAGACGCCCTTTTCGACTTTGTCGCCGACGACGGCATTCGCCATACTGTCTGGAAGATTTCCGACCCCGCAACTCTCCAAAAGATTGTCGAAACCTTCAAGGACATTCCCTGCGCCTACGTCGCCGACGGACACCACCGCAGCGCGTCAAACGCCCGTTGTGCGCGTCTGATGAAGGCCGACAATCCAAACCATACTGGCGGCGAAGACTACAACTGGTTTTTGTCGGTATGTTTTCCCGCCGCGCAGCTTAAAATTCTTCCCTACAACCGCGTTGTAAAAGATTTGGCGGGGCTCGACAAATCATCTTTCCTCGCCGCCCTCGAAAAGGTTTGCAAGGTCGCCAAGAGCGGGCAGAAAGCTCCCGAAAGATCGAAGAAAGTCTCGATGTTCCTCGACGGCGAATGGTATAGCTTGGAGTTTGAAAACACCGACGGGCTCGACGCCGTCCACTCGCTTGACGTCGCGCTTCTTCAGGACAGGGTTCTCGCCCCGATTCTCAAAATCGGAGACCCCCGCACAGACGAACGCATCGATTTTGTCGGTGGTATAAAAGGCACCGACGAGCTTGAACGCCTCGTCCGTGAAGGCGGCTTTGCCGTAGCGTTTTCCATGTATCCTACAACGGTCGCCCAGCTCATGGCAATCGCCGACGCCGGACAGATTATGCCGCCCAAGAGCACTTGGTTCGAGCCTAAACTGCGCTCTGGATTGTTCGTGCACACGTTCTAAAAAAGGGGAATGCAGACGTTTTTCCCCAAGCCCAAAATCCTCCCCGTTCCCAAATCGGTAAAATGGGGGGAGGGTTTTTTGCCGTGGCAAAAAGCCGCGTTTGAAATCTCCCAAGATGGGCTTCCCTCGGGGAGGTTTGTTTCCGTCGAGTTCGACGAAAGCGGCGTCGGACAGGGCTACAGCCTTTCGGTCAATCGCGATGGTATTATCGTCCGCGCCGAATCGGAAAGCGGGGCTAAATTCGCCCTTCAAACGCTGCGCCAAATCGCGTTGCAGTCGCCCGAAGACGGAATGCGCTTCTGCGAAATAACCGATTCCCCCGACTTGCAAATACGCGGTTTTATGCTCGACATAAGCCGCTGCAAAGTCCCCACAATGCGCGAGCTTGCATTGCTTGTAGATCGTCTTGCCCTCTACAAATACAACCGCCTTGAACTCTATACTGAGCACACTTATGCCTTTGCGGGACACGAGCTTGTCTGGGCAAATTCGAGTCCTATGACCGCTGCGCAGTATAAAAATCTCGACGATATCTGCCGTTTTGCGGGCATAGAGCTTGTCGCCAACCTCAACGGCTTGGGGCATATGGAACGCTGGCTTCGCTATCCGCAATACGCGAACCTTGCCGAGAGCGAAGCCCCGTTTGTCGATCCACTCGGCAACGTCCGCAAATTTCCAACGACGCTGCACCCCGACGCTGCCGCCGCCGAGTTTATGGCGTCGCTCTACGACCAATTTCTGCCGAATTTTTCGTCCAATAAAATCAATATCGGCGGAGACGAGCCGTGGGAGCTTGGCATGGGACGCAGCAAGCCGCTTTGCCGCACTCCCGACGACAAATACAAGCTCTACATCGCGCATCTTTCGCGCCTTAATGAACTTTGCAACGAGCGCGGCAAACACGCATATTTCTGGGCGGACGTGCTTATGAAAAAACCCGAATATGCCGCGCTTTTGCCGCAAAATATGACGCCCGTCCTCTGGGGATACTACCTCGACCACCCCTACGAACAGCAGTGCGCCTATCTCGAAAAGCTCGGGCGCGATTTTGTCGTAGCCCCCGGAACGAACACTTGGAACAGCTTCGGCTCGCGCATAGACTGCGCGTTTAAAAACGCCGAAACGGCCTGCGCGTGCGCCAAAAAATACGGCGCGCGCGGAATGATTCTGACACAGTGGGGCGACGGCGGCAACCACCAGCCGTGGGTTGCAATGTTCCCGCCCGTGGCATTTGCGGCGGCGTGCGCGTGGTCGTCCGTCCCCACCGAAGAGCAGGTTTGCGACTCGCTATCCAAGTGCGTTTTCTCCGATTCGTCGGGCGAATTTTCGCGCGCGCTTTGCGCATTGGGGCGTTGCGATGTAGTAGAAAAACTTTTCTGTTTGCACCACAAAATGTTTTTCGCCCAACCCGAAAACGCGCGAAAACTTGCCGCCGAATTTCCCGATGCCGACTACAACGCGCTTGATGGGGCGGTTGATTTTGCCGCCTCCCTTGCGGGGGCTTCGAAAATCTCCTCCGCCGACGCCGCCGTTTGCGTCGATGAAGTCGCCCTTGCGTGCCGCATGATGAAGTGGGCGTTCAACCGTGCCCGCGGCGATTTCGCCGTTGAAACAACCGCGCAGCAGACGGAGCTCAAATTTATTTCGGCGGAATTCGAACGCGTGTGGCTCGAACGCGCGCGTCTCGGCGGATTGGCGGAGTCGGCGGGCAAAATACGCGCCGTCAGACCCGAATTGTTCGAAACCGCGTTTTTCCAGTAGACGCGCCCCGCGCCGTTTTTGCGGGGCGGTAGCCCGCAGTTTGCCCGCATAAAATTTTCGAAAAACGCCTAAAAAAACTGGACATTTTCGGCGGGCAATACACTATTGACAATCTACGAAAGGGCGTCTTGCGTCCGCAGAAAAAGCGCGTTTTGTTTTCGCGCAATTTTCGGCGGCGTTCGGCGCAACAATATTATGAACGAAGAATTATTGAAAATAAGACACAGCGCGTCTCACGTTTTGGCGGAAGCTGTATTGCGTCTGTTCCCCGAAGCCAAACTCGACATCGGCCCCGCGACCGACTCGGGTTTCTATTACGACTTTGACTTGGAGCACAAGTTTACCGCCGAAGACTTGAAAAACATAGAGGCGGAGATGAAAAAAATCGTCGCCGAAAACCAGAAGTTCGAACGCTTCACTCTCTCCAGAGACGAGGCCGCCGCGAAGATAAGGGAGCTCGGTCAGGAGGAATTCAAACTCGGACGCCTTGCCGACATTCCGGAGGGCGAGGAAGTTTCATTCTATAAAAACGGCGAATTTTGCGACCTCTGCGCGGGTCCTCACGTCGATTTTACAAAGCGCATAAAAGCCTTTAAACTTTTGAATATCGCAGGCGCATACCACCGCGGCGACGAAAACAACAAACAGCTCCAGCGTATCTACGGCACGGCGTTCGCCACAAAGGACGAACTCGCCAAATACCTCGAGCAAATGGAGCAGGCAAAACTCCGCGACCACCGCAAACTCGGCAAGGAAATGGGCTTGTTTACAATCGTAGACCGCGTCGGGCAGGGGCTTATCCTTTGGAAACCCAAGGGCGCGCTCGTCCGCCAAAGCCTGCAGGACTTCATCTTGGAGCTTCTGCGCAAGCAGGGCTACCAGCAGGTTTTCACGCCGCATATCGGCAAGCTCGGGCTTTTCAGAACAAGCGGACACTTCCCCTACTACAAAGAGTCGCAGTTCGTCCCGATTGTCGAGCGCGAAGATATGGCGCGTATGGCGGCTGAAAAACTCGACGTTAAAACCTTTGAGGAAAAAGTCGAAAACGGCGACGTTCAGGGCTTCCTTCTCAAGCCTATGAACTGCCCGTTCCATGTTGAAATCTACAAAAGCGACCCCCACTCATACCGCGAGCTGCCCGTCCGTTTGGCGGAGTTCGGCAACGTCTACCGTTGGGAGCAGTCGGGCGAACTCAACGGCATGACGCGCGTGCGCGGTTTTACTCAGGACGACGCCCATATTTTCTGCACCCCCGAACAGCTTGACGACGAAATTCAGGGCTGCCTCGATTTGGTCAAGGCCGTTTTCGAGACAATCGGCATGCGCGAATACCGCGTGCGTATCTCCCTGCGCGACCCCGCCAGCGACAAATACGTCGGCGACGAGGAAAACTGGGTTAAGAGCGAGGCGGCAATCCGCAAGGCGGCAAAATCGCTCGGTGTTCCCTTCACCGAAGAGCTCGGCGAGGCCGCATTCTACGGGCCAAAAATCGACTTCGTTGTAAAGGACGTTATCGGCAGGGAATGGCAGCTCGGCACAGTTCAGGTTGACTACAACCTCCCCGAACGCTTCGACCTCTCCTACATCGGGCAGGACAACAAGCCCCACCGCCCGATTATGATTCACCGCGCGCCGTTCGGTTCGCTCGAACGCTTTACGGGCGTTCTTATCGAGCACTTTGCGGGCAATTTCCCGACGTGGCTCGCCCCCGAGCAGGTCAGAATCATCACCCTCAACGATTCCGTCGTTCCCTTCGCCGACGAAGTATTCAAGAAGCTTCGCGACGCGGGCGTGCGCGTTTCAATGGACGCGTCGGCTGAAAAGTTGGGCGCGAAAATCCGCAAGGCTGAAACCGACAAAGTTCCGCATATGTTCGTTATCGGCAACAAGGAGGCCGAAAGCGGCGCGGTTTCTGTCCGCTCAAGGATAAGAAAGGCGTTTGAGGGAACGAAATCGGTAGAGGAGGCGACAGGTTTGATATTGGAGGATATATCTTCCAGAGCGCTCCCCGACCACTTCTAATAGCGTGTGAAATTGGCTTGATGCTACGTTTCAAAAAAGAATTTGCAGTGGGGCAGTAGGTCTACTACAGCCGCCACCGCAAATTTTTTTTGAAGCCTCGCCTGAAGCTCAATTTGTATTCGCTCGCACAAGAGTGTTTCTCTTGCGCCGATGAAATAAAGGCGCAATTCAACGTCTCACCCCTACGGGGTAATTGCTACGCAATTATACTTCCCAAAAGCTTGCCTGCGGCAACTTTTGTGATGACACGCTATCAAGGGCACAAACTTTAGCGAATAATCAAAGCGACATTGAACAAAGTTCAATCCGCGTCGCTTTAGGAAATGTAAAAAACCCTTCGCAACAAAAACGTGAGGCTTTGCCTAAAACTACGTTTGACGAGTTCTTAAAAAAACAACTTTAACAAATAATCAAAGCGGATTTGGCTATGCTAATCAGCGCCGTTTTAGAAATACAAAAAGTGAAACCGCCTTTTCGGCGGTTTTTTTTGATAAAAATGTTGACACGCGCATTGGGGGTTTGTTAACGTTAACACCAATTCGACGCCCCGAATTGTCCAACCGCGAAAACGGCGGGAATCGTGGCGTTCGGGGAGAGGCGCGCCTTGTCGTTTCTGTCGGGCGCGGAATTTTAATTACGAAAGGAAATATGAACTACAACTTGTTAAAGCAAATCATCGGCATATCGGCATTGTCGCTTTTGTGCGGCTGCGCCCGGAACGCGCCGAAACAGGCGTCGGCTGTCGACGCCCCCGGCGAAATCACAACGCGTTCTTCCACCGCGCTTGTAAACCACCCTCTCGCGCCCAAGGAATTCCGCCGCCCCGACGGCTGGAAACGCCAACGCTATCCGCTCACTGTAGAGCAAATCAGCGAAAAGTATTCGGAAAAAACAATGAAAAAGGCGGCGGAAACGTTCGCCAAAATGGAGGCGGTAAACGACAAGGGCAAATGGAAACCCACCCCGCAGAGCATCGACTCGCACAAGTGTCCGGAGTGGTTCTTGGACGCGAAATTCGGCATATTCTTCGACTGGGGCTTGTGGTCGATTCCGTCGTGGGCACCTAAAAAGGAGAAGGGGGCAATGTATCCCGACTGGTATGAACAGAGAATGTATAGCAATTTTACGCCCAAATCGGCGTTCTACGGATACAAAGACTACCACATCAAAAATTGGGGCGAAGACTTCCAGCGCGACGACTTCATTTCGCTTTTCAAGGGCGAAAAATTCGACGCAGAAAAGCTTGTAAAGCTGTTCAAACAGTCAGGCGCGAAATACGTTGTCCCGTTCAACAAGCACCATTCGGGCTTCTGCCTGTGGGACAGTTCCTTCACGCTGCGCAGTTCCGCGGCGATGGGCCCCAAGCGCGACTTCGTCAAGGAGATAGTAAAAGCGTGCGCAGAAAACGACATGAAATTCGGCTTCTATTTCTCAATCGATGAGTGGGAAGCCCCCATTCTCAAGCCCGACGGAACGCTCGGCACATACCGCTGGGGCAAGATGGGCGCGGTCGAAGACTTCGACCCGAAGCTTAACGATATGGCGTCGGGTAAAATCGCCGTCAAAGACTTCATCAAAGACTACATCGTTCCGCAGGCAATCGAGTTCATCGACAAGTATTCGCCCGACATCGTCTGGTATGACGCCGACTGGGCCGGTCCCGCGACATACTTCCGCACCTACGACATTTCCGCCTACTTCTACAACGTAAACGATGGCAAAAAGGAAGTGGCGGTAAACGACCGCTACGGGCGTGCCGCTCCCGAGGAGCTTGCCAAGAAGAACTTCAAGGGCAGAAAGCGCACTTGGCTTAGAACAATCCGCGGCGACTTCTTCACCGACGAGTTCGGCGACACGTCCGCTGAAATCTCCGTCGATTCCTACCACCCGTGGGAGGCGTGCCGCGGCATTAGCCAGTCTTACGGAAACAACTGGCAGGACAATGAAACAAACGTCATCACCTCCAAAGAATTCATCAATATGTTCGCCGATATGGTCGCGCGCGGCGGCAACCTGCTGCTGATTGTCAACCCCGACGGGCAGGGCGGTCTTCCCGAAATCCAGAAACGCCGACTCTTGGATATCGGCGGTTGGCTTGCCAACAACGGCGAGGCAATCTATGCCACGCGTATGCTTGCTCCCTTCCATTGCGATGGTGCGGCATACACGCGCACGAAGGACGGAAAGTTCGGTTTTGCAATCCTCAAAAATCCCGCAAAGCAGGTTGAATTGAAGTTCTCTCCCGTGCAGAACGCGCAGTTCAGCGATGTCGCAACGGGCGCAAAGATTGGGTGGAAATACAAAAACCCCGCCAAGAAAGAGGGCGCGGTGCTTACGCTTCCGGATTCGCTCGCTAAGTCGGAATTGCCCGTTGCGGTGAAATTCAACCTGAAATAGCGGGAACTGTAAACCCAAACAAAGCTTAAAACATCATATATTATGGTAAAAAAATATATACCATTGCGCGCTCTATTGGGCGCGATAGCGTTGTTTGCCTCGTCGTCGGCCGCTTTTGCGGCTGTCGATGACGCCGTAATCACGATAACAAAACGCGGAACGCCGCAAACAGAAAGCGTAAAGCTCGAAAAAATAAAAAAGAACGTTTGGCGTTTTCAGTTGCCCAAAGAAAAACTTGCCAACGCCGATGTGCTCGAAGTTTTCTTCGACGTTTTTTCGGCAAAAAAAGGCGATACCGGCTACTTCGTCACGGGCGACAGCCAAATGGGAACGTTCGTTCTCGACGAAGGCAAGGTTGATGTTTGGGGGGCAATGCCGATTTTCGGTATACAGAATCCGCAGGGGACGTTTGTTGCAATCGTCAAGGGAATGCGCTACGAGTTTTCAGAGTTTGTTACGGTAAACAAGGGCGAATACAAAGTCTTTCCCAAGTTCTACATCGGATCAATTCCGCAGGGACCGTATGAGGACGTTGTAATAGATGTCTACAAGCTCGAGGGCGACGACGCCAACTACGCAGGAATGGCGCGAACCTACCGCAAATACCAGCTTGGAAACGGCGTTGTCCGTCCCCTTAAAGAGCGCGTAAAAAACAATCCCGTGTTGGCGTATACCGTTGACAGTATTTTTGTGCGAATCAAAAACGGAATAAAAAACAACAAGGATAAAATAGCCCGCCAGACGCCCGAAAACGAGCCGAAGCTGAATGTAATGCACTCGTTCGACGAATGCTCCGCAATTATGAGAGGCATAAAGTCCCTCGGTGTGGAAAAGGCGGAAATGTGCCTTGTCGGCTGGAATGCGGGCGGTTTCGACGGACGCTATCCCCAGCTGCTTCCCATTCCCGAAGAGTTCGGCGGGGAGAAGAAACTGCGCGAAACAATCAGAACAGCCAAGTCTCTCGGCTACCAGATTACAAACCATATCTGTAATACCGACATCTACGAAATTTCCGACGATTGGGACGAAAAATACGTTGCGCGCAAAGCTGACGGCAAAATGCGCCACCAGCTTATTTTGGCGGGAGGAACGGCGTATTATCCGTGCCAGAAAATGCACTACGAAACGTTCGTGGAACGCGACAACAAAATAATCCTCGACCTCGGTTTCAAGGGCACGCAACACAACGACGTTTATTCCTGTATACATCCCTATCCGTGTTTCGACAAACGCCACCCATGTTCGCGCAAGGAGACGGCGGAATACATGGGGCTTGTCGCGGCGGCTTCTCAAAAGGCGCATGGAGGTTTCGGCAGCGAGGGTCCGAACGACTCCTTCGCGGGCAATCTTGACTTCTCGCTATACGTATGGGCGTATCCCAACCACTGCGGAAGGAAGAACCCCGTTCTCAATAAAGGCCCCGTCCCGTTCTGGCACATAGTCTACCACGGCATTATTTTGAGCAATCCCTATTGGGATACAATAGACCCCACCTACGATGGGTCGAGCTGCGGAAAAATGTTTTCGGCGTTCGGCGTAAAGTGGAAGAAAGTGCTTAAAATGGCGGAGCTTAACGGGCGTCCCACGTTCTATTTTCTAAGCTACAAGAGCGCGGAAAACCAGAAACTCATAGCCGAGGCATACAAGGCCTACCAGCCCATGAAGTATCTGCAATACGAGTTTATGGACGACCACCGCGAACTTGCGCCCGATGTCTTCCTTACCGTGTTCTCCGACGGTTCGGAAATAGTTACCAACTATTCCGATTCCGCTTTCGCCTACAAAAGCCAGTCGGTCCAATCGCGCAACTACAAGTTGTTCAAACCGACTTTTTGGAGGAAGTGTAAAAATTTCTTTGGAATAAAATAGAACTAAACTGTTTTCCCCAAGCGCGACGCCGAGAAATCGCCGCCGCGCTTTTTTTGCGCCTGCGCCGTCGGTCCGTTTCCGTGCGCAAACAAAAAAGACGCGGAGAAATCCGCGCCGTCTGTTTTGCCAGCTTGTATAAATTAAATTTCGAAAGCCTCGAAACAGAGACTGTATTTCGCCGATTCTTCCGGCGCGAGCATTTTGAGCTTCC
>JAEXGH010000024.1 GCA_023450935.1 Verrucomicrobiota bacterium | reverse complement strand
TGCGTGCCCTTCGGGTGCGTTTTTCAAACGCATCTATACGCGCCTTCGGCTTGTATTCGCCCCTTCGGGGTCTTTTTTGCTACGCAAAAAATCTCAAACGCGCTTCGCTTGTTTTCTGCCTTTTTTACATATTCGAAAGTGGTGGCGGCGGGCAAAGCCCGTTCGCCTTTGATTATTGATTAAAGTAAAGCAATATTGGCTTCAGCCAATTTGCGCCACTTCACAACATATAAAAAACGCGGATTGGCGTAGCCAATTCCACTTTGATTATTCGTTAAAGCCTACCCCCCTTTGGAACGCGTCAAAACGGGGTTCAGACAAGGCTTTGAAAAATTTTTGCGAAGGGAGCGTAGTTAACCTACGTGACCGAGCAAAAATTTTTACAAAACGAAGTATCAACCCCGTTTTCACGCGTTCCCACGCGCTATTTATAGAGTTTAATATACGCCTTCGCCCTCAACCCCTCTATCCACTTTGCATACATCACCTTCGAATTCCCGTCCGCTATCGCCCATTCGATTTCCTCGCGCACGTCGTCGATTTTCTGTATGCCTTCGGGGCGTTTTTCCTCCACTTTCAAAATGAAAATCATATCGCCCAGCTCAATCGGCTTTGTCCACTTCCCCGCCTCGAGCGCGAACACTGCCTTGTCGAGCGCGGGATTGAGCTGTCCTTTTTTATACCAGCCCCATTCTCCGCCCTTCGCGGAGGAGTCGTCCTTGCTGTAGGTCTTCGCCAAATCGGCAAAATCCGCGCCCGCGGAAAGCTTTTGCTCTATTGTAGCGGCTATTTTTCTGTTGTCGTCGAGCGAAAGCACCATAGTGGTTTTCAGGGTAATCATTCTGATGTTTACCGACGCGGGCGAATACCAACGCTGCTTGTTTGCCTCGTAGTATTCCCTTATTTTTTTCGGGCTGATTTCCGCAACCGACTGGCGTTTCTGGCCTTTCATATAGCTTACGATTATGTCCTTGCGCTGCTCTTCGCGGAACTGTTTTATGGTTTTTCCCTGCTCCCTGATGAAATGCAGAAGCTCGGCGCGGTCGCCGTTGAATTCGCGCTTGAGGTAGTCGTCGAAATGGGAATCCAGATACGACTGCGGAATGGACATTCCCTTTGCGGTGAACTCGTTTACAATGAGCTCGCGGTCAATCATATTCTGGACGATTTCCCCAACATACGCCGAGACGCGCTGGTTGAATTCGAACTCGGAAGACGACGCCGCGCGGATTTGCGGAATAAACGGTTCCACCTCGCGCATGACTTCCGATTTCGTAATGGCCCTGTCCTCCACGACCGCGACAATTTCGTCCGACCCCGCCGACTTCTTCGCCGCCAAATCCAGATACGACTGCGCGCGCGCGGTCGTCGCCGAAAGCAAAGCCGCAATACCAAGCAATAAAAATAAATGTTTCATAATTTTTTAATGGACGGGACAACATCGGTCAAAACCGATTCTATTTCGCGCATTTTGGCGATAGGTTTGACGTTAGTCAAGCGCGGAAAACGCTCGTTGATTTTAAACAGTTTCATTTCCCCGAGGCTCAGATACGAAAGCTTTAACTGATTCCCCTGTGTCTGGACCGATCTGAAGCCGAGGTTTTGCGCAAGCACGCGTATGCGTTCGAGCATAAAAACGTATTCGGCGGCGGCGGGCGGGCGTCCGAACCTGTCCTGCATCTCGAAGCGCAGCGCGTCTATTTCAGAAAGCTTGGAAGCCGACGCCAAACGCCTGTAGAAGTCGATTCTCAACTCCGTCTGCGGAATGTATTGCGACGGCAAATATGCGTGGACAACCTCGCCGCGCGTGGCGGCTATTTCGCGCACGAGGATTTCCTGATAGTAGTTTTTGGCGTTCTGGACGTTTGCGGAGGCGTCGTTGGCGGCCTCGCCGAGCTTCACGAAGTCCAGCTCGACGGCGGCGCGCTCCACGGTTGCGGTTTTGTCGCCGCGCAGCATTGCAACGCTTTTTTTCAGGAGGGCGCAATACAGGTCGAAGCCCACGCCCGCAATGTGTCCGCTTTGTTTCGCTCCCAAAAGGTTGCCGCAGCCGCGCAGCTGGAGGTCGCGCGTGGCTATCCTAAAACCCGCGCCCGCCTTGTTGTATTGGCGGATTGCGCTCAGACGCTTGCGCGCGGCATCGACAATTTTGGCGTGTTTGTGAAGCAGCAACCAAGCATAGGCGCGGCGCGTGAAACGCCCCACCCTGCCGCGCAGCTGATAGAGCTGGGCAAGCCCGAATTTGTCCGCGCCCTCTATTATTATCGTGTTGCAGTTGGGAATGTCCAAACCCGACTCGATGATTGTGGTGCACACAAGCACGTCGTATTTGCCGTCGACAAACGCCGCCATCAGTTTTTCGAGGGCGTTTTCTCCCATCTGCCCGTGCCCGACGCCCACGCGCAGTTTGGGGAACATTGCGCGGATTTTGTCGGCGCACGCGTCAATTGTCTGGACGCGGTTGTGCAGGTAGAAAACCTGTCCGCCGCGCGCGGTCTCCTTTTCGATAGCCGCCCTGACGGTCTCGTCCGAATAGTCGCGCACAAATGTTTCCACTGGGAAGCGATTTTTTGGCGGCGTTTCCATAAGGCTTATTTTGCGCGCGCCCATCATAGCGAAATAGAGCGTGCGCGGAATGGGGGTTGCGCTCATGGAAAGCACGTCTATTCCCTCGCGCAGCGTCTTGATTTTCTCCTTGTGCTTTACGCCGAAGCGGTGTTCCTCGTCTATTACCAAAAGCCCGAGGTCTTTGAAGGAAACGTCGTTTGCAAGCAGCGCGTGGGTTGCTATGATTATGTCGATTTTCCCAGAGGCGAGTTCCTCCTTTATTTTTTGGCACTCGCTTTTTGTGCGGAAACGCGAGAGCATTTCAACGACTATCGGATACCCCCCCATGCGCTCCCTGAAATTTCTGAAATGCTGCTGGCACAAAATTGTTGTGGGGCACAGCACCGCCGCCTGCCTGCCGCTCATCGCGCACTTGAACGCCGCGCGCATTGCGATTTCCGTTTTGCCGAACCCGACATCGGCGCACAAAAGCCTGTCCATAGGGCGTTCCGAACACATATCGGCTTTTACGTCGTCGATTGCCCTGAGTTGGTCGGGCGTTTCCGTATACGGAAAGGAGTCGTCGAAACTTTTCTGCCACTCGTCGTCGGGCGGGAAAGCTATGCCGTTTGTAATTTCGCGCTTCGACTGCGTTTGGAGAAGCTCGGAGGCGTAGTCCAAAGCGGCGTGCTCGGCGGCGGTTTTTACTTTCGTCCACGATTTCGAGTCGAGCCTCGCAAGCTTCGGAACCGACTTTTCAAGCCCGATGTAGCGGCTTAGCAAATACGACTTATGCAACGGCACGAACAAATACGCCTTGTCCTCGAATTCGAGTTTTATAGTCTCCTGCGTTCTGCCGTCAAGCTCGAGCGGAAAAATGCCGCAATACCTGCAAACGCCGTGCCCGTAGTGGACAACGTAGTCGCCCACGCTGAGTTCGGAGAAGTCCAGAAGCTGGTCAACCTGCGCCTTTACGGAAAGCATTCTGCGGCGCGGCTGCAAGTCGGTTTTGGCGCGCCTGCCGAAAAGGTCGCGCAAGCTCACGAACGCCGCGCCCGTCGCGTTTTCGGGCAAAACAGCCCACTCGGGGCGGAACGCTCCGCGAAAGTCCTCTATTATAAAGCCCTCGCCGAACGACGGATTTACAAAATGCAAATCGCATTTCACGCCCTCCGAATCGAAAAGCCTGCGGATTAAATCGGAATCTGACTTGCCCTCCGACGCCGCAAAAACCGCAGTGCCGCGCGCCGACAAACCGGCGAGAAAACGGACGAACTTCGCGCGGCTGTCCCCCTCTGAGGCGAACCTTTCCGCCCCAACCGCCGAACTTTCCGACTGCGCCGAATACACCGACGTGTCGGAAATTTTAAGCGTTTTGCGGCGCGATTTTTCGAACACCCCGGACGACGCCCCCATTGACGACACCGCGAAGATTCCGTCGCCCTTGCGCGCAAAAAGTTTTCCGAATTTGCACGCCTGCGCCGACCCGTTTTCGGGATACAAAAAGTAGTCGGTATACTTCTGCCAAAGCACGTGCGGCTCGAACAAGAACCAGTCGGCGGGCGTGCGGACGTAGTCCAACGCCGTCCATTTGCTGTCGGCGGCCGCGAGCGATTCGGGGGCTTTGTCTATGCGAACGGAGTCGGTCTTGCCGTCGGCAAGCTGCGTGTTTGGGTTGAAAATTCTGATGCTTTCTATTTCGTCGCCGAAAAAGTCAATGCGCACGGGGTATTGGGAGGCAATCGGATACACGTCCACAACGCCGCCGCGGACTGCGAACTGCCCCGGGGACTCGCACAAAACTTCGTTGTAGTAGCCGAATTCGAGCAGGCGTTTTTTGAAGTCCTCCATCGGGAAATGCGCGCCCTTTTCGACGTGTATGCGGGCGGCTTCAACCGGCTCGGGCGCGGGGGCAAACAACGCCTCGGGCGTGGTAAGCACCGCTATTTTCGCGCCCGAAAGCCCCGCTTCCGCCACGGCGTTGAGCGTGCCTGAACGTTCGCAAACGCTGTCGAAAGTGGCGGCGTCTACAATGGAATCGGAATACTCAGGCGGGAGAACTTTCAGGCGGACGTCGGCGTGCGAAAGCTCCAGAAAATACTTCGCCCTCGAATAGAAAAAGTCGCAGTCCGACGATGTCCCGAAGACGAAAAACAAAACTTTTTTTCCGCTTTCAAAGCACGCGTGCGCGCAGAAAGCCCCCCAAGCCGACTGCGGAATATCGGGGTAAAACGCGCTTTTATCGCCTGCAGAAACAGTCAACATAATAAGCCTTAGACTTTTTGAACGCGGCTTTGTTCCGCAAAACTACTCGGCTTTGTCGGCGTCCGCATCTTTCAAATACTCGCGCAACGCCGCCTTTGCAGCCTCGGCTTCGGCGTGCTTTTTTGACGAGCCCGACCCCCTGCAATAGGGTTTGCCGTCAATGGAAACCTCCACCTCGAAAACCTTGCTGTGGTCGGGGCCCGACTGCCCCAGCAGCGCGTATTTCACGCTTCCGCCGCGCTTTGCAACGGCCTCCTGCAACGCACCCTTGGGATTTTGCGAAACCATCAAGTCGGGAACGTCGTCAAAACGCTGTTTATACCAGGACAGTATTACGTCGCGAGCCGTCTCGAAGTCGGAATCGAGATAAATCGCGCCCACGAGAGCCTCGAAGGCGTCCTCGGCGGCGGCGGCCTGCGCGCGGATTTGCTCCGACCCCTTCGGGACTATGAGAAAATCGGGAATGCCCAGTCCGCGCGAAAGGTCCGTCAAAAACGCGCCCTGCGTGAAGGCAATTCTGATTTTCGTAAGCTCGCCCTCCTCCGCGTCGGGAAATTTTCTGAAAACTACGTCGGTAATTACCGACTGCAACACGGAGTCCCCCAAAAACTCGAGCCGCTGGTTAGACTTCACTTTGGTTTTGACAACCCCCACAACGCCCGCATGCGTGAGAGCCTCCACGAGAATGGAGATGTCCTTGAACGTGTAGCCGAGCCGCTGTTCAAGCGGCGAATAGCGGCGTTTGCGCAGCTGCGTCTTCACGTTTTTACGCGTGCGCTTTGCGCGGCGCATCGCCTTTGCGCGCTTTGCCACGGAGGGTTTGAAGATTGTCTTGATGTATTTGCGTATCATCGCCGACTACAACCCGAAACGCTTTTCAACTTCCTTTGCAAGCTTCCCGTAGGCGAACGCGCCCTCGTTCCACTTTGCGTATTCGAAAATCGTCTTGCCGAAGCTGGGGGCTTCGGCCAAACGCACGGTGCGGGGAATGAGTGTGTTGAAAACAAGTCCCTTCATATAGGCTTTTACCTCCTTGAGCACCTGCTTGGAAAGATTGGTGCGGGAGTCGAACATAGTCATTATAACGCCGCCGACTTCCAGCGAATTACTCACGCCCGCCGCCTTGAGCTGATCGACAACGCCCATAATCTGCCCCAGCCCCTCCATGGCCAAATACTCGCATTGGAGGGCGATGAGAAGGTAGTCGGCAGCCGCCAGAGAATTCATCGAAAGAAGCCCCAAAGACGGCGGGGCGTCTATTACTATCGCGTCGAATTCGCCCGAGTCCTTCAGTGGGGCAAGGGCGTCGCGCAGGCGCACAAGGTAGTTTTCGCCGCCGGAAAGTTCCACTTCCAACGCCGACATATCGGTTTCCGACGGAATAAGCCACAGGTTTTTGCGCTGCGTCTGCACGAGTTTTTCGCGCGCGGTTCCCTCCCCGTGGAGGACTTGGTAAAGGCTGCTGCCGGCGGTTTTCTCGTAGCCAAGCGCGCTCGTTGCGCTGGCCTGCTGATCCATATCAACGAGGATTGTCCGTTTTTTCCTCAACGCCAATCCCGCCGCAAGATTGACGGCGGTAGTCGTTTTGCCGACCCCCCCCTTCTGGTTTGCTATTGCGAAAATCTTTGTCATAACATTTTTCTTTTCGAATCCGATCGAACCATTTTGCGCAATAATTGCAAACTTTTTACTAAGCGGCGCAACGAATTATTCCCCGCCGAGGAGGATTTTTTTTGCGTCGGCGCCGGTGTCGATTTCCACGAGCTTGTCGCGCGAGGTTTCGCCCGCGCAAATGCGGACGCCGTTTTTTGAAACGCCGAATTTTTTCGCCAAAAACTTCACAAGCTCCGCATTAGCCCTGCCGTCAATGGCCTGCGCGCCGATTTTGATTTTGAACGCGTCGCCGAACATGCCCGCGCACGCGCTTTTGGGCGCGTTTGCAACCGCGTGGATTTTTATTTTTTGCGGCATAAAATCATTTGGGATAGCTGCCCAGCCACTTGACCATGGGCAGCGAATACTTCAGGTGGGCGGCTACCTCCCTTACGTTTTCGTCGTTCCAATGGCCGTCAAAGTCAATGAAGAAGAAGTAGTCCCACGCCTTTTTGTGGCTGGGGCGCGACTCAATCCGCAAAAGGTTTATGCCCGCCTTTTCGAACGGCGAAATAACCTCGCTCAAAGCTCCGGGGCGGTCGTTTATTGAAACGACAATGCTCGTTCTATATTGGACGCCGGCGGTTTTCCCATTCGGGGTTTTACCGATTACCAAGAAGCGCGTCTGGTTGTCTTTTTGATCCTGAATGGCGCGGCGCAAAACGGGCACGCCGTAGCAGTCGGATGAAACCTCGCTTGCAATGGCTGCTATTTCGGGGTTCTGCGCCGCCATTTTCACTGCGGTCGTGGTGCTGTCTACGGGCTCGAGTTGGACGTCGCCTGATATATTTCTGTGAATCCAACCCCTGCACTGGCTTATTGCCTGATCTTTGGAGCAGATTTTTTTGATTTCGCCGAGCGTGCCGCGCGAAAGCAGGCAGTGCTCTATCGACATGTAAATCTGCCCCACGATTGTAAGCCCCGTTTCCGCAAGCATGTCGATTGAGTGCGAAACCGCGCCCTCGGTGGAGTTTTCAATGGGAATAACGCCGTAGTCTGCCTCGCCCGCCGAGACGGCCGCAAAAACGTCGGGAATCGACGGCGCGGGGGCGTAATCGACGCTCGAACCGAAATTTTTTATCGCCGCCTGATTTGTGAAAGTCGCCTTCGGGCCGAGATACGAAACCGTCAACTTCTTCTCCGCCGAAATAGACGCCGAAATGATTTCGCGGAAAATAGCGCGCACGGCATTTTCGTTTACCCTGCCGTCGTTCTTTTTGAGAATGTTTTCGAACACGATTTTCTCGCGGCTGGGAACGTAAATTTCCTCGCCTTTGGCGGCTTTGATTTTGCCGATTTCGCGCGCGCAGTCAATGCGGCGAGCGATGAGGTCGAGAATTTCGGTGTCTATAGAGTCTATTTCTTTTCTAAAGTTGTCCATTTTTCGAAAATTTTTAAAGCGTTGTTTCGGCGGACGGGGCGTCTGGGGCCGACTCCGCGGAATCGGGATTTTCGGGGTCGGCAAAAGTGCCGACCGGCGGCGCGGGAACTTCGGCCGAATCGTGCTCCGCCGATTCCGATGCAAGCCCCACGTCCCCGTCTTTGGGCGCGGGAGCGCTGGCGCGCTTTATCCACTCGGAAATCTGCCCCGCGCTGAGCACGTCCGAAGAGGGCAGCTCTTCGATTGAATTTACGCCTATGAAATCAAGAAAATTCTGCGTCGTGGAATACTGGATCGGACGCCCAGGCAAATCGGCGCGGCCGCTCGTGAAAATCAAATCCCTCTCCGAAAGGCGCGTGATTGCGCTGTCGGAGCCCACACCGCGGATTGCCTCGATTTCCGCGCGCGTTACGGGCTGGCGATACGCAACTATTGCAAGCGTTTCCAACGCCGCTCGCGAAAGTTTTTGCGGGCGCGGGTCGTTGCGCAAAAGGCGCACCCACTCGGCGTATTCCTTCGAAATTACAAGCTTGAAACCCGAGGAACTTTGGACGAGCCTGAAAACTTCGCCCGCCTCGTCAAGCTCGGAGGCTATTTCCTCCATCGCCTCGCGGATTTGCGTAGCCGTCAAAAGGGTGGGAACTTGGGCTATTATGTCTTCTATGATTCCCTGTTCGTCGTCGGCGACTACCTCGCGGATTTCGTCGGGCGCGGACGGCCTGTCCGCGGCGGCATCTTTGTCTTTCTGCGCATGGTATCTGGAGACGACCGCCTGAATGTCCTTTATCGACAACGGTTCGTTTGTCGAGAACATCAGCGATTTCAAAATTTTCTTCAGGTTGAAATTCATAAAACGCGGAGAATAATGGACTGTTTCGAAAAAACACTCAACACAAAAAATTTCCGCCGCCGTGTAGGCGAATGCGAAAACTTTGACGAACGGCAAAAGGCGCGCCGCCCGCGCGATAGCAGCCGCTTCACGATATGCAAAAAATTTAAAAAATGTTGACCGCCGGAATGCAGAGTGGTTTGATGGGAAAACCAACTTATTAAAACTATGCCAGAATATAATTCAAAGAAAAGTTTTTGCGGAAGAAACATGGCGGGCGCGAGAGCCCTGTGGCGCGCTACGGGCGTGAAAGAGTCGGATTTCGGCAAGCCAGTCATAGCGGTTGTCAATTCGTTTACGCAGTTTGTGCCGGGGCATGTCCATCTGGACAAAGTGGGCGCGTATGTGCGCAAACAGGTGGAACAGGCGGGCGCAATAGCGCGCGAATTCAACACAATTGCAATAGACGACGGCATCGCAATGGGGCACGAAGGCATGCTTTATTCGCTCCCCTCGCGCGAGCTTATAGCCGACAGCGTAGAATACATGTGCAAGGCCCACTGCGCCGACGCAATGATTTGCATTTCAAATTGCGATAAAATCACCCCCGGAATGATGATGGCGGCAATGCGCATGAACATTCCCGCTATATTCGTTTCGGGAGGCCCGATGGAGGCGGGGGTTGGCAAACTCTCCAACGGAGAACGCAAGCTCGACCTCATCGACGCAATGATTGCGGGCGCGAACCCGAACGTCTCCGACGCCGACAGCGAAATTATGGAGCGCAACGCGTGCCCGACGTGCGGGTCGTGCTCGGGAATGTTCACGGCAAATTCGATGAACTGCTTGGCGGAGGCAATCGGGCTGGCTCTCCCAGGAAACGGAACGGTTGTTGCAACGCACGCTGCGCGCAAGACGCTTTTCGAAAAGGCTGCGAAAAGGATTGTGGAGATGGCGAAAGCCTACTATGAAAACGGCGACGAAAGCGTTCTGCCGCGCTCCATTGCAAAGCGCGCAAACTTCCTCAACGCCATGCGCCTCGACATCGCAATGGGCGGAAGCACGAATACCGTTTTGCACCTCTTGGCGATTGCGAGGGAGGGCGAAGTAGAGTTCTCGATGAAGGACATCGACGAACTTTCGCGCGTGACGCCGTGCATTTGCAAAGTAGCCCCCAGCACGCAGAAAGTCCACGTTCAGGACGTCCACCGCGCGGGCGGAATCTTCGCGATTTTGGGCGAACTTGCAAAGGCGGGGCTGCTCGATACAACAACGCCTTCGGTTCACGAAAAGACGCTCGCCCAAGCAATAGCCAAATACGACATCACTTCGCCCGAGTGCTCGGAGCAGACAAAAAAATTCTTCCGCGCCGCCCCCGCCAACAAATATTCCACGGAGGCTTGGACGCAGGAACAATACTACGCCGAAAACGACCTCGACCGCAAAAACGGCGCAATCCGCTCGGTGGAGAATGCGTTCAGCAAAGACGGCGGCTTGGCGGTGCTTTTCGGCAACATAGCGCGCGACGGCTCGATTGTCAAAACGGCGGGCGTTGACGAGGCGATTCTCAAATTCAGGGGCACGGCAAAAGTGTTCCACTCCGAACAGGACGCAAGCAGGGGCATTCTGGGCGGAAAAGTCAAGGCGGGCGACGTTGTTGTAATTCTCTACGAAGGCCCGCGCGGCGGTCCGGGAATGCAGGAAATGCTTTATCCGACAAGCCACCTCAAAAGCATGGGGCTGGGCAAGGTTTGCGCGCTGCTTACCGACGGCAGATTCTCGGGCGGCACAAGCGGTCTGTCAATCGGACACGCCTCTCCCGAGGCTGCAAACGGCGGCGACATTGCGCTTGTTGAGGAGGGCGACACGATAGACATCGACATTCCCGCAAGAAAAATATCGCTGGTCGTCTCCGACGAAGAATTGACCGCGCGCCGCAACAAAATGCTCGCCAAGGGCAAAGACGCCTACAAGCCCGCGCGCGACAGGATTGTTTCAAAATCGCTGCAATTCTACGCGCAGTCGGTCTCTTCGGCGGCCGACGGCGCGGTTCGCAGGCTCTCGTAAAAATTTTACGATTTACGGAAACGGCGCGGATTGGGTTTTATTCAGTCCGCGTCCGTCTTGCAAACCGTAAAACTTCGACAAACAACCAAAGGCGAACGAGGCACGCCTTCCCCCTTGCCTACATAAAAAAATGAAAAGTATGACAGGATTCGGCAGGGACACCGCCGATTTTAAGGATTTTTCCATAACAATAGACGTGTCTTCGGTCAACAAGAAGGGCGTGGAAATTTCGGTTTCGTTGCCGAGGGAATGGATTGCGCTTGAACGGACGATAAACGCGGAGGCAAAAAAAATGTTTTCGCGCGGAAAATTCGTAGTGGCAATTTCGGCGGAATTTAAAAACGAACGCGGCGTGATTGCGCCTTCGGAACAAATAGAGGCGTCGCTTGCGGCGTTGCGCGAAGCCTGCGAAAAAGCGGGCGCGGAATTCAAGCCGAACGCGGCGACAATCCTCGAAATCAACAGGCAAATCTCTGCCGCGGGAGGGGGCGCAACAAATACAGACGACGTTTGGAAGCTGATTTGCCCGACATTCCTTGCCGCATGCGAAAATCTCGAAAAAATGCGCGAAACAGAGGGCGTTGCACTGCGCGCCGATTTCACCGCGCGGCTAAAAACGGTATCCGCCTTAGTTGACGCCGCCGAAAAAACGGCAAAAGCAAACCCCCAACGCCACAAAGACGGACTTCTGCAACGCCTTGCGCAGCTGGACTTGGACTTGGATTCAAACGACGAGCGGCTGTTGAAGGAAGTCTGCCTTTTTGCCGACAAGTGCGACGTTTCGGAGGAGCTCACGCGCCTGAAAAGCCACATCTCGCAGTTTCTTCAAACAATGCGCGAGCCCGCCGCTGTGGGCAGAAAACTCGACTTCATCTGTCAGGAAATGGGGCGCGAAATAAACACCACCGCCAGCAAGGCGAACAATCTTGAGCTTACAAAAATAGCAATAGAGCTTAAAAACGAAATGGAGCGTATTAGGGAACAGGTTCAAAACGTGGAATGATTTTCGGCTTTCCGCAGGCATTCCCCGCCCAGACCTACAACGAAAGGGGAAACCCGACAGCGCGCGCCGTTTTTTTGCCCCAGCCCGCAGACGCAAAGCCCGCGCGGCGGCGGCATTCCGCAAATAAAAAAGCCCCAGAGAACGCGGGAGAAAGCGCATGGGACTCTCAGTGGTGTCAAAGCCGAGTCAGTTCGGGAAAATCAGCCCGTCGCGCTTTGCAATCAAATCGAAATCGACATCGGCGTATTTTTGGGAATCCACAAAAATCTCGCGCTTGAACGGGAACAAAGTAGAGCCGTCAACGGGTTTGTAGTCGGAATAAACAACCTCGACAACAACGCCCGCGCGCTTGTAAACCGCCGAGTAAAGAAGACCGTTTGAAACGTCGAAGTTGAAAAGCGCAACAGTGCCGTCCTCTTCGTCAACCCGCAAAGAGCGGCACAACCTTCCGTTCTTTTCGGAGTCGCCTTCGTTGTAGATGTTCATAAAATCGTTGTTGGCGTAGCCGTGCGCCAAAGCCCTGCGCGAAAGCGAGCCGTCGAACGCCGCCAGCGCGCGCACTACAAGGCTGTATTTGTCGTTGAGTTCGCGGCGTTCGCCCGACATACCTCCGTGGACAAGATGTTTTACGCCGTTCAAAAATTTGTCCACAAAGAAAACGGCGGAAGTATCGCCCGTGCCGATTTTTATGTATGAAATACCCTCGCCGCGCTTTACAATACAATACATGCCGTCGGTTCTTTTTCCTCGCCGTATTTCGCCCTTCATAAGAATATCGCCGCTTAAATCCGACATATCCGAAAGCCCTACCGCCTCGTAGAAGCGCGCCAAGCAGGCACGCGCGCGCCCCTCGGGCACGTTCCACGCAATGGGCGAAGATTTCTCGGCGGCCGACTCGTCCGCATGGGGCTTCCCGTTATCGGGGAGAAAATACAAATACACCACAAACGCACACCCCGCAATGAGCGCGCACACGACGAGTACCGACGCGAGTATTTTTAAAATACCGCACACAAACATCATCACACGCCCCGACTTCACGAGCGACTCCTGCGTCTGCCCCATCTTGAGCATTCGCGAAAACTCCTCCGTCTTCATCTGCGAAATCTTCGCGGGCGCGGAGCGCGCATTTTCGAGCGAAGACGAACGCGCGCGCCCCGCCGGCGGCGGCAATTCTTCCTCCGAAATATATTCAACCCAAGCGCGCTCCGAAGCGCCGCCTTCGTGATTGGCGGGATCGGATTCCTCCACTATTTCCTCTTCGTAGACGAAGTCCTGCGGGGGCGCGGGTTGCCAACGGCGCAAAGGCCCGCGCGGGGGCGGCGGAACAAAGCCGCGCGCCTGCATCGGCGGAGGCAAAGGCGGAGGCGTCGGATACGGGAACGGGGTTGCAAACGGGGGCGGGACAATTTCCTCTACGGAATCGTCGTCTTCATACTCTTCGTAATACTCGTATGAGCCGTCGTCGATAATTTCTACATACTCGACGTCCTCCTCGCCGCGCGGGTGGTTGCGCGCGTCGTCCGGATTTTTCCCGACTGTCGAGTTTTTGTCCATAAAGCCAAATTAGAATGCGGGCTTGCCGCGCGTCTGCCCCGAGCCGAAAACTTTGTATTTGTATGAGCAAAGCTCGCGCAAGCCCATCGGCCCGCGCGCGTGGAGCTTGTCGGTGGAAATACCGATTTCCGCGCCCAAACCGAATTCGAACCCGTCGGTAAAGCGCGTAGACGCGTTCCAATAGACAGTTGACGAATCCACTTTGTTCAAAAATTCCTCGGCGGCGGCGGGGTTTTCGGTCACGATACAATCGGAATGCCCAGAGCCGTTCGCGTTTATAAAGTCTATGGCGTCCGCGAGCGAATCTACCACGTCAATCGAAATAACCAAGTCAATGTATTCCGTTTTGAAGTCCTCCGCCGTAGCGGCGGCGCATTCTATGCCCGCGTTTTTGAGAATCCGCGCGGCGCGTTCCGAGGCGCGCAGCTGCACTCCGCGCTCGGCGAGCGCCCCACCCAATTCGGGGAGCATTTTGTCGGCGCAGTCGCGGTGGATAATCAGGTTTTCGGCGGCGTTACAGACGCTCGGACGCTGGCATTTGGCGTCAACTGTCAAAATCTTCGCTGTTTTTTCGGCGGCGTCTTTGTCCACATAAACCGTGCATACGCCCTTGTAGTGCTTGATTACGGGAATTGTGGAATTTTCCACAACAAACCTAATCAGCCCTTCTCCGCCGCGGGGAATCACGCAGTGGATATACTCGCGCAATTTGAGCATTTCGGTCAAAACGGCGCGGTCGCTCGTGGGGATAATCTGAACGCAGTCGGCGTCAAGCCCCGCCGCCGCTATTGATTTCGATATGATTTCCGCAAGCACCATATTGGTGTTGAACGCCTCGCTTCCGCCGCGCAAGATTGCGGCGTTTCCGCTTTTCAGGCACAGCGCGGCGCAGTCTACGGTAACGTTGGGGCGGCTCTCGTAGATGATTGCAATTACGCCGATTGGCGTGCTAACCTTGTCAATGCGCAGGCCGTTCGGGCGGACTGTGCTTTCAAGCACGCGCCCTACGGGGTCGGGCAGCGCGACGACCGCCTCCACGCCTTTGGCTATCGTCTCTATTTTTTCGGGCGAAAGCGCAAGGCGTTCAAGCATGGGCTTTGAAAGCCCGTTCTTTTCTGCGGCGAGCAAATCAATCTTGTTCGCCCGCAAAATTTCCGGAACTTGCGCGCGCAGGTTTGCGGCGATTGAAGACAACGCCGCATTTTTTGCGTCGGAGCTTGCAACCGCCAATTTCAGGCTTGCCGCGCGGGCTTTTTTTGCGATTTCCAGAACCATATCGGGATTTAAAGTTGTGATATTTTTTTGATGTATTCGGCTCTGCGCTCGACCTCCGCAAAGCCGCTTTTTTCAAGCTTGTAGCACGAGAAAGACTCGACCGTAAGCGACGCCGTTGCCGCCCCGTAGACCATTGCGCGCTTGAGCGATTCAAACGAAGAATCGCCTTTGCCCGCTATGTAGCCCGCAAGCGCGCCCGCGAAAGAATCGCCCGCGCCGGTGGGGTCGTGAAGCTCGCGGACGGGATACGCGGGAATTACGAAGAAGCCGTCTTTGTGGAAAAGCATTGCGCCGTATTCGCCCGTCTTGATTACGACTGAACCCGCGCCCATCGATGCAAGCTTGTCGCCCGCGCGGATGATATTGCGTTCGCCCGAAAGCTGTTTGGCCTCGGAGTCGTTTACAATGAGCAAATTCACGCGTTTAATAAGGGATTTCAGACCGTCGAGAGCGGTGTCTATCCACAAATTCATTGTGTCGAGCACCGCAAACTTCGGCGACTTTACCGCGTCCAAAACCGCCTTCTGGTGGTCGGGCGAAATATTGCCCAGCAAAACGTATTCGGCCTGTGCGCACGAACCGCCGAGCTTCGGCGTCCAGCCCTCGAACGCATTCAGCTGCACGTCGAGCGTATCCCGCGAATTGAAATTGTCGTGATACCTGCCGCGCCAGAAAAACGTTGGTTTGGGGCTACGCTCCAAATTCGAGATGTCGATATTGCGCGCCTTCAAACGCGCAACGTCCGATTCCTTAAAGTCGCGCCCGACGACGCCCGCCATTTTCACGGGGCAGAAATACGACGCCGCCAAAGCTGCGTAGCTTGCCGAACCGCCCAAAATGTAGTCCTCTTTGTCGAGGGGCGTTTCAATGCAGTCGTAGGCTACCGAACCGAATACGAGAAGTTCCGACATACTATTTGCCCATCTGCACGATTATTTCGTCGGCGAACGCCGAGCACTTTACCTCGCGCGAACCCGCTATCAGGCGCGCCAAGTCGTAGGTGACGACTTTCGCGGTAATTGCGCCCTCCAAGCCCTTTACGAGCAAGTCGGCTGCCTCGCTCCAGCCCATGTAGCGGAACATCATTTCGCCCGAAAGAATGAGCGAACCGGGGTTTACCTTGTCGAGATTCGCGTATTTGGGCGCGGTGCCGTGCGTTGCCTCGAAAATGGCGTGCCCCGTGGTGTAGTTGATGTTGCCTCCTGGGGCTATGCCTATACCGCCCACCTGTGCGGCGAGCGCGTCGGAGATGTAGTCGCCGTTGAGGTTGAGGGTTGCAATGACATCGTATTCTGCGGGACGCGTAAGAATCTGCTGCAGGAAGGCGTCGGCAATGACGTCTTTAACGACTATCCCGTTGGGAAGCCTGCACCACGGACCGCCGTCGATTTCGACCGCGCCGAACTCCTCTTTGGCAACCTTGTAGCCCCAGTCGCGGAACGCGCCCTCGGTGAACTTCATGATGTTGCCCTTGTGAACGAGCGTTACCGACTTGCGGTTCTGCGCTATTGCGTATTTTATCGCCGAGCGGACAAGACGCGCCGTGCCCTCTTCCGACACGGGCTTGATGCCTATGCCGCAGCTGTCGGGGAAGCGGACTTTTGCAAACTTGGCGGGGAACTCCTTTTTCAAAAACGCCTTGAGTTTTTCCGCGTCTTCGCCGCCGCGCTCGAATTCTATGCCTGCGTAGATGTCTTCGGTGTTTTCGCGGAAGATTACCATGTCAACCAAGTCGGGGCGTTTTACGGGGCAGTCAACCCCATTGAAATAGCGCACGGGACGCTGGCACACATACAGGTCAAGCTGCTGGCGCAACGCCACGTTCAGCGAGCGTATGCCGCCGCCAATCGGCGTTGTAAGAGGGCCTTTTATGCCCACGAGATATTCCTTGAACGCGTCGAGCGTTTCCTGCGGGAGCCAGTTGCCCGTTTTGTTGAACGCCTTTTCGCCCGCGAGAACTTCGAGCCATTCGATTTTCCTCGAACCGCCGTAAGCCTTCTGCACGGCGGCGTCGAAAACGCGAACCGACGCGCGCCAAATGTCGGGGCCCGTTCCGTCGCCTTCGATGAACGGGAGAATTGGGGTTTCGGGAACTTTGAGTTCTCCGTTTTCAATGGTGATTTTCTGTGCTTGCATAATAGAGAGTAAAAACGCGCTAAACTATAAATTTACGCGCGTTTATTTCAACCATTTTTTCGCGCATTTTGTTCGCCGCAAAATCGACGCGGACACGCGTTGGCAAATGGGAGAAAAGAATTGACGAACGGGAACATCGGAATAGACATTGTTCGGGTATGAAAAAATTTACGATAATTTTGGCGACGGCGGTGCTTTTGTTGGGGTGCGCAAGCCGCGATGGGTTCAATTCGGCGCAGGTAAAGCGATACAACGCCTTCCACCCCGCCAAAGTCTGGCTCGACAACAACGGCCGCCACATAAACGCGCACGGGGCGGGATTTATCTTCGACGGCGGCAAATACTACATGTTCGGCGAACACAAGCTCGGCGGGGTTCTGGGCAACCGCTCCGTGGTGGGAGTGCACTGCTACGCCTCTTCCGACCTCTACAACTGGGAAGATTTGGGTATTGTCCTGAAAATGTCGGACAACCCCGACAGTAAAATTTTCATCGGCACTATAGTTGAACGCCCCAAAGTTCTCTTCAACAAAAGAACGGGAAAGTATGTAATGTTTTTCCACATCGAATCCAGACGGGGCAAAACGGCGCGAAACCCGAATCTGGACGTAATAGAGAAGGAACGCCCCAACTACTCTACGGCAATGATCGGGTTTGCCGTGGCGGACAAAATATCGGGCCCGTATGAATTTGTAAAAGCGCAACGTTTGCACGCAGGTATTTTGCCGCAAAACGCGTCTAAAGAGCTTGTCGATTTGGTGAAGTCGGGCAAAGGCAAAGAACCCCCGAGTTTCGGAGGGGTTTCAAAAAAGGGCGGAACGCCGAACGATACCTTTGCAAAATATTTTTCCGAAGGACAATTCAGCCGCGATTTTACAGCCTTTTTGGACGACGACGGCAAGGGCTACATAATTTCGACTTCACTTGACAACTCTTCGCTCATTGTCTCGGAGCTGGACGAAACGTTTCTCGGGTTCACGGGCAAATACACGCTGAATTTCGAGGGCAAATACCACGAAGCCCCCGCGCTGTTTAAAACAGGGGGAAAATATTATATGTTCTCGTCGCACTGCACGGGGTGGGCACCGAACGCGGGTAGAGTCTCGGTTGCCGACAGTATTTTCGGCGAATGGAAAGAGCTTGGCAATCCCTGCCGCGGTAAAGGGCAGTCCGCCACAAAATTTTCGCAATCCGCCGAAGCCGACACTACGTTCCGCTCGCAAAGCACGGCGGTAATAAAGGTTGAGGGTAAAGACAATGCCTTCATTTTCGTGGGCGACAGATGGAATCCCAAAGACGCAATAGACGGCAGATATATTTTCCTTCCCGTGGAATGGGAAAACGGCACTCCCGTCATATACTGGCGCGACAAATGGGATTTGTCGTTTTTCGACAAAAAGCCCGAATAGCGTTTCCGCAAAAAGAATTGACTAATTGAGGCGCGCGCGCAAGCTCGGACACTAGTGAATAGTGAATCTTCAAAATTTCGCAACTTGGCAATCATAGCGCACGTCGATCACGGAAAGACTACGCTTGTCGATAAACTTTTGGCGGCGGGCGGAGCCTACCGCGACAACCAATCGGTAACCGAACGCGCGATGGACTCGATGGATTTGGAGCGCGAAAAGGGAATCACAATCAAGGCGAAAAACACCTCGATAAACTGGCGCGGCTACACAATCAACATTGTAGATACCCCCGGGCATGCCGACTTCGGCGGGGAGGTGGAGCGCGTGATGAAAATGGTTGACGGCGTTCTGCTTGTGGTGGACGCGTTCGACGGCCCGCAGGCGCAGACTACTTTCGTTTTGCGCAAGGCGCTTCAGGAGGGGCTTAAACCCATTATCGTCGTCAACAAAATAGACCGCCCCAACTGCGACCCCAAAGCCTCGCTCGACAAAGTTTTGGAGCTTTTCATAGAGCTCGGCGCAACGCCCGAACAATTCGACGCCCCCGTTGTTTTCGGCTCGGCGAAGGACGGCTACTTTGTAAACAACCTCGACGACCCACATAAAGACTGCGCCCCGCTGCTCGACAAAATAATAGAATACGTTCCCGCGCCCAAAAATATCGACGCCGACGGCGACTTCCAAATGCTTGTCTCAAACATCGACTGGGACAACTACGTAGGTAGGGTTGCAATCGGCAAAGTCAATTCGGGGCGAGTCAAAAAAGGCGACGCAATCTGGCTGCTTAAAGGCGACGGCACAAAGCGGCAGGGCAAAGTTCTGCGCGTTTTCGAATACTCGCGCCTTGAAACCGAAGACTCCGACGCGGGCATTGCCGGAAACATTGTGGGCGTTGCCGCCTTTGAAGACGTAGACATCGGCGAGACAATCTGCGCAAAAGAGGATATGCCCGCCCTGCCCTTCGTGGCGATAGACCCGCCCACAATTTCGATGGAAATTTCCGTAAACGACGGCCCGCTTGCGGGGCGCGACGGCAAAAACGTAACCTCGCGCGTGGTCGGCGAAAGACTCCGCCGCGAAATGCGCACAAACATTTCAATCAAAGTGGAGGACACCGACAAGGCGGGCACGTTCAACGTGTCGGCGCGCGGAGCAATGCAAATAGCGGTTCTCGTCGAAACAATGCGGCGCGAAAACTACGAAGTGTGCGTGTCGCGCCCAAAGGTAATTATGCGCAAATACGCCGACGGAAACAAGCTTGAACCTTTCGAAACCGTGTTTGTGGAAACGCCCTCCGAATACGTCGGGGGCGCAATGAAAATGCTAAACGCGCGCAACGCCCAAATAGAAAATATGGAGGAATCCGACAACGGCGCGCGCTCGAAAATTACGGCGCGCATTCCCACGCGCGGGCTTATCGGCTTCGACTTCGAACTGCTCAACACAACTTCGGGACACGGAGTTTTCACGCACATCTTCCGCGAATATGCCCCGTATTGCGGCGAGCTTTCGGGGAAGCCGTCGGGCAGACTCGTTTCGATTGAGTCGGGCGTTTCAACGCGTTTTGCGCTGCTTACCCTGCAGGAGCGCGGACGCCTGTTCATAGACCCGCAGGAGGAAGTCTACGCGGGACAGGTTGTAGGCTACGAGCCAAAGGGCGTGGAAATACACGTCAACCCCTGCCGCGAAAAACACCTCACAAACATCAGAATGTCCTACAAGGAACAGACGGTGGTGCTCACTCCCGCGGCGAAATTTTCGCTCGAACGCGCAATCGAGTTCATCGGGCCCGACGAGCTTGTGGAGGCTACGCCGCACAACATCAGAATGCGCAAGCGCATTCTCGACGCAAACCTGCGCAACAGGCTTGCCCACCGCGAAATGCAATAGGTCTTTCGAAAAAATCTCCGCAAAAACGGCGCGCCGTGTTTTACACGACGCGCCTTTTGTTTGAGCCGATTGGCGGAATGCCGCAAAGCAAACTACTTTACGACAACCGCAACTTTTATGCCCTTCATGGCGACGTTCGTTTCAAGCGCGTCGCCTATTTGTTCGAGCGGGAACTTGTGCGTTACAAGCTTTTCCACGGGCAGACCTATGCCGACCGCGCGCTTGAGGAAATTGAAAGTTGTCGGGTAGTTCTGCGGAGTGTAGACCCAAGAACCGACAAGCGAAATTTCCTTGTTGCAGATGTCGAAGTGGTGGTTGATTACGGAGTCGCCGCCGTCCATAAAAAAGCCCACTTCGCACATTCCGCCGCCGCGCTTTACGAACTTCCACGCGCCCGCCGCAGCCTTTGCCGCGCCCGTGCACTGGAACACAAAGTCCGCGCCCGCGTTCGACTGCGTAGCAGCCTTCACTGCCTTCAATTCCTCCCCGAACGATGCGTATTTGGTGAAGTTGAAAGTCTCCGAAACGCCCATTGTCTTGGCTATTTCAAGGCGGGCGTCGTTGCCGTCAACGGCCATGATGTTTTCAATGCCGAGCGTTCTCAAAACGGCAATGACAAGCAGACCAATCGGCCCGCAGCCCTGCACGAGAACCTTTGTGTCGAACTTTAAAAGCCCCGTAGTTTTGGCGCGCTCAACGGCGTGGACGGCGACGGCGGAAGGCTCCACAAGTATGCGCATGTCTTCGGAAAGATCGCTTACATTGAAGAAAGTCGAATTTTTGCGGATTACAATATACTCGCCGAAATAGCCGTTGAAGTGGACGTCGTCCTCGGGCATAAGTCCGTAGATGCCGCAATTTTCGCAGAGATTGGTGCGCTCGGGCATCATTTTGCAGACATCGCATTCGCCGCAGGGAATAATGCACGTTACGATTTTGTCGCCGAGTGCAACGGGCTTACCCGCAAAATCCCTCTTGACGTTCTTGCCGATTTTCACGATTTCACCCGTGCCCTCGTGCCCGAGAACAACCGGACAAAGCTTGAACGGGTCGCGCATGTATTCGTGCCCGTCCGTCCCGCATACGCCGCAGGACTCGACTTTCACGAGCATTTCGTCGTCGCCGATTTCAGGAATGTCGAACTCTTTTATTTCGAATTTTTTGGGGGCAACAAGCATCGCCACTTTCGCTTTTTTGGGTATAGATGTCATAATTTTCCTTTCTTCGATACTAAAGATAAAAACAACCAATCCCAAAAAAGTAAAGATTTTTATACATTTTATCCTTCGTCCCCACGCATGCTTTTTACCCCTTGGGCACCGGCGCGGGCTTTTTATTCTTTGGGCACCGACGCGGGTTGAACTCCGTTCAACGCCGCTTTATCCATCTAATAGGAATTCTACTTTAACCAATAGACAAAGCGGGGTTGGCTATGCCAACCCGCGCCACTTCGGGAAATATAAAAAACTTCAACAAATAAACAAAGGGGGGAATAGGCTACGCCTATCCCCCGCCGCTTTAGAAAAAATAAAATATTAGAGGAGAGAAGCGCGAAGCTCCTCGCCCGACTTGGGGCTGAGATACGCGGGAGGAATGTCGAAAATCGTCCTGCAGCCAGTTGCGCCTTCGTTTGCCAGACGGAACGCCGCGCGCGCGTATGCAACTAAAACACAAGAAGTGAATTCGGGATTGGAGTCGAGCTTTAGACTGTATTCTATGATGTGCTTGTGCTCCTTGTTAAGTCCTGTCTTGCCCGTGCGGAAAACCATGCCGCCGTGGGGAATGCCCGCGTGATTGGCGTTGAATTCGTCTTCGGAAATGAAGTGGACGGTTGTGTCGTAGTCGGAGAAATAGTTGGGCATTGTCTTGATTTCGTTTTCAATGCGGGCGGCGTCCGCGCCCTCCTCCAAAACTACGAAACATTCGCGCGTGTGCTTCTGGCGCGTTGTAAGCTCGGGATTGTCGCCGTTGCGGACGGCGTTCAAAGCCGATTCGACGGGAATGGTGTATTGCTTTGCGTTCTTGACGCCCTTGATGCGGCGGACGGCGTCGGAGTGGCCTTGGCTTACGCCCTTGCCCCAGAAAGTGTAGTCTTTGCCTTCGGGAAGAATGGCGTTTGCGTAGAGGCGGTTGAGCGAAAACAAACCGGGATCCCACCCGATTGAAATGAGGGCGATTTTGCCGCCCTGCTTTGCCGCGGCGTCAACGTTTGCGAAGTGCTGGGGAATCTTCGCGTGGGTATCGAAACTGTCGATTACGTTGAAAGACTTTGCGAATTCGGGCGTCTGAACGGGGAGATCTGTCGCGCTTCCGCCGCAGAGAATGAGAACGTCGATTTTGCCCTTGAACTTGTCTATGTCGGCGACGTTTGCAACAACCGCCGACTTTGTGGCGATTGAAATGCTTTCGGGGTTTCTGCGCGTGAAGACAGCAACCAATTCAGTGTCGGGATTCTGGCGGACAGCCGACTCCACGCCGCGCCCCAAATTGCCGTATCCTAAAATTGCGATTTTTATGGCCATAATGCTATATTTAATTGTAAAAAAATCTACTGAAATTTAGAGCCGCCAAAGGCGCATTTCAAGCATTTTCGGCGCGTAAAGAAAAATATTGCAAAATTGTGCATTCCGCCGAAAAAAATGTGCGGTCTTCAAAGCGAGACGCCGCGCGCGCGGTAAACCGTCTCCGAATAATGATTCAAATAAACTTATTGTCTTGAAAAATTCCTACAAATTTGTAGTTGCTTTAAGAAAATAACCAAAAGTTTGTTTCAAAAAGCGGAATTTATGCCAAGACGCACAGATATTAAGAAAATATTGATAGTGGGGTCGGGTCCGATAGTAATCGGGCAGGCCTGCGAATTCGACTACTCGGGAAGCCAAGCCTGTAAAGCTTTGCGTGAGGAGGGCTACAAGGTTGTTCTCGTCAACTCGAACCCCGCCACAATTATGACCGACCCGCAAATGGCGGACGTAACATACATCGAGCCGCTCACGCCCGAAGCCCTCGAAAAGATAATCGCCAAAGAGCGTCCCGACGCCCTGCTGCCGACGCTCGGAGGACAGACGGGGCTGAACCTTTCGCTGGAACTGCACAAGCGCGGCATACTCCAAAAATACGGGGTGGAAATGATAGGCGCAGACGCAGCGGCAATCGAGAAGGGCGAAGACCGCGAAAAATTCCGCGAGTCAATGATAAAAATCGGCTTGGACGTTCCGTTGAGCACGGTTGTGCACTCGCTCGAAGAGGCGTTGGCTTGGGCGGACAAACACAGGAAGTATCCGCTGATTATCCGCCCGAGTTTCACTCTCGGCGGCACGGGCGGCGGCATAGCCTACAACAGGGACGAATTCGCCAGAATGGCGGCGTTCGGGCTTGAAGCGTCGCCCGCCACGGAAATTCTGGTTGAGGAGTCGCTGCTGGGCTGGAAAGAGCTTGAAATGGAGGTTATGCGCGACAACAAAGACCAGTGCATCTGCATTTGCTCCATCGAAAATTTCGACCCGATGGGCGTCCACACGGGCGACTCCATCACGATAGCCCCCGCGCTGACGCTCACCGCGAAGGAATTCCATTTGATGAAAGAGGCGTCGTTTGCAATCATCAGGGAAATCGGCGTGAAGTGCGGCGGCTCGAATATCCAGTTTGCGCTCAATCCGCGGGACGGGCGCATGATAATAATAGAGATGAATCCGCGCGTTTCGCGCTCGTCGGCGTTGGCGTCGAAAGCAACGGGCTTCCCGATTGCAAAATACACGGCAAAACTGGCGGTGGGCTATTCGCTCGACGAGCTCAAAAACGACATCACCAAGGAAACGCCCGCGTGCTTCGAGCCCGCCATAGACTACATTGTAGCGAAAGTCCCGCGCTTTGCGTTCGAAAAATTCGCGGGCTGCGATACGTCGCTTACAAGCTCCATGAAGAGCGTGGGCGAAGTAATGGCAATAGGCAGAACGTTCAAGGAGTGCCTGCAAAAGGCCATACGCTCGCTCGAAATAGGCGCGCGCGGGCTCGGCGGCGGCGGAAAGTTCGGCGGGGCGGAAATTACCGACAAATCCGAAATCGTCAAAGGGCTTGTGCGCCCGTCGGCGGAAAGGATTTTCTACCTGCGCTACGCGGTTCTGGCGGGTATCTCCGACGAAGAAATAGCGGACCTGACGAAAATAGACCCGTGGTTTGTGCGCGAGGTCTCCGGTATCGTAAAGACCGAGCTTGAGCTTGCGCGCGCGGGCTTGGACGGGCTGGATAAACGGCTCCTGCAGAGGGCGAAAAAGACGGGATTCACCGACCTGCAAATTGCCTCAATCTGCAACACGAAAATCAGAAACGTCAAAAAGCTGCGCGAAGACTTCGGCATAAAAACAGTCTACAGAATGGTCGATACCTGCGCGGGCGAATTCCCCGCAAAGACGCCCTACTACTACTCCACATACGGCGTTGAAAACGACCTCGTAGTCTCCGACAAAAAGAAGATTATGATTATCGGCGGCGGCCCCAACAGAATAGGACAGGGAATAGAGTTCGACTACTGCTGCGTGCATGCGTCGTTCGCCCTGCGCGAAGCGGGCTACGAAACGATAATGGTAAATTCCAACCCCGAAACGGTCTCGACCGACTACGACACCTCAGACAAGCTTTTCTTCGAGCCCCTGACGCTCGAAGACGTTTTGGAAGTCTACAAACAAAACAGGTGCGACGGCGCGATAGTCCAGTTCGGCGGACAAACCCCGCTGAACCTCGCCGCAGAACTGAAGGAAAACGGCGTCAACATAATAGGCACTTCGCCCGAATCAATCGACGCCGCCGAAGACCGCGAAATCTTCAAGCGCATCATCGACAAACTCGGACTGCGCCAGCCCGTAAACGCGACCGCCACAAGCCCCGAACAGGCATACGAGCTTGCGGGGCAAATCGGCTTCCCCATTCTGCTGCGCCCCAGCTTCGTGCTCGGCGGGCGCGGAATGTTCATCGTCTACGGAATGGACGACATGAAAAAGGTAATCCGCGAGGCGTTCGAGGCCGCCCCCGGCAAGCCCGTGCTGCTCGACAAATTCCTCGAAGACGCAATAGAGCTTGACGTGGACGCAATAAGCGACGGCGAAACAACCGTTATAGGCGGAATGCTCGAACACATCGAATACGCGGGCGTGCACTCGGGCGACGCGGCAATGGTTCTGCCGCCGCATACGCTCGGGCAGAAAACGCTCGACGAAGTCCGCAAGGCCACTTTCGACTTGGCAAAAGCCCTCAACGTAGTGGGGCTTATGAATATCCAGTTCGCAATAAAATCGGGAGAGGTCTACATTCTGGAAGTCAACCCCAGAGCCTCGCGCACCGTGCCGTTCTGCTCCAAGGCAATAGGCGTGCCGCTTGCGAAAGTCGCCGCGCGCGTAATGGCCGGAGAAAAGCTCAAAGACCTCGGCTTTGTGCGCGAAGTCAAAATTCCGTATATTGCGCTGAAGGAAAGCGTGTTCCCATTCGTGCGCTTCAGGGGGGCGTCTATTATGCTCAGCCCCGAAATGCGCTCCACGGGCGAAGTAATGGGACTTGCCGCCGACCTGGGCTCGGCCTTCGCAAAAAGCCAGCTTGCCGCCCAACCCGGGCTGCCCACTTCGGGCAACGTGTTCCTTTCGGTGAAGGACCACGACAAATCCGCGGCGGTCGGCCTTGCAAAATCGTTGCACGGGCTTGGCTTTAAAATCTTCTCCACGGAGGGCACGGCAAAACTTCTGAAGGCGAACGGAATCCCCGTAACGCGCACATACAAGCTTGCCGAATGCGCGCGCCCGAACGTTGTAGATATGATAAAAAACGACGAAATGTCGCTTATTATCAACACGCCGTCGGGCATGTGCCCGCGCCTCGACGAAAACCTCATCAGGCAGGAGGCGTTGCTTAAAAAGGTGTGCATGATTACCACCATAATGGGCGCAAACGCTGCGATAAAGGGAATAGAGGCGATGCGTTCGCGCGAGATGGGCGTGAAGTCGCTTCAGGAATATATGACAATCTTGGAAGAAATAAGGAAGTAATATGGAAAACGCGGTTTTAGCTTTCGAAGACGGAAGCGTATTTAGGGGCGATGCGTTCGGCGCAAAAAAAACGTCGGTCGGCGAGGCGGTTTTCGACACGTCGGCGTTCGGCTATCAGGAAATCCTGACCGACCCTTCGAACTATAAAAAAATGATGATTATGACGTTCGTGGAAATAGGCTGCTACGGAATCAACGGCGAAGATTCCGAAAGCGACGGCGTGCAAGTCGCGGGTCTTGTTGTCGAGCACGAATGTAAAATTCCCAGCAACTGGCGCAGCAAAATGCCGCTGGGCGAGTTTCTCGAAAAAAACGGCACGCCGGCAATAGAGAATGTCGATACCCGCGCAATCACCGTAAAACTGCGCGAAAAGGGAACTATGAAAGCGTGCCTTTCAACGGAGGGAATTTCCGACGAACGCGCGGTGGAACTTGCGCAAAACTGGGAAGGGCTCGACGGCGTTGACATTGCCGCCGAAGTCAGCTGCAAAGCCCCATACCGCTTCGACGAACAGCACCCCGACTGCGCGCCGTTCCAACTCGGCGGAGTCCACATAAGCAAGGCGCAACGCCGCGCGCCGCTTCTTAAATGCGCGGCAATCGACTTCGGCGCGCCGCTTTCGCAGCTGAAAAGTCTGGCGTTTAGCGGATTCGACATCGAAGTCTTCCCGTCGAGCGCAACGGCGGAACAGATTCTGAAAAGCGCGCCCGACTGCCTCTTCCTCTCGGGCGGCGCGGGAGACCCGTCGGCACTCGTCGATGCGCGCAAAACGGCCGCCGAACTCGCCCAAAAGCTCCCAACGCTCGGTGTAGGCTTGGGGCACCAAATTCTGGCGTTGGCGTTCGGGGCAAAAACGTTCAAGATGAAATTCGGACACCACGGCGGCAATTATCCTTCGAAAAACCTCGCCGAAAACAGAACGCATATCACGGCTCAAAACCACTCATACGCGGTGGACGCCAGCTCACTCGGGGAAACTGGCTTGGAAATCGCGGAAGTCAACCTGACCGACGGAACGATTGAGGCGCTGAAGCACAAAACGCTCCCCGTCTTCTCAGTCCAATACAATCCCGATCCCGCACCGGGGACGGCGAACGGAAAATACGTTTTCGACGAATTCTACAATCTCGCTAAGGGGTAGAAAAAATCTCCCTTGGCAAACAAATTTGAAGCCATAGAATCGACCACGGTATTTACATGATAATGGTAGTTAAAAAGAAGGAAAACAGATGAGGAAACTTGTATTTTTTCTCTTGGCAGCAGTAAGTCTTTGCGCCGAGGAAGTTGTTCTGTATGTGTCCCCCGACGGCGCGGACAACGCGCCCGCGACAAAAAATCAGCCGCTGGCCTCCCTTGAGGGGGCAAAAAAAAGACTCACGAAAATCGCAAAAAATAAAAATATCGACGGCGCGAAAATTATTCTGCGCGGCGGCACATATTTTTTCCCGAAGGGCGTGGTCTTTAAAAAAGGCGAATTACCCAGCGATTTGAAAATAGAAATAACCGCGCAAGATTCCCAAAAAGTCGTTTTCCACGGCGGGAAAATCTTCGGTAAAAGCGCGTTCAAAAAAGTCGATGACAAAAAAATCCTAAGTAGACTCCCTCCCGAAGGCGTCGAGGGAACGCTGTTTGAAGTCGACCTGAAAAAGCTCGGAATAACGGACGTCGGCAAAATTGTCCAACGCGGGTTCTGGACTTGCAAAGTTACTCAGGGCGAACTCTTCATTAACCGCGACCCCGCAAAAATTGCCCGCTATCCCAACGGCGACTCTTTTTTGGAAATAGGCGAAGTATATCAAAACGGCTGGTATAACGGGAACAAAGACGTCTCGAAATTCAAGATTTTGTGCGATTCCTCCCGCCTGAACCGCTGGGCAAACACGGAGCTTTATCTCGACGGACGCTTCAACTACGGCACCTACGATGCCGTGATTAAAGTATTTAAATTCGACCCGAAAACGGGTTATGTCGAAACACAGTGCCCCCCGTTCGGAATTTTTCCGGGAGCGCAGGCGATGAAAAAAATCAAGGACGCTCCGTGGGGCTGGACAATATCGCAATACGCGCGCGGCTGGGCTGCATACAATATTCTGGAGGAAATCGACGCCAATTTCGAATACTTCATCGATAACAACCTCAAGCTATACGTTATGCTTGAATCGGCGGATATTGTTGAGCGGGCGGAAATTTCGCTGCTCGCCGAGCCTATTTTAAAAATCGACGGAGTTCAAATGCAAATCCGCGGAATTGATTTTGAATGCACGCGCGGCAAAGGCGTGGAATTCGACAACGTAATGAGCCTCGTAATAGACGCCTGCAATTTCCGCAATACGGGGCTTGAGGCGGTAAGCAACGCAGACTGGATAATTGAAAAAGATACCGGATACGACAACCGCAGAAGGCAATCGATAGCTTTCAACGCCGGCAATGTCACGATTCAAAATTCGCGTTTTATAAATACGGGAGCCGGCGGCGTCCTTATTGGCGGAGGCAACAAACGCACGCTCAAGCATTCAAACAACGTAATCAGAAATTGCCGCTTCAAGCGCAACAGCCGCATAAACCGTTCCTACGCCCCCGCCGTCTGGGTGGCGGGATTCGGGGCGACAATCGAAAACAATACGATGACCGACAACGATCACGAGCTTATTGCCTTCAATGCGTCGGAAGTAAAAATCCGCCGCAACATACTTGGCGATTCCTGCAAGCTCGGCATGGACGCGGGAACAATCTACACCGGTCGCAATACATACGAGCGCGGAAACGTAATTGAAGAAAACCTTTTCATGCCGATGTCGCCCGCAATCAACCACAATAATTATTCCGTCTACGTAGACGATTGTTCCTGCGGAGTCCTCATTAAACGCAATATCTTTTGCAGTTCGTCGTCCACAGACAGCGCGACTATCTCTCTCAACAAAGGCACGGACAACGCCGTTGCCGACAACGTGTTTATCGACATTAAGCAGCCCCTTGTAGAATGGATACCAGTAGACGGCAATAAGCGCGTTTTTACAGCGGTGGAAAAAGACGCAAGGAAATATCTTGGCGACGATGTTATCGCGCTTTACAACAAACGCTATCCCGAAACAATCGACGTTTTAAACCGCCCTTATCTAAACGTTTTTGAAGGGAATAAATGCTTTAACATAAAAAAGCTTTCGACCTCCTTCCAAAAAGACATCAACGGGACGAGCAAAGTCACTTCAACCCACGGCAAAAACATCGTCAAAGAAATTCCCGAAGCCAAAAACGTAAAAAATTGGACGCTTAAAAAAATCGAAAAGTTCTTCGGCCAGGACGCTCTTGTAAAAGAGCTGTGTTCGCTCAAATTCGGCGCAAGCATTCCGGAAGAATAGTGAATTGCACGCGCGGAATTTTCCGAAACAAAAGCGTGGACAAACACTTCAAATACAGTAGTGTTTTCCCATGAAAATTTCCACAAAAGGTAGATACGGGTTGCGCATAATGGTTGACATAGCGCAAAACGTAAGCGAAGTTCCTCGCAACATTCACGACATCTGCAAATCGCAAAACCTGTCGGAAAAATACGTCAGCAGACTGATTATAGGCTTCCGCCGCGCGGGCATAATATACTCCGTGCGCGGGGCGGGCGGCGGCTATATGCTCAAACGCCAACCCAAGCACATTACGCTTCTTGAAATTCTCGAGGCAAGCGAGGGGAAAATCTCGATAGTCGATTGCGTGCTATGCCCGAAAAAATGCAAGAAAGCCGAAAACTGTGTAGTGCGCGAAGTCTGGACGGAGCTAAACAACAAAATCAAAAAAGCGTTCGAATCCGTAACACTCCAAGACATTCTCGACAAGGGTCAAAACCTCATCGAATATTTTTTATGATTCTTAAAGCGACGGCGATTGCAGCAGGCAATGCGCCTTTGATTATTTATTAAAGTTTTTTATATTTTCTGAATCGGCGTTTTTTATATTTTCTGAAGAGGCGGCGATTGCCGCAGGCAATCCGCCTTTGATTATTTGTTAAAGTTTTTTGTATTTTCTGAAGTGGCGGCGATTGGCGAAAGCCAATGCGCCTTTGACTATTCGTTAAAGTTTGGGTTCGCAGTATATTCAAGCTATTGAACTGTGTTCAATGCGAGTGTTCACAGAAAAGGCGTAGCGGTTAGCTACGCCGAATAGCACAAAGAACGTTCGTGAACGTTCAGGTCAAGGGGCTTCGCCCCTTGCGTTTTAGACAAGGCTTTGCGAAATTGAGGCGGTGGCGGCTGTAGTTAACCTACTGCCCCACTGCCGATTGTTTCGCGAAATATTTTACATTTTCTAAAGTGGCGGCAATCGGCGTAGCCGATGTGCCTTT
The DNA here is from genome assembly GCA_023450935.1 of Verrucomicrobiota bacterium. Lineage (GTDB taxonomy): Bacteria > Verrucomicrobiota > Verrucomicrobiia > Opitutales > Intestinicryptomonadaceae > Merdousia. Next base: position 480 of record JAEXGH010000024.1, on the reverse strand, counting down.
ACTTATTCATTAAAGTTTACCCCTTGAGAACGCATCATCACGAAACCAATATCCTTGAGAACGCGTCAAATTGAGCTTCAGGCGAGGCTTCAAAAAAAATTTGCGGTGGGAGCTGTAGTAAACCTACTGCCCCACTGCAAATTTTTTTTGAAACGTAGCATCAAGCCAATTTCACGCGTTCTACTCGGAATAGAGCCACGTCGACAAATACCTCGACCCAGTGTCGGGAATAATCGCCACAATCTTCTTGTTCTCGTTCTCCTTCTTCCTGCCAAGTTCCAACGCCGCAAATACCGCCGCACCCGCTGAAATACCCGTGTGTATACCCTCCTCTTTGGCGAGCCTGCGCGCGGTGTTGCCCGCATCTTCGTCGCGGACGGCAATCACGCCGTCAACAACTTTGGCGTCGTAAATCTTAGGAACAAAGCCCGCGCCGATACCCTGAATTTTGTGCGGTCCGCTCTTTCCGCCCTCAAGCAC
>JAEXGH010000022.1 GCA_023450935.1 Verrucomicrobiota bacterium | reverse complement strand
ATAGCGCGTCAAATTGAGCTTCAGGCGAGGCTTCAAAAAAAATTTGCGGTGGCGGCTGTAGTAGACCTACTGCCCCACTGCAAATTTTTTTTGAAACGTAGCATCAAGCCAATTTCACGCGCTATAGGAGGGAAGAGATGGCATTGAAAACCGCCTCCGCCGTCGGAGCTTCGGCTTCAGCCGCCACTTTCATCGAAAACTTCCTCACTGCCGCCGCCGTCGTCGGGCCAATCGCCACAACCTTAGGGCGCACCGCGCCGTCTTCAAGCGCGAGCGTTTCGGCGTTTTTGACGAAACTTTCCACCGCCGACGGGCTGGCAAAAACAACTACGTCCGCTCCCGACTTTTTGAAGTCGCCTACGGCGGCGTCGGTGTGGGCGAGTTTTTTGTGCGAAGTCCTGTAGACTTCGAACGTATCGACAATGGCATTGTGCTTCTCGAGAGCCTTCACAAGCTCGGGAAGAGCGAGATTCCCGCGGACTGAGAGGATTTTCAGGTTTTCGAGGCTCTGAAATTCTCCCATTGCATTCGCCATTTCGGCGGCGGTCTGTCTTTCGGGAACAACGTCGGCCTTGATGAAAAACTTTTGGAGTTCTCGCGCGGTGGAGTCGCCCACACAGGCAATGCGGGCTATGCCCAGCGAGCGGATGTCGGCGAATTCGTTAAAAAAAGCCTTGAAAAAACCGCGAACGGAATTGGGGCTTGAAAAGGTTATCCAGTCGTATCCTCCGAGTTCGTCGAACACGTCGGAGGCGTCGTCTGCGTTGACCGCGTATGAGCAGTCGATAAGCGGCAATTCTACGACCTCCACGCCGCCCGATTTCAGCAATTCAGCCAAGGCGGAATTGTCTTTGCGCGTAAGTAATACCCTTCGTTTAGCCATATTAGAAAGTCCAATCGTCGGAATTTTTGAGTGATTTTGCGAAAGCCGTAAGCAGCGCGATACACGCTTCAATATCGTCGAGATTTGCAACTTCGCTCGGGGTGTGCATGTATCTGAGCGGAATGCTCAAAAGTCCCGTAGCCACGCCGCCGCGCGCCGTCTGAATCACGCGGGCATCGGTGCCCGTGGGACGCGGTTCGGCCTCGAGCTGGTAGGGAATTTTATTCGCCTTTGCGAGCTTTATAAGACGCTCCACAACTACGGGGTTGAGATTGGGACCGCGCGCAATCACGACGCCCTCGCCAAGCTTTACGTCGCCGAATTTGCGGCAATCGCATGTGGGGAAGTCGGTGGCGTGGGTTACGTCTACTGCAATGGCGACGTCGGCGTTGACGGCGTAAGCGGAAGTCCACGCGCCGCGCGTGCCGATTTCCTCCTGCGTTGTTCCGACACTCGCGAGCTTGTAGGCAAGCTTCGGCTTTGTTTTTGCGAGGCGACGGAGCGTTTCGAAAATGCAATACGCGCCCGCCTTGTCGTCGAACGCACGCGAGGCACAGCGGTTATTTGCCATTTCCACGACCGACGTTTCGTAGACTATGGGGTCTCCGACGGAAACCATTTCCTGCGCCTGTTCGCGCGACTTCGCGCCGATGTCAATCCAGATTTGGTGCGTTTCGGGAACTTCCTTGCGCTCCTTGGCGTCCATCAAATGAATTGCGCGCTTGCCCGTAACGCCGCGGACAACGCCGCCCGACGTTAAAATGCACACGGCGCGTCCCGAAATCATGACATTGTCGTGCCCGCCGAGCTGCTGGAAGAACACGAACCCATCGGCGTCGATATACGAAACCTGAAGCCCAATCTCGTCGATGTGTCCGGCAAGCATAAGCGTTTTCCTGCCGTTGCCGAGAGTTGCTATGCGGTTGCCGAGAACGTCCTTTTCGAAGGAATCGGCGAGATTTGCGACATATTTTTTTATAACGTTTGCCGCCTCCGTTTCGGTGCCCGTGGGCGAGCGCGTTTGAAGAAGTTCGCTCAAAAATTTGTCCATATTATTTTATTCTCATTTGTTTTACGGAAATTCCCGTAAGTTTGTATGAAACGGTGTCCAAATCGTATTCCGAGCCGTGGAAGTGGAAAACGCGCTGCAGGTGGAACTGGCTTTTACCCGAACCCAAATTGAGCGCGGGAGATGTCGTAGAAATTTTGTAGAAAAGCGCGGGATGGTAGGCGTTTTTTGCAATCGGCCCGTTGTTGAAAACGCCGATTGCGTCGCCGTCGAACCCCGCCTGAGAGTCGCGCCACGAAGCGGGGAAATACGCCCTGTTGCCCGAAGGCTTTATATACATAACAAGCGTCAAAATTTCGTTTTCGGCGTCGAAGCTTACGACTATGCCTTCGCTGCGGCGCGGGCTTATGCCTATGCCCGACATATACCTGCCGTCGCACTTGAAACGTATGAATTCGTCGTCCACTACAACGCGGCTCGAAACGGAGCCCGTGCCCGAAAAGGAGTCGAACGAATTTTCGCGCACGACATCGCCCAGCTTGGAGGCGTCGCCCGCGCGGTATGGCACGAATACGTTGACCGTTTTGTTTGCGTTGAAAAAGCTGCCGACGCCTATGTTGAGCATACCGTATTTCTCAGACCAGTTTTCCGCGCCCCTGTTCGTGATTTTATTCATACTCTGGAATGCCGCAACCTTTATGTTTTGCGGAAGCTCCATACCGAGTATTTTCGAAACGTCGTCGCGCGAAAGCAGCGATATTTCGCGTTCTGCCTCCACCGAAAACTTCGCTCCCAGCACGTTCGATATTTCGCCCGAACGCGACATTCTCACGCGCGTCTTGGAGCGCGAAACAACGTTCCACTTGTCGAGAGACGCAATGGCGGGTATTTTTTTGTTGTCTTCCGTCCACAACACGCCGCGCTCGAAAAACACCGAAGTATTGCCGCCCTCGGGACCGACGGAAAAAACGTCTTCGCCGCCGATTTCGATTTTCGAAAAATCTCCCTTGCGCAGCGCGACCGCCTCGCGGTTGAACCAGCCGAGACTGGGTTCGCGCACGCCGCCGTAGCAGGAAGTCAGCACCCTGCCCTGAAGTTCGGGCGAAAACACAAGCATACTTTCGCCGTTGTCGAGAACTTGGGCGTCGACCGAATATTTCGAAAACAGCGACAACTCCTGCCCCATCGACCACAATTTCGTCCCGTCCGAAACGAACGAGCTTTCCCTGACCACTCCGCACGAAGCAACCAATAGCGACGCCCCTGCAAACGCCGCCGCAAAAATACCATTTTTCATGCCGTTATTATGAGCAAATATTCCCGAGCTCTTCAACACTTTTTTGGAAACGCGCATTTTATATCGATTTATATTGACAATCAGTCCGCGTTCACTTGGAATACGAAAACCTTAGTAAAATAAGGTTTTCTCATAATCCCATAAATATAGAGAGCTCCGCCCTCAAAAGCGGGGCTCTCCCTTTTACCGTTCTTTCAGCGTTTTCCCGAAACGTTCTTTTAACATTAACATTACATTTCCATGCGGCGGCTGTTTAGCGCTATCAAGCCTCCTTTGTCCGTTCATTGAGGTAAAGCTGCACCGGATTTGCCCAATTTGCGCCGGTAGGCGTCCGTCATATAAAAATACTTCGGGAAATATCAAAAAATAAAAAAACGAAAAAAGTTCTCGACAAATCGCGGAAAAGGTTTTGTATTTTGTGTTTTATTCTTAATCAAAATATGCAAAAGACTAAGAAATCAATAGTAAAACGCTTCAAAATTACAGCGTCCGGAAAGGTTATGCGCAGAAGCCCAGGCAAACGCCACTTGCTCAGTGCCAAGTCCATCAAGCAGAAACGTTCGATGGGGCACGATAAGCTCGTTACCCCCGGAATAGCGGCAGTCGTAAAGAAGGCCGTTCCCTTCGCGTAGTAATATTGAAGAAAACAAAAAACCAGCCGAAAGGGTGAAGGCGACCCCCATGGCTTTAACAATAATTCAGGAGAATTAAAACATGCCAAGAGTTACAAGTTCAGTAGCGTCGCGCAAACGTAGATTGCGCACATTGAAGGCGGCAAGAGGTTATTTCGGCAACAAGTCGCGCCTGTTCCGCTACGCAAAAGACGCAGTTCAACACGCGGGTAAATACTCATACAGAGACAGAAAAGTTCGCAGCCGCGACTTCAGAAAGCTCTGGATTGTCCGCATCAACGCAGCCTGCAGAGCCGCAGGTCTTAAATACAGCGTATTTATGGCGGGTTTGAAGGCGTTGAACATCGAAATGGACAGAAAGCAGCTTTCCGAGTTGGCAATCAACGACGAAGCCGCATTCAACGTTCTCGTCAAGAAAGTTGCCGACCTCAAAAAGTAGTCGGTTTTGCCAGTGAAAAATTTTGGGCGCGGTTAATCCGCGCCTTTTTTTTACACTTCCCCGAATTTTTTACTTTTCCAAAACGGCGTTTTTACATAATGAATGTCGGCGCAATTTGATTAAATCCGATGTTGCTTTGCTTGATGGCGGACAAAGGCGCGCTGAACAAAGTTCGACCGCCGCAGCTTTGGGAAAGATAAAAAAGCTTGCTTTAGTCGGACAAAGAAAGTTGAATGGGGGCTTTATTTGGAAAGAAAACAACCCTCCCATGCGGAGTAAAAAAACGGTTTTTATGGAAAAGAAAATAAACGATATTTTGGCCAAGGCGAAAGACCTTTTGCCGAAGGCGAAAACGAAAAACGAAGTTGCGTCTATTAGCGCGGATATTACTGGTCCGAACGGCGAACTTACGGCGTTGATGAAAATTATCCCCACGCTCGACAAAGCGGAACGTCCCGCCGCGGGAAAGATGATAAATATGGCGAAAGTCCAGATTGAACCGCTCATTACGGAGGCGTATTCGAGAATAGAGAACGGGCAAATGGCGGAAGCCCTCGGCGAGATGCCGGACATTTCCCTGCCGAATATAGACGCCCCCAAAGGCACGGTCCACCCGCTAACGCTCACAGTCCGCAAAATTTGCGAAATTCTTAAAAAAGTCGGCTTTACAGTGGCGGAAGCCACAGACCTCGAGACGGAGTGGTTCTGTTTTGACGCGCTCAACACGCCCGCCGACCACCCTGCGCGCGACGCCCAAGACACGCTTTTTATGCCGCGCGAAACAAAAGTCGGCAATGTCGCAAAACACGCCGACGAGCTTTACCTTTTGCGCAGCCACACATCGTCGGTTCAGATTAGGGCGATGCTCAAGGAGGGAGCGCCCATAAGAATAGTAGCCCCCGGCCGCGCGTTCCGCCGCGACACCGTTGACGCCACTCACTCTGCGAACTTCCACCAAATAGAGGGTCTTTATATCGACGAAAATGTGCGCCTTACCGACTTGAAATCGACGCTCGACTACATGTTCAAGGCGTTGTTCGGCTCTTCGGCGAAAACGCGCCTGCGCCCGAGCTTCTTCCCTTTCACCGAGCCGAGCTTCGAAGTCGATTTTATGAGTGCCGACTTGGGCAAACTCAGCAACAAGTGGATTGAAATAATGGGCTGCGGAATGGTGGACCCGAAAGTTCTCGAAAACGTCGGGTTAAACCCGAACGAATACAGCGGCTACGCGTTCGGCTTGGGCGTGGAAAGGGTGGCAATGCTTGTGCATTCGATAGACGATATCCGCCATTTCTACGCAAACGATGTCCGCTTTTTGCGCCAATTCAAATAAAAACAGGGAGACTTTTGTAAGATGAAAGCAAGTTTAAAGTGGTTGAACAAATACGTCGATTTGTCGGACCTGAGCGCGGCGCAAATTGCCGATGCCCTTCCGATGCTGGGGCTTGAAGTCGAAAGCGTGGAAACGCTGGGGCTTAAGAAGCTCGAACACGTTGTCGTGGGGCAGATTCTCAGCCGCGACCCGCACCCGAACGCCGACAAACTCGGCGTTTGCATGGTGAAAATCGACGAGAACAAAGACCCAATCCAGATTGTCTGCGGCGCGAAAAACTACGTTGTCGGCGACCGCGTTCCCGTCGCTTTGGAGGGCGCAAAGCTGCCCACGCCTGAAGGCGGAATTTTCGAAATAAAAGTGTCGCAATTAAGGGGCGTGCAAAGCAACGGCATGATGTGCTCGGCGCGCGAACTCGGACTCGGGCAAGACCACAGCGGCCTCATGATTTTGACCAACAATCCCGACGCTAAAGTCGGAATGCCTATTAACGACGTGTTTACCGACTCCGACACGGTGTTTGAAATAGAGCTTACCGCCAACCGCGGCGACTGCCTCAGCCATATCGGCATTGCGCGCGAACTCGCTGCCCGCTTCGGCAAAAAGCTCAAAAAGCCGGAACTTAAATACGCGCCAAAATACGCCGAAAAGCCCGAAGGCGGACTGCTTGATTCCGTCGAATTGCGGACGGCAAACTGCCCGATGTATAACGCGGTCTCCATAAAGAACGTCAAAATCGGCAAAAGCCCCGAATGGCTTGTGCGCGATTTGGAATCGGTCGGGCTGCGCTCGATAAACAACGTAGTTGACGTAACAAACTACGTTCTCATGGAATACGGGCAGCCCCTGCACAGTTTCGACGCCGACAAAATACGCGGCAAAAAAATCGTCGTCCGCCAAGCCCAGGACGGCGAAAAAATGCAGACGCTCGACGGCAAAACCTACACGCTCACCCCCGAGGCGACCCTCATTTGCGACGCCGAAGGCGCAACGGCAATAGCGGGCATTATGGGCGGGCTAGACTCGGAAGTGACCGACTCCACAAAGAACGTAGTCATTGAGGCCGCCTACTTCAATCCCGGAAACGTCCGCGCTACATCGCGCAAATACGCAATACATACTGATTCCTCCTACCGCTTCGCAAGAGACGTAGACCCCAACGGCACGCTCGAGGCGGCGCGCAGGGCGGCAGACTTGATTGCGGAGCTCGCGGGCGGGGAAATCGAACCCGTTGCGTGCCTTGCTGGCGCAAAGCCGCGCGACGACAGACACGTTGAAATTTCGCTCGACTACATCGTAAACCGAATCGGATTCGGCATAACCTTCGACGACGCCAAGGACGCATTCGAACGCCTCGGCTTTACGGTGTCCGACAGGGGCAAAGGCGATATGGACGTGCTCGTGCCGTCTTTCAGAAGCGAAGTCGACCGCCCGATTGACCTCGTGGAGGAGTTCGTCAGAATCTGGGGCTCGGACAATATCCCCGATACGCCCATGGTGTGCGCGGCGTCGTTCAGAGACGACGACTCGCTCTACAAGTTCTGCGCGCGCGCGACCGACTTCCTCGCGGCGAACGGGCTGAACGAAAGCCAAAACTACACGCTCAAGGACAGCCGCAAGCAGGTAAAACGCCACGCCAACGCGCAGCTGCTTAAAATGGCGAATCCCCTCACGAGCGATCAGGACAGCCTCCGCGCGTCGCTGCTCGACGGGCTGTTGGACAACGTCCGCCTTAACGTTTCGTCGGTCAACGAGTTCAAAGGCTTCTTCGAAACGGGCAAAATCTTCAAGGCAGACAATAGCGGCGAAATTCTGGAGCTTGCCTCCGTCGCATTCGTCGTCGCCGACGATTCCCAAAAGCGCGCGTGGAAAAAGCGCGAACAACCCGACTTTTTCTACGCAAAAAAATTGGCGTTCGACCTGCTTGCAATACTCGGCGTCGAAGCATCGCGCCTGAACTTCTCCCCGCTCGAAGAACCGCTTTGGCAGAATGGTTTTTCCGCTGCGTGCGGTTCGGAAAAGCGAGAGGGTTTCTGTGTAAAATTCGGCGCAATCAATGTGGGCGTTTTGCGCGAGGAGGGTATCGATAAAATCCTCTACGCGGGAGAAATCACGTTTAAGCCCGAAGTGGCCGCGCGCAAAAAAGGCGCGGAAAAATTCAAGAACTTCAGCACGTTCCCGCCCGCAACGCGCGATTTGGCGATAATTGTAAAAGCCGACGAAAAGGCCTTCGACATCGCCAACGAAATAACGAAAATCGCGAAACAGAAAACAAAGGGCTGTGGTTTCGAGCTTGAAAACCTCGAAATGTTCGACTCCTACGCTGGCAAGGGCGTGGACGAAGGTTGCAAGAGCCTCGCGTTCTCGCTGTGGTTCCGCGCCGCAGACAGGACTTTGCAGACAGAGGAAGTCAACAAGGTTTTCGACGCGCTCTGCGCCGAACTCTCCAAAAAACGCAAACTCAGAGTAGCGTAGTATGCCCAAACAAACCGACAGCGGCGTCCAAAGCAATAACGGCGAAATGTCTTTCCTCGACCACTTGGAGGAAATGCGCGGCGTCATATTGAAGTCGTTGTCGGTTTTTATGCTGGCGTTTTTGATTGTCGTCTGCGGGTTCTACTACTTCAACAAGCTCATGCTCTTCCCCCTAAACAAGGCGAAGGACATTTTGGCTACATACTGCGGGCAGGAGCAGGTGCAAACGCCCGCGGCGGAACAGAAAATCGGCCCCGTGTATCTGGTTGAAGACAAGCCCGACGCGGAGGCGAAGAAATCGGGTCCGTATTATGTAATCCCAAAAGACGATAGCGTTGTGCTTGTCAAAAACGCGCCCAATCAAAACGGCTGGATTGCCGACATCAAGCTGAGGTCGATGTCGATAACAACGCCGATTTTCGTGTGGCTGTCGGTGGGGTTTCTCGGTTCGCTGGGGCTTTCGTTGCCGTTCGTGCTGTTTTTCGCGGCGCGGTTTATAGTGCCGGGGCTTAAGCCGAACGAACTCAAAATGCTCGCGCCGGGGGTGATAGTGGGGCTGATTCTGTTTTTCGCGGGGTCGTTTTTCGCGTTCACGTTTATGCTGCCGATGGGCATTGCGTTTATGGCGTATATGTCGCAGGGAATGCAGCTTGAAATGTTCCCCGACGCAATGAGCTACTACTCGATGGTAATTTACGTAACTATTGCCGTAGGCTTTACGTTCGAACTGCCGCTGCTGGAGTTTATCCTGGTATACCTCGGCATAGTGAGCGTTGACTGGCTAAAGAAAAACAGGCGCATTGTAATTTTAATAATAGTGGTATTCACGGCTATAGTCACGCCGCCCGACTGTATCACGCAAATCGCGCTGGCTACGCCGCTTTATCTGATGTATGAAATTTCGTTGCGCATAGGCATAATCATGCGCCGCAAAAAGATAGCCAAAGAAGCCGCCGAAGAAGCCGCCGCACAGGCCGAAGAAGAACGCGAGCAAAAGGAATTCGTCCGCGAGGAAGCCCAAAGAAGGCTCGCCGAAGAGCGGGAAGAGCAGCAGGAGCGCAAACGCCTCGAAAATTCCGAAAGAGAGGAGTCGGGCAACAATCCGGCCGAAGATAGAGCCTACGACGAACTCGACAACCTCGGCTACGAATACGATTTGGACGACGACTACGGGCTTGACGCCTATATGGAGCAGCTCGATTCCGAACAGCCCGAAGGCTACATCAACTACGGCAAGCGCGACAAATACGTTATGGACCTCTCGCCGCGTTGGGAGCTTAACGCCCCCGACACTTCGTTTATGGCTCCCGACTGGAACCTAAACGCCGCGGGGAATAAATCCGATAATGTTTCAGAAAAAGAAACAAATGCCTGATTCTGTAAAATTGTCGGCGTTGAGCGGACGCCTCCGCCGAATGTGTGCGGCGGCTCTGTCTGTGGGCGCGGCGGCTCTGGCGGCGTGTTCGCAGCCCCCGCAGGTAAAGAGGGGCGAATTTCCCCTGCCCGCCGATGCGGAAATATCGAGCTGCAAAGTCGGCAAATACGGCGGAGTGTTCGTGCTTGCAATGTCGCAGGAGCCGAAGACTTTCAATTCGCTTGTTTCCAGCGACGCGTATTCGGCGGACGCAATCTCAATGATGATGTCGGCTCTCGTAAGCTACGACCCGTTCAAACAGGAGAGCGTGCCCGCGCTCGCCAAAAGCTGGGAGGTCTCGCCCGACGGCAAAACGTATACATTCCACCTGCGCGAGGGCGTGAAATTTTCCGACGGCGTAAATTTCACCGCCGACGATGTCGTTTTCACGTTCGATACAATCTTCCTCCCCCTAACCGACGCCGCGGGCAATGTCCGCAAAGACCCGCTAACGGGCGCGCCGCTGCTCCGGTATCCGTCGCGCTACGCGGGACAGTTTACAATCGGCGGGGAGCCCGTAAAATGCAAAAAAATCGACAAATACACGGTGCAGTTTTCCACAAAGAAAGTCTACGCCCCGTTTCTTACCGACATCGGTTTCATAGAAATTCTGCCCAAACACAAGCTGCAAAAAGCGGTCGAAGACGGGACGTTCCAGCAGGCGTGGTCAACGAAAACGGCTATAAACAACCCCTCCGAAATTGTCTCAACGGGCGCGTGGACGATATACTCATACAAACCGGGGGAATCGCTCGTGCTGCGCCCGAACCCGCATTACTGGCGCGCCGACAGCCGCCGCCAACGCCTGCCGTATATCGACTTCCTCGTATACAAATTCGTAGCCGACGCCAATACGTCTACAATACTTTTCGCCACGGGCCAATGCGACGCCGCCGCCGTTTCCGCCAACGACTACGCCTGGGTAAAAAACTACGCGCACACCTACAAATTCAAAATCTACGAACGCGGCGCCGACACCTCCATTTCTTTCATCTGGTTCAATCAAAATCCCGGAAAGGGCAAAAACGGCGTGCCGTTTGTCAAGCCATACAAGCTGAAGTGGTTTAAAAACGCCGATTTTCGCCGCGCCGTAATGCAGGCAATAGACCGCGACGGACTGATAAAAAGCGTGTGGTTTTCGCGCGCGGTAAAGCTCGATTCCATAATAAGCCCCGCCAACAAAAAGTGGCACAACCCCGACACGCCCAAATACGTATATTCGCCCGAATCCGCGCGCGCGCTGCTGCTGAAGTCGGGCTTTAAATACGGCGAAAACGGCGCGCTTTTCGACGCCGACGGCAACCCCGTTGAATTCGATTTCATAGTGGCAGACGGCTCGCAAAACTCCACAACAACCGCCACTACGTTTGCGGAAAACATGAGGGAAATCGGCATTTCGGTGAAGCTGAAATTTCTGGATTTCGCGGCGATAGTTTCGAAAATTGACAACACGTTTGATTACGAAGCCGCAATGATAGGCTTTACAGGCGGGGGCGACCCCACGGGTGGCAAAGCGATTTACCGTTCCGACGGCTTCCTTCACGTTTGGTATCCGAGGCAAAAATCTCCCGCGACAAGCTGGGAAAGGGAGATTGACGCCATTATGGACGCTCAGGAAACGGAGCTTGACCCCGAAAGGCGAAGAAAGCTGATTTTCGACATGCAAAACATCTTCGCGCGCGAGTTGCCGCTGCTATTGCTGACAACCCCCATGAGCTACTCGGGTATTCTCGAGAAGTGGGAGAACGTGCGCGTGCCGCCGATAGGCTCGGTTATCTGGAATTTGGACGAACTCTACACGGAGGGCGGGAAATGACGCGCTTTCTTCTTCGCCGCCTGCTTGCAACAATCCCGCTTATGTTCGCAATAAGCGTGCTTGTTTTCCTGCTGATGTATCTCGCCCCCGGGGACTTTCTAAGCGAGGCGCGCAACTCAAAAGACATCTCGCCCGAAATCGTCAGGCAGGAGGAAATGCGCCTCGGACTTGACAAGCCGTGGTTCGTGCAATACGCGCGCTGGCTCAACGGGGTATCGCCGCTGAAAACAAACATGCTTTTGCCTGAAGCCGAAGCCCACAAACATTCGGCAATATACTTCGGCGCGCCCGACTTCGGCTATTCTTGGAGCTACAAAATTCCCGTGGGCGAACTCATAGCGCAGCGCATATTTCCCACGCTCGCACTCGCGCTTGCAAGCATGTTCCTTTCATACGCGGTGGCAATACCGCTCGGCGTTTTGGCGGCTGTGAAAAAGGATTCCGTTTTCGACAAAATCTGCTCGATGCTCTCCTACGCAGCCCTGAGCATTCCGTATTTCTTCCTCGCGCTGCTGGCGGTGCTGTTTGCGGCGGTAAGCGGCATTCTGCCGACGGGCGGACAGAGGTCGATTCTGCACGAATTTATGTCGCCGTTGGGGCGCGCCGCCGACTACATCGAACATTTGATTTTGCCCGCGCTCGTGCTCTCGATAGGCTCGATAGCCTCCATACTGCGCGTTATGCGCGGAAATTTTCTGGACTATTCGCACGCCGAATTTGTAACGACCGCCCGCGCGAAGGGACTTGACGAAAACACGATAATGTTCGGACATGTTTTGCGCAACGCGCTCAATCCCATTATAACATCGTTCGGCTTCGCTTTTGCGGGGCTGCTCTCGGGCGCGCTTCTGGTCGAAAACGTGATGAACTACCCCGGGTTGGGGCAGCTAATCTACGCGGCCATTGTAAAGCAGGACCAGTATGTGGTTATGGCGGGCGTGATGATAGGCTGTGTAATGCTCGTTCTCGGGCAGCTGATTGCCGACATTCTCCTCGCCGCCACCGACCCGCGCATACGCCTTGACGACAAGCCCGTTCCGCTTGCGAAAATCTCTGCGATATTCGCGCTGATATGCGCCTTTGCAGTAATCGCAACAAGCGTCTGCCAAAACTTGACACCCGCAATGAAGGCCGCCGCGATATGGGCGGGCGTCGCGCTGTTGTGCGTTCTCGGACTCCTGCTTGCGGCAGGCTTCGCGTGGGCCGCCGCTTTTTTCTGCAAAAACCTGTTGCCCGCCGCGGTGAGGTCGAAGCGCGGATTGGCCGCGCTCGCGGTCATGGCGGTAATGTATGCGTGCGCCGTGTTTGCGCCGTTTATCGCCCCCTACGACCCCGAACGCCAGTGCTTGGACAAATCGTTTCATCCGCCTACGGGGTTCGTTTTCAAGGGCGGAAAGCTGTTCGCAAAAACGTATCGGAACGCCGACCCGAGCATTGCAAAATACGAGCCGATTGACGGCGGGCTTGTGAAAGTCGATTTCTTCGCGAAATCGACCGATCCCAAATACGACTACAAGATTTTCGGCATAGTCCCCTTCCCCTACAAACTTTTCCAGCCCGACAGTGCCGCCGCCGACGCCCGCATTTTCCTGCTCGGTTCCGACTCCACCGGGCGCGACGTGTTCTCGCGCCTGCTTTACGGCGCGCGCATTTCGCTGAGCATAGGCTTTGTTGGCATTGCAATAACGATGGTGATAGGCTTTTTGATCGGCGGACTTGCCGGATATTTCGGCGGCACGTTCGACTTCGTGTCAATGCGCGTGGTGGAGTTTTTGATGGCCGTTCCCAGTCTCTACCTGCTTCTTGCAATGCGTTCGGCACTGGCGCAGCACTTCGACAGCTCGCAGATGTATGTAATGATTGTGGTGATTTTATCGCTGCTCGGCTGGGCATCGACGGCGCGCGTAATCAGGGGAATGTCGCTTTCGCTGGCGAACAGGCAATACGTTCAGGCGGCGAAGGCCATGGGGGAATCGCCCGTAAAAATTATAGTAAAACATTTTCTGCCGAACGTTCTAAGCTACTTAATTGTCGGCGCGACGCTCTCTATTCCCGCATACATATTGGGAGAGGCGGCGTTGTCGTTCCTCGGATTGGGCATACAGGAGCCTTCGGCATCGTGGGGGCTTATGCTTGCTCAGGCGCAAAACGACACAAAAGTTCTTATGCTCGGCTTCTGGTGGCTTCTCTCTCCGGGGGTAGCCATTTTCGCGGCGGTGCTTTCCTTCAATATGCTCGGCGACGTTTTGCGCGACATCGCCGACCCGAAAAGGGACTCGCTATGAGGTTTTTCGCGGCAGTTTTGTTGATGGTTGCCCCTTTGGCATGCTTGGCGCGCGCCGACGAATCGGCAGTTATCCGCACCGTCGCGCCCAAAACGCTCTTTGCAAAAATCTTCGACGTAGTCCACAACGACATCGCCGATGCCAGACTTGAAATGATGCTTTCAATGGCGGCGGCGTTCGCGGGGTATCCCGATTTCGACGGTCTTTCCGACTCGGCTGCGGCGGTCGTAAAAATCGGGCTGGCGCAAAAAAACGCGCCGGTATGCGGGGTATTCGAAGTAGCGGAAAATTCGAAAGTCGATAGAATCCTGTGCGCAAATTTCAAAACAAAACGCGGAGGAAAAAAGCTCTTCGTGCGCTTTTCCGAAAGTTTCGCCGATTTTTCCGACGCCGATTTTTTCACGCCCAAGCACCTCGTGGAAGCGGAAACATACATAGCCCCGATTGCCGAATACCTCGGCGCGCTCGAATTCGACGAAGCCGTCGAGATTAAAAAATTCCGCCGCGCCCGCATTGTAGCCGACATTGAAAGCGCGCGCATTCTCCTGCGCATAACCGCGTTCGACAATGCCTCCCCGTCGGAAAAACAGCTTTTTAAAACGCCCGCGCAAACGCGCAAGCTTGAAATTCTCGGAGCGGGCGCGGAATTGTCGGTGCGCCGCGACGCAACCGAAAAGTTCCTTTGCGCCGAATTTTCCATTCCGCGCAAATCGGCGAAGGCGGCGTATCAAAAACTGGCAAAATAAAATGGGGGATAGAAAAGCAGCAATAATTTCCCTGTTCTCGGGGCTGGACAAAGACCTTTCCTACGAAATCGACGAAAGGCTTTCGGTTCAGGTAGGCTCGATGGTGAACGTCCCGCTGCGCAATACGACGGCGGCGGGAATAGTCAAAAAAATCGAAAAATTCGACCCTACAAAACAGGCGTTCAAGCTGCGCAAAATATATTCGCTTGTCCAGCCGGAGCCCGTGCTTTCCCCCGACCTCGTGGAGCTTGCAGAATGGATAAAAAGCTACTACTGCGCCTCCACGCAGTCGGTGCTTGAAACGATGATTCCCGCGGTGGTGCGCTCGGGAAAATCCGCGCTGGAGGCAAAGCAAGTAGAACTTGCGCGCGAGCTTTCGGCCGACGAGCTCGACGCCCTCAAACGCCGCGCTCCAATGCAGGCGAAAATCTACGAATTCCTGCTCGAAAACCGCGATGGCGTGCTGCAGTCGGCGTTGATGAAAATGCTTTCGGTATCGGCGAAAAGCGCGGAATCGCTGGCGAAAAAGAACGTGGTAAAGATTTCCAACAAAGTCGTCCAGCGCACTGCGTTCGACGACGACATCTCCTCCGCAGAAAGCGTCGCGCCCAATCCGCATGTGCTCAACGAGCAACAGCAAAAGGCGTTCGGCGACATCGTTGCCGACATCTCGTCGGGCGTCTTCAAAACGCGCCTGCTCTACGGAATAACCGGTTCCGGCAAGACCGAAGTGTATATGCAGACAATGCAGAAAGTCCTCGAAAGCGGCGGCAGCTGCGTGTTCCTCGTGCCCGAAATTTCGCTTACGCCGCAGACTGTGGGACGCCTCAGAAGCAGGTTCTCCGAATACGGGCTCGTGCTCTGGCACAGCGCGCTCACCGACGGGCAACGGCTCGACGCTTGGCGCGCGCTGGCATCGGGAAAGGCGCGAATTGTCGTGGGCGCGCGCAGCTGCATTTTCGCCCCGATGAAAAACCTGCGCCTAATCATTGTGGACGAAGAGCACGACACCGCCTACAAGCAGGACAAAACACCCCGCTACAACGGACGCGACGCCGCCGTTATGCGCGCAAAACTCTGCAACGCCGCCTGCGTGCTGGGCTCGGCAACGCCGTCGCTGGAGACTCTCTACAACACGAAAATCGGCAAATACGGCCTTTCGGAAATCAAAACGCGCGTAGACAAAAGCAGGCTTCCGGTATCGTTCATCGTCGATATGAAATACGAAAAGTCGCCGCTTCTTTCGCAAATGCTCGTCGATAAAATCGCCGCGCGACTGGAGCGCAACGAGCAGACAATCCTTTTCCTCAACCGCCGCGGATACTCGAAGCTCTTCGAATGCCCCGACTGCGGCGAGGTTGCAACGTGCCCGCATTGCGCGGTGTCGCTTACTTGGCACAAGAAGGAAAACATCGTAAAGTGCCACATGTGCGGCTACACCGCCCCAGCCCCGCTCAAATGTCCGAAATGCGGCTCTGACAGGGCGAAATGGAAGGGCTACGGCACGCAGAAAATAGAGGACGTTCTCGCCTCGATTTTCCCGCGCGCGCGAATCGGGCGCATGGACCGCGATACAATGGCGCACCGCGACGACTACCGCCGCGTTCTCGGCAACTTCAGAATGGGCAATCTCGACATTCTCATTGGCACGCAGATGATTACCAAAGGGCTCGACTTCCCCCGCGTTACGCTCGTGGGAATCATCGACGCCGACATCAGCCTGAATATGCCCGATTTCCGTTCCGCCGAGCGCACCTACCAGCTCATAGTCCAAGTGGCTGGGCGCGCAGGCCGCGGCGAATTCGACGGCGAAGCGGTAATCCAGACAAAGCACCCCGAAGCCCCGCCGATTCAGTATGCCAAGCGCGACGACATGCAGGCGTTCCTCGAAGAGGAGCTTGAAAACCGCACCGAATACAGGTATCCGCCCTCAATCAGGATAATCCGCCACATATTCCGCGCGCGCAATCAGGACAAACTCGCGTTCGTTCTCGCCGAATGGGAAAAGCGGGCGACCACGGCTTTCGGAGACATCTGCTCAATGACGCCCCCAACGCCCGCGCCCGTAGAACGCATAGAGGACTTCTACCGCTGGCACATCTGCTACTTCACGAACTCGGTGAGGGCGGTAATACGCGCGATTGGCGAACTAAAGAGGGAATTCCCCCTCGACGCCGACATTGAGGACGTTATTGACACAGATCCCCTCTCCCTCATGTAGCAAGGGGCGAAGCCCCTTGACCTCCGCCGCTCTGCGGCGGTCTGTGGTTATTCGGCGTAGCTAACCGCTACGCCTTTTCTGTGGACATTCGCATTGAACAAAGTTCAATGGCTTGATTATCCTAATCACAAACTTTAACAAATAATCAAAGCGGAATTGAATGAAATTCAATCCGCGCCGCTTTAGGAAATATAAAAAAGGCAGAAAACAAGCGAAGCGCGTTTGAGATTTTTTGCGTAGCAAAAAAGACCCCGAAGGGGCGAATACAAGCCGAAGGCGCGTATAGATGCGTTTGAAAAACGCACCCGAAGGGCACGCA